>JANQKY010000101.1 GCA_028280885.1 Tepidamorphus sp.
GAGGTTCCAGGCTCGCTGCTACCCCTCCGCGTCATTGCCAGGCTTGTCCCGGCAATCCATGAACACCTCCGCTGGCGATGGTGTTCATGGGTCCCCGGAACAAGTCCGGGGATGACCTCCGAGGGGGTGGTCAGGCCGAAAACCAAAGCACATCCCCGCTGAACCGGACACCAGTGGAACACGTCCGGGCATGACAGCCGAGGGGGTGGAAAAGCTGAAAACCAAAGCCCCCGCTGAACCGGACAGCAGTGGGACAAGCCCGGCAATGACAGCAAGAGTGATTGGCACGCGATGCCAAGATACCGCTTCCATGCCGTCGGAATTCAACCGGACAGCAGTGGAACACGTCCGGGGATGACCTCCGAGGAGGCGGCGCAGGGTCAGGTGACGTTCGGCCCGAGCGCTGCGGCCGGCAGCATGGCGCCGACATCGGCCTGGGTCGCTTCGCGGCGGGCGGGAATGCTCGACCACTCCCAGGCGCTGCGGTCGGCCAGAAGCGCCTTGACGACGGCGCTGTTGAGCTTGTGGCCGCCCCGGTAGCTGCGGAAATGGCCGAGGATCGGCGCGCCGGCCAGCATCAGGTCGCCAATGGCGTCGAGCACCTTGTGGCGGACGAACTCGTCGGCAAAGCGCAGGCCTTCCGGGTTGATCACCTGGTCGTCGCCGATCGCGACGGTGTTTTCCAGCGAGGCGCCGAGCGCCAGCCCCTTGGCCCAGAACTTCTCGACATCGGCCATGAAGCCGAAGGTCCGGGCCCGGGCGATATCCTGCCCGAAATCGCCTTCCTCGGCGTCGTAGACATAGGCCTGGCGGCCGATGATCGTATCGGCGAAGTCGATCTCCACCTCGAAAACGCGATTGTCGCTGGGCAGCAGCTCGCCGACCGAATCACCGATCTCGACGCGGACCGGCTTGACGACCCTGATGTAGCGGCGGCGGGCGGACTGGCGGCGGACGCCGACCTGGCGGATCGCCTCGACGAAGGCTTCCGAACTGCCATCCATCACCGGGACCTCGTCACCGGACAACTCGACGACGGCATTGTCGATGCCTAAGCCGCCAAAGGCCGCCATCAGGTGCTCGATCGTGGCGATGGTGCCCGCATCCTTGCTGCCGAGAACGGTGCACTGGGTGGTCGCGACGACATTGCCGTGGATCGCGGCGACCTCGATGTCCACCGCCGCGTCATCGACACTCTTGAGGAAATCGACACTCTTGAGGAAAACGATACCGGTATCCGGATCGGCCGGGAGGAGCGTCACCGCGCAGGCCGCGCCGCTGTGAACACCTACACCGGACAGGGACACACGGTCCCGCAAAGTCGTCTGCGAATGCGCCTTCATGAAGTCCCGCGCTGTTTTCCGATCCGGCCGCCCCCGCGGCCTTGGTGGATCGGAGTCCCGTCCAGATCAAAGAGGCTTGAAACCGGTTAGGGCGATATCGGGCGTTTTGTTCAAGCCCGTTTTCCGCCGCAAGGCTGGCTTCGAAAGATAGCCTTTTGATTGAACCCCCTGAGTTGGCCGAATGTAATACCGGCTGGGTGCGCGGACGCCAAATCACGCTTTTTTACGGTCTGTTACGCATAACCGTCCGTTTTGTAACAAATCTCTCCGGTCCGTGAGGCCGCCCTGTTTCGCCGGCCTCACGGACCGTATTTCAAACCCTTCGCCTAATTCGCCTGACGCCGCAGAAATGCAGGGATTTCGTACTGGTCGTCATCCATCGCGGCCGGCCTGCGGGGCGCATTGGCGACCTGCGGCGCGTGCTGCGGCACGGGTTGGGGCGCAACCGGCGCGGCGGCCGGCTGGGGCGCCGGATGGCGCGATTGCGGCACGTCCTGTTGCATCGCGGCAACAGGGCGCTTGGCATAGTCCGAAGCCGGCTCTTCGACCGGCGCTGATTCGGCGACCGGCTGCGGGGCGGGAACCGATTCGGATTGCTCGTCCCGGCGGCCACGGCCGACGGCGGCCAGACGCTGGAACAGGCCCGGCCTGCGCCGGTCTTCCTGGCCCTCTTCCGTCTCGCCGGTCTTCGCCTGCATTTCCTTCTGCGCGATCAGCGGAAAGTCCTCGATCCGCGGCATGCGCGGCTGGGCGCTTTCGGGCCGGCTTGCCGCCGGCGGAACGAAGGCGGCCTCATAGCCGTCCGCCTGCTCGGGCGCCACGGCCTGCGGCCCCTCGGCGATCTGCGGGATCGCCGGCGGTTCCATCCGGCTGATCTGGACACCGGCGTCCTGCGCCGCCGGGGCAGCCTGCGGATGCGTGGGGGCCGCCTGGTGAGCAGCCCGGTGAGCCGCCGGGGCGGGTGCCGGAGCCTGTTCGGCGATCGGCGCGGCGACGGCCTCCTCGACGGCTTCGATCATCGCGGCCGGTGCCGGCGCGGCCTGCTCGGCGGCAGCCGCCGCTGCCGGGGCCTGCCCGGCCTTGGCGGTGCGGGCGCGCAGGCGCGCGGTCAGGTCGGCGATCGATTCCTCGGCGGCCCGCTCGGCAACCGTTGCGGCCTGGTCGATGCCGGTCGCAACGACGGAGACGCGGATGACGCCGTCGAGGCTGTCGTCGAAGGTCGCGCCCAGGATGATGTTGGCGTCGGTATCGACCTCCTCGCGGATCCGGGTTGCCGCCTCGTCGACCTCGAACAGGGTCAGGTCGTTGCCGCCGGTGATCGAGATCAAGAGGCCGCGCGCGCCGCGCATCGAGGTTTCGTCGAGCAGCGGATTGGCGATCGCGGCTTCAGCGGCCTGGATCGCCCGGCTGTCACCGGTTGCCTCGCCGGTGCCCATCATCGCCTTGCCCATCGCCCGCATGACGGCGCGCACGTCGGCGAAGTCGAGATTGATCAGGCCTTCCTTGACCATCAGGTCGGTAATGCAGGCAACGCCCGAATAGAGCACCTGGTCGGCCATCGAGAAGGCCTCGGCGAAGGTGGTCTTCTCGTTGGCGATGCGGAACAGGTTCTGGTTGGGAATGACGATCAGGGTATCGACGCTCTGCTGCAGGCTCTCGATACCGCCATCGGCGACCCGCATCCGGCGCTTGCCCTCGAAATCGAACGGCTTGGTGACGACGCCAACGGTGAGGATGCCCATGTCGCGGGCCGCCTGCGCGATGACGGGTGCCGCGCCGGTGCCGGTGCCGCCGCCCATGCCGGCGGTGATGAACACCATGTGCGAGCCGTTCAGGTGATCGTTGATCTCGTCGATCGCCTCCTCGGCCGCCGCCCGGCCGACCTCCGGCTGCGAGCCGGCGCCCAGGCCCTCGGTGATCGCCACGCCCATCTGCACGATGCGCTCGGATGCCGACATGGTCAGCGCCTGGGCATCGGTGTTGGCGACCACGAAATCGACCCCGCACAGGCCCGACTCGATCATGTTGTTGACGGCGTTGCCGCCGGCACCGCCGACGCCGAACACGGTGATCTTTGGTTTTAGTTCCGTCAGATCCGGCATCTTGAGGTTGATGGTCATGGCGTTGTCGCGTCCTTCACTCGCATCTCTAAAAGCCCGACCCCTGGGCTCCTGTCCAAAATCAAGCCTCCGCCGCGGAGGCCACTCAAAAACTGTCGCGGATCCAGTTGCCGACCCGTGCCAGATAGCCTTCTTCTCCCGCCACCGCGATGCGCCGGCCCGAGCGTTCGTGCCGCTCGATCCCGGCCAGTTGCGGATAGACCAACAGCCCGACCGTCGTCGCAAAGGCCGGGCCGCGGCCGGAATCGGGAAGTCCCGAGGCGCCGATCGGCCGCCCGATCCGCACCTTGTAGCCAATGATCCGTTCGGCCAGGTCGGCGACGCCGGGAAGCTGGCTCGTCCCCCCGGTCAAGACCGCCCGGCGCCCGCCGAGGCTGGAAAACGGTGTCGCCCGCAGCCGGTCGCGGACCAGTTCGAGGATTTCCTCGATGCGCGGCCGGATGATCTCGGTGACGACCGAGCGCGGCACCTGGTTGGCGCCGGGAATGTCGCCCTCGCCCACCAGCGGCACCGAAATCATGTCGCGATGGTCCGAGCCCGCCCCCATGGCGCTGCCATAGAGCGTCTTGATTCGTTCGGCCGCCTCGATCGAGGTCGACAGGCCGCGCGCCAGGTCCATCGTCACGTGATGGCCGCCGAGCGCGACCGCGTCGGTGCACACGAAGCGGCCATAGGCGAAGACCCCGAAGGTGGTCGTCCCGCCGCCCAGGTCGATGCAGGCCGAGCCGAGCTCCAGTTCGTCGCTGGAAAGGGCCGCAAGGCCGGAGGCATAGGGGCTTGCCACCACCGCGTCGACATGCAGGTGGCTGCGCTCGACGCACAGCACGAGATTGCGAACCGGGGCGGCCTGGGCGGTGACCAGATGCATGTCGATGCCGAGCTGCCGGCCGACCATGCCGCGCGGATCGCGGATGCCGCCGGTCTCGTCCAGCGTGAAGGCGATCGGCAGCGAATGCAGGACGACCTGGTCCGGCTGCACCGTGTGCGAGCGCCCGGCCTCCAGCACCCGCTGGATGTCGTCGCCGCTCACCGCCTCGCCGGAGACGGCGACGCGGGCGGCGAAATGGTCGCTGGCGAGCCGTCCCGAGGAGACGTTGACGACGACGCTCTCGACCGTCACGCCGGCCATCCGCTCGGCCGCGTCGACGGCGAGCCGGACGGCCCGCTCGGCCGCCTCCATGTCGACGATCGCGCCGCGTTTCACGCCCGTCGCGCGCTGATGGCCGACCCCGATCACCTCGATCGAATGGGTCCGGTCGCCGATATCGACGCCGCGCTGTGGTCTGAGTTTGGCGATCAGGCAGCAGATCTTGCTCGAACCGATATCGAGGACGGCGACGATCTGCGACCGGCCCGCCCCCAGCGGCCGGGCTCGTGGCAACCAGTGGGTGCCCTTGGCGCTCACGTGTCCTGCCCCTTTCGGGACTTCGCCGCGCCCCGCGCCTTGATGGCCGCGTTGCGCTGGACGGCCGCCTCGTCGGACAGCCGCACCACCACCCGGTCGGCAAGACGCAGGTCGATCAGCACGATGTCGCGCGCCATCAGGCCATGGTCTTCGGCAAGGTCTTCAAGAACGGCCAGCGCCGCGCCCGGTTCGGTTTCCGGCAGCCGGATCTCGACGCCGTTGTCGAGTTTCAGGTTCCAGCGCCGGTCGGCGACGCGGACCGCCGCGCGGAGCCGGGTCGAAACGGCCTGATAGGGCTCGATCATCGCCATCAGGTCGTCGATGCGCGTGTTGGCGCCCGAGCCGACGACCAGCGGCAGGGTGGCGAAGCGCTCATCGCCCAGTTCGCCGATCACCTCGCCGTCGCGATCGATGATCGAGACGATGCCGCCGAGCTGCCACAGCGCGTAGGGCTGGCGCTCGACGATATCGATGCGCAGCGTGCCGGGCAGCAGCTTCTGCACGGTGGCGCTCTTCACCCAGGCGATCTCGCCCAGGCGCTGGCGCGCCCAATGGGCATCGAAGGTCAGAAGCGAGGTCGAGTCGCCGATTTCAAGCGCCCGCAGGATGTCCGCCTCGCGCACTTCCGCATGGCCGGTGATGACGACGGACTGCACCGCCAGGCCCGCGCGGGCCGTCACCTGGTCGAAAGCGCCGCCGATTCCCGCCCGGGCGCTCGCCACGTGGCCGCCCAGAAACGCGCCGTAGAGCCCCGCGCCGGCCATCAGCGCGGCGGCAAGATAGAGCCCCAGCCGCGGCGGCAGCGAGAAATCGTCGAGCGGCGCCAGAAGCCGCCCCAGCCCGCCGCGCGGCGGGCGGCGCCTTGGAACGTCACGTAAGGGGACGTCATTGGCGGAGCCTTCGCGCGGCGCCTCCGCCTTGCGGGGCAGGTTCGTATAGACGAGCCGGCGCGGTCCGGCGCCGCCGGTTTGCGCTGTATCCTCGATCTGTCGCAGGCCGCCGCCTAACGATCGCACGATGCGTCCTCCACCATCCAGCGAACCAGGTCGCCGAAAGAATGCCCTGCATGGGCCGCCATCTCTGGCACCAGGGATGTCTCGGTCATGCCGGGTTGCGTATTGACCTCGAGGCAGACGAGGCCGGACGTTCCCTCGGCACGGTCATCGAAGCGGAAGTCCGCCCGACTCACACCACGGCAGCCGAGCACCTGATGCGCCTGTAGCGCTAGCTTCTGCACCGTTTGGTAAATATTTGGTTTAAGGTCGGCGGGAAGGATGTGTTTCGACCCGCCCGGCAGGTACTTCGAATCGTAGTCGTAGAAGGTGTGCGTGGGCACGATTTCGATAACGCCGAGCGCCACATCGCCCATCACCGCACAGGTCAGTTCGCGGCCGTGCACGAAGCGTTCGGCAAGCACCGTGTCGCCGAAGGCCCAATCCTCGGAAAACAGCTCCTGCGGCGGATGTTCCTGGTCCTCGCGCACGATCAGCACGCCGACGCTGGAGCCCTGCGCCTCGGGCTTGACGACATAGGGCGGCGGATAGACGTGATCCCTGGCCGCCGCCAGCCGGTTGACCAGCTTGCCCTCGGCTATGGGTATGCCGCTTGCCGCAAACATCGCCCGCGACACCGACTTGCTCATCGCCATGGCCGAGGCAGCGACGCCGGAATGGGTATAGGGGAGCCCCATGATCTCGAGCAGGCCCTGCACGGTGCCATCCTCGCCGTTCGGCCCGTGCAGGGCATTGAAGACGACATCGGGTTCGAGATCGGCCAGCACCTTCGGCAGGGTGCGGTCGACATCGACGCGGCTGACCTTGTAGCCCTCGCCCTCCAGCGCCTCGGCGCAGGCCATGCCGGTATCGAGGCTCACCTGCCGCTCCGCCGACCAGCCGCCCATCAGAACCGCGACGTGCTTTCTCATTGTGGGTTCCCCTCCTCGCCGACTGCCGGCACCCCGATGCGCCTGATTTCCCACTCCAGCGTGACCCCGCTGGTCTCCTCGACGCGGGCGCGGACGGTTTCGCCGAGCCGCTCGATGTCGGCCGCCGTCGCCTCGCCGGTATTGATCAGGAAGTTGCAATGCTTCTCGGACACCTGCGCCCCGCCGATCCGCAGGCCGCGGCAGCCGGCCGCGTCGATGAGCTGCCAGGACTTGCCGCCCGGCGGGTTCTTGAAGGTCGATCCGCCGGTGCGGCTCTTGACCGGCTGCGAGGCCTCGCGGCGCTCGGTGATCGCATCCATTTCCGCCAGGATCGCGTCGCGGTCGCCGGGCTGCCCCTGGAACAGTGCCTCGGTGAAGATCCAGTCGTCCGGCGCGCCGGAATGGCGATAGGTCATGTTGAGATCGGCCGCCTTCGCGACATGGACGGTCCCTGCGCGATCAACCGCCCGCGCCTCGATCAGCACGTCGACCGTCTCGCCGCCATAGGCCCCGCCATTCATCCTGAGCGCGCCGCCGATCGAGCCGGGAATGCCGCGGAAGAAGGACAGGCCGGCGATCCCCGCCTCCGCCGCCGCCCGCGCGACCTTGACGTCCGGCACGATGGTGCCCGCGCGGACCCGGTGCTCCGGCTCGATCTTGATCTCCATGAAGCCGCGGCCGAGCCGGATGACGATGCCCGGCACGCCGCCGTCGCGGACGATCATGTTGGAGGCAAGGCCGATCACGGTGACCGGCAGGTCGGCGTCGATGCCGGCGAGGAAATAGGCGAGATCTGCCTCATCCGCCGGCGAGAACAGCACCTGCGCGGGACCGCCGACACGAAACCAGGTGAGCGGCGCAAGCGGCGCGTTCGCCGTCAGCCGGCCGCGCAGGTCGGGCAGCGCGGCCTTCAGGTCGGGAACGATATCGGCAAAGCTCATGCCGGCTCCCCCTCGTGAAGCGCGGCGAGGTCGCCGGACAGCGCATGCGCCCAGTGGGTGATCGAGCCGGCGCCCAGACAGATCACGATATCGCCGGGCCTCGCCTCGGCGGCGATCTCGTCGGCAAGCGCCTCGGGGCCCGAGAGCGCGCGGGCGTCGCGATGCCCCGTCGCGGTGATCGCCGTGACGAGACTGTCGCGATCAGCCCCGGCGATCGGCGCTTCGCCGGCCTCGTAGACATCGGCGATGAAGACCGTATCGGCGTCGGCGAAACAGGCGGCGAAATCGTCGAACAGGCTGGAGAGCCGCGTATAGCGGTGCGGCTGCATGACGGCGATGACCCGGCCACTCGATTCTGAAGCCGCCCCCTTGGCCGCCGACAGCACCGCGGCGATTTCGACGGGATGATGGCCGTAATCGTCATAGATGCGAATGCCGTTCCACGTACCCGCAAGCGTGAAGCGGCGCTTGACGCCCTCATAGTCCCGAAAGGCCGCAACGATCGCCTCGGGCGCGATGCCGATCCGCCGGGCGACCGCGATCGCCGCGACCGCGTTCAGCGCGTTGTGCTTGCCCGGAACCGGCAGGGTGATCCCTTCCAGGCGTTCACTATCACCGAAGACAACGGAAAACGCCGTGCCGGTGCCGCTGTGGGAGAAGTCGACCAGCCGGATATCCGCGTCCGCGCTCTCGCCATAGGTCAGGACCGTCCGGTCGCGCAATTCCGGCAACAGGTCGCGCACCGCCGGATGATCGATGCAGACGACGGCACAGCCGTAGAACGGCAGGCCCAGGACGAAATCCCGGAACGCCGTCCGGATCGCCTCGAAGGTGCCGAAGTGGTCGAGATGTTCGGGATCGATATTGGTGATGATGCCGATTTCCGACGGCAGCTTGAGGAACGAGCCGTCCGATTCATCCGCCTCGACGACAATCCAATCACCCTCGCCGATCCGGGCATTGCTGCCCCAGGCGGTGATGATGCCCCCATTGACGACCGTCGGGTCGAGCCCGCCGGCTTCGGTGAGCGCCGCCATCATCGTCGTCGTCGTGGTCTTGCCATGGGTGCCGGCGACCGCGATGCCGCGTTTGCCGCGCATCAGTTCGGCCAGCATGTCGGCACGATGAATGACCGGCAGGCCTCGCGCCCGCGCCGCGACGAGTTCCGGGTTGTCCGGCTTGATCGCGGTGGAGACCACCACGACGCGCGCATCGCCGAGATGGGCCGCGTCATGGCCGACGAAGACCGTCGCACCCTTCTCACGTAAACGTTTAACGTTAGCGCTGTCGGCTATGTCGCTGCCCTGAATCGCATATCCCCGCCCCAGCAGGATCTCGGCGATGCCGCTCATGCCGATGCCGCCGATGGCGATGAAGTGGATGGCGCCGGTGTCTTCGGGCGGTCTCATGCGACGCTCGCCCCCTTCGCCTCGACCGGCCGGCCGTCGGCCAGCGCGGCGACCACGTCGGCGAGCGTTTCGGCGGCCATCGGATTGCCGACGGTGCTCGCAGCCGCCGCCGCGTCCGCCAGCATCCGCGGCTCGCGCATGCGCTGGGTCAGTTCCTCGGCCAGCCGGTGCGGCGTGAAGGCCGGCTGCGGCAACAGCCAGCCGCCCTTGGCCTGGGCGAGCGCCGTCGCGTTCAGAAGCTGGTCGTTGTCGATTGCGTGCGGCAGCGGGATCAGCATGCCCGGCCGGCCGATCACCGCCAGTTCGGCGACTGTGGAGGCGCCGGAGCGGGAGACGACGAGATGGGCATCGGCGATCCGCTTGGGCAGGTCCGGGAAGAACGGCGCCAATTCGGCCTCGAAGCCGATCGCCTGATAGGCCGATCGGACCCGGTCGAGATCCTCCTCGCGGCATTGCTGAACAAGCGTCAGCCGGGCGCGGAGCGTTTCATCAAGCCGGGCGATCGCGCCGGGCACCACGTCGGAAAAGATCCGCGCGCCCTGGCTGCCGCCGAAGACGAGCAGGTTGAACGGCCCGTCCTCCGATGGCGCGACATAGGGCGTGGCGGCCTCCTTGACGGCGGCGCGCACCGGCGCGCCGGTCTGGACGGCCTTCGCCGCGTTCGCCTCGCCGAGCATATGGACCTTGGGGAAGCTCGTGGCGATGACGTCGACCCGGCCGGCGAGCAGGCGGTTGGCCCGGCCCATCACCGCGTTCTGGTCGTGGATCACCGTCTTGACGCGCCTCAGGCCCGCCGCGATCACCGGGGTGAGCGTCGGATAGCCGCCGAAACCGACCACGACGCGCGGCTTCAGCCGCCCGATCAGGAAGAAGGCGCGGATGACGCCAAGGCCGAGCACCCACATTGTCTTGAGGTAGGACAGCGGATTGCCGCCCCGGACGGTGGCGGCCGGCACGATATGCGTCTTCCCGGCCGGGAACCTGCTGCCGTAGCGGTCGCCGCGCTCATCGGTGACGAGATCGACCCGGTAGCCGCGCTCAAGCAGCACCTCGGCGAGCGCCTGGGCGGGAAACAGATGCCCGCCGGTGCCGCCCGCCGCCAGCAGGATCAGGCCCTTGTCGTCCTTTGAACCAGTCACGTCGCGGGCACTCCGGTCGGGGCTGTAAGATCGGTGATCACCGGCTTGGTCTTCGGCCGCCGGCGGGTGAGGCTCAGCACGATGCCCATCGCGAAGGCGAGCGACAGGATCGACGAGCCGCCATAGGAGATAAATGGCAGGGTCATGCCCTTGGCCGGCATCAGGTGCAGGTTGACGGCCATGTTGATGACCGATTGCAGGCCGAACAGCACGATCAGCCCGGTCACCGACAGCCGCAGGAAAGGCTCGCGTTCGTTGAGCGCGTGGGTCAGGCCCCGCAGCACGACGAAGGCGAAGGCGGCGACCAGGATCAGGCAGACGACGATGCCGAACTCCTCCGCCGTCACCGCGAAGATGAAGTCGGTATGGGAATCCGGCAGGCTCTGCTTGACGGTGCCCTCGCCCGGCCCGCGCCCGAGCCAGCCGCCGCGCACGAAGGATTCGATCGCGGTATCGATCTGGAAGGTGTCGCCGGATTCGGGATCGAAAAAGCGGTCGATGCGGCCGCGCACATGCGAGATCGACAGATAGGCGACGACGATCCCGCCGATGCCGAGCCCGCCAAGCGCGATGATCCAGATCCACGGCATGCCGGCGGCAAAGAACAGCGCCCCCCAGACCATCACCGACAGCATCGTCTGGCCGAAATCGGGCTGCGGCACGAGCAGGCCGACGAACATCAGCAGCATGATCACGGCAAGCAGGTTGCCGGGCATGTCGGGCCGCTTGAGGCGTTCGGAAAAGGCCCAGGCGACCAGCACGACGAAGGCCGGCTTGACGAATTCGGACGGCTGGACGGCAATGCCGGCAATCGAGAGCCAGCGCCGCGCGCCCTTTACCTCCGCGCCGAATTGCAGGGTCAGCGCCATCATGACGAGCCCGCCGATGAAGATGACCAGCGCGGTGCGCCGGATCTGGCGCGGGGTCATCATCGAAACGCCGATCATCACGATCAGCGCCGGAACGACGAACATGGCGTGGCGCTTAACGAAGTGAAACTGGTCGATGCCCAGACGCTGGGCGACCGGCGGGCTTGCGGCAAGCGACAGCACCAGGCCGCCGAGGATCAGCGCCAGGATCGCGCCGAGCAGGACCCGGTCGACGGTCCACCACCACCGCGCGATCGGACGGTCATCGGTCCGCGCGAACATCACGCTGCCTCCCCAGTTGCTCTACCGGTGATCTCACTATTGGTCGTGACCGGCGCGAAGCCGTCGAGCCGGGCGACCGCGTCGCGGAACGCCGCGCCGCGGGCCTCGAAATCGGGAAACTGATCGAAGGAGGCGCAGGCCGGCGCCAACAACACGACCGGCTCGGCCGCCGCCTCCGCCGAAGCGTTTCGCGCCGCCACTTGAACCGCCCGATCGAGATCGCCGCAGATCTCGTGCGGGACCGTTCCGCTTAATGTCGCGGCGAAATCGTCCGCCGCCTCGCCAATCAGATAGGCCCGGTCGATGCGCGGAAAGTACTCCCGCAACGGCTCGATCCCGCCCGATTTCGCCCGCCCGCCGGCGATCCAGTGGATCGCATCGAAACTCGCCAGCGACCGCGCCGCCGCATCGGCGTTGGTCGCCTTGGAATCGTTGACGAAGAGGACCCGGCCGACCCGGCCGACCCGCTCCATGCGGTGGGCGAGGCCCGGAAAGCTCGCAAGGCCCGCCGCGATCTCTTCGGCCGTCAGGCCCAGGGCGAGCGCCACGGCGGCTGCCACGGCGGCGTTCTGGGCATTGTGCGTACCGCGCAGGGCGGGCGCCTCGGCAAGATCGGCGATCGTCGTGGTGGCGCCATGATCAGCGAGAACGACCTTGCCATCCGCCACATAGACACCGGCCTCAAGTGATTTCGCCGCCGACACCCGGGTGACGGACCGCCCTCTCGCTTCCAACCGATCGGCTGTGCCCGTCGTCCAGTCGTCGTCGACGGCGATGACCGCCTTGTCCGCCGCCTCGCCAATCCGCGCCTTGATCGCGGCGTAGTTCGCAAGCGTGCCGTGCCGGTCGAGATGATCGGGCGTGACGTTGAGCAACACACCGACGCTCGGCGTCAGCGTCGGGGTCAGATCGATCTGGTAGGAGGAGAGTTCCAGCACATAGGCCCGCTCCGGCGACAGCGGCTCGAGGCTCAGCACCGCCTTGCCGATATTGCCGCCGACCGAGACGGTGCGTCCGGCTTGCTCGAGCAGATGGCCGATCAGCGCCGTCGTGGTCGACTTGCCGTTGGTGCCGGTGATCGCGACGACCGGCGCATCCGGCGCGATCCGGGCGCGTTCGGCGAAGAACAGTTCCGTATCGCCGATGACCGGGACGCCCGCTTCCCTTGCCCGCTCGACCGTCCAGTGCGGCCTGGGATGGGTGAGCGGCACGCCGGGCGACAGCACCAGCGCGTCGAGTTTCGACCAGTCGGCGGCATGCAGATCGGCGACCGGAAAGCCCTGATCCCGCGCCTCGTTCACCCGCGGCTCGGAATCATCGAAGGCCAGCACCTGCGCCCCGCCGGCCATCAGCGCGCGCACGGCCTCGAGCCCGGAACGGGCGAGGCCGAAGACCGCGACGGTCCGATTGGCGTAAGTGGTGACCGGAATCATGTCGCCTACCGCAGTTTCAGGGTCGACAGGCCGATCAGGGCCAGCACGACCGCAATGATCCAGAAGCGCACGACGATCTGCGGCTCCTTCCAGCCAAGCTGCTCGAAATGATGATGGATCGGCGCCATCTTGAAGACGCGCTTGCCGAACATCTGAAAGGAAATCACCTGGACGATGACGGAGACCGCCTCCAGCACGAACAGCCCGCCGATGATCGCCAGCACGATCTCGTGCTTGGTGGCGACGCTGACCGAGCCGAGCATGCCGCCGAGCGCCAGCGATCCGGTGTCGCCCATGAAGATCGAGGCCGGCGGCGCGTTGAACCATAAAAAGCCGAGCCCCGCGCCGATCAGCGCCCCGCACAGGACCGAGAGTTCGCCGGTGCCGGGCACGAAATTGATCTGCAGGTAGTCGGAAAAGACCGCGTTGCCGACGAGATAGGAGATCATGCCGAAGGAGGCCGCCGCGATCATCACCGGCACGATGGCAAGCCCGTCGAGCCCGTCGGTCAGGTTCACCGCATTGCCCGCGCCGACGATGACGAAGGCGCCGAAGGCGATGAAGAACCAGCTTAAGTTGATGACGAAATCCTTGAAGAAGGGAAAGGCGAGCGAGGTCGAGAACGGCTTGGCGCCGACCTGCGCGATCGCGAAGACGGCAAGGCCGGCGATCACCAGTTCGAGCGCGATGCGCTGGCGCCCGCCGAAGCCCTTGGAGGAGGATTTCGTCACCTTGAGATAGTCGTCGTAAAGGCCGATCAGGCCGAAACCGACGGTGACGATCAGCACGATCCAGACGTAAGGGTTGGTGAGATTGCCCCACAGAAGCGTCGCGACCAGGAAGCCGGTCAGGATCATCAGACCGCCCATGGTCGGCGTGCCCTGCTTGGCGAAATGCCCTTCCGGCCCGTCCTCGCGGATCGGCTGGCCATGGCCCTGGCGGATGCGCAGCGACTTGATGATCTGCGGCCCGAACAGGAACACGAAGACCAGCGCCGTCATCATCGCCGCCCCGGTCCGGAACGTGATGTAGCGAAACACGTTGAAGAGCGGCACCGTGTCGGCGAAATCGACCAGCAGGTAGAGCATCAGTCAGTCCGTCCCATCGCGTTTCGCCCGATTGTCGCAAGGCCCCGGCTTGAAAACCGCATCTCACGCAGCCCCCGCGGTTTCGGTCGTCTTGTCCGCCACCGGATAGGCGGCCCGCAACGCCTCGACGATCGGTCCCATCCGGCTGCCGAGCGAGCCCTTGACCATGATCACGTCGCCCGCCTGAAGCTCGGTCACGACGGACTTAACCAGTTGGTCCGAGGTCTGCGCGTGGCGGCCGCGGCGCGTCTGCGGCACGGCGTCGTAGAGCGCCCGCATATGCGGCCCGCAGGCAAACAGCAGATCGACGAAAGCGTCCTCGACCGGCCCGGCCAGCGCCCGGTGCAGGTCCTCGGCCGCCTCGCCCAGTTCCAGCATGTCGCCGAGCACGGCGATCCGCCGCCCCCGGAAGCCCGGCTCGGTCTGGTGCAACAGGTCGAGCGCGGCGCGCATCGAGGCCGGATTGGCGTTGTAGCTCTCGTCGATCAGCGTGATCGTTCCGCCCGGCACGCTGAGCACCGTCTGCGCCCCCCGGCCCCTCGGCGCCTGCATGTCGGCGAGCGCCACAGCGGCGAGCGCCAGATCGGCGCCGGCGAGCTTGACGGCCGCCAGCACGGCGAGGCTGTTGCCGACCAGATGCCGGCCCGGCGCGCCGTATTTATAGGTCACCTTGGTGCCGAGGATGTCGGCATCGACGCAGGAGCAGTCCGGGTGCAGCGCGACCTGTTCCAGCCGGGCATCGGCCCCCTCCGCCTCGCCGAAGGAGACGATGCGCTCGGCCCGTGTCCGCGCCACCGCCGAGAGCCGTTCAAATTGCGGATTGTCGGCGTTCAGGACGGCGATGCCGCCGGGCTCCAGCCCCTCGAAGATCTCCGCCTTGGCGTCGGCGATCTTCTCCACCGTGCCGAAGAACTCAAGGTGCACCGGCTCGACCGTGGTGATGATCGCGATCTGTGGCCGGACCTGCCGGGTCAGCGCGGCGATCTCGCCGGGCGCGTTCATGCCCATCTCGAAGACGCCGTAGCGCGTATCGGCCGGCATCCGGGCAAGCGTCAGCGGCACGCCCCAGTGATTGTTGTAGGAGGCAGCCGAGGCATGGGTCGGACCGGACCGGGATAGCGCTATCTTCAGCGCCTCCTTCGAGCCGGTCTTGCCGACCGAGCCGGTGATGCCGATGATCCTCGCATCCGTGCGCGCGCGCGCCGCCTGTCCGAGCGCCCGCAAGCCGTCGAGCACGTCCGGCACGACGACCAATGCCCCGGCTGCGGGATCGAAGGCGTCGGCGTGCGCCTCGTCGACGACCGCGACCGATGCGCCGGATTCGAACGCTTTGACGACGAAATCATGGCCATCGAAGCGGTCGCCCCGGATCGCGAAGAAGGCATCGCCTGCCTCAAGCGTCCGCGTGTCGATCGAGATGCCCGTAATCGGCTTTATGTCGCCGATCACGCGGCCGTCCATGGCCTGAACGAAATCCGCAGCCGTCCACAGGATGCTCATGCCGCCCCTCCCCCAATCGCGCCCGTCTCACGGGCTTCACGCGCCGCCAGCGCCTCGACGACCACCTCATGGTCGGAGAACGGCAGCACCGTGTCGCCGATAATCTGCCCGGTCTCGTGCCCCTTGCCCGCGACCAGCAGGATATCGCCTGATTCTAAAGCGTTGACGGCAGCGAAAATCGCCTCGCGCCGGTCGCCGATCTCCCGCGCGCCCGGCGCGTCGGCCAGCATCTCCGCGCGGATGTCGGCGGGATCCTCGCTGCGCGGATTGTCGTCGGTGATGATGACGGCATCGGCATTGTCGGCCGCCGCCCGGCCCATCATCGGCCGCTTGCCCGGATCGCGGTCGCCGCCAGCCCCGATCACGATCGACAGGCGGCCCCGCGCAAACGGGCGCAGCGCCTTGAGCGCGTTCACCACGCCGTCGGGCTTGTGGCAATAGTCGACGAAGACCATCGCCCCGTCCGCACCGACGCCGCCGGCCATCGTCCCGACATGCTCAAGCCGCCCGCGGGCACCCTCCAGCGTCTGCAGCGCTTCGAGCGCGTCATCGGCCGGCACGCCGGCGGCGATCGCAAGGCCGGCGGCGACAAGCGCGTTGGAAACCTGGAACCCTCCGGCAAGCGGCAGCACGATCTCGCGCCGACTGCCGTCGACCTCAAGCGCCAGCCGCTGGCGGAAGCCGTCCGGCCGGGCATCGAGCAACTGAATGAAACCGCCGGTCCGCCCGACCGTCATCACCTGCTGGCCGCGCGACAGCGCGATGTCGGCAACCCGGACGGCGATCGCCGTGTCCGCGTCGATCACCGCCGGCGCGCCTTGCGGCAGCAGGGCCTCGAACAGCCGCATCTTGGCGGCGAAATAGGCTTCGAATGTGTGATGATAATCGAGATGGTCGCGGCCGAGATTGGTGAAGGCGGCGGCGGTAAGGCGGACGCCGTCGAGGCGATGCTGGTCGAGCCCGTGGCTGGAGGCCTCCATCACCCCATGGGTAACGCCGCCATCGGCGAGTGCCTTGAGGATGCGGTGCAATTCGACCGGATCGGGCGTCGTCAGCGATCCGTAGGTGCCGCCGTCGGGCCCCACCACGCCGATCGTGCCGAGGCTTGCCGCGCGATGTCCCGCGGCCGCGAAGATCTGGCGGGCGAAGGCTGCCACCGAGGTCTTGCCGCTGGTGCCGGTGACGGCGACCATCGTCTCCGGCTGCCCGCCATAGAACCGCGCCGCCGCGATCGCCAGCGCGTGGCGGGGATCGGCGACACGGATCACAGGGATATCGACGTCGAGGACCGCGTCCGGACCCGCCAGCACGGCGGCGGCGCCGCTGGCTGCCGCGTCACCCGCAAAACGCGCGCCGTCCGTCCGGCGGCCGGACAGGGCGGCGAACAGATAGCCGGGCTCGACCGCGCGGCTGTCGGCGGTGAGCCCTGTAATCTCGATGTCGGTGGCGCCGTCGATTGCGTGGGGCGCCGCGTCCGCGATATCGGCGTCTAGTAGCGCATGAAGCTCCATGGATGTGGCCGGTTCGTCATTGTCGTGCGTAGGTCTGGTCTCGCCCGCATGTCCGTTCCCCTAGTAGGACACGCTGAGCGTCTTGGCATCGCCGACCGGCGTCATCTTCGGCATCACGCCGAGGATCGGTGCGACCCGCTCGATGATGCGCCCGGCGGTCGGCGCAACATTCCAGCCGGAGGTGCGATAGCCATGGGTCTCCGTGATGCCCTTGGGTTCGTCAAGCATCACGAAGACGAGATATTTCGGATTGTCGGTGGGAAACGTGCTCAGGAAAGTCGTCAGCACCTTCTTACCATTGTAGCGCCCGTTGACGACCTTCTCCGCCGTGCCGGTCTTGCCCCCGACGCTGTAGCCGGGAACGTTGGCCTTCTTGGCGGTGCCCTTTACCACATTGAGCCGCATCAGATAGCGCATCATCTCGCTCGTTTCCGGCCGGATGACCGGTCTTGCCAGCTTCACCGCGTCACTCTTGGAGCGCGGCGAAAAGGTCGGCGGGATCAGCAGGCCGCCATTGACCAGCGCCGCGCCGGCGGCGACCGCCTGGATCGGCGCGACCGACATGCCGTGCCCGAACGCGATCGTCATGGTGCTCACCTCCCGCCAGGGATCGGGGATGATAGGCGCACCGGATTCGGGCAGTTCGGTGGTCAGGCGATCGAAAAAGCCGAGTTTGCGCAGGAAATCCTGATGCCCGTCCACACCCACGGCAAGCGCCATGCGCGCCGTGCCGATATTGGAGGAGTGGATATAGATGTCCTCCACCGACATGATGCGGTTCTGGGCATGATAGTCGCCGATCGTGTTGCCGCCGACGCGGATCGCCGCGCGCGCGTCGAAGGTCGTTTGCATGCCGATCCGGCCGGTATCGAGCGCCATCGCCGTGGTGAAGGCCTTGAACGCCGAGCCGAGTTCGTAGACGCCGGTGGTCACCCGGTTGATCCGGTCCTTGTCGAGCGCCTCGACGGGCCGTTCCGGATCGAAGTCGGGCAGCGAGACCAGCGTCAGCAACTCGCCGGTGTGAACGTCCATGATCGCGCCGGCCGCCGCGATCGTGTTGAACTTGTCCATGGCGGCGAGCAACTCGTCACGCATCGCGTGCTGGGCGCGCAGGTCGATCGACAGCTTGACCGGCTCAAGCCCCGTGTCGCGGGCGAGCCCGGCCGAATGCAGGGCGCCAAGCCATTCCGAATCAAGGTGTTTTTCGTATCCGGCGATGCCCTGGTTGTCGATATTGACATAGCCGAGCACATGCGAGGTGATCGGCCCGGCCGGATAGACGCGCTTGTTCTCCTCAAGGAAACCGATGCCGGGAATGCCGCGATCATGCAGCGCCGCCTTTTGCGCCGGCGTGATCTCGCGGTCGATCCAGACGAACTCTTTGCCGCTGGTCAGCCGGCGGCGCAAGGCGGGCCGGTCGAGGCCGGGCAGCACCGCGGTGATGTCTTCAATGGTCCGGTCGACATCGATGATCTTGACCGGCTCGGCATAGAGCGAGGGCACGTTGATGTCGGTCGCCAGGATGTTGCCGGCCCGGTCGAGGATATCGGGGCGGGCGTGGCTGACCTGCTGGCCGGGATCGAGATAGTGGACCGGCGTCGACGGCGTCATCGTGGCGAGCAGCACCAGCCGTCCGGCGATCACCAGATAGATGGCCGCAAAGGCACACATCGCCAGGATCAGCCGGTTGCGCATCTGCCGCTCGCCCGCCCCCGCGCTGGCCTTGGCCGCAGCCGCGCCAGCCTTGGCAGCGCCCGCGCGCCTCGACGCCGGTGCACCGGTATCAGGGTTTGCTCTCGCTTTCAGAACTCCAGGCATACGCATCACGAAACCGCCCCACCAAAAACGCCACTACTGAATCGTCCGTTCGTCACCGCCGGCGAACCCGCCGAGCGGATTGACGTCCGCCGGATTGATGTCGATCGGCCGCATCGGCAATTGCTCGACGACGGAGATCTGTTCGACCGCCAGCCGCGACAGGTCCAGGTAGCGCTCCGAGAGTTCCTGGATGCGGCTCGGCTGGTCGAGATAGTTCCATTCGGCCCTGAGCACCGCGATCATCTCGCGCTCGGCCGCGATTTCCTTGCGCAACTCGGCGATGTAGCGCGCCTGCGACTGGGATTCGCCCTTCAGCCGATAAAGCCCAACGGCGGCGGCGACGACCAGGACGATGGCGATCAGGCTGACGACACGGCTCATTGCGGATGCCTCGGCTCAAGGTCTGGGAGCGCCGGAACGCCAAGCGCCTTCAGGTCGATCGGCCGGGCCGGCTCATTGGTCCGTTCGCCGCCGCGCAGCCGCGCCGAGCGCGCACGCGGATTGGCGTCGGTCTCCGGCTTCGACGGCGAGACGGCCTGACGCGGCACGAGCGTGAAGGTCGGCGCCTCCGTCTGCACTTCCGGCATGTGCCGCGAACCACGCACCGTCTTCGCGCGCTCGGCCAGGAACCGCTTGACGATCCGGTCCTCCAGCGAATGGAAACTGACGACCGCAAGCCGCCCGCCCGCCTTGAGGATCCGCTCGGCGGCGGCCAACCCCTCGGCGAGTTCCGACAACTCGCCATTCACGAAAATCCTGAGCGCCTGGAAGGTGCGGGTCGCGGGATGCTTGCCGTCGCGGCGCGGCCCCACGGCGCGGGCGACGATCTCGGCAAGCGCCGCCGTCGTGGCGATTTCCGCGTCCGCCCGCGCCCTGCCGATCGCGCGCGCCACGGCACGCGATTTCTTCTCCTCGCCGAGCACGAAGATCAGCCGGGCGAGATCGCCCTCGCCAAGCGTGTTGACCACATCGGCCGCGCTCGGCCCCTCGCCGCTCATGCGCATGTCGAGCGGCCCGTCCTTCTGAAACGAGAAGCCGCGGCCTGCCTGATCGAGCTGCATCGAGGAGACGCCGACATCGAGCGTCACGCCGTCGACGAGATCGCAGCCCGCATCGCGGGAAATCGTATCGAGCGCCGAGAACCGCCCCTTCACCAACGACAGGCGATCGCCGTAGGACGCCGCCATTTCGGCTCCACCGGCAATCGCCGTCGGATCCTGGTCGATCGCGATGACCCGGCAGTCGGCGGCGTCCAGAATGGCGCGGGAATAGCCGCCGGCGCCGAACGTGCCGTCCACATAGAGGCCGCCGTCGCGGGGTTTAAGCGTCTCGATGACCTCGTTCAGGAGAACCGGAATGTGGCGGGCCGGTCCGCCAGCGGTCTCGCACAAGGGAGTGCCGCGACCCGCCATCATTCCGTTACTCCACTGCCGGCACCGCCATCGGGGCCACTGCCGGGCAGCCCGCCCTTGGACAGGCTGCTCATGTATTGCTTCAGCTCGCGCACTTTGGATCTGGCCTCCTCCTGGCGCTGAGCGAAGCGATCGGGCTCCCAGATCTGGAACTTGTGGCCAAGCCCCACGAAGGCGACGCGATTGTCGATGCCCGCCCAGTCCTTGAGCCGGTCGGTAAGGGAGATGCGGCCTTCCGCGTCGAGCTTGAGGATCTCGCTGTCGCCATAGAGCTGGGTCGACAGAAGGTCGTGCTCGTCGGAATACCGGGGCATGCTGTCGAGCAGCCCGTTGATCTCCTCGACCAGCCGGTTCCCGCCCGCATCAAGCGCGGCAATGCCGAGAGCCGGATAGACATAGACGCCATCGAAGCCGTCCCGCGCCAACGCGGCCCGGAACGTCGCCGGCACGGAGACCCGTCCCTTGGAATCGATCTTGTTCGTGAAAGACGACACGAACCGATCCATGACTGATCCCGCCTCCCGGCCTCACACGCACGCACTACTGGGAACCGGTCCGGACCGGAAGGTGCGGAGTTGGGTCGCGCCGCCACGCGACCCAACACCTCGGTATGCCATTGCCGCCTGGCCTCAGGCCCGCTCTGGCGATGCCGAACCGCGCCCCCGCGGTCTGGACACCCCCTGCAAGGGCAATTGGCCTTTGCATGGGATATAATGGGATAGCATGGGCTGGCATGGGGGTCAATCGGCTGGCCACATTTCTCCCCGGGCCTGGACGCACCGGATCGTTAACCTTTCCGGAGTGTTACCCAGACGCCTTAAGATCCGGTTGATTCCTCGGCGAGTTTCGCTCGCCCTCATCCAAGGAATTGCTTTAGTTGAGGAAAATAGAGCGCCAGCTGGCCTGTAAGCCGGGTTCTGTAGCGCGGGACAGGCCCGCGTGACGGCCATTCATCTGGGACGCCCGTTGCCGGACGCCTCTAGCAACCAACCCGGACGGCGGTGTGGAAATCACCTCGGCCCCTTGAGGCCGTTGCCATCCCTATTCGGTTTTGCTCCCGGTGGGGTTTACCGTGCCGCTTCCGTTGCCGGTCGCGCGGTGCGCTCTTACCGCACCCTTTCACCCTTGCCGGCGTCGGTCGCCCGAAACCGGCGGTCTGCTTTCTGTGGCACTGTCCCTGGGGTCGCCCCCGCCGGGCGTTACCCGGCACCGCTTTTCCATGGAGCCCGGACTTTCCTCTCGAGACGGACCGCCAAGGTCCGCCCAAGCGGCCGTCCGGCCAGCTGGCGATCGACGAGAATAAGGGCGTTTGAAAGCGAAAGGTCAAGACCGCCTGCGGCGAATTAGCGAATTGATGGCCATCAAAGACGCGATAAGAGTCCCGGCGCCAGATGACACGCCATGATCCTCCGCAACGGTGGGGATAACGATCAGGCTTGTTCATTACGAGAGGACGATATTGATATGGCTGGTTCAATGCTTTCCGCGCTTGGTATTTTTCTCGGCGGCCTCGGTCTGTTCTTCGCCGGCGCCGGGGCCATATGGTGGGTGTCGCTCTACGACAAGCAGTCGAAGAACACCGCAGCCAGGTAACGAGTGGGGTGGCGTTCTCTACCCGGTCGCTGGCCGCCGGCCCCATGTGATCACCGCGACCAGCACAGCCCCGATCGAGCACGTCACCAGCAGATACCACATCGCGCCGCCATAGCCGGTCATGAAGGCATCCTTGAACAGCGGCAGTATCTTGTCCTCAAGGCCGGGCGACACCTTGGACAGCGCCGTGTGCGCCTGGCTCGGATCCGACAGAAGACTGTGGACCAGATGCCGGTCCTGGCCGGTGATCGAGACGCCGTTAGCGGCAAGCGAGGCGTCGAGCGCCCGCTTCTCCAGGGTCTCGAAAACGGTGCCCGCGATCGCAAGCCCGACGCCCGACCCGACGTTCCAGACCGAATAGAGCACACCGATGACGAGGCTTGCCCGTTCCGGCGCAAACGGCGACGTGGCCGCAACGGCGGACGAAGCCTGCTGAAGTCCCCAGCCGAGCCCGAACAGCCCGAGCCCGACGAGAACCATCACGGCCGGGCTGTTCGGCAGGAAAAAGATCTGCACGAGCGCCGACACGGCAAGGCAGACCTGGCCGGCGAAGATGAACCGCATCGGGCCGAGGTCGTCGACCAGCCTGCCGATCAGCGGCGGCACGATCACCACCAGCGCCGAAATCGGCAGCAGCATCAGGCCGGCGATGAAAGGCGGCTCGTTGCGGACGGTCTGCAGGTAGAGCGCGGCGAAGAAGGTGCCGACCGTGATGAAGCCGCCGAGCGTGATCGCGATCACCGAGCAGGCGAGAAACGTCGGATGGCGGAACAGCTCGAAGCGAATGATCGGCTGCGCGACCCGCTGTTCGATCACGACGAAGGCGCCGAGCAGGATGACGGCCGCTGCCGCCATGCCGAGCGTGTAGGGCGAGGTCCAGCCCCACTCGTTGCCCCGCATGATGGCGATCAGCAACGCCGTCATGCCCGGCGTCATCACCGACAGTCCGAGCCAGTCGACCTTTTCGCTCCATTGCCGCGGCGTTTCGCGGATCGCCGGAAGCCCGATCGCAAAGCCCACGATCACGACGGGAACGTTGACATAGAACGCCCAGCGCCAGGAGGCCCAGCTCAGGAACGCGCCGCCGAGAACCGGGCCGATGGCCATGCCGAAACCGGTGATGCTCATGAAGATCGCAAGCGCCCTGCCCTGCTCTTCCTGCGGAAAGTGGTGATTGACCAGGCCGACGGCGCAGGTCAGCAGGATCGCCCCGGTTATGCCCTGGACGAGCCGGCAGGCGATCAGAAACTCGGGACTGGGCGACAGGCCGGCCGCGAACGAGGCAAGCGCGAACACGATCGCGCCCGCATACTGTATTTTGCGGCGGCCGTAGATATCGCCGATCCGCCCCGTCGTGACCATGCACACGGTCAGCATCAGCACGAAGGCGTTGATCACCCATTGCAACTGATCCATCGAGGCATGCAGGTCGCGCTGGATGCCCGGCAGGATCGTGTTGACGATGGTGAAGTCGACGAAGACGATGAAGGAAATCAGGCTGATGCCGACCAGCGCGCGCCAGCGGTTGGGGTCGTCCTGTTCCATGTCGGTTTCCGATTGCGGCATGCGGCGCCCCCAATGCGTGGCGGTCTGTCTTCGGCAATGGGGCAAACGCTAGCACGATGCCCGGCCCGCGCCGAGGGCCCGGCGGAAAATCGGGGAAGTCCGCCGGAAAATCCAGCCGACGCACTGGCGTCCGGTTTAACTCCGGCTATGACACGGGCAGCGTGTGGAGCGCCACCTCTTCCTCGTCATCCCGGACGGCCGGCACGACGACAGGCCGTGCCAGGCGCCCTCACCCCGGCCCTTTGGGCCGCCCCTCTCCCGCCAAGGGGGAGAGGGTGCGAGTGCATCTGAGAGGCCGTACGGCGGATGCCACCGCCGGCGGACAGAAAACGCCTATACCGCACATGATGTCGGTGCCTATTTGCCCGATCCGTCCGGCGCGCTCTTTCCCTCTCCCCCTGCGGGAGAGGGTCAGCCCGCAGGGCCAGGGTGAGGGGTGAGGCACGGTCCGCGCAAGCGGGCGAAATGCGACAGCATTTCGAGTGCCGAACGCGCGAGAGTTGGAGCCCGCTGCCGGCAAAGCCGGCAGCGGAAGCATTGCTTCCGCAGGGCGGAAACGCGATGCGTTCAAACGCATCGCTGGGAGTCGAGCGCCGAGGGGCGGCCGGGCAAGGAATTCTGCGCGCAGATGTTCCCCACGCCCCGCCCTCAAAGGGCGCTTCCGGGGCGTGCGCACGGGTGCCGCGCCCTGTTTTCACATTGACGCTGAAGGATTGCCGGCATGCTGGGTCTTCGACCAAGTCGGGATGATTATCGGAGCCGGCACTTTCTCCTCGGCCGTCATACCCGCACGTGTTCCACTGGTATCCGGTTCAGCGGGACCGGGCAGTCGTCTATCCGACCGGAAAACCTATCCGAACCGTCCGGTGACGTAGTTCCGGCACAAGTCCGTCTGCGGATTCAGCAGAACGTCCTGCGTGTCACCCGCTTCGACCAGCCGTCCGAGATGGAAGAAGGCGGCGCGCTGCGAGATGCGCGCGGCCTGCTGCATGTTGTGGGTGATGATGACGATGCAGTAGCGCTTTCGCAGCGTCTCGATCAGTTCCTCAAGATGCATGGTCGCGATCGGATCGAGCGCGGAGGCCGGCTCGTCCATCAGCAGGACCTCCGGATCGTCGGAAATGGCGCGCGCGACGCACAGCCGCTGCTGCTGGCCGCCGGACAGCGCCGTGCCCGGCTCGTTCAGGCGATCCTTGACCTCGTCCCACAGGCCGGTGCGCTCAAGCACGTCGCGCACCAGCGCGTCTTCCTCGGCCCGGGTGCGCACGACGCCGTGCAGCCGGGCGCCATAGACGACGTTGTAAAAGACCGACCGGGGAAACGGGTTCGGCTTCTGCGCAACCCAGCCGAACCGCCGGCGGATCTGCGGCGGATCGACGTCGGGATCGTTGATATCGGCCCCGTCGAGCAGAATGCGGCCGGTCATCCGGGCGCCGGCGACGATGTCGTTGGTCCGGTTCAGGCAGCGCAAAAGCGTGGTCTTGCCGCATCCCGACGGGCCGATCAGCGCGGTCACCTCCCGGTCGAAAATATCCAGCGAGACGTTTTCCAGCGCCTGCTTGCGGTCATACCAGAAATTGACGCCCTCGACCCTGAGCTTGGCGGGATGCGCCGCGTCATGCCGGGCGTCCTCGCCGACATGCAGGTCGTAGTCGATCAGGGTCTCGGCGTGCTTGGTATCGTCGGTCATGCTGGCGGGTGCGCTCCGGTTGGACGGGCACCGCATTCAGCCGATCAATTGCAACAGGGATATGAAGGTATCGCCGCCGTTCCGGGCAGGCCTTCCGGGCCGGCCCCGAAGGCCTGCCCCGAAGGCCTTGCCCGGAACGGCGACCCGTCAGGCCGCCTTGATGTGCGCGACGAAGGACTGCACCTGGCCGGAGAGCTGGCCCGCGAAGTCCGAAAGCTCGGCGGCCGCCTTCAGCACCTTCGCCGCGCTGCCGCCGGCTTCCCGGGCGGACTGGCTGACGTCGGAGACGCTGTCCGACACCTGCTGCGTGCCGGTCGCGGCCCCCTGCGCGCTGGCGCCGATATTCTTGGCCGCGACATTCTGCTCCTCCACCGCGGAGGCGATCGTCGTCGAGACTTCCGCCATGGCAGCGATTTTCTCGTTGATCACGTCGATCGACGAAACGGTGCTGCCGGTCTGGTCCTGGATGGCCTGGATCTGGCCGCCGATCTGGTCGGTCGCCTTGGCGGTCTGCGTGGCGAGTTCCTTGACCTCGGCGGCGACGACGGCGAAGCCCTTGCCGACTTCGCCCGCCCGGGCCGCTTCGATCGTGGCATTCAGCGCAAGCAGGTTCGTCTGTTCGGCGATCTTGGTGATCAGACCCACCACCTCGCCGATCGACTGGGTGCGATCGGCGAGATTCTTGACCTGCGCGCCGCTTTCGTGGGCGGCTCCGGTCGCTTCACGCGCCATGGTCGACTGCGACTGAACCCGCTGGCTGATCTCGGCGATTGACGCGCTCAGCTGTTCCGACGCCGCGGCGACCGACTCCACGTTGGTCGACGCCTGCTCGGAGGAGGCGGCGGCCGTCGTGGCCTGTTCGGACGTGACTTCCGCAATCGACGACATCGACCGCGCGGTGTTCTGCATCTCGTCGGCCGCCTGGAGGACCCGTTCAACGATCTGGCCGACGCCGACTTCGAAGCTCTGGGCCAGATTCTGCATCGACTCGCGCTTCTCCTCGGCAGCCCGCCGCGTGCTTTCCTCGCGATCCGCGCGCAGGGATTCGGCCTCGATGGCATTGTCCTTGAACACCTGGAGCGCGGCCGCCATCTGACCCAGTTCGTCGCCGGTCGCCTCGGGCACGATCAGATCGGTTTCCCCCCTCGACAGCTTGCGCGTCGCCTCGATCAGCAGCCCGAGCCGCCGCAGGATATAGCGATGGACGTAGAGCAATCCGATGGCAAGCGAGATGACGAAGGCGGCAATGGTCAGGCCGACCATCACGAACAGCCCGATCGTCGCCATCCGGTTCGTCGCCGCAAGCGAAGCCTCGATCTGGCCTTCGGACGAGGCGACGAAGGCCGACACCTGCTGCTTCAGGGCCTCCGCGGCGGCGGATTCCCGTCTGGACTGTTCAAGCCGCGACTGGGTGTTCTCGAAGTACCGGACCTCGATCTGATAAAGACCGTCGGGATTGTCGCGCGACACGAGGGCGGCTATGACATCCAGCGCCGCCGTGGCCTGCTCGGCCCGGTGCGGATCGGAGATGGCCTCGATGTTGCGCGCCAGCTTGGTCAGCTGATCCTCCATCGCGACCTGCGCCTCGTCAATCTGCTCGATTTCGGTCGCCAAGGCCATGTCGTTGATAATATTCGGCAAAAACAGGCTATTGACCTTGAGGTTGGTCATTTGCTCCGAATAATACAGATCGAGGTCGATGATGTTGTCCAGCGCGTCATAGGCCGCATCGACCATCGAGGGGTCATCGATCAGGTTGTACAGATTTGAAACGGAGTTGCTGACGTTGCCCCGGGCGTTCGACATCAGGGCATCGGTCAGGTCGATCAACTTCTTGCTCTGGGCCGCGATGTCGCCGAGCACGACGTTTCGGGCATTCTCCAGCAGGACCCGTTCAACGGACATGTCGACATAGGTATTGAGCGTCGACGTCAAGGACCCGATGCTCCGCTCGATGTCGGCGAACTCGGTCGGATCATCGCTGAGGCTCCTCAGAACCGTGAGTTCCTGACCGATCTTCCCGTTGATGTCGTCGAGCTCGGTCCGCACCTGACCGACGGTCGCCTGATCGTCGGCGACGTTCAGGGCGGCCTGCAACCGCGCGAGATCGGAGGTGACCGCATAGAGATTGCGGGCGGACATTGCGGAGGGGACGACGCGGCTGTTGAGCTGGTCCTGCGCGCCCATGGTCAGCTGCTGGGTTGCGATACCCGTCGCGGCGATGATGATCGTCAATCCGGTAATGCCGGCGAAGGCGGCAATCAGTCCGGTCCTAACTGAGATGCGCTTCACATTCCCCCCCAATTTATCACGTGGCAGTCAAAGTCGGCAGTTCGCGTGGCGGTCGGGCCCGAAACGGCCGGACCGCCACGCGATGCGTTTTATGGGCAATCAGCTGCTGGGCTTGACCTCGAACGTCGGCTGGAAGTCACCCGGGGCGAGCGATTCGTCGATCGGGAAGGTCGCGACATTGTCGGCGTCGACGTTGAAGATGATCGGACCGACATGATCGGCGATAACCTTGTCCTCGAGGAACCGCACCGCCTGGTCGACGGACAGCACGCCCTGCAGCGCGGCGCTGTCGGTCGGCGCGCTGGCGATGATGCCGCGCTTCACGCCGCGCAGCATCGCCGGCGTGAAATAGTCGGCGACCAGCTTGACCTCGTCCTGCAGCTTGCGCTGGCGCAGGATCGACATGGCGACCTCGATCGCGACCGCGTTGCCGGCGATGTAATCGACATCGGGGAACTCATCCAGGACATCCTGGACGAGATTTGCCTGATGGTCCTTGCCGGTATCGCCGTACTTGACGGCCACGATGTCGACGGCGGCGCCATCGATAGCCTCTCTGAAGCCCGTGTCGGTGAACTGAACCCAGCCGGCCGATTCCGGTCCCGGCAGCCACGCGACCTTGACGGCCTGCGAGCCGGAGGGATGGTTCTCCTTGAAGAAGCGGCCCGCTGCCCGGCCCATGTCGACCCAGTTCACGGCGGCCATTCCCGACACGCCCTCGGCCTGGATCTGGTTGACGGTCGCGAAGACGGGAGCCGAACCGGCGGCCGCGACGACGGCCGGCGTCATCTTGTCGTAGGAAACCGTGCCCAGCAATATGGCGTCATACCCCCCGTCGGCACACGCTTTGACCTGGGCGATCTGCTCGTCGAGATTGGGATAGCCGCCGGACTCGTAGAGCGTCAGCGAGACGCCGAGGTCTTCGGCATGCTTGACGACACCATAGTTGGTCGCAACCCAGTACGGATCCTTCAGATGCGGGAAAATCACGCAAAGGTTCCAGTCTTTCGACGCCTTGTCGAGCGCGGTGTATTCGATCGTTGACGGCGCGTTGCTGAAATCGTACGGCGGTTCCCACGTGTTGAGCGTCCATGTCTGATCGGCAAAGGCCGAAGTTGACAACGCCATGCAGATGATTGATGTAGAAGCTAAGATTTTCATGTTCCGCATCCCTATCCCGATGTTCTGAACAAACTGGTTCGCTGGAATTCGACCTGGCTTGCGTCGGCGGTATGGCTAGATACCCCGATGCAATTCCTCCCGGACAAACCAGCCCCCCGGACGAACCAGACGATGACAAAATTATTTGTCATGCGAAATTGTTTGCCACATAGGCATAAAAGAAACGTAAATCGAAGTGGCTTAGTTCGATTTCGATGCAATCTGACCGGAAAGTGCGGGCCTGAAAATGCCGGCCCGAGAGTACGGATCGGAGCGGGCGGGCGCGCAACGGACAGGGGCCCTCAGCCCGACTGCGGCGGGCCTTTGAACGCGGGCCTGTGACCACGGGAAAACGCCAGCGCGCCGGAAGCCGGCGCGCCGAGAATGTGTCTGCAGATCGGAATTATCTGAAGCGCGTCAGCGGCCTGACCGGCTATCCCGCCATGTGGCGCTTCACCTTGGCGCAATAGGCCACGGCCGCCTTCGACATGCGGGTGGCGTAGTGGCCGCCCTGATAGCGCATGATCGTGCCGCAGGTGTCGCCGCCGGCGCGCTCATAGGCGCCGGCCAGATACTTCATGCCCCAGCGCAGATTGGTGTCGGGGTCGTAGAGCGCGGCGGTCGAACCGCTGAAGCCCATGCCGCGCGCGGTGCGCGGCTTGATCTGCATGAGGCCGACCTCGCCCGCCCGGCCGCGGGCCTTGGCGTTGTAGTTCGATTCAATCCGCACGACGGCCATGGCAAGCGCCACCGGAACGCCGTTGGCGCGGGCGTGCCGGGCGATCGCGTCGGCATAGGGCTTCGTGCTGGCCGGCGCCTTGGGTGCCGCCGAGGATGGCGAGCGGCCCGCGCCGCCCGTACCGGTGGATCGATCCGCCGGCATCAGCGCATCGTCATCGCCGCGCCCGATCCGGGCCGGCTGGGACGATCCGGACCTGGGCACGACGATATTGCGCGTCGCGGCCGCACCGGTGAAGCCGAAGCCGCGCGTTGCGGACGTCCCGGTCTTCGCGGATGAGCCGCTCTTTGCGGCCGGGCGGGCGATCGAGCGCTCGGAGGGATCGAGCGCCTCGGCGCTTGCCGGTCCGGTCGCCGCCGAAACGGCAAGGACGAAACCGAGGCCGGCGAATAGGGTGATTTTCCGCGCGGTCATTCGAGGCGCCGCGCCATTGACAGTCATCATTCGATTTAACCCCGCATAGGATGCATTGGCGCCAAGCCGCTAAGCCGGGATTGCGGCAAGACCTCGCGCCAATTGCGGCAGGATCGGGGAGATTTCGCGGAATGGCGGCCGAAACCGCCGGATAATCACGAAAACAAGCTGTTCGTTTCAGGGCTGTAACAGGCGTGCCAGGGTCGCCCGCGTCGAAACATCGGCGATACCGTCGACGCGCGCGGGGCGGAAATGCCGTTGAAACGCCTGAACGACGCATCGCGTCGCTCCGTCATAGGCGCCCCCCTCGCCGATCGGATAGCCGTAGGAGGCGAGGTCACGGCGCAGCGCGGCAACCGCCTCACCGGTATCGCCCGGTCCCAGGCTGTCGCCCGCGACGATCGGTTCAGGCTGAACCCAATGGCCGATCCCGGCCCGGTGCAGCCGGTCCCACGGGAACAGTTCGCCCGGATCCTCCTTGCGGTCCGGCGCGACATCGGAATGGGCAAGCACGCGCTCGCGCGGGATCGGATGGCGCGACAGGATCTCGCGGCTGAGCGCGATCACGGCATCGATCTGCGGCTCGGGAAAGGCGCGATAGCCGAATTCATGCCCCGGATTGACGATCTCGATTCCGACCGACCGGGAATTGATATCGGTCTCGCCGGCCCAGGCCGCGCGGCCGGCATGCCAGGCCCGCCTGCCCTCCTCGACGAGCCAGGTCACCTGCCCGCCCTCGTCGACGAACCAGTGGCAGCTCACCTGCGCTTGCGGATCGCACAGCCGTTTCAGGGCGTCTTCCGGGCTGCGCATGCCGGTATAGTGCATGAGCAGGATATCGGTCGCACCGGGCCCGCGGGCGTTGTGGTTCGGGCTTTCGCGGATATCGTGGGAAACCGCCATCGGACCGCGCCCTCAGGTCTTTTCGGGTGGCGCGTGCTTCGGGCGGATGCGGCTTTCCCGCAGCATGATGAACAGCACGCCGCTCAGCGTCATGGCGCCGCCGATGATCATCCGCACGGTGATCACGTCGCCCAGGAAGACGACCCCGCCGAGCGCGCCGAGGATCGGCGCGAGCAGCATGAAGGGCGCGGTGAGCCCCACTTCATGGCGCTGGATGATGTAGAAATAGCCGGCCTGCGCGAACAGGCCGGCACCCAGCGTGATGAAGGCGAGCCCCGCCCAGGCGGCGAGCGAGGCGTTCATGATGTCGTCGACGGGCGAGCCTTCCAGCGCGAAGGAGGCGGTGAACAGGATCGGAAAGGACATCACCGCGACCCAGGCCTGCATCGAATAGACCGGAACGCCGCGGACCTGGCGCATCAGGATGGTGCCCACCGCCATCGACAGGCTGGCGAGCCCGACCAGCCCGAGCGCCAGCGAATATTGCAGGACGGACGGGTCGAAGCCGATCACGGCGACGCCGCCGAAGCAGATCCCCAGCGCCAGGATGCGCCGGATCCCGACCGTCTCGTGCAGCACGATCGCCGACAGGACCGTGGCGAAGGGCGCGGTCAGCTGAATGACGATGGCGACCGGTGCCACGTCCTCGGCATAGAACAGGCCGAGATTCATGAAGCCGAAGAACAGCGCCCCGGTGCACATCGCAATCGCGAAGACCAGGCGCATCTGCCCGGGATGCCAGCGCAGGAACCGGACCAGCACGACCGCGACGATCAGGAAGCGCAGGGCCGACAGGAGCAGCGGCGAGATTTCCGAATAGACCGCCTTGGCGACGACGAAATTGCCGCCCCAGGCGATCTGCATGAACATCAGCAGGGCAAGATCGCTGAGCGTCAGGTGGTTCGGCTTGTCGGAGGCGTGCGCCGGTTCTCCCGCCGGTTCTCCCGCCGGCTCTCCCGCAGGCCGCGTGCTCACAGGCCGCGCTCCGTCTCGATGCGGTCATAGGCGGCATTGATGCGCGAGAGCTTCTCGGTGGCGATCTTGACGAATTCCTCCGGCAGGCCGCGCGCCATCGCACGGTCGGGATGGTGTTCGGCGACCAGCCTGCGGTAGACCCGCTTGATCTCCGCATCCGTCGCCGAGCGATCGACACCCAGCACCCGATAGGGGTCCTCGCCGGCCGGCCGCACATGGCGGGCGGCGATCCGCTCGAAATCCGCCTCGTCGAAACCGAAGATCGCCGCGACGTTCTGCAGATAGGCCAGTTCCCGCTCATGCACCGCGCCGTCGGCGACCGCGATGTGGAACAGCCCGTCAATCACATCCTCGAGGATGTCGGCCCGCTCGCCGAACAGGCCGGCAAGCTGGCGGGCATAGGCCTCGTAGCCGTCGACCGAGCGGTTCGCCAGTTCGAACAGACGCGACACGGACGCCGCCTCGCTTTCGGGCACCTCGAACACCTGCCGGAAGGCGCGCACCTCGTCCTCGGTGACGACGCCGTCGGCCTTCGCCATCTTGGCGGCAAGCGCGATGACGCCGATGGTGAAGGCAAGCTGGGCCTGTTGCGGCGACGGGGCGGACTTGGTCCGATCGAACATCATGTGCCCGGCCACCGCGCCGATCAGCGCGCCCAGCGGCCCGCCAAGCGCCAGCCCGGCCGCGGCACCGCCGATTTTCCCCCAGATGCTCATGACGATGCGGCCTCGGTCACGTTTACCCGTCCTGTGCGGTTGCCCGACATGTTCGCCCAACTTGTTCGCCCAATCTATTCGCAATGCAGCATACGGGACCGATGGTCGGCTGGCGATCCGAAATCCCCTGTTTTATCGCTTTATTTTCAGTCCACTGGACATGTCCGGACCGCCGGCAATCGACGCGGCGGTCGACCGGTGTCATGCTTGCGGCCGGAGGGGAATCCCGCCGGCTTCGCCTTCCCGCCATTCAGGAGCCCCCGGTGCTGAAGACCGCCCGCAAGGAACTGCAACCCGTACTCGGCTGGCTGACCGTCATCCTGTTCGCCCTGTTCGGCGATGCGATGCTCGGCACGCCGCACATCGCGCTCCGCCTCCTCCTGTTCATCTGGCTTCTGAGTATCGTCCTGTGGGGCGCGATCACGGTCGTCCGCCACGCCGAGGCGCTGGCCCGCCGGCTGGGCGAGCCCTACGGAACCCTGATCCTGACGCTGGCGGTCACCACGATCGAGGTTTCCTTCATCCTCTCCGTCCTGCTGCGCACGGACGCCGATTCCTCGATGGCGAGCGATACCGTCTACGCGATCCTGATGATCACGCTGAACGGCGTCGCCGGCCTGTGCCTGCTGCTCGGCGGCCTGCGCCACCGCGAGCAGGCCTACAACCTGCAAGGCGCGCAGGCCTTCCTGGCGGTGATCATTCCGGTATCGGCGATCTCGCTGCTGATGCCCAATTTCACCGTGTCCTCGCCCGGCCCGACGCTGTCGCATCTGCAGGCTGCCTTCGTCGCGGCGCTGACCATCCTGCTCTACGCCGTCTTCCTGGCCATCCAGACCAGACGGCACACGAGCTACTTCAAGGACCCTGACGTTAAGCCCGACGCGCACGATGCGGCCGACGATACGCAACCCCCCGCCGAACCCGCCGCCGCCAACCCGGCAGGCGGCCTCGTCTTTCACACGGTGCTGCTGCTGGTGGCCCTGTTTCCGGTGACGCTGCTCGCCGACAGCCTCGGCAAACTGTTCGAGGACGGCATCGATGCCGTCGGCGCGCCCCAGGCGCTGCTCGGCGTGCTGGTCGCGATGGTGGTGCTTACGCCGGAATCGACGGGCGCCCTGCGCGCGGCGCTGGCCAACAAGCTGCAGCGCGCGATCAATGTCTGCCTGGGCGCGGCGCTCGCGACCATCAGCCTGACGCTCCCCTCAGTGCTGATCGTCGGCGTCGTAACGGACCGCAACCTGGTCTTCGGCCTGCACCGCCAGGAGATGTTCCTGCTGGCGCTGACCCTGATCGTCAGCACGCTGACCTTCGGCGGCCAGCGCACCAATATCCTGCAAGGCGCCGTCCACCTGGTCCTGTTCTGCATGTTCGCGGTGCTGATCTTCGATCCGTGAGGCAGCGCACGCCGACATCGCCCGCGCCCTGTTCAAGTAGAATCAGAACTTTAAATTCATTGGCATGTTAAAGATATGAATGAGCAAGCAAAATCAGCCCCTTATCGCCACGACCTGAATCAGATCGCAAGCGACTTGAATCAGTTTGTGAGGCCCGCGTCATGACCTACGGCATCCGCCGCATCGTCTTCGAGCCGGCGCGCGCCCTGCGCAAGCCCGAGAAGCATCTTGCGGCGATGCGCGACTGGGCGGATGCCTTCAGGGGCTGGTATCCCGAAGACAGCGAGGAGGCACGCCGGAGCGGCCATGTCCACTGGCATGCCCCTGTCGACCGGCGGCTGATGGATCCGCCCTGGGCGAAGCCGGCCCAGTGCGCCGCGGCGTTTCAGCTCCTGCTCGATGTCGCCGGCCATCTGCGCGCCGCGCGACCGCCCGCCCTGTCCTGGCAGCGCCTCTATGTCGCGCTGTTTCAGCCGGAGGCCTGGGCAAGCGAGGTCGGCATCTTCACCGATATCGATTATGGCCACGGTTTCGAGGACCGCGATCATCCAAGCCAGACCTGGACACCGCTTGATCCGCGCACGCACAGCCTCGCCCGCGATCTCGGCCTGTCCATCCCCGCAGGCTTCGTCGAGCAGGGCTATCACGAGCGCAGTGAAATGGAGGACGAGGACGAGCCGGACGGCTGGTTCATCTATGAACGCGACATATGGATGATCCGCGAGCCCCTGCGTCCTACAGAAGCGCCTGTCTGAATGCCGACGATGTCCGGAGGCGCTCGCGCCCTGTCACGTTTCCGACAGTTACCCTTGCGAAGCGGGACTGAAACATAAATCTGTTTTCGTGGACGATGCGTATCTTCAGAACTCGGTTTTGAGCCCGATTGGATAATCGAGCCCCATTGGAAGAGGCCTGTCATGAGAGTTTTCGGCGCAACGCTTTTCGCACTTCTGGTCCTGACCGCCGGCGCGGCCCAGGCCCAGGGACCCGGCAGCTACGTGGAATCGCGCGGGTTCTATACCGGCCCGCAGATCCTCCACGCCTATTTCGTCGCCTCGGACACCTGCCAGAAGGTGACGTCCATACGGCGTGGCGCGCCGTCGGGACGCTCGGTCGGCCCGGACACGATCCCCGTCACCGTCACCATCGGCCCCAACCCGCGCGGCTGCGGCAAGAGCCGGCTGGTGACGGGAACGATGCCGGTCGGCGGCCCCCAGTCGCTGATCGAGCTGTTCTTCGTCAACCAGTCGGGCCGGCTTCTCAAGACGGAGCGGATCTCCAAGCCCTGATCCCGCCGGGCCCGCGTTCCTGCTTAGGCGCGCCATGACCAGAGCCGGCGCATTTCCTGTTGATCGGCGATTGCGGCGCAGGCTCATGCACCCTACGATGTCTATGTATACACTAACGCAAGGACATCGCCATGAGCATCGTTGACATGCAGGGCGCCCGCGGATCGGGCCCGGACGATCACGACGGGCGCCGCAATCTCGATCACGTCGAGGACCGCGTCGACCTGGCCTGCGCCTTCCGCTGGACGGTCCGGCACAACATGCATGAGGGCATCGCCAACCATTTCAGCCTGGCGGTGTCGGAGGACGGCTCGCGCTTCCTGATGAACCCGAACGGCCGCCACTTCTCGCGGATCCGGGCGAGCGACCTGCTCGTCATCGACGCGAACGACCCGGAGACCATGGACCGTCCGGACGCCCCGGACCCCACCGCCTGGTGGCTGCACGGGGCGATCCACCGCCAGGCGAAGCATGCGCGCTGCCTGATGCACGTGCATTCCAAATACGCAACGGTGCTCGCCTGCCTTGAGGATTCACGCATGCCGGCGATCGACCAGACCACCATGCGCTATCACAACCGCATCGCCATCGACGACGGCTTCGACGGCATGGGGCTTGGCGACGAGGCGGAGCGCTTCGCCCGCCTGGTGCGCGACAATCCGGATAAGCCCATATTGGTAATGGGCAATCACGGCGTCATGGTCGTCGGCCGCTCCGTCGCCGAGACCTTCGACCTGATGTATTACTTCGAGCGCGGCTGCCGGACCCTGATCACCGCGATGATGACGGGCCGGGACCTGCGCGTGGTTTCCGACGAGGTGGCCGAAAAGACCGCCCGCCAGTGGGAAGAGCAGCCGGACTTGCCGGAAATGCACCTGCGCGAGTTGAAGGCGATCCTCGACGCGGAAGAACCAGACTATCGCAACTAGAGCATCGGTCGATACATCAGGTGCATTCTGACGGAGTGGATTTGCGTCAGGGCCAAGCTTAGTCGCGAAGGGCGTATCCGTCGATACGGTCGAGC
>JANQKY010000102.1 GCA_028280885.1 Tepidamorphus sp.
CGTGTGGCTGCCGCGTTTGTAGGTCTCCATCCCCGGATGCTAAGGCATCCTGTCGCCTAAAGGCGAGGGGTTTACAGATCCCCTAGCGGGGACTCTAAACCATACCCAGACAAACTTCGATCTCTACGATGAAGTTTGCTGGGACAGGTTACAAGCGAGTTATGGATGTGTCACGACGATTCTCCGGTCGAAAGTGACACGAACCTTCCACAGAGTGGCGGTAAGGGCCGAGAATCCTATGGTTAGATTAGATTAACTAAGCCCTGCCGGCTGACGCAGCATGAGCAGCGGTAACCCGGCAGGCATCCAATACCATAAACAATGGCGCCAGAGAAACATATATATTTCCCAATCTTACCTCAAACACTCTCCGAGTTATGACCCTCCTACATTCCCGGTCGTCATCCCGGAAGCCGCGTAGCGGCTATCCGGGATCGGAGAACCCGTGCCCTATCGATAAACCGGTCGCTCACCGATCCCGGCTCGCGCTTCGCTTGGCCGGGATGGCGGCGGAGAGGCGGTCGTCACAGCGTCCAAAGAACCACCAAAATAGTATTCGCCTAAATAAATACAGCCATTCATGCCCTCATCGGCACCAATTTCCCAACAAAACCCCACCCTTATATTTGCGTTCATAGTTTCCTCCTAGACTTCAGCTGACTCGGATCGGCACCGCCGACCGGTCTATTCCGGCTTTGAAACCCACTGGAGGATCTCCATGCCTGGATGCAGGCTGCCCGCGATCGCGGGACTTTCCCTGACCCTTGCCGTATCGCTCGCGGCCACCGATACGGCCGCCGAGGCGGCGGGCACCGCGAGCCTTGCCGAGACGAAACCCGGCGCCGTATCGCTCGGCACGGAAGCGACCGCCCGGTCGACGCTGCCGCGCACGACGCGCAGCCGCATGCCGCTCGCCGACAAATCGGCGTTCAGAATGAAACCGGCCAGGCTGAAGGCCGGCTCCGATGGCGTTGCGGGCGTCTCCTCGGACGCAGGCGACCTGTCGGTGCCGCAGGCCTTCGGCCGCGCCAAGGCGCCCTACACCACGGCGCGGGTCGCGGTTGCCAAGCGCGGCCAGTCCGATACCAGGGCCCGCACCCCGGTGACCAGCTATCCCTACCGCGCCACCGGCAAGGTCTATGCGCGCTTCGGCCAGGACTGGTTCGTCTGCACCGCCTCGCTGGTCAAGAAGGGCGTCCTGATCACCGCGGGGCATTGCGTCTTCCACTATGGCGAGAAGCAGGACGGCTGGGCCGACGAAGTGCTGTGGGTCCCGGCCAACGAGGACAAGGACGGCGGCGTCTACGGCACCTGGGAGTGGGAGGACGCCTATGTCCTGACCCCCTATTTCGACGGCACCGATACCTGCGCCCAGACCGGCGTGGTGTGCAACAACGATCTTGCCACCATCGTCCTGAAGACCAAGGACGGCCGCCATGTCGGCGAGACCGTCGGCTGGTACGACTACGCCTGGAACGGCTATTCCTACAAGAGATTCAAGCCGTTCGGGAACACCGTCGTGCAGATCACCCAGCTCGGCTATCCCGCCGCCTTCGACGAGGGCTATCAGATGATCCGGACCGACGCGGTCGGCTGGTTTACCAAGGACGGCAAGCTCAAGAACACGCAGATCGGCTCGGCCCAGACCGGCGGCTCGAGCGGCGGCCCCTGGCTCGTCAATCTCGGCGCCAGGCCGAAAATCGACGCCAGCGAAGCCTCGCTCGGCAGGAAGACCAGGCAGGCCGTCATCGGCGTCACCAGCTACGGCTCGAACACGGTCGGCTTCAATCGCCAGGGCGCCTCTTATTTCGGCCGGAACACCGAATTTCCGAAGCCGAACTATGGCGGCTACGGCGCCGGCAATATCGGCAAGCTGATGCAGGACACCTGCACCGCCCACGCAAGCCACTGCTGATCGCGTCGTCCGTTTCGACACACCGGCCCGCGAGGGCTCCCGCCGGCCGCTCCACGGGGCGGCCGGCCCCCGATCCGAATGACAAACGCCACCGTTTGGCGAACCGGGGAACCGGTATACAGTCTGCAAGCCGCCGAACCGAAGCGGACGGGACCACCGGATGGCCGGCCTGTCGCTAAAGGATCACGCGGTTCGGGCATGACCGACACGAGAGGCCGGAGGACCACCGCCATGCGACTGATGCTGCAATTCACCATCCCCGTCGACCGCGGCAATGTCGCCGCCGCCGATGGCTCGATTGCCAGGGCGATCGAGGCGCTGGTCGAAGCGACCAACGCGGAAGCCGCCTATTTCACGACGATCAACGGCCAGCGCGCCGGGCTGATCTTCTTCGAGGAGACCGATCAGTCGAAGCTGACGGAGTACAACGAACCGATGTTCGCCGCCCTGAACGCCTCGATCACCATCATGCCGGTGCTCAACCTGGACGATCTGAAACGCGGCCTGCACGAATAGAAGGCTTCATGGAAAACGCCGGCGGGGACCCGCCGGCGTTTGCTGATCCGGTCCGGCCGATGGCCGGCGCCTACTTGTTCTTGTTTTTCTTCTTCTTGGCCTTCTTGCCGGCGGTCCCTTGAGCGTTGTTCGCCCCCGGCTGCATGACCTGCGTCTGCAGCGACGTGATCACGCCGTCCGAGCCCAGTTCATTGTCGCACTGGCCGGTATACATCACCCAGTGCTGCGGATTGTTGCCGTATTGCGTCCAGTCGAGCCGGAACCGGCCCCAGACGGGATACTGGTTGCCGAAATGATCGCCGGCGGTCCCGCTCGGGCAATTTATGGCGCCGGCTGAATAGTTCGGCCGCATGTCGATCCAGTAGCCATCGTAGATACCGCGATTCTGATAGATCCCGGCCATGCCGTAGATGTAGTAGTAGCGCGACTGATCATTGCTGCGCCAGATCGCGTCATTGCCGTAGTCGGTGTCGTAGTAGATGTCGCCGCCCCGCTGGCCGGTCGCCGCGTCATAGGTGGCATAGGATTCGTCCGCCATGGCCGCGCTCGCCCCGAGCGCGGTTGCCAGCAGGGCTCCGATAAACAGTCTGCTCATTCCCTTGACCCTTCTCTCTGTTGCCTTTCCCGCCAGCCCCCGGGCGCTCCTTGTGAGCGGTCATCGACAGGAATGATCTCGCGCGTTGTCTCACGCAGCGGCAAACATGCCGGAAACCATGCCGCGAGACAATGGTTGCCGGCTTATATAATTGCGGCGCACCGCATCTGGCGCGGCACGGATAGCGTCCCGGCCGTGCCGGGACAGCGTATCTGGGCGGTGCGTTCAGACGCCGGCTACATGCCGTCGCCGGATTCCGCCTTCAGATACATGATCTGGCTGGTATAGGCATCGATCAGGCAATTGTAGTTTGCCCCGCAGGCATCGCGGCGGGTCAGGAAACCGGCCTGCTCCTTCTTGACCGCGTCGACCTTGTCGGCCGGGCGACCGCTGGAAATGAAGGAATAGTAGAGACCGGCGGTCTGGTCATCGAGATGAGAGAGCTGCGGGTTGTCGCAGATCGCGTGTTCGGTCGGGGTCGCCGCCTTGGCGCAGTCGAAGGAGGCGGCTTCGGCGGATGCCGCAATGGTCAGCGGCACAAAGGCGAGAGAGAGGACGAGAGCATTTTTCTTCAAGGCCATAGCGGTTCCTCCGGTTCGGTCCGGCCCCATTCAACACCATTGAAGCTTCAAGCGATATGACGGGCGTGTTTCATGTCCGCGAAAACCCGATCGGCCCGCCCGCGGCAATCCTGAACAAAACCACCCACGCGGCATTCAGGCCCGGTTCAGGCGCGGCCTGCCAGAACCCTCGTCATCAAACGGGTGCGGCTCAAGTCCCGACATGGCAGCCGGGCCGGCGCCCCGTCCGCAGGGCCTTCGCCTGCTTGGAACAGGCCCCTGCGCAGGTATCGATGGAGAGATGAAATGATCCGCACCTGGAAACGCGTTGTCGCCGCCGGCCTGATCGCAACCGTCGGTGCCGCCGCGCTCCCCGCCGCCGCCGATGCCGGCTGGGAACACCGCCGCCACAACAACGGCGCGGCCGCCGCCGCCGGCATCTTCGGCTTCGCCGCCGGCGCGATCCTCGGATCGGCAATGACCACGCCGCGCTACTACGCGCCGCCGCCGGTCTATTATGGCCCGCCGGCCCCCTGGACCCCGGCCTGGTATTCCTACTGCGCCTCGAAGTATCGCAGCTTCAACCCGAATACCGGCTATTTCCTGGGCTATGACGGCCGCTATCACTTCTGTTCGTAGCCGAGCCCGACGGGGCGCGCCGCCTCTGGGAACGGCACCCCAAAGGCGGCGGCGGACAGCCGCCGCCTGATGCGTCAGTGTGGCCGAATTGCATCGGCAAACCAAAATGCCGGGCCTGAAACGAATGAAACATTCCTCGCAATACGGATGAAATCCCGCCCCGTCATAAGGACATTTGAAACGGCTTGCTGAGTAAGGTGCCGCATGGGCAACGGCAAGCCGGGCTGAACGGGCATGGGACCAGGCACGATGGGCACGCGCCGCAATCGTGAAACAAGGAGCGCAGTAGCGACGGCGATCACCCCCGCAAACACGCGCCTGCGGGTCTCGCGCCTGCGGGCGGGCCGGCTGCCGGTCCGCGAGCTTGCCGCGACGCTCTGCCTTGCCGCGACCCTGGCCGCCATGCCGGGCATCGGCAGCGCCGGCTTCGTCGACAGCGCCGTCTGCCGGGCGCATCTTCAGAAAATCGAAGCGCAACTGACGCAGTCCGGCGCGGCGCTGACCGGCCAGCGGGAGCTCGCCCGGGATGCCAGCTGCGACGTTCTCTACGGCCAGATCCGCGTCATGCTGGCCGCCCGCAACGTCTATAACCGCTGCGCCACCGGTGCGGAGCGGACCGAGCGGGTCGGCCGGATGAACGGGCATATCGACATCTTCGCCGAAAAGGTCTCGCTGACCTGCAATTCCCGATAGTCCCCCAATGCACCCGAGATCCATCAGACCGGTCCCACAGGCCCGCTCGAATCAGTCGCTGACTGACATTTTCGCAACAGACACCGCAACCAGACTCGTCTAGACCCCGATACCCGGAGCGCCACACAAAGATGACGACGCCTGTGAGAAACCGACCGCTGTTCCTTGCCGCCGCCGCGCTCGCGCTGTTTGGCGGCGGTTTCGCCCTGACCCTGTCGCTGGCGCCAGTGCCGACCGACGCGGCGGCCGGACCGGCGGTGGCGGACCGGAGCGAATGCCAGGCCCGGCTGGTCGAGGTGGAACGCGGCTTCGGCGTCAGCGTCGCCGCGCTGCGCAGCGTCGCCGGCCAGGATCCCGCGCACCGCTGCGTCGCCTATCGCAGCCATGTCGCGGCAATCGAGACCGCACGCTTGGTCTACGCCCAGTGCCTGACCGGCTTCGCCCGCCAGGATCAGGTCGCCCAGCTCGAACTGGCCCGCACCGACTGGCACGCGACGATCCGGTCGCGCTGTTCGGACTGACGGCGGCGGCGCGGCGGACCCGGCAACGATGTTTGATACCCTCTGCGATGTGCTGGCCTCCTACGGGCCGCAGCTTGCCTTGTGGCTCGGCTGGCCCGGCGTTGTCGCCGGCGGCCTTTTCGGCGCGGCCGCCTTCCCGCACTGGCGCGTCCCCGGCGTCGTTGCCGGCGCGACGCTCGGGACCCTGCTGTGGACCGCCTGCTGGCTCGGCGTCGCCATGAGCCTGCGCATGATGGGCGTCGCGACCTGACAGGCCCACCCGACTGGTCGGGCCTGCCGCGTGGCCTGATTGGCCGGACCACACAGGACGCGCCCAATCTGCGCTCAATTCCGTAGTGGAAACAGTCTATACTCCCGCGACACGCGCATTGGCTTCAAGGGGGCAAGGCATGTTGAACAGGAGAACGAGCGAGGTCCTCAAAACCAGATGGAAACGCCCCGGCCCGCGCCGCATCGCCGCGGGCACGCTCATCCTGATCGCCGCCATCGGCGGCATGATCTACTGGCAATTCTGGCTGAAGCCGCCTCCCGAGACACTTAAATCCGAGACGCTTAAATCCGGGACGCCCCAATCAGAGAAGCCTCACGCCGGGGCGACCCAATGCGGCGTCGCCTCCTGGTACGCCCTGACCGGCCTCAACGCCGAGGGCAGGAAAGAAGATCCCGCCGGCATGTTCGCCGCCCACCGCACGCTGCCGCTCGGCACCCATGTGCGGGTGCTCGACCGCGACAACGGCAAATCCGTCGACGTGACGATCAACGACCGGGGCCCCTTCGTGAAAGGCCGCATCCTCGACCTGACCAAGGGCGCGGCCGAACGCCTCGGCATGATCGACAAGGGCACGGCAAACGTGAAGATCACGGTCATCGGCGATATCCCCGCGCATATCAAGGACGGCGACAACTGCAAGAGTTAGCCGATGTGCGGCAAATTCCGTATCAGCCGGCCTGCTCGCCGACAAACGGGTTCGTCCGCCGCTCCTCGCCGATCGTGCCGCCCGGTCCGTGGCCGCACAGAAAGGCGACGTCGTCACCCATCGGGAACACCTTGTCGCGGATCGACGCCAGCAGCGTTTCCTGATCGCCGCCCGGCAGGTCCGTGCGCCCGATCGAGCCCCGGAACAGGACGTCTCCGACAACGGCGAACCGCGCCGGCGCATTGAAGAAAACCACCGAGCCGGGGCTGTGGCCGGGGCAATGGAACACATCGAATTCATGCCCGGCGATATCGACGGCCTCGCCCTCCTCCAGCCACCGGTCCGGCACGACATTGCGGGCCCCCTCGATGCCATAGGCGGCGCCCTGCTGTTCAAGATTGCCAAGCAGCATCGCGTCGGCCTTGTGCGGTCCGACAATCTCGACGCCGAGCCGCTCGCGCAGCTCATCGGCGCCCGCGGCATGGTCGATATGGCCGTGGGTCAGGACGATCGCATCGATGCTGACGCCGATCTTCGCGATGGCCTCCTCGATCGCATCGAGTTCCCCGCCGGGATCGATGACCACGCCCCGCTTCGTCTCGTCGTCGAACAGGATCGTGCAGTTCTGCTGAAACGGGGTGACCGGCAATACGGCCGCGCGCAGGGTGGTCATGATGGCTCCTCGCCGACGGACAGACGCCTTGCTGACTACCCGAAGCCGCAGCCCAACGGAAGGGGCAACACAAGCGGAAACGGTGAAAGAGCGCGGGTGCCCGGCCTCGCCTGCCGTCGCGACAGGTCCAGCGGCTGCAAAGAAAATGGGCAGGATTCCATAGCTTTTTTGCAGATTCGCCCGGAAATCGCCATCTTCCCCGGATTCGGGCAGTTTTACAGGACTGTCATGTGAATTTTGCTTGCTATTGCCTCCCTCATCCGTCATCACCAGAGGGAAGGCAGCTGATCGGACTACCGGATTGGACTATAACGTGCCTGCTGTTGCATGGAATGCCTGTCCCGATGAAATCTGTTGGCTGCCCTCATCGTCGCCTCGCCGCCGCGCTGGCGGCGGGCCGTTTTCGGGAAGGAGAGTCCCATGCGCCAGACGGGAACCGTGAAATTCTTCAACCAGTCCAAGGGCTACGGCTTCATCACCCCTGACGAGGGTGACAAGGACGTCTTCGTCCATATTTCGGACGTCGAACGCTCCGGCATTCCGGCCATCGACCAGGGCCATCGCGTCTCCTTCGAGACCGAGCCGGACAAGCGCGGCAAGGGCCCCAAGGCGATCAACCTGCAGATCGCCGGCTGACGGCCAGAAACCGGCCTGTTCGCGCTCGCCCCTCGACAGGGGGATATCCCGAGGCGGGGATTGCGGACCCCGCTCCGGGCCTGGCCGCGGGCCGCTCGGGCACGCCGCATTCCATTAGGCGCCTTCAAAACGGCACTGTCGGTGGAGGATGATTCCTGTTAGGCTTTCAGCCGATGGGATAGACAGTCGCCGCAAGAAGAGCCTGCGACCGGGATTGCACATCCCGGTTCTCGTGATCTCTCTCCTTTTTGTCGGAGCAGGGCCGGGGTCGGCTTTTGCCGATTTCAGCGCGAAAGGACCGGGAGCGACGGCCGAAGCGACGGAAGGAAGTCCGTTCCGTTCAGATCGGTCCGGCGAGCGGGCGATCAAACCCGCCCAAGCTGATCCGCATCAATCTGCTCCCGCCCGGGACGCCGTCCGCCCCATCATTGACTGCACCTGCCGGTATCGTGGCCAGGACTATATGGTCGGCGAATCCGTCTGCATTCGCGGCAATCTCGCCGTCTGCGAGACATTCCTGAACAACACGTCCTGGTCGATATCGAAGACGCCATGCCCCCTGGCGCAGGCACGACCAGCCACGCCGCCATCCTAGAGCATCGGTCGATACATCAGGTGCATTCTGACGGAGTGGATTTGCGTCAGGGCCAAGCTTAGTCGCGAAGGGCGTATCCGTCGATACGGTCGAGC
>JANQKY010000111.1 GCA_028280885.1 Tepidamorphus sp.
TGTTTGGATTGTTATGTTTTTAGCAAGCAACCAGCATTTGCGGGACGCGTTTCGGCTTGATTTTCGGCCGCGTCCGTGGCTCAAGGGCGCGGTCGCGATTCGCCGGCCCGATCGGCACCACCACACCGGCACCACCACAAAGGAGGCAGGCCATGCGCCGTCTACTGATCGCCCCGTCCATCCTGTCGGCGGACTTTGCACGGCTGGGCGCCGAAATCGAGGCGGTTGACGCGGCCGGGGCGGACTGGATCCATGTCGACGTGATGGACGGCCATTTCGTGCCGAACCTGACGATCGGGCCGCTGGTGGTAAAGGCGATCCGGCCGGTGACCGACAAGCCGCTCGATGTCCATCTGATGATCGAGCCGGCCGACCCGTTCATCGAGGCCTTCGCCGAGGCCGGCGCCGATATCATCACGGTCCACGCCGAGGCCGGGCCGCATCTCGACCGGACGCTGCGGGCGATCCGGGCCGCGGGCTGCAAGGCCGGCGTGTCGCTGACGCCCTCGACGCCGGAACAGGCGATCGACTACGTCCTCGACACGGTCGACCTGATCCTCGTGATGACCGTCAATCCGGGCTTCGGCGGCCAGGCCTTCCTGCCGTCGATGCTGCCCAAGATCCGCCGGATCCGCGACGTGATCGGCAAGCGCGACATCTTCCTGCAGGTCGATGGCGGCGTGGCGCCGGCGACGGCGGCGAGCGTCGTCGAGGTCGGCGCGGATGTGCTGGTCGCCGGCTCGGCGGTGTTCAAGGGGGACGGTCAGGCCGCCTACCGCGCCAATATGGCGGCGATCCGGGATGCGGTTGGGCAGGATGGGGCGTAATGGGCAGGCTGATCGACGGCCGTTGGGTAACGGATGAAGGCATCCGCCTGCTGCCGGATGGCGCCTGGCAGCGCACGCCGAGCCTGTTGCGCAACTGGGTGACGGCGGATGGCGCGGCGGGGCCGACGGGAACCGGCGGCTTCAAGGCGGAAGCCGGCCGTTATCATCTCTATGTCGCCTGGAACTGCCCCTGGGCGCATCGGGCGCTGCTGACCCGGGTTCTGAAAGGGCTGGAAGAGGCCGTGCCCGTCTCGATCGCCGCGCCGCGTCGCAGCGACCAGGGCTGGGTGTTCGATCCGGAAAACGGTTATGAGGACCGGTTGTTCGGCGCGCGGGCGCTGCACGAGATCTACACACGCGGCGATCCGGATTATTCCGGCCGGGTGACGGTGCCGGTCCTGTGGGACACTGAGAGGGAGCAGATCGTCAGCAACGAATCCGCCGATATCGTGCGGATGCTCGGCGGGGCCTTTAATGGCGTCGGCGCCAATGCGGAAGATTTCTATCCCGCCGCGCTGCGGCCGGCGATCGACGCCTGGAACGACCGGATCCACAAGACGCTCAACAACGGTGTCTACCGGGCCGGCTTTGCTGAGAGCCAGGAGGCCTATGCGGCGGCGGTCGCGGACGTCTTCGAGACGCTCGACGCGATCGAGGCGCAGCTTGCCGAAACGTCCTATCTGGCCGGCGACCGCCTGACCGAGGCCGATATCCGCCTGTTCCCGACGCTGGTCCGCTTCGATGTCGCCTATTGGAGCGCGTTCAAGTGCAATATCCGGCGGCTCGTCGACTATCCGCGCCTGTGGGCCTCTGCGCGGGCGTTCCACGCGCGGCCGGGTATCGCCGAGACGGTCCATTTCGACATCTACAAGCGCGGCTATCACTCGCCGAGCCCGAAGCGCAATCCCCTGGGCATCGTGCCGGCCGGTCCCATCGTCGACTGGTCGCTTGCCGGCTGACCGGTCGTCTCAAACGGTTTGGGCGATCCGCCGACGGGGAAACTGCGCGGTCGCCGCGACGATGCCGGTCATGATCATGACGAAGCCGAAGGCGTGATAGGTCTTGAAGGCTTCCCCTAAGAACACCACCGCCAGCACCACGCCATAGGCCGGCAGCAGATAGATGAAGGTCGCGGTGATCGGCGCGCCGACGATCTTGATGCCGTACTGATACATCAGGAACGGCAACACCGAGGCGAAGACGGCGAGCCCGGCGATGCTGGCCCACGCATCGAGCCGGGTCGGCATTGCCTGGTGCGTCACCGCTTCCCACAGCATCAGCGGCACCAGCAGCGCCGTTCCGGTCAATAGGATGATCGCGAACAGCGCATGGGTCGGGACCTTCGTCAGGCCGTTGCTGCGCAATAGCGTTGAGTAGACCGCGAAACAGACCGAGGCGAACAGGATGATGATGTCGCCGGGATTGAAGCGGAAGGCCAGGAGCCGGTCGATATCGCCGCGCAGGACGATCACCGCGACGCCCAGGAAGGCCAGCAGGATACCCCCGACCTGACGCAGCGAGGGACGATGGCCGCGAAACAGCGTCTCGATGATCAGGATGAAGATCGGCGACATCGTATAGATCAGGGTCGCGTTGGTTGCCGTCGTGTAGCGCAGCGCGACGAAGACGCCGCCGCCGCAGATGACGATCAGCAGGAGCGACAGGAAGGCGATCAGCCGCCAATTGCCGATCAGGATGTCGCTGGAGCGCAGGATTGCCCCGACGGCGAAGGGAAACAGGATGACGCTCGCCAGCATCCAGCGCCAATAGGCGAGCGTCCATGGCTCGATGACCGGTACGGCCGCCCGGCCGATGATGAGGGTGGAGGAAAAGAACAGTGGCATGAAGACGAGAACGACATAGGCGCGGGTTCGTTCGTCCATTCTGCGGAAAGCCCTTCGCCCGTGGTCGTCCTGGTCGCGGGCGGGATCGTATCGATCCGACCGCGTGTTACCGACCTACAGGGCGGTGAGGCTTTGGGCAAGGGATGTATACATCGTTGTCGTGGTTAGGTCGTTGAGGCGTCCTTGCCGCCGCCGAATTTCGCGGTTGCCAGGATCACGCCGGCGGTGACCAGCACGAAGCCGATGCCGTGATAGAGATGCAGTTCCTCGCCCAGGAAGACCGCGGCCATCAGCACGCCGAAGGCCGGCAGCAGGTAGAGGAACATCGAGGTGATCGACGGCCCGACGACCTTGACGCCGTACTGATAGGCCAGGAAGGGCAGGACGGAGGCGATGACCGCGAGGCCGACGAGGCTTGCCCAGGCGCGCGGGACCATCGGCATCGGCCCGACGGCGACCGTCTCCCACAGCATCAGAGGCGTCAGCATGGCGGTGCCGACCAGCGCGATGATCAGGAACAGCGGCAGGGTCGGCAGCGCCTGGAAGGCCGGCCGGCGCAGCAGCACCGAATAGACCGCCCAGCTGAACGCGGCGAACAGGATGCCCAGATCGCCGCCATTGAGCTTCAGCGACAACAGCCGCGCCGGATCGCCGCGCAGGACGATCTCGACGATGCCGAACACGGCGAGCACGACGCCGAGGACCTGGCGCGGGCTGACCGGCTGGCGGCGGAACACCAGTTCCAGGAGCAGCACGAAGATCGGTGAGGTCGTATAGATCAGCGTCGCGTTGGTCGCCGTCGTGTAGCGCAGCGACACGTAGACGCCGCCGCCGCAGATGATCATGCCGAGGAAGCCGAACACGAAAAGCAGGCGCCAGTTGGCGAGCAGCGCGTCGCGGCAGCGCCATACCCCGCCGATGGCGAAGGGGAACAGGATCAGGCTCGCCAGCCCCCAGCGCCAGTAGGCCGCCGTCCACGGCTCGACGATCTCGATGGCGGAGCGGCCGAGCACCAGGTTGGAGGAAAAGAACAGCGGCATGAAGACGAGACTGATATAGGCGCGTGTGCGTTCGTTCAGGCCGAGCATGTCAGTCGCGTCGTCGTCGTTTCGGAAGGCTGGACCAGCATTGGCGGCCACATGTGTGGTACCGCATGCCGGCTGACGTCCGAGGATGGCGGGACATGCAGCGCCTGCTGCAAGCCGTATGCCGATGCCCTACAGCCTGACGGTCGTTCGGGCAAGCGGGCAGGAGGTATGCGGAGAGGGCGGGTCTTCAGGGGCGGGGGCTAACGCATCACCAGCTTCTGGCCCTCGCTGCGCACGGCGCGGCAGTCGATATCCTGTTCGAGCAGGGCAGCGCAGGTCGTTATCGCATCGGCGGCATCGATGAACGGGCCGGCCAGCAGCCGCAACTGTAGCGATTCACCGCCCTCGGCGATGGCGACGGCGGGATCCAGGCCGCCGAGCAGCGGACCGTGGGCAAGGCGCAGGGCCGTCCAGCGTTCGCGCGCGGCGTCCATGGTCGGCTCGGCGCCGATCTCGATGGCGAAGCGCGTCCTGACGACCTGCGAGGGAAAGCGGCGCGCGAGCGGATGGGCGAGTGCCGAGATGTCGGCCAGGATCTCGTCTTCCGAGGGTGTGAGCGCGTCGTCGATGCGCGCCTCGTCGAGCGGCAGGGGCACGAAACCGACGTCGATCGTGCGGACCTGGCGCGGGCCGGCGGCCGGATTATCCGGAGTGGGACCATCCGAAGTGACGGCATCCGCGTGGTCAAGCCCGACGGGGTCTGTCAGCAAGTCACCCGAAGAGATGTCCGAGGGATCGGGGATCGAGGCCGTCAACGGCCCCCATTCGGTCTCCAGCGAGGACAGCTTGATGGTCAGCGCCTGCTTTTCCAGGGCCAGGAACCGGGTTTCCGACTTCAGCCGGGCGATCTCGGCGGAAAGGCGCTCGATCTCGTCGACGCTTGCGAATTCGGCGACTTGCGGCTCGTCGGGGGCGAACAGCGCGGCGACCCGCTGCTGCCCGTCTTCGGAAACGGCGGAGACCGCGACGGCAGCGGCCGAAAGCGCCGCCATCACCCCCCATATGGCCCGTGTCACCCGTTCCCGCGCGGGCCGTTTGTGGTAGACGGATCTGGATTTGCTGGCCATGGAGTTCCGCTCGACCTTCATCCGGTCTTGAAAATCGCCTATCCGATTCTCTCGTCCGTTTCTCGGCGAAGTGTCGCCAGAACGCATTAACAAACCGGTAACCCTGTTTGCGTCCAAATTCCCCATCATCTGCGCGGAGAGCCTGATGCCCGATACGCCCTGCCAATTTGTCATCCTTGCCGCGGGCGAGGGGACACGGATGCGCTCCGCCATGCCGAAGGTGATGCACGGTATCGCCGGCGAGCCGATGCTTGGCCATGTTCTGGCGGCGGTTCAGGCGCTTGGTGGCGCGGAGGCGGCGGTCGTCGTCGGGCCGGGCATGGAGACGGTCGGGGCGTTCGTCGCCGACCGGATGCCGGGCGCGAGCCTGCATGTCCAGACCGAGCGGCTCGGCACCGCCCATGCCGTCCTCGCCGCCGGCGCGGCGCTGCGTCCGGACCGCGATCTCGTCGTGCTCTACGGCGACACGCCACTGGTGCGGCCGCAGACCATTGACCGGCTCCGGGCCTCGATCGGCGCGGGCGCGGCGGTCGCGGCGCTTGGCTTCGAGGCCGTGGACCCGACCGGGTACGGCCGGCTCCTCACCGACGGCGAGCGCCTGCTGGCGATCCGCGAGCACAAGGATGCATCGGATGAGGAAAGAGCGATAACGCTCTGCAACTCAGGGATTATCGCGATCTCATGTTCCGTTGCGCGCGATCTTCTGGAGGCGATCGGCAACGACAATGCCAAGGGCGAATATTATCTGACCGATGCCGTCGAGGTCGCGGTCGAGCGCGGCCTGGGCGCGACCTTCATCCGCTGCGACGAGCAGGAGGTGCTCGGGGTCAACACGCGCGCGCAGCTTGCGGCTGCCGAAGCCTGCATGCAGGAGCGGTTGCGGGAGAAAGCCATGGCAGAGGGTGCGACGCTCGTCGCGCCGGAAACGGTGTTCTTGAGTACCGATACCGTTCTGGGCCGCGACGTCGTGGTCGAGCCGCATGTCGTCTTCGGGCCCGGCGTGCGGGTTGCCGACGGTGTCCGGATCCGCGCCTTCAGCCATCTGGAACAGGCCACTGTCGGCGACGGCGCGGTGATCGGCCCCTATGCCCGGCTTCGGCCGGGCGCCGATATCGGCGAAAAGGCCCGGATCGGCAATTTCGTTGAGATCAAGGCCGCCACGGTCGCAGCCGGCGCCAAGGCCAATCACCTTGCCTATATCGGCAATGCGACCATCGGGGCGGGCGCCAATATCGGCGCGGGCACCATCACCTGCAACTATGACGGCTTCGACAAGCATCACACCGAGATCGGCGCGGGCGCCTTCATCGGCTCCAACAGTGCGCTGGTCGCCCCGGTCACGATCAGCGACGGCGCCTATATCGGCAGCGGCAGCGTGATCACCCGGACCGTCGCGCCGGACGCGCTGGCGGTCGGGCGGGCACGGCAGGTGGAAATCGCCGGCTGGGCCGAGCGCAAGCGCAAGGCCCGTCAGCGCGGCGAGGACTGAGGGGCAGCCCCGAAACGCCGGATGGGCAGGCTGTTAGAATCGCTAAGAAAGTTTGAGTTTCACCCTGTCGGTCGCGCGGATATGCCTTGCCGTCGACACGGCTGGGGACGCCGTTGGGGCATATGACGCGGAGGCCAGGACGGAATGTGCGGTATCGTCGGGATCATCGGCAAGGAGCCGGTCGCAGGAGAGATCGTCGAGGCACTCAAGCGGCTTGAATATCGCGGCTATGATTCGGCCGGCGTCGCGACGCTTGAGCGCGCCGACGGGGCCCGCCCGCAACTGGCACGGCGGCGGGCGGAAGGCAAGTTGCGCAATCTCGAGGCGCGGCTTTCCGACCAGCCGCTATCTGGCAGGACCGGGATCGGCCACACCAGATGGGCAACCCATGGCGCGCCGACGGAAGGCAATGCCCACCCGCATGCGACCGAACGGGTGGCGCTCGTCCATAACGGCATCATCGAGAACTACCGCGCGCTGCGCGATGAATTGCAGCGCGATGGCGCCGTCTTCGAGACGGAAACCGATACCGAGGTCGTCGCGCACCTGATCACGCGGGAGATGCGTGCCGGCAAGGCGCCCGTCGAGGCCATCCGCGCCGCCCTGCGGCGTCTTGAGGGCGCCTTCGCGCTCGCCGTGCTGTTCGACGGCGAGGAGGACCTGCTGATCGGCGCGCGGCGCGGCAGTCCGCTGGCGATCGGTTTCGGCGACGGCGAGATGTATCTGGGATCGGATGCGACCGCGCTCGCCCCGTTCACGGATCGGGTCGCCTATCTGCAGGACGGCGACTGGGCGGTGCTGAGGCATGATGACGTGACGATCTATGACGAGGCCGGAGACACGGTCAGCCGGCCGGTCCAGCGCTCGCTCGCCTCCGCGCTCCTCGTCGACAAGGGCAATCACCGTCACTTCATGGCCAAGGAGATCTACGAGCAGCCGGAAGTGGTGAGCCACACGCTCGCCAACTATATCGACATGACGACCGGCCTGGTGCGCATCCCGCAGGACCTGCCGTTCGATATCGCCGAGTTGAAGCGGATCACCATCTGCGCCTGCGGCACGGCCTATCTGGCCGGGCTGGTCGGCAAATACTGGTTCGAGAAATACGCCCGCCTGCCGGTCGATATCGATGTCGCCTCCGAGTTCCGCTACCGCGAGGTGCCGCTCGATCCGGGCGGCCTTGCCATTTTCATTTCCCAGTCCGGCGAGACCGCCGACACGCTCGCCTCGCTGCGCTACTGCGATGCGCAGGGCCAGCACATCCTGTCGATCGTCAACGTGCCGGAATCCTCGATCGCCCGGGAATCCGAACTGACCTTCCCGACCCTTGCCGGCCCCGAGATCGGCGTCGCCTCGACCAAGGCCTTCACCTGCCAATTGTCGGTGCTCGCGTGTCTGGCCATCGTCGCCGGCCGGCGGCGGGGCTTCTTGTCGCAGAGCGATGAACACAAGCTGGTGAATGCGCTCATCGAGGTGCCGCGCCTGCTCAGCCAGGCCCTGAAGCTCGAACCGCAGATCGAGGCGATCGCCAAGGACCTGTCGCGGGCAAGCGACGTCCTCTATCTCGGCCGTGGTCTTAATTTCCCCGTCGCCATGGAAGGCGCGCTGAAGCTCAAGGAAATCTCCTATATCCACGCGGAAGGCTACGCGGCCGGCGAGTTGAAACACGGCCCGATCGCGCTGATCGACGAAAACATGCCGGTGATCGTCATCGCGCCCTCCGACCACCTGTTCGACAAGACGATATCGAACATGCAGGAAGTGGCGGCCCGCGGTGGCCGCATCATCATGCTGACCGACGAGGATGGGGCGGCGGCGGCCGGCGACCAGCCGTTTTCGACGATCGTGCTGCCGAAGATGTTCCAGTTCGTGCAGCCGCTGGTCTATGCGATTCCCGTGCAGCTTCTCGCCTACCACACGGCGGTCTTCATGGGCACGGATGTCGATCAGCCGCGCAATCTGGCGAAATCGGTAACCGTCGAGTAACCATCGACCGAGACGTCAGGCCGGCCGAAGCGTCGGGCTATACCCGTTCAGCCGCTCACGGGGATATGATCCCGCGTGCCGGTGCCGTGATCCCGTCATGAAGAAACGGTAACTGGCGGGTTCGGGTCCATGGGCTTACATTCGACGTCATGAGCAGCAAACGCGATCCCGATCGCGGCGCCAGGAAGGCCTCGGAGGCGCCGCACAAGCGCCGCGTCGGCTTCGGCATGCGGCTACGCAACTATTTCCTGACCGGGCTGGTCATCGCCGCGCCGCTGTCGATCACGATCTACATCACCTGGACGTTCATCAACTGGGTGGATGCCTGGGTCAAGCCGTGGATCCCGGCGCGTTACAATCCCGACCACTATCTGCCGTTCACCGTGCCGGGCTTCGGCCTGATCGTCGCGATCTTCCTGCTCACCGTCCTAGGGGCCGCGACCGCCAATCTGTTCGGCCGCACGATCATCGCCTATGGCGAGATGCTGCTCGACCGGATGCCGCTGGTGCGGTCGATCTATCGCGGTCTGAAGCAGATCTTCGAGACGGTGCTGTCGCAGTCGAGCCAATCGTTCCAGAATGTCGGGCTGATCCAGTATCCCCGGCCCGGCCTGTGGGCGATCGTCTTCGTTGCCACCGACACCAAGGGTGAGTTGAAGGAGAAGGCGGGCGGGGAGGAGACCGACCTGGTCAACGTGTTCCTGCCGACGACGCCCAACCCGACCTCCGGCTTCCTGCTGATCGTGCCGAAGAAGGACGTGACGATCCTCGACATGAGCGTCGAGGATGCGGCCAAGGCGGTGATTTCGGGCGGACTGGTCACCCCGAAGCTCGGACCGGACGGCAAGCCGCTGCCCAAGCAGCGCAACGGCCGGGCGCTCCAGGCACCTGAAGCGGAGCCAACGGAGACGAAAACGGCGGCCGAGTAGGGGACCGGCTAGCCGGCCTCGATCAGCCGCATCGCCGAATCCTGGCGGAACAGGAACAGCAGCGTCCGCAGCGCCCGGCCGCGCTCGCTTTCCAGCGTCGGATCGCGCTCCAGGATGAGCCGCGCGTCGTCGCGGGCCGCCTCGATCAGGTCGAGATGCAGGGCGGGGCGCACCACGCGAAAGCCCGGCATGCCGCTCTGTCGCGTGCCGAGGATCTCGCCGCCGCCGCGCAGCTTCAGGTCCTCCTCGGCGATGCGGAAGCCGTCCTCGGTCTCGCGCATCGTGTTGAGCCGGGCCCGGGCGATCTCGCCGAGCGGTCCTTTATAGAGCAGCAGGCAGCTTGAGCTGGCCTGGCCGCGCCCGACCCGGCCGCGCAACTGGTGCAGTTGCGCCAGCCCGAAGCGCTCGGCGTGCTCGATGATCATGACGCTTGCCTGGGGCACGTCGACGCCGACCTCGATGACGGTCGTGGAGACCAGAATGCGGATGCCACCGTCGATGAAGCGGGCCATGACGGCGTCTTTCTCCGCCCCGCTCATGCGCCCGTGGATAACCGCGATCTGGTCGCCGAATGAGCCTTTCAGCGTATCGAAGCGGGCTTCGGCGGAGATCAGGTCGGTCTCCTCGGACTCATCGACGAGCGGGCAGACCCAATAGACCTGGGCGCCGTCATCGACCGCCCGCCGCACACCGGCGACCACATCGCTTAAGCGTTCGACCGGCATCGCCCGGGTCGTCACCGGCTTGCGGCCGGCGGGCTTTTCGGTGAGCCGGGTCGCGTCCATGTCGCCGTAATGGGTGAGCAGCAGGGTGCGCGGGATCGGCGTTGCCGTCATCACCAGCATGTCGACCGCCTTGCCCTTGGCGAGGAGGGCGAGGCGTTGGTGGACGCCGAAGCGATGCTGCTCGTCGACGACGACGAAACCGAGGTCGGCGAATTCGACGCTGCTCTGGAACAGGGCGTGGGTGCCGATCAGGATATCGATCGACTTATCGCCGATTCCCGCGAGGATCGCCTTGCGTTCCTTGCCCTTCTCGCGGCCTGTCAGGATCGCGGCCTTCAGGCCTGCGGCTTCGGCGAGCGGGGCGATCGTTCGCAGATGCTGGCGGGCGAGCAGTTCGGTCGGCGCCATCAGGGCCGACTGGGCGCCGGTCTCGGCCGTAGCCGCCATCGCCAGCAGGCCGACCACCGTCTTGCCGCTGCCGACATCGCCCTGCAGGAGCCGCAGCATCCGCGTCAGCTCGGCGAGATCGGCGAGGATCGCGTCAACCGCATCGGCCTGCGATGCGGTCAGGCTGAAGGGCAGGGCGTCGACGATCTTCGCTTGCAGATGCCCGTCGCCGCGCCGCGACAGGCCACCCGCCTTCTTCACCCGCGAACGGACGATCGAAACGGCAAGCTGGCCGGCCAGCAACTCGTCATAGGCAAGCCGCTGCCAGGCCGGGCCGGCCTCTCCGGAGGCCGCCGGATCGACAGGGTGGTGAATGGCCTCAAGCGCGTTCTTCGCCGACGGCCAGCGATGCTGCTTCAGAAAGGCTGTGTCCTGCCATTCGGGAAGGTCCGGCAGGGCATCGAGCGCGCCGGCCGCAGCCTTGGCGATCGCCTTGCCGCCGAGACCGGCGGTCCTGGGATAGATCGGTTCGATAAGCGGCAGCGCGGCGAAGCCCGCTTCGTCGACAACGTGGTCGGGATGGACGATCTGCAGGGCGCCGCCGAAATCCTCGATTCGGCCGCTGACCCAGCGTGTCTCGCCGACGGGAAGCGTCGATTCGAGCCACTTCCGGTTGGAATGGAAGAAGACGAGGGTCAATTCCCCCGTCTCGTCGTGGCAGAGCACGCGATAGGGCGCGCGCGAGCGGCCCGGCGGGGCGGGGCGATGCTGGTCGATAACGACTTTCAGCGTCGCGATCGTTCCGGGCACGGCGCGGCTAAGCGTCGGCTGCTCGCGCCGGTCGATGAGGCCGGTGGGCAGATGCCAGAGCAGGTCCAGCACCAGCGGCTCGCCGCCGTCCTCGTCGGCCCCGAGCAGCTTCGCGAACAGCTTCGCATTGCGCGGGCCGACGCCGGGCAGGCTGGAGATCGGTGCGAACAGGGGGTTGAGGTCGGACGGGCGCATGGGGGCGGTATGGCGGTGTCGGTCGATTCTTGGAAAGTGACAGGCGCCTCACTCTACCGGAAAACAGGCCGATGGTGGGGCAAAGGGAGAGGTCGATAGTATTGCGGTCGCAAGTATCGCCATGGCTTTGTGCTGATCGGCCGCGTAAACGGTTGGCCGAGGCGTCCGCTGCGCGCTATACACAACGCAGTCGACTTTTGAACGCTGACTGGAACCCGTCAAAAATGCTCTCCAACGACAGCGCCGCCCCGTCTCTCGACGCCCGGCGCCGCAAGCTCGTCTTTCGCTGCTGGCATCGCGGCACCCGCGAGATGGACCTGCTGCTCGGCCGCTTCATCGATGCCCATGCCGCGGCGATGAGCGATGACGAGGTCGAAGCGCTCGAATACTTGATCGCGGCGCCCGATCCGGAACTGTTCGGCTGGATCACCGGCGGCAAGGCCGTGCCGGCCAATTACGACACGCCGATGCTGGAGGCGATTCGGGCCTATCATCGCGACAACCCGGCCGCCAAGACGACCTGACTATATGACCATGCAAACTGCCATGAGAGGCGGGGCCTTCTCCCCCGCCGTGCTGGAGCGTCCCGGACGGGTGACGCTTGCCCATGTGCCCGACGGCTTCGATGCCGTCGTCGCGACCGATATCGTGCGCGCGCGCTCGGGGACGGGCGGACAAGCCACGCTTGTCTTCGTTGCCCGGGATGCCCAGCGGCTTGCCGCTTTCAAGCGCGCGGCGGCGTTCTTCGCGCCGGATATCGAGATCCTGACCTTTCCCGCCTGGGACTGCCTGCCCTATGACCGGGTCTCGCCGAACGGTGCCGTCGTCGCCGAGCGGCTGGCGACGCTGTCGGCCCTGTCAGCGCTGGGCGAGGCGCCGCCGCGGATTATCGCGACGACCATCAACGCGATCACCCAGCGGGTGCCGCCGCGCGACTGGGTCGAGGCGTCCTCGCTGATCCTGAAGCCCGGCAACCGGGTCGACATGGAGCCGCTGATCGACTGGCTCGCGCGCGACGGCTTCGAGCGCACCGCGACGGTGCGTGAGACCGGCGAGTTTGCCGTGCGCGGCGGCATTCTCGACCTCTACGCGCCGGGCCGCGAGGCGCCGATCCGGCTCGACTTCTTCGGCGATACGCTGGAATCGATCCGCAGCTTCGATCCGGAGACCCAGCGCACGATCGCCCAGGAAAAACACCTGGCGCTGATCCCGATGAGCGAATTGCGCCTCGATGATCAGGCGATCAAGCGCTTCCGGACGGGCTATGTCGCGACCTTCGGCGTTCCCTCCACCGACGATCCGCTCTATTCGGCGGTAAGCGAAGGCCGGCGACACCAGGGCATGGAACACTGGCTGCCGCTGTTTCACGAGCGCCTCGACACGCTGTTCGACTATGTCGGCGACGCTCCGGTCATGCTCGACGCGCTTATCGAGGAGGCCCGCGCCGAACGGGCCGGCCAGATCACCGACTATCATGCCGCCCGCGTCGAGTCCGCCGATACCGCAAGCGGCGACAGCGCGCCCTACAAGCCGCTCGACACCGACGCGCTCTACTTAAGCGAGACCGAGTGGACGGACCGGCTCGGCGCTCACGCGGTCGCGGCGCTGACGCCGTTCGACATCCCTGAAACGCAAGCGACCGGCCCGGTCTTCGATCTCGGCGCGCGGGAAGGGCGCAGCTTCGCGCCGGAGCGCACCGATGCGGCCGAAAGCCTGTTCGATGCGGCGGCCGGTCATGCCCGCGCGATGGTCAAGACCGACCGGCGCGTCATCGTCGCCTGCTGGAGCGAGGGCTCGCGCGAGCGGATGGGCGACATGCTGTCCGATCACGGCGTGCCCCGTATCGAGACGGTTGCCGACTGGGCCGAGGCGCAGGCGCTGGCGCCGGGCGAGGTGGCGCTGACGACGCTCGGCCTCGAACGCGGCTTCGAGGCGCCGTCGCTGGTCGTCATCGGCGAGCAGGACATTCTCGGCGACCGGTTCGTGCGGCCGAAACGCAAGTCGAAGCGGGCGGCCGACTTCCTGACCGAACTGACCTCGCTGTCGCCGGGCGACTTCGTCGTCCATGTCGACCACGGCATCGGCCGCTTCGCGGGCCTGAAGACGATCACGGCGGCCGGCGCGCCGCATGATTGCCTGGAACTGCACTATCACGGCGGCGACAAGTTGTTCCTGCCGGTCGAGAATATCGAGCTGTTGTCGCGCTACGGCTCGGAGGACGCGGCGGCTCAGCTCGACAAGCTCGGCGGCCAGGGCTGGCAGGCGCGCAAGGCCAAGCTCAAGAAGAAGCTCCTGGAGATGGCCGATGCGCTGATCGCCATCGCGGCGGCCCGGACGATGCGCTCCGCCCCGGCGATGACGCCGCCGGAGGGCGCCTTCGAGGAATTCTGCTCGCGCTTCCCTTACGAGGAGACCGACGATCAGGACACGGCGATCGCCGCCGTGCTCGAGGACCTTGCGAGCGGCACGCCGATGGACCGGCTGATCTGTGGCGATGTCGGCTTCGGCAAGACCGAGGTGGCGCTCAGGGCGGCCTTCGTCGCGGCGATGTCGGGCCGGCAGGTGGCGCTTGTCGTACCGACCACGTTGCTTGCCCGCCAGCACTACAAGACCTTCGTTGACCGTTTCAGGGGCTTCCCGATCAAGATCGGCCAGGCCTCCAGGCTCGTCAGTTCGAAGGACCTGTCGCAGACCAAGAAGGGGCTCAAGTCGGGCGATATCGACATCGTCATCGGCACCCATGCGCTGCTCGGCAAGACGGTCGGCTTCCGCGATCTGGGACTTCTGATCGTCGACGAGGAGCAGCATTTCGGCGTTGCCCACAAGGAGCGGTTGAAGGACCTGAAGGCCGAGGTGCATGTGCTGACGCTGACGGCGACGCCGATCCCGCGCACCCTGCAACTGTCACTCACCGGCATCCGCGACCTGTCGATCATCGCGACCCCGCCGGTCGATCGGCTGGCGGTACGCACCTTCATCACGCCGTTCGATCCGGTTGTCCTGCGCGAGGCGATCCTGCGCGAACACTATCGTGGCGGCCAGACCTTCTTCGTCTGCCCGCGCATTTCCGATCTCGCCGAGACCAGCGAGTTCCTGCGCGATCACGTGCCGGAGGTGAAGGTCGCGGTTGCCCACGGCCAGATGCCGTCGGGCGAACTGGAGGATATCATGACGGCCTTCTATGATGGCCGCTACGACGTCCTCTTGTCGACGACCATCGTCGAATCCGGTCTCGACGTGCCGACCGCGAACACGCTGATCGTGTTCCGCTCCGACATGTTCGGCCTTGCCCAGATGTATCAGCTGCGCGGCCGGGTCGGCCGGTCGAAGGCGCGCGCCTATTCCTATTTCGCGGTGCCGGCGAAGCGCAAACTGACGTCGGCGGCCGAGAAGCGGCTTAAAGTTCTGCAGTCGCTCGATACGCTGGGCGCCGGCTTCATGCTGGCAAGCCACGATCTCGACATCCGCGGCGCCGGCAATCTGCTCGGCGAGGAACAGTCCGGCCATATCAAGGAGGTCGGCTACGAGCTTTATCAGTCGATGCTGGAGGAGGCGGTGGCGAGCCTGAAGGAGGGCGGCGCGGTCGAGGACGGGCAGTGGTCGCCGGCGATCACGCTGGGCACGGCGGTGCTGATCCCCGATCACTATGTCCCCGACCTGGAGGTTCGGCTGGCGCTTTACCGGCGGCTGTCGCAGCTTTCCGAGGAACTGGAGATCGAGGGCTTCGCCGCCGAACTGGTCGACCGGTTCGGCCGGATGCCGCTGGAGGCGGAACAACTGCTCGAGATCGTCCGCGTCAAGATCCTCTGCCGGGAGGCGGGGATCGACAAGCTCGATGCGGGTCCGAAGGGGCTGGTGATCGGGCTTCGCAACAACCGCTTCGCCAATCCGGAGGGGCTCGTGCGCTTCGTCACGGAGGAGGGGCATCTTGCCAAGATCCGCTCCGACCACACGATCGTCCTGAAGCGGGACTGGTCGACGCCGGAGGACCGGCTGCGTGGCACGACCGTGATCCTGCGGCGGCTCGCGGCGCTCGCCGATGTCGAGGCGGATGCGGCGTGAGCGCAGTGCCGGCGCCCGAGCAGTGCACGATCTTGGAAGTCAGGAAGACGTTGCCTGAAGGCATCCATGGGATGGCTGCGGACGCGCGCGCCGAAGGCCATCGGTTCGTCGATCGTTTGATTTGCGAATGGGAGACCGGTGAAAATCGGTTCGAAACTGCTGGCGAACGACTGCTCGCAGTCGTTTCATCCGGTACTTTGGCCGGCATCGGTGGCCTGACGGTTGATCCTCGCAATGCTTCCGCGATGCGGATGAGACGGTTCTATGTCCGCGAGCAATTCCGAAGAACAGGCCTGGGCCGGCGATTGGCTATGTGTCTGCTTGAGTCCGTATCCGGCTCGCGCCCGGCCATAGCGGTCAACGCTGGCAGCCGGACCGCGAGCCAGTTCTGGGAAGCGCTGGGCTTCGTGCGGGTCGACCGAGACGGCTGCACGCATCTCTACAGCGCAGGTGCGGCCGATAGATGAGACAATACCGACAGTATTGGGGCTCCCCGATCCCGGCTCTCCACTTCGTTGCGGCCGGGATGACGTGGGAGAGGCTCGTGTGTGCCAGCGGGCGTTCGGATACCGTTAGGTATGCTGGGGAGATTGTGTCGAACACTGCCGTTCGTCTTGATGCTCCCCCTGCGATCGTCATCCCGGAATTTGCGTCAGCAAATATCCGGGATCGGGGAGCCCGGGTGCTCGAAGGGGATCTTGGCCACGACGCCGAAGCTGGAAAAATCTGCCGCGATCTCAAAGTCTTGAAAGCTTCGGTCAATGCTACCCCGGCGGCTGCAGGAACAGCACCTTCAGGTCGCGCGCCGGCACATAATCCGTCGCGGTGAACTCGAACTGCGTCGGCGCGATCTTTTTCAGCCCGTCGAGGCACAGGCTCACCAGCCAGCTTGGATCGGCCTTGTCGATCACCAGCCGGAACGCGCCGATCGGCCCCTGCCAGTTGCGCGCCGTCGTCAGGATATAGGACAGCCGGTGCTCGATCAGGTAATCGCCGCCGGTCTCGGCGATCCGCTTGCGGATGCCGGCCTCAGTCGGCTGGTCGATGCAGTAGGTCTCGATGAAACCGTCGGGATCCTCGGTGTCGAACAGATAGGTGCCGAAGAAGCCGGAGCCGACCACGGGGCGGTAGCCGTGCTCGATGATCGTCTCGGCCTTGGGCGGGAACTCCTGCTCCCAGTAGAACACCGTCCTGAGCGTCCAGAACGGCATCAGCGGATCATGCGGCTCATAGGCATAGGCGATGCCGAGCCGGCGGAAGGCCTCGCGCGTTTCCTCATCGAGCGTGTCGAGGGCGGCCGCCGTTTCCGGCGCAAACGGGTTGAGCGGAATATCATGGGCGGCCAGCCGTTCGGTCTGGTCGATACCCTGACTGATCGCCCTCTGCTCGACGGCCACCTCGACCGGTGCGCCGTTCACGCGTGTCTGGAAGTCGACGAAATTGGCCGCTTGCGGCGAAGGGATGCCGACATCGACCTCGAACAGGTCGGCCATGTCGATATCGGGCAGGGGAAACGCCACCAGGATGCGGACCGGTTCCTCCGAAATGTTGCGGAAGACGTAGCGGATCGCGACGAGATCGGGCGAGATGTAGAGGTCCTCCCGGGCGATCTCGATATCGAAATTCGGCACCAGTTCGATGCCGCCGGCGCCGAGTTCGGCGGAGGAATCATTCGCGGCCACAGGCTCCGGCGACAGCATCGCCGCGACAAGCCCCAGAGACGCCGCTGCGGCCAGCACGATAAGCGATCGCGGCATATTGTCCTCCCCGGTCGACGCCTGACGCATCCTGAGCGCCCAAGGCTAGCGTCAAACGACCGGCGTGTCTGCCTGCCAGCTTGGCTTCTAGCTGCCTCCGCCCGCCGCCCTCCAGCGGTCCAGGCCGGCTTCGAGGTCGGCAAGGAGGTCGTCGATCGCCTCGAGCCCGATATGCAGCCGCACTGCCGGGCCCTCGGCGTCCCAGGTCGTCGCCGTGCGGACGGCGCGCGGATCGAACGGCAGGACGAGACTTTCATAGCCGCCCCAGGAGGCGCCCATGCCAAACAGCGCCAGATCGTCCAGGAAGGCGGCGAGCGCTGCGTTCGGTCCCGGTTTCAGGACGATCGAGAACAGCGAGGAGGCGCCCGAGAAATACTGCTTCCAGAGCGCGTGGTCGGGATGGCTTTCGAGGGCGGGATGCAGGACCTGAGCGATTTCCGGCCGCGCCTCGAGCCAGCGCGCGACCGTGAGACCCGCCTCCATCTGCTCCTTCAGGCGGGCAGACAGCGTGCGGATACCGCGCTGGCCGAGCCAGGCAACGTCCGGGCCGGCGCATTCGCCAAGCGCGTTCCAGGTCGCCTTCACCGCCTCGAAGGTCGCCTCGTTCGCTGTCACGGTGCCGAGCATGATGTCGGAATGGCCGCCGATATATTTTGTCGCCGCGTGGATCGAGATATCGATGCCGAGGTCGAGGGGCCGCAGGAACAGCGGCGTTGCCCAGGTGTTGTCGATCATGGTGACGATGCCGCGGTCGCGGGCGATCTGCGCCATCGGTGACAGGTCCTGGATCTCGAAGGTCTGCGAGCCGGGCGATTCCAGGAAGATCACACGGGTTTCCGGACGGATCAGCCGGGCGATATCGGCGCCGATCCGCGGATCGTAATACTCGACCGATACGCCGAATCGGGCCAGCAGCATGTCGCAGAGCTTGCGCGTCGGCGCGTAACAGGAATCCGTCACCAGCAGATGGTCGCCGCTCGACAGCTGCGATTGCAGCGCCACCGCGATCGCCGACAGGCCCGACGAGGTCAGCACGGTTCCCGCGCCGCCTTCCAGCCGGGTCATGGCCTCTTCCAGCGATGTCGTGGTGGGGCTGCCCATCCGGCCATAGGGATAGGGCATCTGCCGCTTCTCGAACGTCGCCAGGTCCGGGTAAAGCACTGTCGAGCCGCGATAGACCGGCGGATTGACGAAACCATAGTAGGTTTCCGGATGGCGTCCCGCTACGATAATATCCGTTTCGCGCTTCAGCGGCCCGGCGGTTTTTTTATTCAACATGTTATCCTTTTTGTGCGGCGCCGGCCGAAGATTGCACAGATGTACATCACACTTGTCCGACTGCTCTTGACCAAACTGTCACAATCGCCTGAGATGCCGAAGTCCGTATCAGATCAGACCTTCCGGTCCGTAATCGGGATCCGGGATCTGTACGGACCGCTCTGACCGGTGGGGAGTGGAACCAGACGATCGCTTGCGTTGCGGACTCCCGCCCGCAGGCGCCCGCGTACGGGGATCGCTCTACACGGTAATTGAACGGTTTCCAATGGGGAAGAAAAGGCTGCGATATGAAACACAAACTCGTATCAGTCATCGTCGGTGTGGCGTTCGGTCTGTCCGCGGTTGCGGCATCGGCCGCCACGCTTGAGGATGTGAAGGGTAAAGGCTTCATCCAGTGCGGTGTGAGCCAGGGCCTGCCCGGGTTCTCGAATCCGGACGACAAGGGAGAATGGACCGGACTTGATGTCGACTATTGCCGCGCCGTTGCCGCGGCGATCTTCGGCGATGCCACCGCCGTCAAGTTCACGCCGCTGTCGGCCAAGGAGCGCTTCACGGCGCTGCAGTCGGGCGAAGTCGATATCCTGTCGCGCAACACGACGTGGACCATGGGCCGCGATACGTCGCTCGGTCTGAACTTCGCCGGCGTCGACTACTATGACGGCCAGGGCTTCATGGTGCGCAAGTCGCTCGGCGTCTCCTCGGCGCTGGAACTGTCCGGCGCGTCGGTGTGCACCAATACCGGCACGACGACGGAGCTGAACGTCGCCGACTACTTCCGGTCCAACAACATGGACTACGAGATCGTCGCCTTCGAGAAGGCCGACGAGGTCGTCCAGGCCTATGATGCCGGCCGCTGCGACGTCTACACCACGGATGCCTCGGGCCTCTATGCCCAGCGCCTGAAGCTGACCGACCCCAACGAGCACATGGTGCTGCCGGAAATCATCTCCAAGGAGCCGCTCGGCCCGGTCGTCCGTCAGGGCGATGACGAGTGGTTCAACATCGCCAAGTGGGTGCTGTTCGCGCTCATCAACGCCGAGGAACTCGGCGTGACCCAGGCGAATGTCGAGGAGATGAAGGGGTCCAACAACCCGGAAATCAAGCGCATGCTCGGCACCGAGGGTGCGTTTGGCGAAGGCATCGGCCTTGAGAACGACTGGGCGGCCAAGGCGATTGCCGCGGTCGGCAATTACGGCGAAGTCTTCGACCGCAATGTCGGTCCGAACACGCCGCTCGGGATTGCCCGCGGCCTCAATGCGCTGTGGACCAAGGGCGGCCTGATGTACGCCCCGCCGATCCGCTAGAGGGATCCCGCCCGCCCGGCCGCGCCCACGATGTTGGCACGGCCGGGCGGGAACGGGAGCACGACCGGCGGTCACACAATCAACGGCGAGACAGCCAACACGCCGCCACACCCGCTCCCGACCTTTCAAGTCTTTCGGCGCCCAAGCAAGGCCAACCCGGGCGCCCGTGGAGGGGGACTATGGCCGTAAACGACACCTTGCCGTCGCAACCCGCCCGCACATCGGTCTTCTATGATCCGAAAATCCGCGGGATCTTCTTTCAGCTTTTGCTGATCGCGGTTCTTGTGTTCTTCGGCTACGAGATCGTCACCAACACGATCGCCAATCTCGAACGCCAGAACATCGCCTCGGGCTTCTCGTTTCTCGACAACAATGCCGGGTTCGGCATCATCCAGTCGCTGATCCAGTATTCCGAGGAATCGAGCTACGGCCGCGGCATCGTCGTCGGCTTCCTCAACACGCTGCTCGTTGCCTTCATCGGCATCATCCTTGCGACGATCCTCGGCTTCGTCATCGGCATCGCGCGCCTGTCGCCGAACTGGGTGATCTCGCGGATCGCCTATGTCTATATCGAGATCGTCCGCAACATCCCGCTGCTGTTGCAGATCTTCTTCTGGTATTTCGCGGTGCTCAGGGCCGTGCCCAATCCGCGCAACTCGGTCGAGCTGCCGGGTGGCATCTTCCTCAACAATCGCGGCTTCTTCGCGCCGCGGCCGATCTTCGAATCCGGATCGGGCCTAGCCGGCATCGCGCTGCTGGTCGGCATTGTGGCGGTTTTCATCATCCGGCGCTGGGCGCACAAGCGACAGGAGGCGACCGGCGAGCAGTTCCCGGTTTTCTGGACGGCGGTCGGCCTGATCGTCGGGCTGCCGCTGCTGGCGCTGATCGTCACCGGCTTTCCGGTGAGCGTCGAAAATCCGGAGCTGAAGGGCTTCAACTTCGTCGGCGGCATCAAGGTGACGCCGGAATTCCTGGCGCTGCTGCTGGCGCTGACGATCTACACCGCCGCCTTCATCGCGGAGATCGTCCGGGCCGGCATCCTGGCCGTCAGCCACGGACAGACCGAGGCCTCGCACGCGCTCGGTCTGCGTCACGGCCCGACCCTGCGGCTCGTCATCATCCCGCAGGCGATGCGGGTGATCATTCCGCCGCTGACGAGCCAGTATCTCAACCTGACCAAGAATTCGTCGCTTGCGGTCGCGATCGCCTATCCCGATCTCGTCTCGGTCGGCGGCACCATCCTCAACCAGACCGGCCAGGCAATCGAGATCATCGGCATCTGGATGGTCGTCTACCTGTCGCTGAGCCTGCTCACATCGGCCTTCATGAACTGGTACAACCAGCGCATGGCGCTCGTGGAACGATAGGGAGGGCGCCATGACGGATTATTCCTACATTCGCACCGAAATGGCCGATTCCATGCCGCCGCCGGCCTCCGAGGTCGGGGTGCTCGGCTGGGTGCGCAAGAACCTGTTCTCGAACTGGTTCAACACGCTGCTGACGCTGATCGGCGTCTATCTGATCTGGGTCATCGTGCCGCCGATCTTCGACTTCGCCTTCGTCGATGCGGTGTGGACCGGCGACAACCGCGAGGCCTGCGTCGGCTCGCACGGGGCCTGCTGGGCCTATGTCGAAGCGTATCTGCCGCAGTTCATCTACGGCCGGTACCCGGCGGACGAGCGCTGGCGGGTCGACCTGGTGTTTTTCCTGTTCGCCATCGGCCTTATCCCGATGCTGATCCCCAGTGTGCCGTTCAAGCGCGAGACGATTATCTACATGCTCGGCGTCTTTCCGGTCGTTGCCTTCATCCTGCTGACCGGCGGCAATTTCGACTTCGCAGGCTATCTGTTCGGCGAGACGGCGGCGCATTTCTGGGTCGAATACGTGATCCTGACGGCCGTTCTCCTGGCCGCGGCCTTCGGCATGGCCCGGGCGGGCGACAACAATCCGCGGCCGGCGATGATCACGGTGCTGGCGGTTATGGTCGTCATCGCGCTGGTGCTCGGGCTCGTCTCGGTCGATTTCGGCCTTCCGCCGGTCGAGACGAGCGTCTGGGGCGGTCTCCTGGTGACGCTGGTGATCGCGATTACCGGCATCGCCGCATCGCTGCCGCTGGGCATCGCGCTGGCGCTCGGGCGGCGCTCGAAGCTGCCGGTCATCCGGCTGGTCTCGGTGATCTTCATCGAGTTCTGGCGCGGCGTGCCGCTGATCACGGTTCTCTTCATGTCGAGCGTCGTGCTGCCGCTGTTCCTGCCGGAGGGGGTGACCTTCGACAAGCTGCTCAGGGCGCTGATCGGGGTCGCGCTGTTTGCCGCAGCCTACATGGCCGAAGTCGTGCGCGGCGGCCTGCAGGCAATCCCGAAGGGGCAATACGAGGGCGCCCAGGCGCTGGGCTTGAGCTACTGGCGGATGATGGGCCTGATCATCCTGCCGCAGGCTTTGAAGCTCGTCATTCCGGGCATCGTCAACACCTTCATCGGCCTGTTCAAGGATACGACGCTGGTGCTGATCATCGGTCTGTTCGATCTGCTCGGCCAGGTGCAACTGTCCTATACGGATCCGAACTGGTCGACACCGACCCAGAGCCATACCGGCTATCTGTTCACTGCCGTGGTGTTCTTCATCTTCTGCTTCGGCATGTCACGCTACTCTCTGTTCATGGAAAACCGGCTCCACACGGGCCACCGACGATAAGGGGAACATCATGTCAGACTCATCGACCAGCGATACGTCGGTCCCGAAAGTCGACGGTTCGACGATGGAAGTCGGCGACGAGGTCGCCGTGGAAATGATCGACGTGCACAAGTGGTATGGCGATTTCCACGTGCTGCGCGACATCAACCTGTCGGTCCACAAGGGCGAGCGCATCGTCATTTGCGGGCCGTCGGGCTCGGGCAAGTCGACGCTGATCCGCTGCATCAACCGGCTCGAGGAGCACCAGCAGGGCCGGATCGTCGTCGACGGCATCGAACTCACCAACGACCTCAAGAAGATCGACGAGATCCGCCGCGAGGTCGGCATGGTGTTCCAGCATTTCAACCTGTTCCCGCACCTGACCATCCTGGAGAACTGCACGCTGGCGCCGATCTGGGTGCGCAAGATGCCCAAGAAGGAGGCCGAAGCGGTCGCCATGGAATATCTGGAGCGGGTCAAGATCCCCGAACAGGCGCTGAAATATCCAGGCCAGCTCTCCGGCGGCCAGCAGCAGCGCGTGGCGATCGCCCGCTCTTTGTGCATGAACCCGCGCATCATGCTGTTCGACGAGCCGACCTCGGCGCTCGACCCGGAGATGATCAAGGAGGTGCTCGACGTGATGGTCGATCTCGCCCGGTCCGGGATGACCATG
>JANQKY010000016.1 GCA_028280885.1 Tepidamorphus sp.
GTTCTTCCTGAACGTCACCGAGCCGCCCGGCGTGCCCGCCGCCGGCGCGGTGGCGGTCACGGACGCTGTGAAGGTCACCGGCTGGCCGAAGACGCTCGATCCCGCCGAGGCGGACAACGCCACGGCCGTATCGCCCTTGTTGACCATCTGGTCAAGAGTGCCCGAGGTGGAAGCGGCAAAGCTGCCATTGCCCTGATAGGCGGCCGTCAGCGTCGTCGTGCCGACCGGGAGGTCGGAGACGGCGAGCGTCGCCTTGCCGGAGGTATCGAGGATCTGCGATCCGATCTCGCTCGTCCCGTTCAGGAACTTGACCGTGCCGGCCGGTGTGCCGCCCGCCGACGTCACCGTCGCCGTCAGGGTCGTCGACTGGCCGGTGACGCTCGGGTTGACCGAGGAGGCGAACGCGGTCGCCGTCGCGGCGATCTCGACGGATTGCACAAGGGCTGGCGAAACGCTCGATCCGTGCCAGTCGTCGCCGCCGAAATCCGCCGTAATGGAATGATCGCCGAGCGCCAGCGCGGATGTCGAGAAACGCGCCTCGCCATAGACGAGGGAGGCGCCGGGGCCGAAGTCGATGACGTCGGTGGGGATGGTTTTGGGGGTGGTCGTGCCGTCGCCGAGCTGGCCGTTCGAGTTGTTCCCCCAGCATGTCACCCCGCCGGTCTCCATCTGCGCGCAGGCATGGGTATAGCCCGCGTGGATCGCGACCGTTTCGCCATTCAGGCCATTGACATCGACCGGGAGGTGACGTGTGGCCGTCGTTCCGTCGCCGAGTTGACCTTGGGCATTGTAGCCCCAGCATTTGACGTTACCGGAGCCGGTCAACGCACACGTGTAGTGGCCGTTCGCGGCGATCGCCACGACATCGCTGTTCAGCCCACCGACATTGACCGGTGTCGTGCTTGAGATATCCGTTCCATTGCCGAGTTGACCATTACGGTTGTAACCCCAACATTTTACGTCTCCGCTTTCCGTCAACGCACACGTATGGTAGCCGCCGGTCGCGATGGCGACGACGGTGGCGCCGAGCTGACTGACATCGACCGGGGACGCGCTGTTCGCGTTCGACCCGTTGCCGAGCTGGCCCTGGACATTGTAGCCCCAGCACTTGACGCTTCCCGCACCGGTCAAGGCGCATGTGTGGCTGGCGCCCGCGGCAATGTCCTTGATGCCGCCGGGGAGAGTGCCGACTGTGATCGGAGATGTCCTGTGGATCGCCGTCCCGTCGCCGAGTGCTCCGGCGGAGTTCGATCCCCAGCACTTGACGACACCGGTGGTCGTCAGCGCGCAGTTGTGGTCGTATCCGCTTGTGATCTTCGCGACACCGCTTTGCAGCGTGTTTACACCGACCGGCGCTGTCTGCTGGATCGTCGTCCCGTTTCCGAGCGCGCCGTGGCTGTTCCTGCCCCAACACTGAACGCCGCCGGAAGCGCTCAGCACACAGGTATGGCTGCCGCCGGCCGACAAGGCCTTCACACCGGTCGCGAGTGTGTTGACATCGGTCGGCGTCCACTTGTCCGCGGTGGTGCCGTCGCCGAGCTGGCCGTTTATATTGTATCCCCAGCATTTGACGCCACCGGCGCCGGTCAGCGCGCAGGTGTGGTTGCCTCCGCCGGCTACCGCCGACCCGACGCCCAGCGCGCTGAGCGGCCCGCTGCCCAGCACCGTCTGCCCCGCCTTGAACGCCACCGACCCCTCCGGCGCGCCGCCGCCGCGGCCGGCGATGCGGGCGGTGAAGGTCACCGGCTCGCCCAGGCGGCTCGGATTGGGCGCGCTCATCGCCACGGTCTCGGTCGTGCCCGGATTGACCACCTGGGCGAGCGGACCGGACGTGCTGGCGGCGTGCGTGGCGCCGCCGGCATAGGCGGCCGTCAGCGTGTGGCTGCCGGCCGGCAGGTCGCCGCTTGCATAGCGGGCCTTGGCATAGACGCGCGCCTTTCCGTCGCCGAAGCCGTAAACGGAGGCGGGAACGGGGCTGCTGGCCTGCGCGCCGGTGCCCAGTTGGCCCGAAAGACCTGACCCCCAGCATTTGAGAGCGCCGGCTGCCGTCGTCGCGCAGGTTGTATGGCCATAGGCGGCGACCGTGCCGATATCGCTCGTCAATCCGGTGACGGTTTGTGGCGTCAGGCCAGTGCCGGTCGTCCCGTTGCCAAGCTGACCATGGACGTTAAGTCCCCAACACCGGACGGTGCCGTCGTTGAGGGTCGCGCAGGTGTGGTAGAAGCCGGCGGCGATCGCCGCGACGCCGCTGTCAAGGCCGATAACCTGCTGCGGTGCCATTGCGCTTGTCTGCGAATTGTTGCCCAGTTGCCCCTCGTCATTACGCCCCCAGCAGCGCAAGCCGCCGGCGCTGGACAGGACGCAATTGTGTTCGGCGCCCGAGATGACCGCGACATTGTCGTTGCCGGCGCTGGCGACGCGATAGGCGTCGAGCCGGTTGTCGACTGTGCCGTCGCCGATCTGACCGTAGGAATTGAAGCCCCAGCACGAGACATAGCCGTTGAAGGCTAGCGCGCAGGTATGGGACCCGACCGCCGAAATGCCGACGATGCTGCTCGTCAGGCCGGAGACCTTCGCCGGTGCCGTTCTTCTTTGAGTTGCCGTGCCATCGCCGACCTGACCCCATTCGTTGCGTCCCCAGCACCACACGGTGCCGTCGTCTTTCAGGGCGCAGGCATGTTCGGAGCCCGAGGTGATCGCCTTGACGCCGCTGCCAAGCCCGCTCACCTGCGTGGGGGTATGTGTCGGGGTCGTCGAGCCGACGCCCAACTGCCCCCAGTCGTTGGCGCCCCAGCACTTCACCGAACCGTTTTCGAGCAAGGCGCAGGTATGATTCAAACTGCCGGCCAGCGAGGCGACGCCGCTCGGCAAATCGGGGACAGGCACTGGCCTGACATCAATACCCGATGGCGGATAACCCAGTTGCCCGGCGCCGTTCTCCCCCCAGCATTCGACACCGCCGGCCTTGTTGATGGCGCAGGCGTGATTTAGACCCACCGCAACCGTCGCCGGCGCGCCGAGCAGGCTGAGGGCGACCGTGTCGAGCGTATCCGTGCCGTTCCTGAAGGCGAGATTGCCGGTTGGCGCGCCGCCGCCGCTGCCCCGGACAACGGCATCCAGTGTCACTGTCTCGCGCGCGTTGCTGGCGTTGCGCGAAGACAGGAGCCGCGTCGTCGTCACGGCGGGGCCCGTCGTCTGGACGAGCGCGAGGGCGGTCGAGCCGGAGAAATCGCCGGTGCCGGCATAGCTGGCGGTCAGGCTGCTGTCGCCGAGCGGCAGATCGTCGACCGCGATGCTGGCCTTTCCGGCGCCGTCGAGCGGGCCGTTGCCGATCTCCAGGCTGCCGGCGAAGAAGTGGACGGTGCCGGACGGCGTCCCGACCGCGGGCGCGGTCACCTCGACGGTCGCCGTCAGCGTGATCGAGCGGCCGAGCGGTGAGGGATTGGCCGAGGCGGCAAGCGATGTGGTCGTCGCGCCCGGATTGACCGTCTGGTCGAGAGGGCCCGAGGTCGAGGCAGCGTAGTTCGTGTTGCCCTGATATTCCGCCGTCAGCGTGTTGACGCCGACCAGCAGGCCGGCTTCGCCGAGCGTCGCGACGCCCGACCCGTTCAGCGTCGCGGAGCCGATCTCGGTGAGGCCGGCGAAGAACTTCACGGTGCCCGCCGGCGTACCGGCGGAGGCGGTGACGGTGGCGGTCAGCGTCGTCTCCTGGCCGATCAAGCTCGGATTGACCGAGGAGGTGAGCGCCGTTGCCGTCGCGGCGGGCTGGACGGTCTGGGTCAGCGGCGCCGAGGTGCTTGGATCATGGTTGATGCCGGCGGAATACGCGGCGGTGATGGTCCGGTCGCCGACGGCGAGTGTCGAGGTGGAGAAGGTCGCTTCGCCGCTGCCGCGCGCGAAGCCGCCGGTGAAGCCGGCGACGGTGATTGGGGTTGGGCTGTTGGTCTTTGTGCTATCGCCGAGTTGGCCGCTGTAATTGCCGCCCCAGCACTTGACTTCACCGCTGTACAGAAGGGCGCAGTTGTAATAATCGCCGGCAATGAGCAGGGATGCGGGGCCACCAAGCGCGGATACGGTTACCGGCGTTGTGCTGTTGGCAGTAGAACCGTTGCCGAGTTGGCCAAGGTCGTTCAGGCCCCAGCACTGCACGGAACCCGTATTCAAGAGAGCGCATGTATGCCCGAAGCCAGCGGCGACCGACAGGGCACTATCGGAAATATTTGAAATTAATTCCGGGGATGATACGTGATTAGTCGTCCCAATGCTGCCAGATTGTCCGTATAAATTATAGCCCCAGCATTTCACATCGCCACTACTTAGTAGTGCGCAGGTATGGTGAACTCCAGTTGCAATAGACGTTACGGATCCTCCGAGACCTGCCACTTGTACTGGGTTGGCAGAGTCATCGGTGTTGCCATCGCCGAGTTGGCCGTGTTGGTTTCTGCCCCAGCATTTAACTTCACCGCTATTCAGAAGGGCGCAGTTGTGATCACCATTATTACTCGTCAGGGATGTCGCATCACCGCCCAGGTTCACAGTGACAGGAACAGCACCGGAAACAGGTCCGGCAACTCCTAGCTGACCGCGATCATTGGCTCCCCAGCATTTTACAACACCGTCCTCAAGGAGTGCGCAATTGTGAAACCGCCCTGCGGCGACGGTCAATGCCGAGTCAATGACAGGTAGAGGGCTAGAACTTGATACGCCGCTGCTGTTACCGAGTTGGCCGAATTCGTTGCGGCCCCAGCACCAGACTTCGGCGTTCTCCAACGAAGCACATGTATGACTAAAACCAGTAGCGATCGCGGACACCGGATTGGAGAGAGCGGAAACCGCAATTGGAACCAAGCTCTCTGTATTGATGCTATTGCCGAGTTGACCATCGGCGTTGTCACCCCAGCATTTGACGCCGCCTGATTTGGTCAACGCACATGAATGAATAGCGCCCCCCGCAACCGCCGCTCCAGCCCCGGCCCCCGCGCCGGCCGTCTTCACGGCCACCGAGCCGAGCTCCGTCGCGCCGTCCTTGAACGTCACCGTGCCGCCCGGCGCGCCGCCGCCGAGGCTGGTGACCCTGGCGGTGAAGGTCACCTCGTCGGTGTAGCCGCTCGGGTTGAGCGAACTCGTCAGGCGCGTCTCGCTCGCCGCCTTCTGAACCATCTGGGTGAGCGGTGCCGAACTGCCGGCGCCGAGGCTGCCGCTGCCGGAATAGGCCGCCGTGATCGTGTGGTTGCCCGGCGCAAGCGCGTCGGTCGATGTCGACGCTTCCGAATAGACCAGCGCGGCGCCGGCGCCGAAGCCGGTGACGTCGACCGGCATCGAACTGTTGGTGCCCGAGCCATTGCCAAGCGCCCCGTCGGAGCCGCGGCCCCAGCATGCTGCCGCGCCATCGGTTTTCAGCGCGCAGGCATGCTGAGAGCCTGCCACGATGGCCGCCACGCCGCTCCCAAGTCCCGAAACGGGGAAGGGAGACGGATTGAAGGGCCCCGTGATCGAAGGGTTGCCGAGCTGACCGTAGTCATTGGTGCCCCAGCATAACGCCGCGTTGCCGCTCACAAGCGCGCAGGTAAAATGCGATCCGGCCGATAGTGCCTCGACGCCGTTGAACGAGGGGATCGTGACCGGAACGGAGCTCGCGGTCGTCGTGCCGTTGCCCAGTTCGCCTGTGGCATTTGCGCCCCAGCAGCGTACGGTCGTGTCGTCCATCAGCGCGCAGGTGTGGTTGGCCCCCGAAGCGATCGCCCTGACCCCGCTGGCGAGGCCGGACACATAGACCGCGCTCGTGCGGCTGGCCGTATCGCCGGTACCAAGCTGACCGCTGCCGTTTAAACCCCAGCACTTGACCCCGCCGCTGGTCAAAAGCGCGCAGGCATGGGAGCCGCCCGTAGACAGGGCGCGCACGCCGCTCTCCAGGCCCGTCACGGAAACGGGCGTGACGGAATCGACCGTGGTGCCGTTACCGAGCTGGCCGGCATTGTTGCGGCCCCAGCATTGGACCGACCCGCCCTCCATCAGGGCGCAGTTGTGCAGGCTGCCGCTGGACAGGGCCACCACGGGGCTTGACAGACCGGTGACATCCAGCGGAAAGGCGCTGGCCGTCGGTCCGCCCTGGCCGAGCTGGCCGTGATGGTTCTCGCCCCAGCACTGGATGCCGCCGTGGACGTTGAGCGCGCAGGTATGGTGGCCCTTCGAGGACACGGCCAGAATTTCGCCGTTCAGCCCGGTTACCGGGACGGGCTGGAGGCTGTTGGCGCCTGCACTGCCGGTGCCGAGCTGGCCGCTGTAATTCGCGCCCCAGCAGTTGACGCCGCCGCTGCTCGTCACCGCGCATCTGTGCCGAGCGCCACCCGTCAGGGTGTGCACCATCGCCGGGGCGCCGAGCGTCGCGGTCGCGAGCGTATTCGCGCCGTTCTTGATGTCCAGCTGGCCCTGCGGCGCGCCGGTGGCGCCGCCGGAGACCAGCGCCGTGAAGGCGACGGGATTGTGCGGTTTGCTCGGGTTGAGGGAGGAGAAGACGCGCGTCGTTGAAGGCGGGACGACGGTGTGGTTCTGGCTCGCCGACGTGGCGGCGTTGAAATCGGTGCCGCCGGTATACTCCGCCGTGATGACGCGCGTACCGAGGGCGAGCGCGGCGGTGGAAACCGAAGCGGTGCCGCCCGACAGGGTCGCGGTGCCGATGGACGCGCCGTCGGCCTTGAAATCCACCGTGCCCCCGGGCGTGCCGACGGCCGGCGCGATCGCCGTCACCTCAGCCGTGAACGTTACCGTCTGCCCGGTGATGCTCGGGCCCGTCGGCCCGGACAGCGCCACGCCGGTGTCGCCCTTGCCGACCGTCTGGCTAAGATCGGCGGAGGTCGAGGCTTGATGGTCGACGCTGCCCTGGAAGGCGGCCGTCAGCGTTGCCGCGCCGACCGGCAGGTCGGAGACGGCGAGCGTCGCCTTGCCGGAGGTATCGAGGGTTTTCTCGCCGATCTCGTTCGTCCCGTTGAAGAACTTCACCGGGCCGGCGGGCGTGCCGGAGGCGGACGTCACCGTCGCGGTCAGCACCGTCTGCTGGCCGATGACGCTCGGATTGACGGAGGAGACGAGCGTCGTGATGGTCGCCGGTTTAGTGACCACCTGGGTCAGGACCGGTGAGGTGGCCGGATCATAGGCGCCGTCGCCGCTGTATTGGGCGGTGATGTCGTGGCTGCCGATGGCGAGGGTGGCGGTGGAATACTGCGCCGCGGCGTAGAGCGGGCCGCCGGGCGCGCCGAAATCGGCGGTTTGGGAGGGGACAAGGCTTCTGTCGGCATAGCTCCCGTCGCCGAGCTGGCCGTGGAAGTTGTATCCCCAGCATTTGGCGACGCCGCCCGCCACCGCGCAGGTGCTGTTAAGTCCGGCCGCAATGTCGGTGGCGCCGGTCAGCAGGCTGTCGACCGGAGTGCGGCTGATGATCGTGGTGCCTGTGCCCAGCGCGCCATAATTGTTGTAGCCCCAGCATTTCAGGCTGCCGGTATCGGTCCGGGCGCAGGTGTGCCTGCTACCGGCCGTAATCTCCAGGACGCCGCTGGTCAGCGTGCTGTTGGCGACGGGAGTCGGGCTAGTCGGACCCGAACCGTTTCCGAGCTGGCCTTCAGCGTTGCGGCCCCAGCACAGCACGCCGCCGGAGGCGTTTAGCGCGCAGGTGTGCTGGAAGCCTGCCGCGATGGCGACGACGCCGCTGGTCAGCGTGCTGACCGGGACGGGGGTGGAGCTGTTGTTGGCTGATCCGGACGATCCGTTTCCGAGCTGGCCTTGGAGGTTGTCTCCCCAGCACAGGACGCCGGAGTCCTTGAGCGCACAGGTGTGATTCGTTCCGGCCGCAATCGCCGTAACGCCGCTCGCAAGAGAGGGGATGGCGACCGGAATGGGACTTTGGCCTGTCGATCCGTTTCCGAGCTGGCCTTGGCCGTTATATCCCCAGCATTCGACCCCGCCGGACGTGGTCAGCGCGCAGGTGTGATTGCCGCCTGCCGCGATGGCGACGACGCTGCTGGTCAGCGTGCTGACCGGGACGGGGATTGGGCTGCTGGTCGTTGAATTGTTGCCGAGTTGGCCGTTGTATCCCCAGCACAGGACGCCGGAATCCCTGAGCGCGCAGGTGTGAAGAGATCCGGCCGCAATCGCCGTAACGCCGCTCGAAAGAGAGGTCACGGCGACCGGAGCGGGGCTATCGCTGGTCGACCCGTTTCCGAGCTGCCCCTGCAACCCGTGTCCCCAGCAGGCAACGCCGCCGACATCGCTCAGCGCGCAGGCGTGGGAGCCGCCGACGCTCACCTTGGATATGCCGCCGGAGAGCGGCTGGACATCGACCGGGACGGCCCGGTACCGGGCCGTCCCGTCGCCGATCTGGCCATCGTAGTTCCGTCCCCAGCACAGGAGGCGCCCGGTGTTGGTCACCGCGCAGGTATGGTGGTCACCGGCAGCGATGGCGACGGCACCGCTCGCAAGCGTGCTGACATTGACCGGCGTGGGGCTGTCTATGGTGGCGTTGTTTCCGAGATTGCCGTAGAAATTGTATCCCCAGCACAGGACGCCGCCGGAGTCCTTGAGCGCGCAGGTGTGACTATGCCCGGCGGAGACGGCCGCTACGCCGCTGGACAGGGAGGTGACGGGGACGGGGGTGGGACTGTTATTGCCTGATCCGGACAATCCGTTGCCGAGCTGGCCATAACGGTTGTATCCCCAGCACAGGACGCCGGAATCCTTGAGCGCGCAGGTGTGATTTCCTCCGGCCGCAATCGCCGTGACGCCGCTGGTCAGCGTGCTGACCGGGACCGGGACGAGGGTGGATCTGTTGCTGCCTGATCCGGACGATCCGTTTCCGATCTGGCCGAAGTAATTGCGTCCCCAGCACATGGCCGCGCCGGATCCGGTCACCGCGCAGCTATGGTTCGCGCCGGCCGTGATGGCTACGACGCCGGAAAGGCCGTTGACGGCGACCGGCACGGAACTGACGCGGATCGATCCGGTGCCGAGTTGACCGAAGATATTGCGTCCCCAGCACAGGACGTCCCCGGTGTTCTTCAGCGCGCAGGTGTGACGTTCGCCCGCGGAGATGGCCGCGACGCCGCTGGACAGGGTGTCGACGGCAACGGGAACAGCGCTGTCCGTAGAGGTTCCGTTTCCGAGCTGGCCGCTACCGTTTGATCCCCAGCACTTGACGGCACCGGCCTCGGTGAGTGCGCAGGTGTGGAAGACTCCCGCCGCGATGGCGACGACACCGCTGGTCAGGGTGCTGACATCGACCGGGAGGATACGCTGCGACGTCGTTCCGTCGCCAAGCTGACCGTGGCTATTGCTCCCCCAGCATTTGACGCCGCCGATATCGGTGAGGGCGCATGTGTGGCTCGAACCCGGCGCGACCGCCGTGGCGCCGCCTGCCGCGCCCAGCGCGATGGTGTCGAGGACCGACATGCCGTCCTTGAAGGTCACCGTGCCGGTCGGCACCGTGCCCGCGCCCTCGACCCGGGCGGTGAAGCTGACCGTCTCGCCGAGGCCGCTCGGATTGGGCGAGCTCGACAGCACCGTGTCGGGCGCCTGCGCGCCCGCCGGGCCGGAAAAGCAGGCCACGGCGATCAGCGCCGCGAAGGCGCCCGGCGCGAACCGCGCCAGTCGGCCCCTGCCTGTTCCGCGCAACGGTCGCCCGCCCGCCGTTTCGCCTGCCGCCGCATGAAGACGGTGCCAACCGGACGGATCGGCTCCGTACCCCCAGTCCCAATTCCACATGTCGCCCTAGCCCCAACTCGCTACAACTTATGCTTGGATTTTTGTTGACGTTAAGGAATTATAAAGATTGGCGCGTCCCCCAAATGGGGTATAGATTCGGGTAACGGCAATCGGTTCGGATCAACGTAAACAGCCGCACGCCATCATCACGAAAGCGCGCTTTGTGGCGGTTTCTTGAATTTTGCCGGCTATTATAATCGTTCCGGTGGAAGAAAGAGGCTTTTCTCGACTGCGCAGGGGTGTCGCGTAATCTAAGGAATTCGGAAGATGCCCCGATAGGTGGCAGGGACTACAGGATAGATCAGACGGGGCTGGGGTTTTCTTCTATGCCGGGACAGCCGGACCGCGACATCCTGGAGGCGATCGATGCGGTCTATGCCGCGGCCGGATCGCTGGAGGCCTGGCCCGCCGCGCTGTCGGTTGTGGCCGACTGTTTCGACGCGGTCGGCGGCGTTCTGGTGGTGCAGCGGCCGGATGGATCGCTTGCGACGCTGGTCTCGCCGCGGCTGGAAAAGGCCCAGCGCGTCTACGAGGACGGCGCCTGGGAATACGATATCCTGGCCAGCCGGTTCGCCGAGTGCAGCGCGAAGACGAACCGGATCGTGCTGACCGAGCAGGACCTGGCGACGCCGGAGGAAATCAGGACGCACCCGATCTTCACGCGGTTTCGCTATCCGCAGGGAATCGGATCGGCGATGGGCGCGATGCTGCAGCCGCTGGCCGAGCTTCCGGTGATCGTGTCGCTGCACAAGGCAAGGGACAAACCGTCCTTTCAAGCGCGGGACACGGCCCGGTTCGAACACCTGGTCCGGCATATCGAAAACGCGCTGCGGCTGTCGCTGCGGCTGGTCGAGGTGGAAACGGAGCGGAACGCCTTCGCCGATGCGCTGTCGTCCTTCGCCTGCGGCGCGGCGCTGCTGGACGGCGCGGGACGCATGGTGTTCCAGAACGCGGTGGCGGCCGGGCTGATGGGCGGGCAGACCGGCCTGATCGCCAGCCGGCTCGGACTGGACGCACCGGCGAACAGCGCCGAAAGCGAGGTCGTGCAGACCCGCGCGCCTGCGCGCTTTCGCGACCTGTCCGAGCCGCTCAAACCGTCCATTGTCGCGGGCGCGGACGGCGGAGAGGTCGCGCTTTACTTCCTGCCCGCGAAACCGGTGGACTTTGCCGCCGAATTGGCGAGCGACGTCCGTTTCATCGTGTTGATGATCCCGATCTCCGATCGCCAGCCCGTCGACCCATCGCTGTTGCGCGATCTGTTCGGCCTGACGCCGGCGGAGGCGCGGCTCGCCGCGATGGTCGCTTCCGGGCGGTCGCCGGGAGGTGCGGCGGAGGATCTCGGGATCGCGGTCGATACAGCCCGTACGGTGCTGAAGCGGGTCTTCACCAAGACCGGCGTGACGCGCCAGGCGGAACTGGCCGCCCTGGTCTCGCGCATCCCGCGGGACAGGGGGTGAGTCGTCCGGGTGGCGGCTATTTTTCCGGCAGCCCCAGGAATTCGAGTGGATTCTTCTTCGCGATGCGGGTGAAGACGTCTTCGCCCAGTTCGACGCGCAGGCGGATGGAAACCGCCTTCTCGGACAGGCTTTCCTGCCGGGTCATGTAGAAATCCGAGCCGAACAGGACGCGGTCGAGGATTGTTCTGTCACAGTCCTTGACCTTTTCCGTCAACAGCAGCCGCAGCAGGGGCGCATATTTGTTGTAGCGGAAGATCGTATAGGAGATATCGGTCCAGAGATTGTCATAGTCGCCGCAGGTCAGCATTTCGTTGATCTGCCACAGCCAATTGCCCTCCTTCGCCGCCGGGTTATCTGGATGGAAGCCTTTGTCGATATAGTTTTCCCAATCCTGGTCGCCGCCATAGTGGGCAAGGCAGATCCGCAGATCGGAAAACCGTTCGAGCACCGGCTTGTAGGCAAAGGGCGCGGTCACCCGGTCGCACTCGACCTTGCCCCATCCCTTGCGGGCGACACCGCCGCGGGAGCAGTGGGTGATGACCGGCAGTTTCTTGTCGGCGCATAGCGGATAGACCTCCTCCATCAACACGGGGTGGTCCGGGGCGAAGCCCATCTTGGGATAGAGCTTCAGGCCGCGAAACCCGAGATCCTCGACGCAGCGGCGAAACTCCTCCGCGGCGATCGGATTGTCGGGGTGGACATTGGCGAAGGGGATGATCGCCTCCGGGTATCGGCCGGCCAGTTCGGCAAGCTCGTCATGCTGATGCCTGATATCGCGGCCGACCGGTCCGTGTCCGATCGGCGCCATGTCGAGGGGGAGGACGACGAATTTGGTTCCCTGCGGATAATACGGCTGGATCTCGTCGAAGATGGCCGCCTGGGATTTGCGGTTTCCCGAGCGATGAAAGGCCTCGATCCGCACCATGAAGGAATGCCAGTGCGCCCAGGGCATGAACCAGGCCGCCCGTCGCATGACCCGAACCAGTCCCGGAACCCAGCGGAAGACCACGAAGACCGGATGCGGATAGTATTTCGGCGTGTGGTCGTTGGTGAAGGTGTGGATGTGGCAGTTGATAATGTCCTGATCGCTCATGGGGTTGCCTGCTCAAGCCGAACGAATGTGACAGTGCGGTTGCCCGCGAAACATCGAGCCATGATCTGTGTCCTGATATTCAGGGCACTACCGGGTCGTCTTCAAAGGAAGGCGCTGGTTGAAGATGCAATTGGTCGAACCCATCCGTTCAGGCGGAATGCTGGCCGGCCTCCCGCGCTTTCCTTGCTTCATCCGGGCGATACTCCCAGTGCCAGGGTTCCTTTTTGACCGTGCGGACAAAGCCGAAGGCCGTCGCGTTCTCGGCCAGCCACAGATATTCCGGGCTGTCGTCGCTGCCGGCGACCTCGATGTCGAGCGCGATGCCGTTCTGATGGTTCGAATAGCCGGGCCTGGCGGCAAGATTGAATCCCGGCTGGCCCGAGACATAGCCCTGATACAAGAATTTTTGCGCGGGATAGGACCGGAAGCCGCTGTTGATCGTGATCTCCACGCCATCACGGTCCGCGGCATCGACCATCTCGAAATAGGGGCCGACCGTCTTTTCGGTCAGGGTCTCGACCCTGTGGGTTTCGTCGACGATCGGCACCAGCGAAACCTGGCCCAGATAGTCTCCGCGGCGCCACGCCGCGGTGTCGCTGTATCTGCCGGCGCCGGGTTTGGGCGTGATCAGGCCAAGCGTCGTGTTGCGAAACTTGCCCTGGAAATTGCGTGACGATGTCCAGCCGTATTCCGTTGCGTTCGACTTGTCGGCGACGCGCGCGAATACGATATGGGAATGGCTGCCCGATTGCCCGTAGGCGATTTCGTTCACCCGGACCCGGGTTCCCTTCGGGATTCGCTTGTAGTCGCCGACAGTGGCGCCCGGCGGGAGAGGTTCTCCGGCTTGGTATCTTGCGTATTTCTGAAGGTCACCCGTGACGCGGATACGCGCGTCGGGATCGGCCACCAGGTAAATGCGTTCGCGGAAATTCTCTTGATCGGACATCGCGCCCTCCCATTCGGTGCCTGTGCTTCCAGGCTGAAGAAAACCGGAACCCGGCCTAGGGCCTGTTGAGTATCATGACTGTGGCGTCGGCGTGGCCCATTTCGCTGCTGGCAAGGCGCGAAGCGCGCCGTAGTGCAGGCCACTTCAAGCGATTCGCAACGCTGTCCAGCGGTGAAATGGGCCCCGTCCCGAAGGGATTTGGCCAGTTTCGCCCGCTTTCGCACTCTTCGTCGTTGAATATGCCCGGCATGTCCTGCCTCCTCAGAGCGCGAAATCGAACAAAACTGGCCAAACCGACACCGCAGTCATGATACTCAACAGGCCCTAGCCCGATGATCAAATCCTCAGGACGACGGAGCGGACGGGACCGGGATCTGTATTGGTATGCTGGCTGCGTCGAGCGCGGTGTTGATTGCGCCCCACAAGATCCCGACGACGGCATTCCAGGCCTTCTCTATGGTCAGCAAAGTCAAACCGACGAGCGTGCGGATGAAATCTTCTGTCATCCGCTGGAGATTGCCGATGAACCAGTCTCGGGTATCGGCATCGATTTCGCCGGTTGCGGTCGCCTCAGCGATCCATGCCGCCTGCTTGGCAAGCCCGAGCGTCTGGCTTTTGAAAAATGAGACATAGCGGCTGATATCGTCATTGAGAATTCCGTTGAGCGTATCAACTATGTCCTTGCCGATTGCTTCTGTATCAAAGGGTATTGTCACGGGAACTCTCCTTATGACTATCGTTCAATTGCTTTCTCGTAAGTTATTGCTTGCTCAATCGACGTTACATACGCATTCCTGTAACCTTTTGCTTCTCCGCGCGTCAGGTTTCCGCCCTTGTCTCGATCCCGCATCCTGGTAAGCGTAGCCGATGCTGTTTGTATCGAATTATAGGATGGCGGCACCTCAAGCGGTCTGAGGTCTTCAGGCTGCGTTCCCGTTGAGGGAACGATGCCGAAGATCTGCTCGATCTGCGTTCGCGGGTAGGGGCGCGCCTTGATCTGGATCGCCAGCGCTTCGAACTTGCCGATCACGGTGTCGTAGGCATCCGCCCTGCTTGCGTAACCGCCGGGCAAGGACGCGGACTCTACTTTGGCGAACAGTATGAGCGCCTGCTCGTTCGCATCCGTAATACCGTCTATGATCGACCGGTCGTAATCCGGAGCCAGTTTGATCGCGCACGCGGTCAGAACGACAGCGGCAATTACCAGGGGCAGGAAGCGAACACAGGTTAATGTGCCGGTGGCAACTCTGTTCTTGCGCGTTGGTCTCATCATAACTAAGGGCCTTACTTAAGTTATTGTAGATTTACTGTTCGATGCTGGCCTCTCCACATGCTCAGAGCGGTTGGCTGCTTGGGTGCAGGGGCTGTTTCGACCGGGCAGCGGCGGCCGGCAAAGGTCTCGACGGCATCCCCGACATATCTCTGTTTTCATTTCTGCGTCGAACCGGAAACCGGCTCCAGTTTTCAGTCCGATGCTCGCCAATGTTCAAGGTCACGAGCATTTGCTATCGCAATGTGACTTTCCGCCCATCGCAACAATTAAACAAAAGGGTCAGCTCAAGTAGATTTCCTTACGTCAGTAATCGATAGTAAAGCGAGTATTTGTCATAATAGCAACCGGTGATTTAGCCTGGTCCCGCTTCCGCGGGACCGCACTTCCCGCAGTGGGATGTAAGCGATATACGGGCAATCCGGCTGGATGGAGCGTGCCCTTTTTCCCTCGGGTGCAAATTTCATTTGCATTGTGATTAACTGATTAGCAGAATGCTGGCCGTCGTCCTGTCCCTGAGGGCCAGCAAGCCATTGCGTCCGCAAAGAACGATCATTCTCGTTTCGACCGATCAGCGCCTTATCGAAACCGCGGGCGAGGCGTTGCGGCGGTCGGTCGACTATCGGCTGGTGGTCTGCGACGATGCCCGCCAGGCAAAGGGTCGCCTGCAGCAGATCGAGGCGCACCTGCTGATTTCCGACCATATGGATTTGGGCCATATGAATTCGGGCCATATGATGTCGGGCGGTTCCGGGTCGGGGGAAGAACGGGCGGATCTGCTGGTCGATGCCCGCGTCTCGCATCCGCGCGTTCCAAGGCTCCTCATTGCCTCGCCGGAGGCCGCCGAGGCCGGTGCGCGGGCCGCCAAGGCGGCGGCGGCCTATCTGTTTCTCATCAAGCCGATCGTGCCGGCGCAACTCGAGATCGCCATCAAGCGCGCGCTGGAATTGGACGAGCTCTCGCGCCGGCATCGCATCCTGTCGCGCGAACTGCGGATTTCCATGGATGACGACATGTTCGACAGCGGCGAGAAACTGTCGGTGAAGGGCGGCGTGTCGCAGTTCGAGAAACTGGTCTATGCCAGCCCGAAGATGGCGGAACTGGTCGCCGAGGCCAAGCAGGCGGCGGCGACCGAACTGCCGGTGCTGATCCACGGCGAGACCGGCACCGGCAAGGAGTTGCTGGCGCGTGCGATCCATTTCAATTCCAGCCGCATGAATTCGCCGCTGCATGTGCAGAATTGCGGCGGCATGAACGAGGAGACGCTGCATTCGGAGCTGTTCGGCCATGTGCGCGGCGGTTTCACCGGGGCGGTCGCCGACCGGCTCGGCCTGTTCCGCGCCGCCGACGGCGGCACCGTGTTCCTCGACGAGATTTCGGAAGTCTCGCGCAACTTTCAGGTGAGCCTGCTGCGCTTCCTGCAGGAGGGCGAGGTCAAGCCGCTGGGCTCCGACAAGATCTTCCATTCCAACGTGCGGGTGGTGGCGGCGTCGAACCGGTCGCTGGAGGAGATGGTCGAGCGCGGCGAGTTCCGTCGCGATCTCTATTACCGGCTGAAGGGGTTCGCCCTGTCCATTCCGCCCCTGCGCGAGCGTCCTGAGGACATCCCGGTGCTGGCGGAGTTCTTCCTTGAAAAATATGCCGGCGTTGTCGGGCGGCGGGTGATCGGCATCACGAAAGGCGCGCTCGATGCGCTGAGTGCCTATGCCTTTCCCGGCAACGTCCGCGAACTGGAGACCGAGGTGCAGCGGATGGTCGCGGTCGCCGACCAGGGCGGCTATGTGTCGGAGCGGCATCTGTCCGCCGCCGTGCGCGAGGCGGTGCCGAGCAGTACAAACGCGACCGGTCACCGGGCGATAGAAGGCGCGAACCTGAAGGAAATGGTCGAGAGCCTCGAACGCACCGTCGTTCGCGAGGCGCTGACGCGGACGCGTTGGAACCAGAGCCAGGCGGCAACCGAGCTTGGCCTGTCTCGTGTCGGGCTTGCCAACAAGATCAAACGCTACAATCTGCAGGCGGAGTAGGGCATGTCCGGGGATGCGGATGATGGCGTCAGCCGCGACAGCCGTGTCGTCCGCTTCCCGCAATCGCGGACGCGGCCGGGACCGGCGGAGCCGGCACGCAATCTCGGATTGACCCCGTTGTCCCGCGCCGTCGGCTCCAGCGGACGCGCCGCCAAGGGCCACTGGTGCAGCCGTTGCCGGGGCATCTGGTACAGCTACTTCCTGGAGGCCGAATGCCCGGTCTGCGGCAACCGGCAGGGGTAGGGTGCCGCCGCAAACTAGGTTTCCACTTGCAAAGTTAGTTTCTTTGCGTCGAGCCGGTCCGATCAGTGGCTCGATCGTGCTGTTCCTCTTATCTCTCTGGAATCAAAGCAGAATATTTTTCTCCGCCAGACTGGCCCGCCGCTTGCTTCATCCTGCCGTGAGCAAACGCCCCCGGTTTGCGAACCAAGAGCGGCCGTGTTCGCAGCCGCTGATCAAGGAGGAGGAAACCATGGCCAATCTCCTGTGGCTCCAGGGTGGAGCCTGTTCGGGAAACACGATGTCGTTCCTGAACGCCGAGGAGCCCAGCGCCTGCGATCTGGTCACCGATTTCGGCATCAACGTGTTGTGGCAGCCCTCGCTGGGGCTGGAGCTCGGTGACGACGTCAAGGCGATCCTGCAGAAGTGCATTTCCGGCGAGATCCAGCTCGATATCTTCGTGTTCGAGGGCACGGTGATCGATGCGCCGAACGGCACCGGCGAGTGGAACCGGTTCTGCGGCCGGCCGATGAAGGAGTGGGTGAAGGAACTCACCGCCGCGGCGCAGTTCGTCGTGGCGATCGGCGATTGCGCGACCTGGGGCGGCATTCCGGCGACCGCGCCGAACCCGTCGGATTCGAAGGGCCTGCAATTCCTCAAGCGCGAGAAGGGCGGTGCGCTCGGTGCGAATTTCACCTCGAAGGCCGGCCTGCCGGTGATCAACATTCCGGGCTGTCCGGCCCATCCCGACTGGGTCACGCAGATCCTCGTCGCGGTCGCCACGGGCCGGGCCGGCGATCTGACGCTCGATGAATTCCAGCGGCCGAAGACCTTCTTTTCAAGCTTCACCCAGACCGGCTGCACGCGGAACATGCATTTCGCCTACAAGGTCTCCTCCACCGCCTTCGGCCAGCGCAAGGGCTGCCTGTTCTATGACCTGGGCTGCCGTGGCCCGATGACCCACAGCCCGTGCAACCGCATCCTGTGGAACCGGGTGTCGTCGAAGACACGGGCCGGCATGCCGTGCCTTGGCTGCACCGAACCGGAATTCCCCTTCTTCGATCTGGCGCCGGGAACCGTCTTCAAGACGCAGACCGTGATGGGGGTGCCCAAGGACCTGCCCGAGGGCGTCGACAAGAAGGGCTACGTCAAGCTCACCGCCGCGGCCAAGGGCGCCGCGCCGGCCTGGGCCGAAGAAGACATCTTCGTCGTCTGAGCGGCGATCAGGGAGAAAACGGAAAATGTCAGCTGCTGTTCAAACTCTGGACATCTCGCCGGTCGGCCGCGTCGAAGGCGATCTGGATGTCCGCGTCGACATCACCGACGGTGTCGTCACCAATGCCTGGACCAATGCGGAGATGTTCCGCGGCTTCGAGGTGATCCTGAAGGACAAGGACCCGCAGGCCGGTCTGGTCGTCACGCCGCGCGCCTGCGGCATCTGCGGGGCCTCGCACCTGACCTGCGCGGCCTGGGCGCTCGACACCGCCTGGGGCACCACGGTGCCGCGCAACGCCATCCTGGCGCGCAATCTCGGCCAGATCGTCGAATCGCTCCAGTCGCTGCCGCGCCATCACTACGGCCTGTTCATGATCGACTTCACGAACAGCAACTATAGCGGCTCGGGCTTCTTCGAGGAGGCGGTCAAGCGTTATTCGCCCTTCACCGGCACCTCCTATGAGGCCGGCGTGACGATTTCGGGCCGCCCGGTCGAGATCTACGCGTTGCTCGGCGGCCAGTGGCCGCACAGCTCCTACATGGTGCCCGGCGGCGTCATGTGCGCGCCGACGCTCACCGACGTGACGCGCGCCTGGTCGATCCTCGAGCATTTCCGCCGCAACTGGATCGAGCCGCTGTGGCTTGGCTGTTCGATGGAGCGCTACGAGGAGATCCAGACGCTTGACGATTTCGAGGCCTGGCTCGACGAGCGTCCGGAGCACGCCAATTCCGATCTCGGCCTCTACTGGCGGATGGCCAGGGACATCGGCCTCGACCAATACGGCAAGGGCCACGGCAAGTACGTCACCTGGGGCTACCTGCCGCATGAGGACAAATACCAGCAGCCGACGATCGCCGGCCGCAACGAGGCCGTCATCATGAAGTCGGGCGTCTATGACGGCGCGACCGACAGCTTCAAGCCGATGGACCAGATCCATGCGCGCGAGGACATGGTGCACGCCTGGTATGACGAGGGCGACGGCATCCATCCCTTCGACCGGGTCACCAACCCGGTGCAGAAGAACGATATCGATCCGGACGGGAAATATTCCTGGTGCACCGCCGTGCGCCATGCGGAAAACGGCCGCCTGGAGGCCGGCCCGCTTGCGAGGCGGCTGGTGGCGGCCGGGCCTGGTGCCGACTTTCAGCACGCCGACGGTCTTGTCTACGACATGTACAAGAAGATGGGCGGCGCCTCGATCATGCTGCGCCATTTCGCCCGCATGCACGAATTGTGCATCCTCTATCGCGAGGCCGAGCGGATCCTGCGGGAATTCCGCCTCAACGACGAATGGTACATCAAGCCGACCGAGCGGGACGGCCGCGGCTGGGGGGCAACGGAAGCGATCCGCGGGGCGCTGTGCCACTGGATCGACGTGGAGGGCGGCAAGATCAAGAACTATCAGATCATCGCGCCGACCACCTGGAATGTCGGCCCCCGCGCCTCCGATGGCGAACGCGGCCCCATCGAGGAAGCGCTGATCGGCACGCCGATCGCCAACAGCGCCGACCCGGTCGAGGTCGGCCATGTCTGCCGGTCCTATGACAGCTGCCTCGTCTGCACGGTTCACGCGCATGACGGCAAGACGGGAGAGGAATTGGCCCGGTTCCGCACGGCCTAGTACGATCGACGGAAAGCCTGATCCGCCGGGGCCGCCGAATGGTCCCGGCGTATAACAACAAACGATTGGGAGAGGGTGCGATGGATTCGCGCGTCGAAGGCCTGTCCGTCGCGGCCGAGGCGGAGATGTATCGGAAGCGCTACGGGACGACACCGGCCGAAGCCGATCATTCCACGCTTATCCGGATGATCGAGGATCTGCTGAACGAAGGGCTTGAGACCCAGGTCGATCCGTTCCCCGAAACGGATCGGGAATTCTCGGCGATCCTGGACGAGTTGCGCGGCCTGCCGGCCGATGCGCTGCGCGAGAAGCTGGTCATCTCGGGCTGGCTCCTGAAGCCGCACGGGCCCGACGAGATGCGCTGCCAGGAATGCATGTATTTCCTGGTGCACAGGCGGTGGTGCGATCTTCCGGAGCTGAACCTGCCGGCGGAGCCGGAATGGTGGTGCCGCCTGTGGCGGATCTGATCGGCCGCACAGGGAGGAGAAATTGACGGACAGAAACTCAAGCCCGCAGGACGATGCGCTGCGGCAGAAGATTTCGGGGCTCTTGTCCGGTGGCCTTGAAACCGAGGCCTGGCCGCGGGCGGAAACCTCCGAGATGGTCAACGAGATCGTCGGCCGTCTCCACACCGATGCCGGCGATGACCTTGAGAAGAAACTGGTGATCGGTGGCTTCACCGATCATCCGATCGAAGCCGACGAGATCGAGCAGCCCTGCGAGACCTGCATGTATTACCTCGTCCATCGCCGGTTCTGCGAACTGCCCGAATTCATGCTGCCGGTCGAGCCGAACTGGTCGTGCAGGCTGTGGCGGATCTGAGCGCGACGACCGCGATCATCGGCTGCGGCAACGCCAACCGGAGCGATGACGGGGTCGGTTCCTATGTCATCGGTCTCTTGCGGGACCGGCGGCTTGGCGACGATGTCGCGCTGTTCGATGGCGGCACCGACGGGATGGGGGTGATGTATCGCGCCCGCGGCGTTGCCCGGCTGATCATTGTCGATGCGCGCGTTCCCTCCGGCACGCCCGGCGCGATCTACGAGGTGCCGGGCGCAGCCCTCGAAGCACCGCCGCCGCAAAGTCTGAACCTGCACGATTTCCGCTGGGACCATGCCCTCCATGCCGGCCGCCGGATCTATGGCGATGCCTTTCCGCAAGACGTTTCCGTCTTTCTAATCGAGGCTGAAGATCTCTCGCTCGGCCTTGAGATCAGCGAGCGGGTCGTCGAGGCCGGCCGGCGCGTCGCGGACCGGATCGTCGACCTGGTCGGGCAGAACCGGGCCGATTGCGGGGAGGGGGTGGCATTGGGTGCCGACCGGTGACCGCCCGCATCACCGTCCGCAACGGCTCCGTCTATCTCGACCGCCAGACGGTCGACCGCTACTTCCCCGGCATCGACGCGGTGGTCATCCTGATCCGTGGTGGCGAGTTGCAGATCCTGCCGGTCCACCGGATGGCGGCCGGCGGCTGTCTTCTCAAGATCCGCAACGCCGCCGGCGACCGGGTGGCGAGTGCCGCCGACGTCTTTCTGGAACATGGGTTGCAGGAATGGACGGCGATCGATCTGGAGGCCGCCTGGTCGCGCGATCTGGGCGCCCTGACCGCGAACGTATCTGTAAATTAAGTTTACAATACGAAAAATAACTAGACATCGTTCCGCAAACAAGCTTTCCTACCTGCAAATAAGATTACAGGCGCCAGCAAGCGCCGGGCCTATGCAGGAGGAGACGTCATGGTGGCGCGCAGCCGCACCGACGATCAGGTCAACGCAGCGCTGAAAATGGTCGCCGAGGCCGATGCGCCGGCCGGCGACAAGGCCGAGATGCTCATGGAAATCGCCATGGGCCTGCAGCAGAAGCCGAAGACCGCCGACGACCTGCACGCCGCCGTCTCCCTGTATCGGCAAGCGCTCGACCTCATCGGGACGCCAGACGCTCTGCTTCGCGCCCGCATCCAGGGTCGCCTGGCGACCGCGCTGATGGTCGTGCCGGCGGAGGACGTCCGCTATCTCGAAGAGGCGCGCGACGTGCTGGAAGGGGCGCTCGAAACGCTCGGGTCCGACGGGCTTCAGGCTGAAATCGCCGAAGCGGAGATGAATCTCGGGCTCGTCCTGCAAAATCTCGCGAGCGCCGGCCGGGCGCAGATCAAGGATGCGATTGCGGCCTATCAGCGGGCGCTCAGGGTGTTCGACAAGGCAGGCCACCCGGCCGAGTTCGCGATCCTGCAGAACAATCTCGCCACCGCCTTCCTGTCCATTCCCTTCACCGACACCGCGGGAAAGATGCGCGAGGCGCTCGCCGTGCAGGCCTTCGAGGAGGGACTGAAGGCGGTCACGCTGATCGACCACCCGAGCGAATACGCGATGCTGCAGAACAATCTCGGCAACGCCCTGCAATATGCCTCGACCAGCCACCGCGTCGAGAACGGGTTCAGGGCGCTGCAGGCCTATGACGAGGCGCTGAAGGTGCGCACCAGCCGCGACACGCCCGGCGAATACGCCAATACGATCGCCAACAAGGCGAACTGTCTGGCGAACCTCCCCGACGATCCCGCCGCGCCGGAGGCCGGCAATGCGGCAAACATCGCCGCCGCGCGTGCTCTCTACACCGAGGCGCTCGGCATCTTTCAGATGACCGGCGAGGCCGCGAAGGCCGAGACGGTCCTGGAGGCGATCGCCGAACTCTCGCAGCCTCTGTCTGCCCCGTCACAACCCGCCATTCACTGATCAGGAGACTTCCATGGAGCCACTACTCTTCGTTCTAGCCCTCGTTCTCGGCCTCGCCGCGTCGCTCGGGGCCGGCGCCCTGTCGGGACTGCGGATCGGCGGGGAGGCCCTGGGCGCTGAACTGGCCGCCTATATGGGCGGGTTCTACGGGTTGTTGTCGGGCAGCGTCGCCGTCGTGATCGGCCTCGTCGTCCTGGCCGTGATCTGAGGAGACACCGATGCTCGCAATGGCATTGAATTCAGCCAAGCTGTTCTTCACCGGAAAGCTCTTTCAGGACACCGCCAAGGTGATGCGGCAACTGGCGCTCGGGATCGTCGCCGGCGCGGTCGCGATCATCGTCGTCGGCCTGTTCGCGCCGGCCTGGATCGCCGCGATCGTCGGCGGCGCGGTCGCCGGTTTCCTGCAGCCGGTCCTGTTCAAGGACCTGAAATACGCGTGACCCGATGCCGAACGGAAGCCCCAGATCGCTAGGCGAACCGGAAGAGCCTTCACTGGACATGCTTCTGCGCGACCTGTCGGCGCTCGAGGAGTTGTCCGCGACCTGGGGCGAGGCCGAGCAAAACGGCGCGCAGGCCCGCGCCGAGGCGGTCGACGCGCTGAACGCGGAAGCGTTCCGCAGGCTGATCCGGTCGCTGCGCGATGTTCCCGGCATGAGCGCGGCCCTGCGCGCGGCAGCGGGAGACGAGATCGTCTATGCGGTTCTCAGGCGGCACGGGATCCTCAAGGCGTCGCTGTTCGAACGCGTCAACGCCGCGCTCGACAGCGTCCGGCCGATGCTGGCAAGCCATGGCGGCGACGCGGAACTGGTCGCGGTCGAGGCGGGCCGGGCCGAGGTGCGGTTTCTCGGCGCCTGCGATGGCTGCCCGGCTTCGGCGCTGACCTTCTATGCCGGCGTCAAGAAGGCGATCCAGGCGCAGGTGCCGGAGATCACCGAAATCAAGCAGGCCAAGGGCCTGGGCGGCGGAGCGGGCACGACGCATTTCGTCTCGCCCTTCGCCGCCTACAAGACGGACGGATGGACGGTCGCCGCGGATCTGGCCGACCTTGCCGACGGGGCGACGCGGATCGAGGACATCGAGGGTCGGTCGGTGCTGCTGTCGCGTTTCGGCGACCGGGTCACCTGTTTCGCCAATTCCTGCGCCCATATGGGCATGGCGATGGATGGCGGCGAGATCGCCGGCGGCCTGATCACCTGCCCCTATCACGGCTTCCAGTATTCGCTGGAGACCGGCGAATGCCTGACGGCGCCGGAGGTTCAGCTACAGCCGCATGGCGTGCGCGTCGTCGGCGATAAGGTCGAAGTGCGGCTGACGGAATGAAGATCAGCCTCGCCCCCTCGTTCCAGCCGATCAAGGCGCCGGGCACGGTCCGGACGGGGGCGCCGCTGCTTGATCCGGCCGGGCCGGCGGCGGTGCTCGGCTGGCGGGCGGGCGATCTCGCCGCCCCGCTTCAGCCGGCGGCCTCGACGCTGTTCGGCCCGCGCGGCGTCTGCCTGCATCCGGACGGGACCCTGTGGGTCGCCGATACCGGTCATCACCGGCTGCTCGGCTGGCGTGGCGTTCCGGAAGACGACAATGTCCCCGCCGATATCCTGATCGGCCAGCCCGATTTCGGCCACGAGGGGCGCAACGCCAAGGCGGAGCCGGCCGCGAACACGCTCAACGTGCCGACCGGTGTCGCCGCCTGGGGCGCCGGTCTGGCGGTTGCCGATGCCTGGAACCATCGCGTCCTCTTGTGGCGGAGGGTGCCGACACGGTCCGGCGAGCCCGCCGATATCATTCTCGGCCAGGATCGCGCCGACGATACGCAAGCCAATCGCGGCGCCGATCACCCGACGGCTGCGACGCTGCACTGGCCCTATGGCGTATCGGCGATCGGCGGCCGGTTGATCGTCTGCGATACCGGAAACCGGCGCGTCCTGGTCTGGAACGATCCCGCCGAAACCGGTGCGCCGGCGGATCTGGTGCTCGGCCAGGCGGATTTCACCACCCGTGACGAAAACCGCGGCGGGGCGGTCGGAGCCGGCTCGATGCGCTGGCCCCATATGGCAGCGGACTGGCAGGGCCGGCTGGCGGTCGCCGATGCCGGCAACAACCGCGTCATGCTCTGGAAGCGCGTTCCGGACCACGACGGCGCGCCCTGCGATGCCGTGCTCGGCCAGCGTGGCATGGGCGACTGCGACCACAATCTCGCGGACTATTATCCGTGTGCCGCCGCGCTGAACATGCCTTACGCCGCCTGTGCTGCCGGCGAGACGCTGATCGTCGCCGATACGGCGAATTCGCGCCTGCTCGGCTGGGCGGACGCTGCGACCAGCGCCGATGCGGCCTGTCTCACCGGACAGCCCGATTTCTCCGCGAAGGGCGACAACCGCTGGGGGTTCCCTGAGCGCGATACGCTGTGCTGGCCGTATGGCCTGTCGGTCCGCGACCGTCTCGTGGCGGTCGCCGACAGCGGCAACAACCGGGTGCTGTTGTGGAGGTGCGCCGATGGCCGGTGATCTCCACACCATTCGCGGCCAGGTGCAGGGTGTCGGCTTCCGGCCGACCGTCTGGCGCGTTGCAAGGGATCTCGGCCTGACGGGCGACGTCCGCAACACCGGTGACGGTGTCGTCGTGCGCCTTTGGGGCGACAGGCGGTCGGCCTTCCCGGAGGTGCTGAAGAAGGAGTTGCCGGCGCTTGCCCGGATCGAGGGTTGGGAGAGCGCGCCGCTACGCGAGCCTGCGCCCGGCGCCTTCTCGATCGCGCCGTCGGCGGGCGAGGGGATGCGGACCTCGGTGACGCCCGACGCGGCGGTCTGCCCGGATTGCCTCCAGGAAATCACCGACCCGTTCGAGCGGCGCTATCGCTATCCCTTCGCCAACTGCACCAATTGCGGGCCGCGTTTCTCGATCGTTCAGGGCGCTCCCTATGACCGCGCCAGTACGGCGATGCGTGCCTTCGACCTGTGCCCGGACTGCGCCGGCGAATACGTCGATCCGGCCGATCGCCGGTTCCATGCCCAGCCGATCGCCTGCCATGCCTGCGGGCCCCGCGCCTGGCTCGAAAAGCTCGGCGGCGGTGTCGTCAATCTCGAGGCCTTCTCGATGATGGACGACGTCGACGCGGCCGGTGGGGCGCTGATGAACGGCTTCATCGTCGCCGTTAAGGGGATCGGCGGCTTTCATCTGGCCTGCGATGCGACAAGGGCCGACGTTGTCGCGGACTTGCGCACCCGCAAGCGGCGGCGCGGCAAGGCGTTTGCGCTGATGGCGCGGGATCTCGATGTCATCCGGCAGTTTGCGGAAGTCTCGGACGCGGAAGCGGACCTGCTGAGTGCGCCGGAAGCGCCGATCGTCCTGCTCAAAGCCCACGGGCAGGCGTTACCTGACGCGGTTGCGCCCGGACTGGACCGGCTCGGCTTCATGCTGCCCTATACGCCGCTGCATCACATGCTGCTGCGGCGGATGAAGCGTCCGGTCGTGATGACGTCCGGCAACCCGTCGGGCCAGCCGCAATGCATCGACAACGAAGATGCGCGAACGCGCCTTGCCGGTATCGCCGATTTCGCGCTGATGCATGACCGGGAGATCGCCAACCGGATCGACGACAGCGTCGTCCGGGTCGATCTCGGCCGGCCCCGCCTGATCCGCCGCGCGCGCGGCTATGCGCCGGCAGCGCTGACCTTGCCGGAGGGCTTCGAGACGAAGACCGAGATCCTGGCGCTCGGCGGTGAACTGAAGAACACGTTCTGCCTCCTCCGTAACGGCCAGGCGATCCTCAGCCAGCACATGGGCGATCTGGAGGACGCCGCGACCCATGCCGATGTCGAGCACAATCTCGGGCTCTACCGGCAGATCTATCGGCATGCGCCCGACGTGATCGCGGTCGATGCGCATCCTGACTACCTGTCGACCAAGCGCGGCCACGCGATCGCCGGCGATCGACCGGTTGTCGAGGTCCAGCATCACCATGCCCATATCGCCGCCTGCCTTGCCGAAAACGGCCGGCCGCTCTCCGCAGCCCCGGTGCTCGGCATCGCCATGGACGGGCTCGGGCTCGGCGATGACGGCACGATCTGGGGCGGCGAATTCCTGATCGCCGATTATCGCGGCTACCGGCGGGCCGGATGCCTGAAGCCGGTCGCCCTGCCGGGCGGCACGGCGGCGGTGCGCGCGCCGTGGCGCAACGCCTATGCCCACCTGATGGCCGAGATGGGCTGGGCCGAATTCGCCATGAACTTCGCCGACCTGCCGCTCTTCGAAGCGCTCGATGCCGCGCCGCGCGCGACCCTCGATGCGATGATCGCCTCGGGTACCAACACGCCGCTGTCGTCCTCCTGCGGGCGGCTGTTCGATGCCGCGGCCGCGATCGCCGGGCTCGCCTGGGACCGCCAGGACTACGAGGGCGAGGCGGCGATGGCCTTCGAGGCCGCCCTCGATCCGGCCGCGCTTGGCGAGCCTGACGATCTCGCCTACCCGTTCGCGATCCCGCTCCTGGGCGGCTCCGGCCTGCCCTATATCGAGCCGCTCGGCGTCTGGCGGGCGATGCTCGGCGATCTCCTTCTCAAGACGCCGCCGGGCGTCATGTCTGCCCGGTTTCACCGTGGCCTTGCGAAAGCCATCGCTGCCATGACCGCCCGGATCAGCGACGGCACGGAGATCGACACGGTCGCCCTGAGTGGCGGCTGCTTCCAGAACGCCACGCTTTTCCGGCTGGTGAGCGAACACCTGGGCCAACGCGGCCTCACCGTTCTCAGCCACTCCGACATCCCCGCCAATGACGGGGGTCTAGCCCTCGGCCAGGCCGTTATCGCCCTGGCCGACAGCCAACAGGGAGAAAGCCATGTGCCTCGGGATACCGGGCCGGATCACTGAGATCTCCGACCCCGCCAGGAAGCTCGCGACCGTCGAAATCTCCGGCGTGCGCCGCGAGGTCAATGTCGCCTGCGTCGCCGGTGATCGCGCGCTGGCCGATCTCGTCGGCGCCTGGGTGCTGGTGCATGTCGGCTTCGCCATGTCGCTGATCAACGAGGAGGAGGCGGCAAAGACGCTGGAGGTTTTGAAGATGCTCGGCGAGGCGCAGGAGGAACTGGCCGCGATGCGTCAGAGCAAGGAGATGCTGGAGCGGGCGTCATGAAATACGCAGAGGAATTCCGCGATCCGGTTGCCGCCAAGGGCCTGCTGGCCGCGATCGAGACCGTCATCGCCGAGATCGGCGCGACGGCGGACAAGCCCGTCTGCATCATGGAGATCTGCGGCGGCCACACCCATGCGATCTTCCGCTACGGGCTCAACAAGCTGACGCCGCCGGGCCTTGAGTTCATCCACGGTCCCGGATGCCCGGTCTGCGTGCTGCCGATGAGCCGGGTCGATGAATGCGTTGAGCTTGCCGAACGGCCCGAGGTGATCTTCACCACTTTCGGCGATGCGATGCGGGTGCCGGGCACGCGCAAGTCGCTGATGCAGGCGAAGGCCGACGGCTGCGACATCCGCATGGTCTATTCGCCGCTCGACGCGCTCGAACTGGCGCGGCGCAGTCCGGACCGGGAAGTGGTGTTCTTCGGGCTCGGCTTCGAGACGACGACGCCATCGACGGCGCTGTCGATCCAGCAGGCAGCCGCCGAAGGCCTGACGAATTTCTCGGTCTTCTGCAACCACATCACCGTGCCGCCGCCGATCAAGGCGCTGCTCGACGATCCGCGCATGATCCTCGACGGCTTCGTCGGCCCCGGTCACGTCTCGATGGTGATCGGGACGAAGCCCTACGATTTCATCGCGGAGGACTACGGCAAGCCGATTGTGGTCGCCGGTTTCGAGCCGCTCGATCTGCTGCAATCGGTGCTGATGGTGCTCGAACAGATCCGCGATGGCCGTGCTGCGGTCGAGAACCAGTATGCCCGGGTCGTGCCGGAAGAGGGCAATCCGGTGTCGATCGCCGCCTGCGAGGACGTCTACGAGCGCCGCAAGAGCTTCGAGTGGCGCGGCCTTGGCGAGATCGACCTGTCCGGCCTGAAAATCCGGGAGAAATACGCGGCCTTCGACGCGGAGCGGAAATTCGGGATCGGCTATGGCGCCGACCGCCAGCCGGTCGCCGAGCCCGAGGGCTGCGCCTGCGGCGACGTGATGACCGGCCGGCTGAAGCCGTATCAATGCCCGCAATTCGGCACCGGCTGCACGCCGGAAATGCCGCTCGGCGCGCTGATGGTCTCCTCGGAAGGCGCCTGTGCGGCCTATTACCAATATGGCGGCGCGGAACTGGAGCTGGAGCCGGCGCAATGAACATGGCCGCCCCGATTGCCCGCGTCAAAGCCGACCGGGTGACGCTTGCCCATGGCGGTGGCGGCAAGGCGATGCGCGACCTGATCGAGGACGTCTTCGTGTCGGTGTTCCGGCCAGACGGCCTGGAGGATCAGGCGCGGCTGCAGGCTGACGCGCTTGCCGAGCCCGGCGCGCGGCTTGCCTTCACGACCGACAGCTTCGTCGTCGATCCGGTCGAGTTCCCCGGCGGCGATATCGGCCGGATCGCGGTGTGCGGCACCGTCAACGATCTCGCCGTCGGCGGTGCCCGGCCGCTCTGGCTGTCGGCTGCCTTCATCATCGAGGAAGGCTGCGAGGTCGCGCTTTTGCGGCGGATCGCGGCCTCCATGCAGGATGCCGCCGACGCGGCCGGCGTGCGCATCGTCACCGGCGACACCAAGGTCGTCGGCAAGGGCTCGGCCGACCGTGTCTTCGTGACGACCGCCGGCGTCGGCGTTATTCCCGCCGGCCGGACGCTTGCCGCCGGCCGCGTCAGGCCCGGCGACGTTGCGATCGTCAACGGCGTCCTCGGCGACCATGGCGCGGCGATCCTGGCTGCGCGCGGCGACATGGCCCTGTCGAGCGATATTAAAAGCGACTGCCAGCCGCTCGGCCAACTGATGGAAGCGGTGATCGCGGCGGCGCCCGACACACGGGCTGCCCGCGATGCGACCCGTGGCGGCCTCGCCTCGGCGCTCAACGAGATCGCCGAAAGCGCCGGCTGCGGCATCGAGATCGACGAAACGGTCCTGCCGCTGCGCACCGAGGTCAATGGCGTCTGCGAGATCCTCGGCCTCGACCCGCTCTACCTGGCGAACGAGGGGACGCTGGTCGTCTTCGTCCCGGAAGAGATGGCCGAGGCCGCGCTTGCAGCGATGCACGGCATCCCGGCTGGCCGCGAGGCGGTGGCGATCGGCCGGGCGGTCGAAAGGCATCCGGGAACCGTGGTCATGAACACCCGGTTCGGGGGAAAGCGGATCGTCGACATGCTGGTCGGCGAGCAGCTTCCCCGGATCTGCTGACCCGTTTGTTGGTTTAAGGGGGACCCATGCTCAGCTTTCTCGTTCTCGGCTTCCTGATCGGCATGGCCCATGCGCTGGAGGCCGACCATCTCGCCGCGATCGGCTCTATGGCCGCGCGCGGCAGCGGCGGCGTGCGGCACATGGTTGTCCGGGGCATGAGTTGGGGGCTCGGACACACGATCACGCTGTTTGCGATCTGCGCGCTGGTGCTGCTGTTCGGCTTCGCGCTCACCGACGAGCGGGCCGCGGCGCTGGAATTCGCCGTCGGGATCATGCTGGTCCTGCTCGGCCTCGACGTGTTGCGGCGGATCAGGACGAAGCGGGTTCACTTCCACCTGCACGATCACGGCGACGGCCGCCCGCATCTGCATGCCCATTCCCATGCCGGGTCAGACGTCCGGCACGCGGAGGATCCGCATGATCACGCCCATCCGCAGGGCCTGTCGCTGCGGGCGCTGGCGGTCGGTCTCATACACGGCGCGGCCGGGTCGGCGGCGCTGCTGGCATTAGCGGTCGCCGCGACCGGGGAGCCGGCGGTGGCGCTCCTCTACGTCGCCGTGTTCGGCGTCGGATCGATTGTCGGGATGGGCTTTCTGTCCTTCGTCGCCGCCTGGCCGCTTGCCGGCATCGAGCGCCATGCCGCGATCGCGCATCGGCTGCTCGCCGGCGGTGCCGGCGCGGTCGCGATCTTCATCGGCGCGGAGATCATCATCTCGACCGGCCCGGTTGCCTGGGAGATGCTGTGATGCACGAACTCGGCCTGTCGCGGAACATCGCCGCGATCGTCTCGGAGCACGCCGCGGGACGGCGCGTCAAGCGCGTGCGCGTTGCGATCGGACCGTTTGCCTGCGTCGAGCGGCCGGCGCTCGCGTTCTGCTGGGAAATCGTTTGCGAGGGCACCGGACTGGCCGGTGCCGAACTGGTGTTCGTCGAGGCGGACGCCGACACGTTCCTGATCAAGGACTATGAACTGGAGGAGGCGGCCTGATGTGTGGGACCTGCGGATGTTCGGACCCGACCAATGACGTGACGCTCACCGATCCGGAGACGGGCGCGAAGACCATCCTGCGCAAGGGTGGCATTCTCGGCCATGGCGAGGGCGCGCATGATCATCACCATGACCACCATCACGAGGACGATGGACACACCCATGCCCATCCGGGCGACGACCAGCCGCATGTGCATGGGCCGAATGGCGAGGTGATTAGCCTCGAGACCGCCGTCCTCGCCAAGAATGACGGCATCGCGGCGCGCAATCGCGGCTGGTTCGAGGGGCGCGGCGTGCTGGCGCTGAACCTCGTCAGTTCGCCCGGTGCCGGCAAGACGGCGCTGCTTGAGCGGACCATCCGGGAGCTCGGCGACCGGGTTCCGGTGGCCGTCGTCGAGGGCGATCAGATGACGGCGAACGATGCCGAGCGCATCCGCGCGGCCGGCGCTCGGGCGATCCAGATCAATACCGGCGCGGGCTGTCATCTGGAGGCCGACATGATCGCCCAGGCCGTCAAGCGGCTCGATCCGGCGCCGGGCTCGATCCTGATGATCGAGAATGTCGGCAATCTCGTCTGTCCGGCGATGTTCGATCTGGGCGAGAAGATGAAGGTCGCGGTGATCTCGACGACGGAGGGCGAGGACAAGCCGCTGAAATATCCGCATATGTTCCGGGCTTCGGACATGGTGCTCATCAACAAGATCGATCTTGGCCTCCATGTCGATTTCGACGAGGCGCTATGCCGCGCCAATATCGCCGAAATCAATCCGCGCGCGCGCGTCCTGGCGCTCTCGGCGAAAACCGGCGAGGGGGTCGCGGCCTGGACGGATTTCCTGGTGGAAACCGCCGGGGCCTGACGGCACACCGGGTTGGGGTTGCTTCAGGTCGGTATTGACGCTCAGCCGGCGCTTTGCCGTTTCTTGCGGTGCCTGAAATCGTGGCTGTCGGGCAGGGCGGTCGGGTCCTCGCCGTCGGCGAAGATCTTCTGCTTCTGGATCTTCTGGGTGCCGGTCGTCGGGATCTGCGAGCGGAAGACGATCCAGCCCGGCGCCTTGAAATAGGCAAGCCGGGAAAAGGCGTGCGCGAAGATCGCCTCGGCGAGGGGGGCGTCCGGTTCGGTGCCGGGCATTGGCACGATGCAGGCCAGCACCTCTTCCTCGCGAACCGGGTCGGGCAGGGCGAGGACGGCCACCTGCTGGACGGCGTCGATTGCCTGGATACAGGCCTCGACCTCGGAGGCTGCGATATTCTCGCCGGAGCGGCGGATGATGTTCTTCTTGCGGTCGACGAAATGGATGAGACCGCCACTATCGCGGGTGACCGTGTCGCCGGAATGGAACCAGCCGCCGCGCCAGGCTTCCGCCGTCGCCTCATCGTCCTTCAGATATCCGGCGAAAAAGCCCTTGCGGGGATCGTCCGCCGAATGCCGGACGACCAGTTCGCCCTCCGTGCCGTCGGGGACCTCCAGGTCGTTCTCGTCGACCACGCGGGCCTCCAGGCCGGGCATGGAGCGGCCGAAGGCGCGGGTGTCGATCAGGCGCGGCTCGACGCTGTTGTGCAGGATCCGGCCGGTCTCGGTCATGCCCCAGACCTCGATCAGCGGAAATCCATAGCGCTGCTCGAACAGCGCATGCAGGTTCGGTTCGATGCCGGCGCCGACACCGAAGCGGATCTCATGTTGCGTCTCAAGAGGATCGGGCGGCAGGTTCAGGAGCATCGGCGCGACGACGCCGAGATAGTGGATGATGGTGGCGCGGGTCGCGTTGACGTCCCGCCACCAGGCGCGCGGATGGAAGCGGTCGGGCGAGATCAGGCAGCCGCCGGTCAGAAACATCGCGGTCGCGCAGATCGCCAGCGCGTTCATGTGGAAGAGCGGCAGCGGATTGTAGAGCCGTGCACCGTCCTTGAAGGTCGCCATGCCGCCCATGTCGCGATACCACGCGCCGGCGGTGAGGAAATACTCGTTCGTCAGGATACAGCCCTTCGGCCGGCCGGTGGTGCCGGAGGTGTAGAGCAGCGCGCATTCGCTGTCGCGATCGGGCGGGCCGGCGTCTAACGGCTGAACGGCGGACAGCGAGGCCGGGAAGGCTTCGAAATCGACGATGATGGCTTTCGTGCCCGCCTCGGCGGCAGCCGCTTCGATATCGGCGCGCCGTGCCGCTTCGGTGATGATCGCGACGGCCTCGCTATGGGCGATCAGATAGGTGAGCTCGTCGTGGCGGTAGTCCGGATTGACCGGCACGATAGAGACGCCGAGGCTGTTCAGGGCGAGATAGTGGGTGAAGAATTCCGGCCGGTTGCCGATAAGGAGCGCGACGCGATGGCCGGCCGAAAACCCGCTCGACGCATAGGCGTCCCGCGCCTCGGCGACTTGGCCTGCGAGGTCCGCGTAGGTCAGTTCGAGCCCGTCGGGATGATAGGATCGGCCCGGCGCCGGTGGCGCGGCGACGGCGCCAGCCTGCGGCCAGCGCCGCACCGCGTGCGCGAAGGCGTCGTGGACGCTGTTGAACTCGGTCATGTCGCACCACTCCCTGAAGCCCCGGTCAGACTCTTAGGCGTAGAGGGTTCTCACTCCGAAATCACGTCTTTCCGGCAGTGGAAACAGCGCGCGTTCCGGGCGCCGGCGGCGTTTCCGGCGGGCCGGCGAAGCATTGGGCGATCGCCATCCAGCGCGTCGCGTTCGGCCCGGTGGCCTTGAGTGTCGTGTCGAGGATGTTCCGGGTCTGCGTGACGACCTGACTGAAGGCTTCCGCCGGCCCTTCGATGCGTTCGGCGGCCGACTCCGCCCCGAAGTCCCAGATTGCGCCGGAGGGCGCGGTCAGGCGGACGAAGGGCGCGGGCTCCGGAACGTCTTCGCCGCGGTTCTTGAACGTCCAGCCATAGGTGTTGACGCCGATCACGACGATGTTGCGGATGCGGTCGGTGTTCTGGCGTTCGATACCCAGCATGTCATAGATCGCCTGGCCGTGCGCCCAGGTCTCCATCAGCCGGGCGGTGATCGAGGAGCGCGCGCTCATGCTGGGGCCGGCCCATTTCACCCGTGTCGACGGATCGACCGGGGCGAACAGGTTGGCCGTTTCGCCATAGCCGCTTTCCCAGGCCGCCAACAAGGCCCGCCCGGACAGGCCGCCGAGCCAGTCGCGCTCGAACGCCCGCAGGCCGTGTTTGGGGATGTGGGGCAGCACCTGCTGCATGAAATCGTCGAAGGTATCGGCGCCCTTAAGCGATTGGTCGGCGACCCGGTTCCAGACATGCAGATGGCGCAGGATCTCGTTGATCGTCCAGCCCTTGAAGCCGGTCGGGCGGTCGAAATCGCCTTCGGCGAGCGGGTCGAGAATCGTCTGCAGCGCCTTGCATTCGGCGCGGAAGTCCTCGGCTTGCTGCATTCTCGGTCTCCGAATGTCTTGAACGAAGAGGGGATTCAGGCGGGAAGGCGGCCGAGCAACTCGCCGGCGATGATCATCTTGCGGACTTCCGAGGTACCGGCGCCGATTTCGAGCAGCTTGGTGGAGCGGAACAGGCGGTTGATCTCGTTCTCCCAGATATAGCCCGACCCGCCATGGATCTGCACCGCCTTGTCGAGCACCCGGTTGACGGCCTCGGCGGCGAACAGGACCGAGGCGGCGGTGAGCTTGTGGATGTCGCCGCGCCCGCCGCCGCCGATCTCCAGCGGGGCGGCCGCCGCCAGGCCGCGATAGGTGAAGCTGCGCATGGTCTCGACATCGACATAGATCTCGGCGAGCAGCGACTGAACCATCTGGAAGGCGCCGATCGGCTTGCCGAACTGCTTGCGGGTCTGCGCGTATTCGACGGACAGGTCGAGCGCGCGTTCGGCGATCCCCAGGCAGATCGGCGAGATCATGGCGCGTTCGAGGTCGAGCCCGCTCATGACGATCGAAACGCCGGTGTTTTCGGTGCCGACCAGGTTTTCGGCGGGAACACGGCAGTCGTCGAAGACGAGTTCGGCCGTCTGGCTGCCGCGATAGCCCATCTTGGTCAGCTTCTGGGCGACCGAAAAGCCGGGCATGCCCTTTTCCACGATGAAGGCGGAGATACCGTGGGCCCCGCGGTCGATATCGGTCTTGGCGTAGACCAGCACGATGTCGGCGACCGCGCCATTGGTGATGTAGATCTTCGAGCCGTTCAGCACGTAGTGGTCGCCGTCGCGTTTGGCCGTGGTACGCATCGAGCCGAGCGCGTCCGAACCGGCGCCGGGTTCGGTCAGGCCGAGCGCGCCGACCGCGCGGCCCGAACACAGCTCAGGCAGATAGCGGCGGCGCTGGTCGTCATTGGCGTTGCGATAGATGTTGTTGAGGCAGAGATTGTCGTGGGCGACGCAGCTCAGCGCCAGGGCATGGTTCCAGCGCGAGAAGGCCTGCATCACCGCGCCGGCCTCCACCAGGCCGAGGCCGACGCCGCCGAACGTCTCGGGAACCGTCAGGCCGAAGAAACCGTTCTCGCCGATCTGTCTGAACGTCTCGGCCGGCCACCACTCCTCGTCGTCCATCCGCTGCGCGACGGGATAGAGCGCGCTTTTGGCGAACCGGTCGGCGGCGTCCAGGATCTCGCGGTGCTCGGGCAGCATGCCGTCGATCGATGCCGGCAGCGTGGCGCTGTTCGATCCGTAAGTCCCCTCGGAAGCGACGTTCATCGTGGCGGTCCCCTCGATTGTCCCTGGCATCCCTGATTTCGAATTATGAGCACTATTTAATTAGTGATCCTTATTATCACTCGCTGTGCCCGCTGTCAAAGCCGGGGAGTGGATGCATGGATTGATCAGATATCGCTGCATATCGTCTAAATCTGAAGCCTTTTATTGAAGTGAGGTGCCCTTATTTTTCGATTGACAACGTAAATGAGGAGTGCTCACTATAAGCGCAACAAAACAAGTTCATTCGGGAGGCTCCCTTGGGAGACGTGGTGATATCCACGGCGCGCGGTGCCGTCCTGACGGTGACGATCAACCGTCCGGACCGGCGCAACGCCATCAACGAGGCGGTCGCGGCGGGCCTTCACGATGCGCTCGATGCCGCCGAGGCGGATCCGGCGATCCGGGTCGTCGTGCTGACCGGGGCCGGCGACAAGGCCTTCTGTGCGGGCGGCGACATGCAGAAGGACGCCGAGGGGCCGCCGTTCGAGTTGCAGGCGAGCGATCCCCGGCATTACATCGTCCGTCTTTTCACCCGCATGAACGCCTGCCGGCTGCCGCTGATCGCGCGGGTCAACGGGCATGCGTTGGGCGGCGGTCTCGGGCTTGTGTGCGGCTGCGACCTGGCGGTGGCGCGCGACGACGCGCTGCTGGGGACGTCGGAGGTCAAGGTGGGGCTGTTCCCGATGATGATCCTGCCGCTCCTGCTGCGCATGCTGCCGGCGCGCCAGTTCATGGAGATGTGTCTGACCGGTGAGCCCTTTACCGGCGCGGAAGCGGCCGCGGCCGGCATCGTCAACTACGCGGTGCCGGCGGACGAGCTCGACGACAAGGTCGACTGGCTGGTCGGGCGGGTCGCCGACAAGTCGCCGACGGGCATCCGGCTCGGCAAGCAGGCGCTCGCTTCGATCCGCGAGATGGGCTTTGCCCAGTCGCTCGAATACGCCCAGTTCATGCTCGCCAACATGGCGACGACGGAGGACGCCCGCGAGGGGTTCGCAGCCTTCGCCGACCGGCGCAAGCCGAACTGGACCGGAGCCTGAGACCCATGGGCGGGACGGTTCGCATCGGTTGCGGGGCGGGGTTCTGGGGCGACAGTCCGGCGGGGCCGGCGCAGCTCGTACGGTCCGGCGCTATCGACTACCTGATCCTCGACTATCTGGCCGAGGTGACGATGTCGATCCTGGCGCGCCTCAACGCCCGCAATCCCGAGGCCGGCTATGCGAGCGATTTCGTTTCGATCGTGATGCGGTCTCTCGCCGCCGAGATCGCCGGGAAGAAGATCCGCGTCGTCTGCAATGCCGGCGGCGTCAATCTCGAGGCCTGCCGCGATGCGCTTCAGGCGGTGCTGGCCGAGGCTGGCGTCGACTTGAAAGTTGCAATCGTGCGCGGCGACGACCTGCGCGGCCGGGCCGGCGACCTGGCGGACCGGGATATCCGCGAAATGTTTTCCGGCGCGGCGTTGCCGGACAGGCTGAACAGCGTCAATGCCTATCTCGGCGCGTTTCCGATCGCGGCGGCCTTGGAGGAGGGCGCCGATATCGTCCTGACCGGCCGGGTCGTCGATTCCGCCCTGGCGCTCGGGCCGCTCATCCACGAATTCGGCTGGTCTCCGACCGACCATGACCGGCTCGCCGCCGGTAGCCTTGCCGGGCACGTGCTCGAATGCGGCGCGCAGGCGACCGGCGGCCTGTTCACCGACTGGGCGGCGGTCGCGTCGGGCTGGGACGACATGGGCTTTCCCATCGCCGAGTGCAGCGCCGACGGGACGTTCGAACTGTCGAAGCCCGACGGCACCGGCGGGCTGGTCTCGCCGATGACCATCGCCGAGCAGATCGTCTACGAGGTCGGCGATCCGGCGGCCTACATCCTGCCGGACGTGATTTGTGACTTCTCCGGCGTCCGTCTGGAGCAGAGCGGGCCGGACCGGGTCCGGGTGCGTGGCGCGAAAGGCCGGGCGCCGACCGGCAGCTACAAGGTCTGCGCGACCTGGTCCGACGGCTACCGCTCGGTTGCGACGATCATGCTCGCCGGCCGCGACGCGGTCGCCAAGGCGCGGGCGGTCGGCGAGGCGATCCTGAAGCGCGGCGGGCGGCTTATCGGCGAGGCGGGCTTTGCGCCCTTCACCGAGACGCTGATCGAGGTGATCGGCGGCGAAACCACCTATGGCGCGGCAAGCCGGGCGCAGGGCGCCCGCGAGGTGATGCTGAAGATCGGCGTGCGCCATCCCGACAAGCAGGCGCTGCGGATCTTCGGCCGCGAGGTCTATCCGGCCGGCACCGCGATGGCACAGGGGCTCACCGGCTTTGCCGGCGGTCGGCCGGAACCGCAGCCGGTCGTGCGGCTGTTCTCCTTCCTGCTTGAGAAGACGGATGTGCCCGTCGAGATCGAATGTGCCGGAAAGACGCGTGCGATCGCGCCGTTCATGGCAAACGATGCGGGGGAACACCCGCCGGCGGTTTCGACGGCCGAAGGTGAGCCTGACGCAATTGAAGCGGGCGTCGCGATCCCCTTGCTGGCGCTCGCGCATGGACGCAGCGGCGACAAGGGCGACACGGCCAATATCGGCCTGCTCGCTCGCGATCCAGCCTTCCTGCCGGTGATCGCCGCGCAGGTCACGCCTGAGGCGGTGCGGGCCCGGTTCGCCCATCTCGCCGCCGGCGATGTCGAGCGGTACGACTGGCCCGGCCTGAACGGCTTCAATTTCGTGCTGCGCGAGAGCCTCGGCGGTGGCGGCATCGCCTCGCTGCGGCAGGACGCGCAGGGCAAGGCCTATGCGCAGATGCTGCTCGACATGCCGGTCCGGGTGCCGGCGGTGTGGCTTGAGCCCGGCGGCCCCCTGGAACCCTGGAAAGAGGAGGCGGCCTGATGGCGGAGGTCGTGCGAAAGAGCTTCCGGCGACGCCCAAAGGCGGAGCGTATGGCCGAGATCGAGCTTGCGGCGCGGCAGGCCTTCTCGACCAAGGGCTACAATGCCACTTCGATGGCCCAGATCGCCGAGGATGCCGGCATCTCGGAAGGGACGATCTACAAGTTCTACGAGAACAAGCGCGACCTTCTGCTGGTCATCCTGCTGCGCTGGTTCGAGGACGTGCGCAACGCCCATCAGCTCGACCTCCAGAAGATCAGCGGCACGCGGGCAAGGGTCCGGGCGATCATCCACCGGCATTTGAGCGCGGTCATCGCCGATCCGGATCTCGCCCGGCTGCTGTTCGCTGAAATCCGTGATTTCGAATATTACCGCGAGACGGAACTCTACCAGATCAGCCGCCAGTATACGCGCGTCCTGATCGATGTCCTGAAAGAGGGGATCGCGAGCGGCGAGGTCCGGCCCGACATTCCGCTGACGCTGGTGCGGGATGTCGTCTTCGGCGGCATCGAGCATCACGTCAGTTCGTTCCTGTCGGGCTATGCGGACATCGATCTCAACGCCGTTTCCGACGACCTGTGCGATCTCGTGATGGTCGGGATCACCGTGCCGGCCGCCCCGCCACCGGATATCGAGGCCGTCGTCGACCGGCTCGAACGGGTCGCCGATCGCCTCGAGGCGGGCAAGCCCGAGGGCGGGGGCGGCTGATCCGATGCTGACGCTCACGAACGTCCAGATCATGTATGACCGCGCCATCGAGGCGGTCCGGGACGTTTCGCTGACCGTCAGGCCCGGCCAGATCGTCGCGCTGCTCGGCTCGAACGGGGCGGGCAAATCGACGATCCTGAAATCGATCTCCAACGTGCTCTACCCCGAAGAGGGCGAGGTCCTGCACGGCGAGATCCGGATCGGCGAGGAGGATGCGCTGGCGCTGTCGGCCGATGACATCGTGCGCCGCGGCATCGTCCACGTGCCCGAGGGGCGGCGGCTGTTTCCCCTGATGACGGTCGAGGAAAACCTGCGCATGGGCGGCTATCTGCACGGCCGCGCCGCCGTCGCCGAGCGGCTTGAGCGGGTCTATGCGCTGTTCCCGCGCCTGAAGGAGCGCCGGGCTTACGTCGCCGGCTACCTGTCGGGCGGCGAGCAGCAGATGGCCGCCGTCGGCCGGGCGCTGATCGCCGGCCCGAAGCTGTTGATGCTCGACGAGCCCTCGCTCGGGCTCGCGCCGCAGATCATCGACACGATTTTCGAGACGATCGTCTCGCTCAACCGCGACGAGGGCATGGCGATCCTGCTGGTCGAGCAGAACGCCGCGCTGGCGCTGAAGGTCGCCGACTACGGCTATGTCGTCGAGAACGGCCGGGTGGTGCTCGACGGGCCGGCGGAGCGGATCTCGCAGAACGAGGACGTCAAGGAGTTCTATCTCGGCTTCACCGAGGGCGGCGCCCGCAAGAGCTTCCGCGACATCAAGCACTACAAGCGCCGCAAGCGGTGGCTGTCATGACCGCGATCCTGACGCTCGATACGGTGTCCAAGCGCTTCGGCGGCCTCGTCGCCGTCGATCAGGTCAGCTTCAGCGTGCCGGACGGGGCGATCTACAGCGTGATCGGACCGAACGGGGCGGGCAAGACGACGCTGTTCAACCTGATCAGCGCGCTGTTTCGCCCAAGCGAAGGGGCGATCACCTTCGATGGCCACCGGATCGAGCAGGCACGAACCCATCAGCTCGCCGGCTTCGGCATCGGCCGGACCTTCCAGAACCTGGCGATCTTCTCCCATTCGACGGTGGTGGAGAACCTGCTGGTCGGCCTGCATCACAGGCTGAAGGCCAATCTCCTGACCTCCGCCCTGTTCTGGGGGCCGGCCAGGCGCGAGGAGGTCGCTGCGCGGCGCAAGGTCGAGGAGATCATCGACTTTCTCGAAATTCAGCATCTGCGCGATACGCCGGTCGGCCTTTTGTCCTACGGCTTGCAGAAGCGCGTCGAACTGGGCCGGGCGCTCGCCACCGAGCCGCGCCTCCTGCTGCTCGATGAAATGGTGTCGGGCATGAACAGCGAGGAAACGGAAGATATCGCCCGGTTCATCCTGGACCTGCGCGAGGCCTTCGGGACGACCGTCGTGATGGTCGAGCACGACATGGGCATCGTCATGGACATCTCCGACCGCATCGCCGTGCTCAATCACGGCGCGCTGATCGCCGAGGGCACGCCGGCGGAAATCTCCGGCAATCAGGCCGTCCTCGAAGCCTATCTGGGCAAGGCCTGACCATGCTGCGCGATACCGCCCTGTTCGAGAGGTCGACGTTGCCGGGGCTGTTGCGGTTCTGGGCGGACAAGCATCCGGACCGGCTCGCCTTCCGCGAAAAGGACCTCGGCATCTGGAACCGCGTCACCTTCCGCGATTACTACGAGCGCACGCGCGATTTCGCCCATGGCCTGCGCGCGCTCGGCGTTACGCGCGGCGACTATCTGGCGGTCGCCTCGGAAGACACGCCGGAATGGATGTATGCGGACCTGGCGATCCAGGCGCTCGGCGGGGCCTGCATCGGCATCTACCCGACCAATCCCTGGCCCGAACTGCGCTACATCCTCGAACATTCCGGCGCCCGGATCGTCGTCTGCGGCGATCAGGAGCAGACCGACAAGGTGTTCGACGCGATCGCGCAGGACGGGCCGCTGCCCAAGCTCGAAAAGATCATCTGCGTCGATATGAAGGGCATGACCCGCTATCCGCGCGACAGGCTGATGAGTTTCGACGAGGTCATCGAACTCGGCCGCTCGAAGCGTGGCGACTATGGCGATTTCTTCGAGCAGTCGATCGAGGCGCTCGATCCGAACGACGTCGCGGTGATCGTCTACACCTCCGGCACGACGGGCATGCCGAAAGGGGCGATGCTCAGCCATCGCGGCCTGATCTGGGGCGGGCTCCGGCTGTCGGAGAGGCACGGCATCGACGAGCGCAACTGGGAGGTTCTCTGCTACCTGCCGCTCTGCCATGTCGCCGAGCGGCTGTGCTCGACGGTGATGCAGCTGATCAACGGCACGCCGGTCAATTTCGCCGAGTCGATTGACGCGGTGAACCAGAACCTGCGCGAGATCGCGCCGACCGGCTTCCTCGGCGTGCCGCGCATATGGGAAAAGCTGCAATACCAGGTGTTGGTCGGCCTGAAGGACGCGACACCGCTACAGCAAAGGGTCGTGGAACGGGCGCTTGCGATCGGCCGGCCGATCGCCGCGCGGCAGATGGCGGCCGGCGGCACCCGGGCGGGTCTGCGCGACCGGGCGGTGTTCCTGCTGCTCTGGCTGATCTGTTTCCGCGCCTTGCAGAAGCGGATGGGCCTTGACCGGGCGCGCACCATGCTGTGCGGCGGCGCCTCGATCTCGCCCGACGTTTTGGAGTTCTTCTGGACGATCGGCCTGAAGGTCTACCAGGTCTACGGCATGACCGAACTGTCGGGGATCTCGCATTCCCAGTATCCCGGCCACACCGCGCTCGGCCAGTCCGGTCCGCCGCTTGAGACCTATCAGCAGACGATCGCAAGCGACGGTGAAATCCTTGTGCGGACCGAGGCCGCCTTCCTCGGCTATCTGCACAATGACGCGGCGACGGAAGCCGCCTTCGAGGACGGCTGGATCCGCACCGGTGACGTCGGGACGATCGCCGGGGACCAATCGATCGCCATTACCGACCGCAAGAAGGACATCATCATTACGTCCGGCGGCAAGAACATCACGCCGTCCCTGATCGAGAACCGGTTGAAGGAATCGATCTTCATCCGCGAGGCGGTGCTGATCGGCGAGCGGCGCAATTATCTGACCTCGCTCATTCAGATCGACTACGAGACCGTCGGCAAGTGGGCGCAGGAAAAGGGGCTCGCCTACACCACCTTCAAGAACCTCGCCGGCCTCGACGATGTGCGCGACCTGATTTCCGGCGAGGTCGGCACCGTCAACAAGGAATTCGCCCGCGTCGAGAACATCCGCAAATTCGCGCTGCTCGACAAGGAACTCGACCACGACGACGGCGAGGTGACGGCGACCATGAAGGTGCGCCGGTCGGTCATCGAGCAGAAGTTCAAGCCCCTCATCGACCGGATGTACGGGAGCTGAGCCATGGACCTGTTCCTCAACCTCGTCGCGTCGGGCCTCGTCATCGGGTCGATCTACGGCCTGATCGCGATCTCGTTCGCGATCATCTTCAAGACGACCGGCGTGCTGAACTTCGCCCAGGGCGAGGTGATGATGCTGATCGCCTACCTAAGCTGGAGCCTGGGCACCTCGCTGGCGCTGCCCTTCGTCGCGCTGATCGTCGCCTCGATCGTCATTTCGGTCGCCGTCGGCGTCCTGGTCGAACGGATCTTCATCCGGCCGATGATCGGCCAGCCGGTCTTCGCCCTCGTCATGGTGACGATCGGGCTCGCGGTGACCCTGCGCAGCCTGACCGTGCTGATCTGGGGCCCGGACGCGGAGCCCTATGCCGCGTCGATTGCAGGCGGCATCGTCGAGATCGGGCCGGTCGTCCTGTTCAGCGAGCAGGTCTTCGCCCTTGCCCTGTTCGCCGTCGTGATGGTGCTGGTCTTCGCCTTCTTCCGCTACACGCGCATCGGCAACGCCATGCGGGCGACCGCGATGGACGAGACCTGCGCGCTCCTGATGGGCGTCGATGTCCGGCGCATCTCGTCGATGGCCTGGGCGGTGTCGGCCGTCGTCTCCGGGCTTGCCGGCGTCAGCTTCGCGATCATGTTCTCGCGGGCGCCGGACCTGTGGTTCCAGGGCCTGCGCTCGTTTCCCGCCGCGATCCTCGGCGGTCTCGATTCGCCGATCGGCTCGGGCTTCGGCGGCCTGATCATCGGTGTCATCGGCGACCTGTCGGAGGGCTATATCGGCCAGGGCCTGAAGGAAATCTCCGGCTTCGTGGTGATCATCATCGTCCTGATGCTGCGCCCCTACGGCCTGTTCGGCGAAAAGGAACTGGAGCGGGTCTGATGCGCACACACCATTTCGTCGAAACCTACGAACGGCATCTCGCCCTTTCCGACAATCCGGTGACCTGGTCATGGACCGGCGCCCTGCTGGTCGGCCTCGTCGTGCTGCCGTTCCTGGTCGGCGGCTACGCCCTGTCGATCGCGATCGCGATCGGTATCGCCGTCGTCGGCGCGATCGGCCTCAACCTGCTGACGGGCGTCACCGGCCTGATTTCGCTTGGCCAGGCGGGGTTCCTGGCCGCCGGCTGCTATACGACCGCGCTGCTGATCGACGACTATGGCTGGTCGACGGAGCCGGCCCTGCTGGCGGCCGGCGTCATGTCGGCGCTTTTAAGCCTGCTGGTCGGCATCCCGTCGCTGCGTCTCAAGGGCCTCTATCTGGCCATCACGACGATGGCGTTCTCCTTCATCGTCACGCATTTCCTGCTCTACGCGGAATCGATCACGCACGGACCCTATGGCGTCCGCATCGAGGATCTCGACTTCCTCGGCCTCGATCTGGGCTCGGCCCGGCAGCTTTACTACCTGGTGCTGGCGATCGCGCTGATAACGACGCTCGCGGCGCTGAACATCCTGCGCACGCGGATCGGCCGGGCCTTCATGGCCGTGCGCGACCATGATGTCGCCGCCCGGGTGATGGGCATCAGCCTGACCCGCTACAAGCTGTTCGCCTTCGTCACGTCGTCCTTCATCGTCGGCATTGCCGGCGGGCTGATGGCCTTCCAGTTCCGCTTCATCAATGTCGACATCTTCACCGTGCTCCTGTCCGTCGAGGCGCTGGCGATGATCATCGTCGGCGGGCTCGGCTCGGTGGCCGGTGCGATCCTGGGCGCGGCGTTCATCGTGCTCCTGCCGGAAATCACCCGCAGCCTGCTCGATTTCCTGCCGGCGGCCGCCGCCGAGGCGCTCTCCATCCACATCTTCGAAATCCGCGGCCTGCTCACCGGGCTCGCGATCATCGTCATGCTGCGGATCGAACCGCACGGACTGATCGGCCTGTGGCGCCAGACCAAGCGCTATTGGACCGGTTGGCCGCTCTCCGTCTAGCCAGCGAAAAGACCAAAACAGGGAGGACTAAAAATGCATAAGATCACACTGTTGACATCCGTTGCCGTACTCGTCGGCACGCTTGCCGCGCAGGCGGAACCCGGGGTCACGGATAGCGAGATCACCATCGGCAATATCCTGCCGATGACCAGTTCGGCGGCCCTTGTCGGCCGGGCGGCCCATTTCGGCTCCGTCGTCGCGGCGCATGAGGCGAACGCGGCCGGCGGCGTCAACGGGCGCGAGATCGTCATCCGCACCGAGGATGACGGCTACGTTCCCGCCCGCACCGTCCAGAACCTGCGCCGCTTCATCGACGAGGGCGTCTTCGGCCTGATCGGCACCGGCGCGGGTGCCGGGACGGCCGCGATCCTGCCGATCCTGGAGGAGGAGGGCATCCCGGCGATCGTCTCCTTCTCGCCGCTGCAGGCCGCCGTCGATCCGATCAAGCCGACCGTGTTCATGATCGGCGCGTCCTACCAGGACCTGCTGTTTGCCCAGCTCAAGCATATCCATGACACACGGCTGCCGGACAACCCGGTGTTCGGGGTGATCCGCCAGGATGATGATTTCGGCAAGCAGGTCGAGGAAGCCTATGACCGGGCGATCGAGGCCTTCCCGAATGTCAAGGCGACCGATCCGATCCGCTACAAACGCGGCCAGAAGGACTTCAACGCCGAGGTGCTTAAGACCCGCAGCAACGGCGTCAACGTGCTGATCGCCGGCGGCGTGACGACGGAGATCCCGGCGATCCTCAAGGGCGCCGGCAAGTTCAAGATGCCGCTGGAGGTCGCCACCGTGCCGACCTCGACGCTTGCGCCGATCATGAAGCTCTCGGCACCGGCCGGCTATACCTATTTCAGCGGCGACTACATCTCGCCGCTCGGCTCGGACGGTGCGGCCGGCTTCGAGGCCGCCGCCAAGGCCGCGCTTAGCGAAGAAGAACTCCAGGCGATCAACCGCTACGCGGTCACCGGCTATGTGGCGACGCGGATGATGATCGAGGCGATCCGCCGCTGCGGCGACGAACCGACCCGCAAATGCGCGGTCGAAAAGCTTGAATCCGGCGAGCCCTTCGACACCAACGGCGTCACCCTGCCGCTGACCTTCGAAAAGGACCGGCATATCTCGGCGACCGCCGTGCGCGTGCTCGAGGTCGATCCGGCCGCCGGCACCGTGACCGCCGTCACGGAATTCGAAGAGTACTGATCAAGGTCGCCACGGGCGCCAAGCGGCGCCCGTGGCCTGCCTTATGACCAACAGGGAATGCCGATGTCTCCTCCGTCCCCGCTCTTTACGAAAGTGCTGATCGCCAATCGCGGCGAGATCGCCTGCCGTGTCATCGAGACGCTGACTGCCATGGGCATCGGCTCGGTCGCGATCTTCCACGAGAGCGAACGGGCGGCGCGCTTCGTCGGGCTCGCCGGCGAAGCGTTGCTAATCGACGGCGAGACGCCGGTCGCCGCCTATCTCGATGCCGGGCAGATTATCGGGCTGGCAAGACAGGCCGGCGCCGAGGCGATCCATCCGGGCTACGGGTTTTTGTCGGAGAACGCGGCGTTCGCCAGGGCGGTGACGGAGGCCGGGCTTGTCTTCATCGGGCCGGACCCGCAAGCGATCGACCTGATGGGTGATAAGATCCGGTCGCGGCAATTCGCCGCCGAGCACGGCGTGCCCGTCGCCCCGTCGGTGCTGCCGACCGGCGACATGGACCAGTTCCTGAAGGACGCCGAGGCGATCGGCTTCCCGCTGCTGATCAAGGCATCCGCCGGTGGCGGCGGGCGCGGCATGAGCATCGTCTACAGCAGGCAAGAGCTGATCGAGCGTTCGAAGATCGCCGCGAGCGAGGCTGAACGCTACTTCGGCGACGGTCGGATCTATGCCGAGCGCTATGTCGAGCGGCCGCGCCATATCGAGGTGCAGGTGCTTGGCGACGGCAACGGCCGGGTTGTGCACCTGTTCGAGCGGGAATGCTCGATCCAGAGGCGGTTTCAGAAGATCATCGAGGAGGCGCCGTCGGTCGGTCTTCCGCAGGCCCTGCGCACCGAGATCTGCGAGGCCGCCGTGCGTTTGGCGGCTGCCGCGAACTACAAGAACGCGGGGACCGTCGAATTCGTCCTGGCGCCCGACGGGACCTTCTACTTCCTGGAAATGAACACCCGGCTGCAGGTCGAGCACCCGGTTTCCGAGATGATCACCGGGATCGATCTCGTGAAAGCCCAGGTCGAGATCGCTGCCGGCCGGCCGCTGCCGGTCGCGCAGGACGAGATCACCCAGACCGGCCATGCGATCGAATGCCGGATCTGCGCCGAGGTGCCGGAGGCCGGTTTCGCGCCGAGCACCGGCAAGGTGTTGAAACTGCGCGCTCCCGAAGGCGAGGGCATCCGCTTCGAAAACGGCCTGCGCGAGGGCAATGCGATCACGCTGAACTTCGATTCCATGCTCGCCAAGCTCGTCGCGCACGGCCCGGACCGGGCTGCCGCCATCGAGCGGACCCGCCAAGCGCTGCAAGACCTCGTCCTGCTCGGCGCGGAGACGAATATCGACTATCTCGCCCGCGTCGTTGGCCTCGCGCCGTTCCGCGACGGCGACATGCATACCGGCTTTCTCGACGAGCATGCAGACGCGCTTGCGCCGGAGCCGCTCGATGCGGAGGTGCGCGATGCGGCGCTGCTGGCCGCCGCCCTGTCCTATCGCGAGATCGGCACCCTCATTAACGACGCGCCCGAGCCCTATGCCTCGATCGGCGCCTGGAGGAACTAGCAGATGGCCTTCAGACTGACACTTAACGGCGAGGCGCACGATCTTACGATCACCACGATCCGCCCGCGTATCGGCATCGCCGTCGACGGCTACGAGCGGGCTGTCGTCGATCACGGTATTGCAGCCGATACGCACGCAATCGAGGTCGACGGGAAGCGCCACGCCTTCATCCAGGCCCGCGACGGCAACCGCGTCTTCCTGCGCGCCAATGGCCGCACCCTCTGCGTCGACCTGATCGACCCGCGCGACGCCGCCGAGGAGGAGGGCCGCAGCGCCGACGATATCCGCGCGCCGATGCCCGGCGTCGTCATCGAGGTGATGCGGGCGGACGGCGAAACGGTTCAACGCGGTGAGACCATCCTCACCATCGAAAGCATGAAACTGCAGACGAACATCACCGCCCCGCGCGACGGCGTCATTGCCCGGGTGGGCAAGGCGGTCGGTCACTCCTTCGACAAGGACGAGGTGATCGTCTCGCTTGCAACACAGGACGGTGAGTAGGCCATGCGCAGGATTCAGTCAGCGATCAACACATCCAGCGCGACCTATCGGCAGAACCGCGACGCCTACCTGCGGCTGCTGGAGACGTTTCGCGACAAGCAGGACAAGGCGCGCCACCAGCGCCCGGAGCGCGACGTGAACCGGCTGGCGCGGCAGGGCAAGATGATGCCGCGCGAGCGCGTCGAGAAGCTGCTCGATCCCGGCACGCCGTTCCTGGAACTCTCCTCGCTTGCCGCCAACATGGAGTATGGCGGCGACTCGCCCGGCGCCAGCATCATCACCGGCATCGGCATCGTCTCCGGCCGCGAGGTGGTGATCCATGCCGACGATTCCTCGGTCAAGGGCGGTGCCTGGTACCCGTTGTCGGTCAAGAAGATCGTCCGCAGCCTCGATATCGCGCTCGAAAACAACCTGCCGGTCGTCCATCTGTGCGATTCCGCCGGCGGCTTCCTGCCGCTGCAATCGGAGGTCTTTCCCGACCGCTACATGGCCGGGCGGATCTTCCGCAACCAGTGCCTGTTGTCGAAGGCCAACGTGAAGCAGCTTGCCCTGGTGTTCGGCCATTGCACGGCCGGCGGCGCTTATATTCCGGGCCTGTCGGACTACAACGTCATCGTGCGCGGCACGGGCGCGGTGTTCCTCGGCGGGCCGCCTCTGGTCAAGGCCGCGACGGGCGAGGAGGTCGGCGTCGAGGAACTGGGCGGCGCCGACATGCATACCAGCGTCAGCGGCACCTGCGACTATCCCGCCGCCAGCGAGGACGAGGCGATCGCGATCGGCCGCGAGATCGTCGCGCAGTGGGACAAGCCGCCGAAATGGGACTGCCAGCGCGAGGAGCCGGTCGACCCCTATTACGACCCGCGGGAGCTCTACGGGATCCTGCCCGACGACATCAAGAAGAGCTTCGACATGCGCGAGGTGATCGCCCGCATGGTCGACGGCAGCCGCTTCCACGAATACCAGCCGAACTACGGGACGACGCTTATCTGCGGCTTTGCCAATATCTGGGGCTGGAAGGTCGGGATCCTCGCCAACAATGGCGTGCTGTTCAACGATTCCTCGCTGAAGGGCGCCCATTTCATGGAACTCTGCAACCAGAACCGGACGCCGCTCGTCTTCCTGCAGAACATCACCGGCTACATGATCGGCCGGGACTATGAACGCCGCGGCATCACCAAGGACGGCGCCAAGATGATCATGGCGCAGACCTGTTCGCGGGTGCCGAAATTCACGGTGATGTGCAACGGCTCGTTCGGCGCCGGCAATTACGGCATGTGCGGGCGTGCCTACGACCCGCGCTTCATCTTCACCTGGCCGAACCACCAGATCGGCGTTATGGGCGGCGACCAGGCGGTCAATACGCTCGCCGACGTCAAGATCGCCCAGATGAAGCGCAACAACCAGGAAATCGACGAGGCGGAGATCGAGACCCTGCGCGAGACGACGCGGGCGGCTTATCTCGAACAGCTCTCGGCCTATTATTCGACATCGCAGATCTGGGACGACGGCATCCAGGACCCGGTCGACACCCGCAACGCGCTCGGCATGGCGATCACCGCCTCGCTGAACAAGCCGCTCGGCGAGCAGGGCTACGGGATCTTCCGGTTCTGAGGCGGAGTTCCGGCCGCAAGGAGGCAGTTGCATGAACTACGAGGATATTTCGGTTTCGGTCGCAGCAAAGGTCGCGACGGTCACCGTCTGTCGGCCGGACAAGCTGAACTGCTTGCGCGACCGGACGGCCGACGAACTGGTCGATGCCTTCAGGGCGCTCGAAGCGGACGGCGAGGCGCGCGCCATCGTCCTGACCGGGGAAGGCCGGGCCTTCGGCGCCGGCTACGACCTGTCTACGCTGTCGAGCGCCGAGGACCTGCGTCTCGAGCGGGTTCTCGACGAGCACTTCAATCCGCTGATCCGCACGATGCGGGGTTTGCGTCTGCCGATCGTCGCCGCGGTGAACGGGCCCTGTGCCGGCGTCTCGGTCGGCATCGCTCTTGCTGCCGATATTCCGATCGCCGGGCGGTCGGCCTATTTCTACGAACCCTTCGTCGGCCTGGCGCTCGTGCCCGACGGCGGCAACACGCTGTTCCTGCCTAGCCTTGCCGGCCGCGTCCGGGCGGGCGCGGCGGTGCTGCTCGGCGATCGCATTCCCGCAGCCGACGCGCTTGCCTGGGGGCTCGTCTGGCAGGTTGTCGACGACGGTGAGCTTATGGCCCGCGCCATCGAGATCGCCTCCCGGCTCGCCGGCAAGTCGCCGGAAGCGCTGGCGCAGTCGAAGCGGCTCGTCGGTGCGGCGAGCGAAGCCGGGCTTTCGGCGCAGCTTGATCTGGAACGCGATATCCAGGGCGTGCTGGGGCGTTCGCCGGAGGTCGTCGCCGCGGTGGAGCGGTTCCTGGCGCAGGCGAAGAGCGGGTAGGTGTTTCGACGGCGGTTTTGACGGCCCCTCACCCGGCCCTTCGGGCCGCCCTCTCCCGCAGTCTGAACATATTGGGGGGAGAGGGTCCGTGCCACGTGGCCCGGTTCCCTCAAACTCGACCTCTTTCCCAAAAAGGAGAGAGGGGAGAACGAGGGGGCCGGGGGGCTATTACCCTCTCCCCCTTGGCGGGAGAGGGCGGCCCGAAGGGCCGGGTGAGGGCTCGTCAGCGGTTGCCGTCGATCACCGACCTCAAAGGTCTTTGACCATGTTCCCTCAGGCGTCATCCCGCACGTGTTCCGGACATCCATGACCACGGTCGTTGGCTTGGGTGTTCATGGATTGCCGGGCTTGTCCCACTGCTGTCCGGTTTATTTTTGTGGACGTAGTGCATGACATTGATTCTACTCGGTTTCAGACGTTTCGCGGCGTTTGAGACACGAACAGGAGGTCAATGTCATGCGGCATCACAATAGCGTTTTTCATCAGGTTCTGAAGCATGTTCCCTGGGGCGTGTTCGACCGTCTCGTCGACCAGCATCGGGCCGACTATCGGACCCGGTCCCTGACCAGCAAGGGGCAGTTCCTGGCGCTCTTGTTCGGGCAGTTGGCCGGCGCCTCGAGCCTGCGCGAGATCGAGGCAGGCCTGATCAGCCAGCGCGCCCGGCTCTACCATGCCGGCGGATGCTGCGTGGCGCGCTCGACCCTGGCCGATGCCAATGCCCGCCGCCCGGCAGCCCTCTATGGCGACCTGTTCGCCCATATGGCCGCCGCCGCCGAGATGATCGTAGATTCCGCCGCACCCGCCGGCATATGGCGCATCCTCGATGCCACCCGCGTGCAGGTGTCGTCGCTGAGCGGGGGATGGGTGGCAGCCGTCAAGGGCGCGCGGGCGGTCAAGCTGCATGTCGTCTACGACCCGCGCGCCGAGGCGCCGTGCCGCCTCGACGTCACCGGCCAGACCGTCAACGACATCACGCCTGCCAAGGCCATGCCGATCGAGCCGGGCATGACCTATGTGTTTGATCTGGCCTACTATGATTACGGCTGGTGGGCCAGGCTCGATGCCGCCGGCTGCCGCTTCGTCACGCGCCTGAAGACCAATACCAGGCTCACGGTGAGCGCCGAACGCACGGTGTGCGACCAGGGGGCGGGCCAAGGGGCAGACCAGGGATCAGTCATCGCCGACAGGATCGGCCTGTTGCCGCAGCGCATGAGCCGGTCGCGCCGCAACCCGTGTGCCGATCCTGTCCGCGAGATCACCGTGCGCCTGTCCACCGGCAAAACCATCCGCCTCGTCACCAACGATCTCGACGCGCCTGCCGAAGAGATCGCCGATCTCTACAAACAGCGCTGGCAGATCGAGCTGTTCTTCAAGTGGATCAAGCAGAACCTGAAGATCCGGCACGTCCTGGGAACCTCCGAGAACGCCGTGCGCATCCAGGTCTATGTCGCCCTGATCGCATACATGCTCCTGCGCGCTGCCAAGGCAACGCAGAAAGCCATCGAGCAGCCCACCACCTTCCTGCGCCTCGTCCGCCTCAACCTCATGCACAGGCGACCAATCAACGCTCTCAAAAGCCACCAGCCACCAACCGTGGCAGACAATAGGCAGATGACCCTATTCGATACATAAAGCGGAACCGGACAGTAGTGGAACAAGTCCGGCAATGACAGCCGGGGGGATGACCAGGCATCCGCCACCGAGTTGGGCCGAAAAATAGTTTTACTACGAAATTTCCTCTCTCAATAAGCCACCGACCCGGTTGAAAGGTGGATTCTCCGCATCTTTCACGCACCAACCTGGCTGTGGAATTCTGGTAAATAGCTGCATATAAATAAAAAATTACAACTTCCCGCAAAATCCGCATTCCCTTGACAATCTCCTAGTAATACTAGATCGTGGGCGTGCAAAAACAAACACCGGGAGGAAAATCATGCTGTCGCCGAGACTGAAACGTATCCTCGCGATATCCGCCGTGGCCGCGGTGGCGGGCGCGGGGCAGGTCGCCGCCAAGGACGACTTTACCCTGGACGATATCCCCGAGATCGAGAACAAGGAGCCGATCCACGTGGCGCTCGAGGCCGGTGGCGCGGCCGATCTGATCATTCCTTACTTACAGAAATTCTCCGAGGCGACCGGGGTGCCGGTCACGTCGGAATCGATGGTCTTCGCCACCATCTATTCCAAGGAGGTCGTCGAGCTTCAGGGGCGCACCGGGGCCTATGACGTGGTCGTCACCGAGACGTCCTGGACGAACGAATGGCGCGACTATCTCTATCCGCTGAACGAACTCGCCGAAAAATACGATCCGGAAGGCGTCGCCGGGCTGCAGGCCGTCGTCGACGGCATCGATCCGGGACTGCTGCGCATGGCCTCGACGCGCGACGGCGTGCTGGTCGGTGTTCCCTACTACACCTACACGATGATCTCGATCTATCGCGAGGACCTGTTCAACGATGCCGGCGAGCAGGCCGCCTTCAAGGAGAAATACGGCTACGATCTCGCACCGGCGAGGGAATGGCAGCAATTGCTCGACCAGGCCGCGTTCTTTACGCGCAAGGAGGGCGAGGAACTGCGCGGCGAGGTGCTGGACCACGATTTCTATGGCGTCTCGATGATGGCCGGCCGCTTCCCGCATGTGCAGGACGAGCTTGCCGCGATGATCTGGAGCAAGGGCGCGAACTGGGCCTCGCCGGTCCGCGAGGACGGCAAGCTGGTGGGTTTCGAGATCACCGACAAGGATCGCGAGACGCTGGAATGGGCGTTCACGCTCTATCAGGACCTGATGAAATACGCCCCGCCCGGCTCGGAGAACGCCTTCTGGGACTTCGCCACCGCGCAGTTCGTCGAGGGCAACACGGCGATCATCCCGCTGATGTATAACGGCTTGTGGAACTGGGCCTCGAGCGTTGCCGACGAGGTGCCCGGCGCCCGCGCGGCGGCGGCCCCGGTGGTCGGCGAGCGGCCTTACACCGGCGCCTTCCACTTCGCGCCGAGCCGCGACAGCGGCAATCCGGAGGCCGCCTACTGGCTGCTCAAATATATCGGCTCCTACGCGACCCAGAAGGAGATGATCGAGGGCGGCTGGGCCGGTACCAATGCCGACGTGCTGGGCGAGCCGGACAAGACGGTGGAGACCAACTACGCCGCCTATGGCTGGATCCCGCCGACGCTGGTGCAGTGGGAGGCGCAGGCGCCGGATGTCGACGACTACCTGCATTTCAACAGTTCGGCCTTCGGCAAGATCTACGAGCAGATGACCATCATCGGCCACGAGAACGCCACCGGCGCGACCACGCCCGCTGAGAGCGTCGAGGCCTGGGAAAAGGCCTTCGACCGGCTTCAGGGCAAGTTCGGCGAATTGCCGGTAAACTGACGATCTGAAGACAAGTCGCGGCCCGGCGGCGTGCCGTCGCCGGGCCGGTCCCGCCCCGACCCAGCAAGGATGAGCTTGCGCATGTCCGCTGCGCCACGACCCAGGCTGTACGAAAACGACCGCGTCATGAAGTGGCTCCTGATCGGCCCGCTGGTCTTCTTCCTGCTGGCCTTCATGGTCTACCCGACGCTCTACAGCCTCTACATGTCCTTCACCGACTACGTGATGAAGGGCGCGCCGGGTTTCGTCGGCCTCGACAACTACCGCTGGGTGCTCTCGGACGAGGCCTTCTGGGCGGCGCTGGGCCGCACGATCTACGTGCTGTTCTGGTGCATCGCCATCGAACTGGTGCTCGGCATGGCGCTGGCGCTCTTGCTCAACCGGGAGTTTCCCGGCCAGGGCATCGTGCGGGGCCTGTGTTTCATCCCGCTGCTCGTCTCGCCGCTGTCGATGTCGCTGATGTGGAACTACATCCTGCACATCCAGTTCGGCGTGGTGAACACCGTGCTCGGCTGGCTCGGCCTCTCCGCCGTGCCGTTCCTGTCGACGCCGTCGCTGGCGCTCAACACGATCATCTTCATCACCGTCTGGCAGTGGCTGCCGTTCTCGATCTTCGTTTTGCTGGCGGGCCTGAAGGGCATGCCGCGCGACCAGTTCGAGGCCGCGCAGATCGACGGGGCCTCGCCAATCCGGGTGTTCTTCCGGCTCACCCTGCCGCTTCTGAAGCCGCTGATCATCATCATCATCCTGTTGCGGGTGATGTGGCTGATGCGGCTGTTTGATCCGCTCTACGGCACGACCCGGGGCGGGCTTAACACCGAACTGCTCGACTGGATGATCTACCGGGTGTCGTTCGTGTTCTTCGATATCGGCCAGGGCGCGGCCTATGCGCTGTTTGCGCTCTATCTCACCCTGATCGTCGGCGCGCTCCTGTTCAAGCAACTGATCAAAGCGATGGACGGGCGTTAGAACCATGCGAAAGGCCCTTTTCTGGCTTGCCGTTGGCTTGATGGTCTTCGTCTTCGTGTTCCCGGTGCTGTGGATCTATGTCACCGCCCTGAAGGCGCCCGACGACATCTTCTCCGACAATCCCTTTATCTTCACGCCGACGCTTGAGAATTTCGACTATCTGATCAATGTGCGCCCGGCCTTCGGCGAGCTTCTGAACTCGATGATCATGAGCGTGTGCAGCACGATCATCGTCATGCTGATCTCGCTGCCGGCCGCCTACAGCTTCGCCCGGTTCAACACCGGCAACGGCCACATCCTGTTCATCACGATTTCGACGCGGATGTTTCCCGGCGTCGTCGCGGCGATCCCGTTCTTCCTGTTGTTCCGCACGCTCGGGCTCTTGGATACGCATCTGGGACTGGTGCTGCTCTACACCTATTTCAACATGAGCTTCGCGACCTTCCTGCTCTACGGCTTCTTCCGCGAGATCCCCGAGAGCCTGGAACATGCCGCGATGCTTGACGGCTATGACCGCATCACCATCCTGCGTCGCATCGTCTTTCCGCTGATAAAGCCGGGCGTCGCGATCACCACCATGTTCTGCCTGATCTGGTCGTGGAACGAATTTCTGTTCGCCTTCCTGTTCACCCGGCGCGTCGCGCGCACCGTCTCCGTCGGCCAGTCGACCTTCTGGGGCTCGGTTGAAATCCAGTGGGGGCCGATGGCAGCCCTGATGTGCATCGCCGTGCTGCCGACGCTGATCGCCGCCTGGATCATGCAGCGGCATGTCGTGCGCGGGCTGACCTTCGGCGCGGTCAAGGGATAGCGGCGATGGACCTGATGGACCGCATCTTCTGGGGCATGATCGGCTTTATCGGGCTGCAGTTCCTGCTGCTCGGCGGGGTCGAGAACTACATCAACTATTATCTCGGCGCTGCTCTGTCGTTTGTCTTCCTGATCTGGTTCATCGGCTGGGGCTATCGCCTGTTCGACCGGTCTTCGGAGGACGAGCGATGAGCGTGTTGCGGCTCGACGGAGTGTCGAAGAACTATGGCCGGACCGAGGCCCTGCGCGACGTTTCGTTCGAATGCGAGGAGGGCGAGTTCTTCACCCTGTTCGGCCCGTCCGGCGCCGGCAAGACGACGATCCTGGAGTTGATCGCCGGCATCAAGGACGGCTATTCCGGCCGCATCGAGATCAAGGGCCGGGGGGCCGAGGATCTGGCGATCCAGGACCGCAACGTCTCGATGGCGTTCGAATATTACGCGCTCTATCCGCATTTGAGCGTCGGCGAGAACATTGCCTTTCCGCTGCGCTCGCCGCGAGCGCAGAAGCTCGGCGAGGCGGAGATCGCCAGGAAGGTCCAGTGGACGGCGGACGAGTTGGGGATCGGGCATCTGCTCGACCGCAATCCGGTGCAGCTGTCGGGCGGCCAGAAGCAGCGCGTGTCGCTTGCCCGCGCGCTGGTGCGGCCCGCCGATGTCTACCTGCTCGACGAGCCGATCGCCCATCTCGACGCCAAGCTGCGCAGCATCGCGCGGGCGAACCTGAAGGCGATGGCGCGCAATCTCGGCGCGACGATCCTCTATGTGACGCACGACTTCCGCGAGGCGCTGGGCCTGTCCGACCGGGTGCTGGTGCTGAACGAGGGCAGGGTTTTGCAGATCGCCGAGCCGCGCGATCTCTATCACCGGCCCGCCACCGATTTCGTCGGCCATCTGTTGGGGGATCCGGCGATGAACCTGGTCGACGGCGTTCTCGTCGATACGCCTGACGGACCCGTGTTCGAGGCCGCCGGCATCCGGATCGCGCTGTCGGATGCGCTCATAGACGAGGCCCGCGCCCGGCTTGCGCGCGGCGCCGCCGATATCCGTCTCGGGGTCAGGCCGAGCGGCGTCGCGGTCTCGGCGGATGCCGTCGAGGGCGCGACCGGGCTGCCGGTCTACACGGTCGAGCACGCGACCGATCACGCGCTCGTCTATTTCCGGATCGGCGAGGCCTATCTCGGCGGGACCGCGCCGTTCGGCTCGCCCCTTTCGACGGGCGATCAGGCCTGGCTGCGGCTGAAGGACGGCGCCGGCTTCCTGTTCGATGCGAGCTTTGCCCTATCAGCCTCCAGCGGAATGAAGGAGGCTGCCCGGTGACCGTGCTCAGCCTGCGCAATGTCTGGAAGATCTATGGCGGTGATGTCGTCGCGGTGCGGGATGCGAGCTTTCAGGCCGCCGACGGGGAATTCGTCGCGCTGCTCGGGCCGTCGGGTTGCGGCAAGAGTTCGACCATGCGGATGATCGCCGGACTGGAGGATATCTCGCGCGGCGACATCCTGTTCGGCGAAGAGGTGGTCAACCAGCTCTCGCCGAAGGACCGCAACGTCGCGCTGGCCTTTGAATCCTACGCGCTCTATTCGCCGATGACGGTGCGCGAGAACCTGGAATTCCCGCTGCGCTCGCGCGGGCTTGCCACCGACGTGATTACCGCCAAGGTCGCCGAGATCGCGCGGACGTTTCAGATCGACGACCTTCTCGACCGCAGGCCCTCGAAACTTTCCGGCGGTCAGGCGCAGCGGGTCTCGCTTGCCCGCGCGCTGATCCGCGATCCGAACGTCATGCTGCTCGACGAGCCGCTGTCGCATCTCGACTACCGCCTGCGCACCGAGTTGCGCGTGCGCATCCGGCGCATCCATGACGAGCTCAACGCCACGACGATTTACGTGACTCACGACCAGGAGGAGGCGGTTGCGCTGTCGGACCGGATCATCGTGATGAACCATGCCGAGATCCAGCAATTCGGCGAGATCGAGACGCTGTGGAAGCGGCCGGTCAACCGCTTCGTCGCCGGCTTCCTCGGCGATCCGGCGATGAATTTCGTCGACGTGAGGCTGACCGATGGCCGAGCCGTTGCGGCGGCGGGAGACATTTCATACGACGCGGGTATCGGAAACGGACAGGCCGTGCTCGGCTTCCGGCCCGAGGAGGTCGATATCGTCGCGGCCGCCGAAGTGGATGGCGGACTTAAGGGCGAGATCCTGGTCAATGAGTTCCATGGGGAGCGTTGCGTCCTGACGGTCGACAGCGGCAGCGGCCAGCTCAAGGCGGTCGATCGGGGCGACAGTCCGTGGCGGGCCGGCGACACGGTTGCCCTGGTGCTGCGGCCCGAGGCGGTGCATCTGTTCGACAGCGACACCGGTCTGGCGGTACGGCACGGAACGGAGGCGCAGACATGATAGCGGCGAAGATGCTGATCGACGGTGCCTGGGTGGACAGCCGGGGCGCGCGCATCGAGGTCATCAACCCGGCACGCGGGGAAGTGATCGGGACGGTTCCCGTTGCGACGCCCGAGGATATCGACGAGGCCTTGCGGGCGGCGAAATCAGCCTTGCCGGATTGGTCTGGAAGACCGCCAGCGCAACGCGCCGCCGTCCTGAACCGGATCGCGGCGGTGATCGCGGAGCGGGCGGAGGATCTCGGCCGCCAGATGACGGCTGAACAGGGCAAGCCCGTCAACGAGGCCGTCGGCGAGATCAGCAAGCTTGCCGACACGTTTGCCTTCTACGCCGAGGAGGCGACCCGCGTTCACGGCGAGATCATCCCGAACACGTCGAATGCCTATCAGAGCCTGGTCACCTACGAGCCCGTCGGCGTCATCGCGGCGATCACGCCGTGGAACTATCCAGCCGAACTGATCGGCTGGAAGCTTGCCGCAGGCCTCGCCGCCGGCTGCACGCTGGTCATCAAGCCGCCGGAACTGACGCCGCTCTGTCCGCTCGCCATCATGGCCTGCCTGCAGGAGGCCGGCCTGCCGCCGGGCGTCGCCAATATGGTGACCGGATCGGGCGCGCGTGTCGGCCAGCGCCTGATCGAAAGCCCGCTCGTCGACAAGATCGCCTTTACCGGATCGAGCGCCGTCGGACTGCACATCCAGCAGTCGATCAAGGACATCAAGTCGCTGTCGCTGGAACTGGGCGGTAACAGTCCGCTGATCGTCACCGCGAAGGCCGATCTCGAGGCTGCCGTGAAGGGCGCGGTCCGGCGCAGCTTCCGCAATTGCGGCCAGATCTGCATCGCCGTCAACCGGATCTATGTGGCCGAACCGGTCTATGACGCGTTCCTGGAAAAATTCGCGGCCACCGCCGACGCGCTTGTCGTCGATGACGGGCTCGACAATCCGGCCGCCGATTTGGGCGCGCTGTGTTCGCAGGAACCGTTAGGGAAGACGGAGGCGCATCTGGCCGACGCGGTCGACAAGGGCGCCCGGCTCATCTGCGGCGGGGCGCCACCGGAAGGCGCGAAATTCGAGAGCGGGTTCTTCTTCCGGCCCACGGCGGTCGCCGATTGCACCCACGACATGCTGGTGATGACGCAGGAGACCTTCGGGCCGCTGGTCGGGATCGCGCCCTTCGCAACGCTTAAGGACGCGGTTCGCCTCGCCAACGATACGCCCTATGGGCTTGCCGCCTATGCCTACACCAAGGACTTAGACGAGATGCGCTACCTTAGCCGCCACCTCGACTATGGCAGCGTCGCGGTCAACACCGTCGATCCCGGCATCATCAACGCGCCCTATGGCGGCCGCAAGCAGAGCGGCATCGGCGTCGAGCACGGCCGCGACGGGCTGTTCGAGTATCTGCACGCCAAGCATATCCGGGTGTGTTTCGACGAGGATGCGATCTCATGAGCGCGGCTTATCTCGGCATCGATATCGGCACGTCCGCTTGCAAGGCGCTGATGATGGGACCGGAGGGCGAGGTCGTCGATAGCGAGACGGTCGCCTATCGCGTCCACGCGCCGCGCGAGGGCTGGTCCGAGCAGGCGCCGGAAGACTGGATTTCAGGCGCCGCGGCCGCGGTTCAGGCCTTGATCGCGCGGACGGGCAGGCAGCCGCGCTGCATCGGCCTGTCGGGGCAGATGCACGGCATGACGGCGCTCGATGCCGATCACAAAGTGCTGCGCCCGGCGATCCTGTGGAACGATCAGCGCACCGAGGCCGAATGCGCCGAGATCACCGACCGGGCCGGCGGGCTCGACGCGCTCTTGTCGCTGACAGGCAACCGGATGCTGCCCGGCTTCACCGGCGGCAAGATCCTCTGGATGCGCCGGCACGAACCCGACCTGTTCGAAAAGACCCGGATCATCCTCAACCCGAAGGACTATCTCCGCTTCCGGCTGACGGGAGACTACGCAACGGAGGTATCCGATGCCTCGGGGACGGGCCTCTTCGATGTGGTCGGGCGCCGCTGGTCCGCCGACCTGCTTGACCGGATCGGGCTCGACCGGGCGCTCCTGCCGGACTGTTTCGAATCCGACGTCGTTTCGGCCAGGGTCTCCTCAACCGGCGCGGTGCTGTTCGGGCTCGATCCCGGCATACCGGTCGTCGGCGGGGGCGGTGATGCCGTCATCCAGACGCTCGGCGCCGGCGTGGTCGGGGAGGGCGTCCTGCAGACGACGATCGGCACGGCCGGCATCGCGGCCTCGGCGCTCAACCGGCCGATCGCCAATCCGGAGGGGCGGCTGCAGGTGTTCTGCAACGTCGCGCCCGACCTCTGGCACTGCATGGGCGTCTCGCTCAATGCCGGCGACGCCTTCGTCTGGCTGCGCGACCTGTTGAGCGAGAACGGTGCGGCGCTCGATTTCGACCACCTCACCGAGGCCGCCGAGGGCGCCGGGATCGGGGCCAGCGGATTGCTCTTCCTGCCTTACCTGATGGGCGAGCGCTGCCCCTGGCCGGACCCGGCCGCGCGCGGCGCCTTCATCGGCCTGCGCCGGCATCATGGCGGTGCGCATATGGCGCGTGCCGTGCTGGAGGGCGTCGTCTACGCGCTGCGCGACATGGCCGCGCTGATGGGGCAGGCGGGCCTTGCGCGCACGCGGGTCATCCACGCCTCCGGCGGTGGCGCGTCGTCGGCGCTGTGGAACCAGATGCTGGCCGATGTCTTCGACGCCGAGGTGGTGACGACCGCCAGTTCGGCGGAAGGGGCGGCCTTCGGGGCAGCGATGCTGGCCGCCGTCGGCACGGGCGACTGGCCGGAACTTGCCGAGGCGGTCCGCGTGTGCCGGGTCGAGCAGCGCTGGCGGCCGGATCCGGCCCGGCACGAGGCCTATGCGGATCTCTTCGAACTCTATCAGGGCCTCTATCCCGCCCTGCGGCCGGTCAATGACCGGCTGCGCGATTTCAGCCAAAGGGGATTTGACGCGTGAGCGCGGTAAAGTCATTGCCGAAAGGCATCATCTTCGACCTCGACGGCACCCTCATCGATAGCGCGCCGGACATTGCCGCCGCCGTCAACAAGGTCATCGGGACACTGGGCCGCGAGCCGCTCAGCGTCGCCTATGTCGAGGGTTTCATCGGCGAGGGCGCCCGATCGATGCTGCGGCGGCTCTTTGCCGATCTCGGCATCGAGGTCGGCGCGGAAGACCTCGAACGGCATCTTGCCGCCTATCTGGACAACTATCAGGCCGAGCCGGTCGTGCGCACGCAATTCTATGCCGCGGTCGAAGACGATCTGCGGCGCCTGAAGGCGGCCGGGATCCGGCTCGGCATTTGCACCAACAAGCCACATGACCTGACCAGGATCGTCCTCGACGGACTTGGCGTGTCCGACCTGTTTGACGCGGTGCGCGGGGCCGATGCCGTTAAGCGGCGCAAACCCGATCAGGCGCATCTCATGGCGGTGGTCGACGATATGGGGCTTGACCGCGAGGACATCTATTACGTTGGCGATACCGAGATCGACCGGGCCTGTGCCCATGCCGCCGGGATCGCCTTCTTCATCGTCGACTGGGGCGGCGGTGTTCATCTCGCCGATGGTAGCGATACCCGCATCAGGCGGCTTACCGACCTGCTTACGCTGAACCGAACCCCCGAGATCCAGCATAAATGACCCCGTCAGGCAGTCTCCTTCACCAGATATCCTCGGAATTCGCCAATCTCGGCGCCGCCGAACGGCGCGTTGCCGAGGTGGTGACCGCCGATCCGAACCGGGCGATCAATCTCAGCATGGCGGCGCTGGCGGCCGAAAGCCAGGTCAGCGACCCGACCATCGTGCGCTTCTTCCGCCGCTTCGGCTTCAGCGCCTATAACGACTTCAAGATGCGGCTTGCCCAGGATCTGGTGCCGGCGGCGCCGTTCGAATACGAGGGCATCCACGCCCACGAGTCCGTTGCGGAGGTGGTGCGCAAGACCTGCAACAACTCGATCAACGCGATCCAGCGGGCGCTGCAGGATTTCAGCATCGAGGAGATCGAGCAGGCGACCGACGTGCTGCTCAAGGCCGACTGGATCGCCATTGCCGCGACCGGCATTTCCGAGATCGCGGCGCTTGACGCGGAACACAAGTTCTTCCGGCTCGGCCTGCGCTGCGCGGCGGTCATCGGCTCCTCGCGCCAGACCGCGCTGACGCGCACGACGCGGGCAGGCGAGGTGGTGCTGATCTTTTCCCAGTCCGGCGCGACGCGCAGCATGGTCGACATCGCCCGGCAGGCCTGCGAGAAGGGCGCGACCACGATCGCCGTCACCGCGCCGGGCAGCCCGCTTGCACAGGCCGCCGACCATCTGATCGGCATCAAGCCCTATGAGCGGATTGAACTGATGACGCCGCTTGCCTCGCGCCTCAACCACCAGCTTCTGGTCAACATGCTGGTGACGACCATGGCGATCGCCAGCGGATCGCCGTTTCCCGATCAGTTGCAGGCGCTCGATTCCTGGGTCACGGACAAGCTTTAGGGACAGGTCATATGACACCGCAGGACAAGGCCAAGATCGCCGCCGGCCGCAAGGCGCTGGAGGCGTTTGTCGAGGACGGCATGACGCTGGGGCTCGGCTCGGGCACCACGTCGCATTTCTTCGTGCGCCTGCTAGGCGAGCGGGTTCGCGCCGGTCTTTCGATTACCGCGACAACCACCTCGCGCAGCACGACGGCCGTCGCCGAGGCGGTCGGGATCGAAATCACCGACGTGAACGATGTCGGCACAATCGACCTCACCATCGACGGGCCGGACGAGATCGACGGGGCATTCCGCATGATCAAGGGCGGCGGCGCCTGTCTTCTCTGGGAGAAGATCGTGGCGCACGCCTCGACGCGCATGATCACGGTCTGCGACGAGAGCAAGATCGTCCCGCAATTGGGGGGCTTTCCGCTTCCCATCGAGGTCGTCCGGTTCGGCTGGCGCCAGACACAGCGCCGCATCGAAGACGTGTTGGCGTCGGGCGATGTCGCGCGGATCGATCTTTCCCGACGCGAGAAGGATGGCGCTCCGGTTATCACCGATAGCGGGCATTTCATCCTGGACGCGCGATGCGGGGCGATCGGTGATCCGGAGGGGCTGGAACTGGCGTTGAACGCGATCCCCGGGGTCGTCGAGAATGGCCTGTTCACCCGGGAATCCGACGGCATGTGCGTCGGGCGGTTCGACGAGACGGCGTATGTCGCGCTGCGTGATGGGGATGTGTCTGCCGGGTAGGGCGGGAGGAGGGGGACGCTTGGCGCTGCTAACTCCTCGGGGTCATGCCCGGACGTGTTCCGGGCATCCATGACCACAGTCGCTGGCGCTCATTCTGACGGCGGTGTTCATGGATTGCCGGGACAAGCCCGGCAATGACAGCAGAGTGTGCGAGGCGTCGGAATGTAAACGGCCCCCTCCCTCGTCATCCCGGAAATCGCGAACGCGATTATCCGGGATCGGGGAACCGGGGCGCCCGCTGGTGTTTTCCGTCGATGGATCAGGGGCTCCCCGGTCCCGGCTCGGCCTGCGGCCGTCCGGGATGACGAGGGAGAGGCCCGTCCCCCTTTCGACCATCAAGCAAACAAAGGGCCTCTCCGCCTTCGCGAATGATGCCGTGCTTTCGCATGCTGTTGCAGTAAAACCGCCGGCCGCTGCCCCTATCCCGCGATCACCGCTTCCGCCTCGATCTCGACCCGGTGGTCGCCGATCAGCCCGGCCACGACCACTAGCGTGTTCGCTGGCTTGATCTCGGCGAACACCCGCCCGTGCGCCTGCGAGACCGCCTCCGTGTCGGCCTCGTCGACGATGTAGATCCGCGTGCGGACGACGTCCCCGGCCGTGGCGCCAAGCGCCGTCAGCGCGCCGAGGATCTTGTCGAGGATGAAGGTCGCCTGCGCGCCGGCATCCTCGGGCGCCACGGCCCGGTCGGTGCCGGCGGTGGCGGTCGTGCCGGAGACGAGGATGCGGTTGCCGACCCGGCGGGCGCGGCAATAGCCGGCGATGTCCTCCCAGGCGGTGTGGCTCAACAGGCGGGCGGTGCCGCGTTCGGCGTCCTCCTCAAGCGTATAGGCCGATGGCAGGTCGGCGAGGTGGTGGCTTAAATCGCCCGACGCGGTCAGGAAGGGTGGCCGGCGGTACTCGTCGCCGCAATCGCCGGGCACCGGCCGCGTCTGCGCGAACGCCTGCTCAAGCAGGGCGAAGTCTTCGCCGTCGAGCGTAAAAGAGAAGGCGCGGGCATTGTCCTGCGCGTGGTTTCGCTCGCCAAGCCGCGCGCCGACGATAACGCCGGCAACCGCCGGTTGCGCCAGCACCCAGGCGGTCGCGACATTGGCGACCGAGGCGCCGTGCCTGTCGGCGATCGTCTTTGCCGCGCGCAGGATCGCCTGAAAGCCGTCCCAGCCGCCGGTTTCGTCGATGAAGCGCTTGTATTTCATCTTCGACCAGTCGGCGATGTCGTCCGGCTCCAGTGTGCCGAGCCAGCGTTCCGACAGAAAACCGCCGCACAGCGTGCCATAGGCGAGCAGCGACAGTCCCGTATCGGCGCACAGATCGGACAGGGGTCCGAGTGCCCGCCGGTCGATCAGCGAGAAGGACACCTGGTTCGAAACAAGCGGGATGCCGTCCGACAGCGCGACACGCAGATGGGCGGCGTCGAAATTGGTGACGCCGAGGGTTCGGATCAGCCCGTCCTCGCGCAACCGGGTCAGTTCGTGCAGGGCGTCGAGCCAGGCGGGATGCTCGAAGGTCCACCAGTGGAACTGCAACAGATCGATTGAATCGGTGCCGAGCCGGTCGAGCCGCTCCTGAACGCCGGCGCGGACGATTTCCGCCGTCATCGGGCCGGGCGGCGGGCACCATTTGGTGCAGATCTGCGGGCCGGCACCACCGCGACGCCGCGCGAGCAGCCGGCCGGCGATGATCTCGGCGCTGCCATAGTGGTCGGCCATGTCGAAGGTGGAGAAGCCGGCGTTCAGATAACGCTCCAGATCATCCGCGCCCAGATCCGGATTGATCACATCGCCGCCGCGTTCGATATCGGCGACCTGCCACAGGCCGGTGACGATGCGGCTGATCTCGAGCGTCTCGGTCAGGTGCCGGCGCGGCGGTGCGTCTGTCATCGCGGGGGTCTTCATGCTGTTCGGGGAAGGAGCAACTGGAAGCTGCGCTCGATATCGTCGATCAGCGCCTGCCGGGCAGCCGCCCGGTCTGCCTTGCGCAAGGCGGTGATGATCTCGCGGTGGTGCTTGTGCTCGGGGATTTCCCAGGCCTGCCGCTCGCGCACCACGAGATTGAGGAAGGCGCCGTATTGCAGCCAGAGAGCCTCGACCAGCGGCAGGATCACTTCGGAGCCGGACAGGCGATAGAGCGCGAAGTGAAAGTCGTGGTTCTGCCTCAGATCCGGGCCGCCATCGGCGGGCCGCGGCGCCGCGATCGCCGCCTCCAGCGTCGCGATCGCGGCGGCGTCGACATGGGGTAACGCTTCGTCCAAAAGCAGGCATTCGAGCGCCAGCCGGGCCGATTTCAACTCGCGCATCCGGCCCTGCTCGAAGGGCGGGACCTCCAGCGTTCGGCTCGGCGTGTCGATCAGCGCGCCCTCGGCGACCAGCCGGCGCACCGCCTCGCGGACGGGCGTCATCGACGTGCCGAGCTGGTCGGCCAGCGATCTCAGGCTGACCGTCTCGCCGGGCGCGAAGGCGCCGCGCGTGAATGCGTCCCGCAACTCCGCGTAGACGGTCTCGCGCAGCTTGAACTGATCGACGCGGGCGACCTTCGGTTCAGTCATGTCCTCGGCATTTCGCTGGCGTTTCCATTAGCTCCGATTCCGCCCGGCAGAGGCCCAATCGGCAGGGGTGACGCTCTATTGACAGGTCCTATCCAAGACATAGTATAAAATATCACAGATCACAGGCAAGAGCCGCAGTGCTTTCGAAACCAGCTTCGATGGATAGGCGGTGACAGGCCATTTCAGTTTCGGGGGAGGCGTCAGGTGACCGGAACGGCGGATGCCGGCGATGATGGATTTTGGCTCTACGACCTGCGGGTCGAAACCGTGCTGGACGGTCGCCAGCCCGTCTGCCGGCATATCGAAGGCGAATTCTTCACCGTCGAGGGCGAGCAACTCGTCTTTGCCGAGGGCCAGCGTATCTCGATGTATGCGCTGGCCGCGCTTTTGCCGCTGCTGCCGGCCAAGCAGCGGGATACCGACCGGAACGACTGGATGACGAGCGACGCGGAGATCGCCTGTCCCGACCCGCATTGCGGGGGGCGCTTCAAGGTAACGCGGATCGGCAAGCGGCGCTTCAGCCATGCCGGGACGACGGGCCTGCCGGATAAGCGGACGACGCCATATTGGCAGGAGGAGGGGCAATGAGCGCCGTCGAGACGCACGCGCTCGCGCCCGGTTACGAGATTTCCCGGGTGATCAAGGGCGGCTGGCAACTCGCCGGCGATCACGGCGCCGTCGACCGCGCCGCCGCGATCGCCGACATGGAAGCCTTTGTCGATGCCGGCATCACAACTTTCGACTGCGCCGATATCTATACCGGCGTCGAGGAGATGATCGGCAGTTTCATTTCCGATCTGCGGACCCGGCGCGGTGCCTCGGTCGCCGAGTGCATCCGGGTGCACACCAAGCTCGTGCCCGATCTCGGCCTGCTCGCCGATCTCGAGGACGCCCAGATCGAGGCGATCGTCGACCGGTCGCTCAGCCGGCTGAAGCTCGACCAGCTGCATCTGGTGCAGTTCTACTGGTGGGACATGGGCCTCGGTGACCCGCTGCGCCGGCTCGAGGTGCTGAAGCGCTGCCAGGAGAAAGGCAAGATCGCCCATCTCGGCGTCAACAACTGGGATGTCGCGGAAACCGCGCGGTTTCTCGATGCCGGCTTCGATCTCGTCTCGACGCAGGTGCAGTATTCGCTGCTCGACCGGCGCCCGGCGCGGACGCTGGCGCCCTGGTGTGAGGACAACGGGATCGGCATCCTCTGTTTCGGCACGCTTGCGGGCGGGTTTCTGACGGATCACTGGCTCGGCAAGCCCGATCCGGGCTTCGACTTCGAAAACCGCTCGCTGATCAAGTACCGGCTGATCATCGAGGAATTCGGGCCGTGGGCGCGGTTCCAGGAGCTGCTTTCGGTGCTCAAGGCGATCGGCGAGCGGCACGGTGTCAGCCTCAGTGCGGTCGCGACGCGCTGGGTGCTCGATCAGCCCGGCGTTGCGGCGGCGATCGTCGGGGCGCGCTATGCCCGCCACCTGCCCAAGACGCTGGAGGTGTTCCGGTTCACGCTGAGCGACGCCGATCGCGCCGAGATCGATGCCGTGCTTTCTGTTTCGAAAGGCATACAGGGGCCGGTCTTCGGCGCCGAAAGCGACCGGTCGGGCAAGCACGGGCGGATCATGAAATACAATCTCAACACCCGGCCCGACGACACGGTTCACGGGGCGGCGCATGGCTGAGGCGATCCTCGAAACTGAGGCGCTGTCGCGCCGTTTCGGAACGCTGAAGGCCGTCGACGATGTGTCGATTTCTGTCCGGGACGGCACCATCACCGGCCTGATCGGCCCGAACGGGGCCGGCAAGTCGACCCTGTTCAACCTGCTCACCGGCGAGTTGCAGCCCAGCGCCGGCCGGGTCTTCCTGTCGGGCAGCGACGTCACCGGCCTGACGCCGGATCGCCGTTTCGCGCGCGGGCTTGGCCGCACCTTCCAGATCCCGCGCCCCTTCAAGCGCATGAGCGTTCTGGAAAACGTCATGCTCGCCCCGCTCAAGCAGACAGGCGAACAGCTTCTAGGTCCGATCCTCAGACGCGGGTTGATCCGTCGCGAGGAAGAGGCCATTCGCGACAAGGCGATCGAGGTGCTCGACTTCGTCACGCTTCTGCCGCTCGCCGACCAGCCGGCGGGAAAGATTTCGGGCGGGCAGGCGAAGCTTTTGGAACTGGCGCGGGTGCTGATGGGCGATCCGCGCCTCATCCTGCTCGACGAGCCGGCCGCCGGCGTCAATCCGGTGCTGACCGAGGTGCTGATCGACAAGATCGAGGCGCTCAACCGCCGGGGCAAGACCTTCATCATCATCGAGCACGATATGGATTTCGTCATGCGCCACTGCGATCCGGTGATCGCGATGGCGGAGGGGCGGCGCGTCTTCGAGGGGTCGGCGGCCGAGGCGCAGGCCAACCCGGTCTTGCTGGACGCCTATCTGGGGGCGCCGGTCGATGCCTGAGCCGATCCTTCAGGTCGACGGCCTCGAAGCCGGCTATGTCCGCGATCTGCCGATCCTTAACGACATATCGGTCGTCGTGCAGCCTGGATCGCTGACCGTGATCATCGGGCCGAACGGGGCGGGCAAGTCGACGCTGATCAAGGCGATCGCCGGGCTGGTCGCCGTGACGGCCGGCAGCGTGCGCCTTGACGGACAGGACATCACCGGGATGCGGCCGGACCGGCTGGCGCGGGTCGGGCTGTCTTACGTTCCCCAGACCGACAACATCTTCCGCAGCCTGACGATCCAGCAGAACCTCGAACTGACCCTGCGCGGCCGCGATATCGACATGAAGGCGCGGATCGACGAACTCTACGCGCAGTTTCCCGTTCTCGCCGAGCGCCACCGGGCGCGGGCCGGCGTGCTGTCGGGCGGGCAGCGACAGTTTCTCGCCGTGGCGATGGCGCTTGCGACCCGGCCGCGGCTGATCCTGATGGACGAGCCGTCGGCGGGTCTCTCTCCGAAAGCCGCCGAGACCGTGCTCGATCATACGCGCGCGCTGACCCGGCAGGGCATTGCGGTGCTGCTGGTCGAGCAGAACGTCAAGCAGGCGCTGATGCGCGGCGACCATTGCTACGTCTTCGCCGAGGGCCGCAACCAGATCGACGGGCCGGCGCAGGCGCTGCTTGAGGATCCGGAACTCGGCCGGATCTATCTGGGCGGCCGGAGGCGTGAACCGGCATGATCCAGCAACTGGTCGACGGCGTTCTGGTTGGCTCCTTCCTGTCGCTTGGCGCGATCGGTCTGACGCTGGTGATGCATATCCTGCGGTTCGCCAATTTCTCCCATGCCGAACTGCTGTCGATCGGCGCCTATGTCGCGCTCGTCTTCGACAAGCTGTTCGAGGCGCTGTTGCCGGTATTCGCGACCAAGATCGGGCCGCTGTCGATGGACTGGGCGCTGGTGCTGGCGCTGTTTGCATCGATCGGGATCACCGCGCTGTCGGCGGTCGTAATCGACCGGCTCGTCTTCGCCCGGGTCCGCGAGAAGGGCGGCGAACTGTCGATGGTCTTTGCCTCCTTCGGCATGGCGCTGATCATCCGCAACGTGATCGGCCTGATCTTCGGCCTGCAATCCGTGCTCTATTCCGACGAGATCGCCTTTGCGATGGTGCTGTCGCGCGATCCGCTGCTGCTTGTGAAGCCTGATCAGGTCTTCGTGCTGATCGCAGCGCTTGCGATCATGGTCGGGCTGCATTTCGTGCTGTCGCGCACGACCTTCGGCTTCGCCCTGCGCGCCGTTGCCGAAAACCCGGCGCTGGCGCAGATCCACGGCGTCAACCTGAAGCGGATGATCATGATCGTCTGGCTGCTCGGCGGCGGGCTCGCGGCGGCGGCGGGCGTCTTCTACGGGCTCAGCTACCAGATCTCGCCGGTGATGGGCCGCGATCTCGTGCTGCCTATCTTCGCGGCAACCATCGTCGGCGGCATCGGCAGCGTCTACGGGGCGGTGCTCGGCGGTTTCGTCGTCGGGATCGCCTCCAATATCGCCCTGTCGATCCTGCCGTCGGGCTACAGCCCCTCGGTGCCGTTCCTGATGATCCTGCTGGTGCTGCTCATCCGCCCGCACGGCCTGTTCGGGGAGGCGCGGGCATGATCGGGGTCATCTCCTATCTGGTGTTCTTTTCCACCGTCGCGGCGATCCTGGCGATCGCGGTGCTCGGCCTCAACCTGCAATGGGGCAATACCGGCCTGTTCAATGGCGGCGTCGTCGCCTCGTTCGGGGCGGGTGCCTATGGCACGCTGCTGCTCGGCGGATCAGCGCAGGCGGGCCACCTTGGTGGCTATGAACTGGCCTATCCGGTCGCGCTTCTGGGCGGACTTATCTTCGCAGGCGTGCTTGCCTGGGTGATCGGCGTTCTGACGCTCCGCCTGCGCCATGACTATCTGGCGATCGCCACCTTCGGCGTCGCGGTGGCGTTCGAGAACCTGATGCGCAACGCGACCTGGCTTGCCGGCGGCGCGCAGGGCCTGCGCGGTTTCGAGCGCCCGCTGCGCCAGACGCTCGGCGACGGCTTCCTCTACAACGTCGCCTTCTTCGCCTTCGTGCTGGCCCTGCTCGTTCTAACCTATGTCTTTCTGGAACGGCTGACGGCCTCGCCCTTCGGGCGGATGCTCAGGGCGATCCGCGAGGACGAGACAGCGGCCCGCTCGCTCGGCAAATCGCCGTCGCGGGCCCGGCTCGTCGCCTTCGTCACCGGCTCGGTGATCATCGGCCTGTCGGGCGCGCTCTACGCGACCTTCTACGCCTTCGTCAGTCCGCAAGACATCCTTCCGATCCTGACCTTCCAGATCTGGGCGATGCTGATCGTCGGCGGCGCCGGCAACAATCGCGGCGCGATGTTCGGCGCGTTCCTGATCTGGGGCGCCTGGAGCGTCTCGGGCTGGGCGCTCGCCCGCTTCGCGCCGGTCGAGGCGCAGCTCTTCACCGGGTCGATCCAGTTCATCCTGATCGGCGCGGTGATCGTCGGTATGCTGCTCTGGCGCCCGCAGGGGCTGTTTCCGGAGCGGCTGATCGTTTCGCAACCAGGGGATTTCAGCACCACAAAACCATAGGGGAGTTCGCTATGAAGAAAATCCTGCTCACAACCTTGCTGGCGGCCGGCTATCTGGCCCTGCCGTCGGGCGCCTCGGCCCAGGACTGCACCACCAAGATCGGCGCCGTGCTGCCGACTTCGGTCGATTGGGGCCGGCCGATCGCGGAAACCGCGCAGTTCGCCGTCGATCAGGTGAACGAAGCCGGCGGGGCCGCCGGCTGCAAGATCGACATGGTGCTGCGCGACACCCAGGTCGATCCGAAGGTCGGTGTCGACGCGGCCAAGGCGCTCGTCGATCTCGACGGGGTCGACGTGCTGCTCGGCGCGGTGTCGTCCGGCGTGTCGATGCCGATCCTGACGTCGGTCACCGTGCCCGGCGACGTCATGCAGATGTCGTGCTGCTCGTCCTCGACCGCCTTCACCAAGCTCGCCGAGGAGGGCAAGACCGACGGCCTGTGGTTCCGCACCTTCGCGACCACGGCGGTACAGTCGGCGATGGGCGCCAAGATCGCCAGGGACAAGGGCTACAAGAGCATCGCGATCCTCTACAAGAACGATGACTGGGGCCAGGACATGGCCCGTCTGCTCGCCGCCGACTTCAAGGCCGCCGGCGTCGATGTGACCGCGTCGGTGGCGATCAATGACGGCCAGCCCTCCTACCGCGCCGAGGTGACCGAGGCGCTGGCGAGCCAGCCGGAAGCGCTTTATCTCGCGCTCTATCCCAACGAGGGCAGTTCGGCGGTGCGCGAATGGCTGTCGCTTGGCGGCACGCAGGACATGATCCTCGCCAATTCGCTGAAATCCGACGAGTTCCGCGACAAGGTCGGCCTGCAATATCTCGGCAAGGCGCTGGGCACCGATACCGCCTCGCCGCGTGTCGCAAGCGCCGATGCTTTCGTCGAAGCCTACAAGAAGCGCTTCGATTCCGAGCCGAACGGGCCCGGCCTTGCCAACAGCTATGACGCGGCGATGATCGCGCTGTTGGCGATGGAAGCCGCCGGCGCGGATGCGTCGGGCGCCGAGATCGCCGCGGCCGTTCCCAAGGTGACCGATCCGAAGGGAACGCCGATCACGGCCGACACCGCGGGCTTCGCCTCGGCCAAGGACGTGCTCGCCGGCGGCGGCACGGTGATGTATCAGGGCGCGACCGGCAATGTCCGCTTCGACAAGAACGGTGACGTCTCCGCGCCGGCGGTGATCTGGTCGTTCACCGAGGACGGCATCAAGGAAGACGAGTACGTCTCGCTGGAACAGGTCGACCAGTTCATCGCGTCGCTGAAATAGGCGATACCGCGACCGACCTGCGGCCGGACCCGATCGGGTCCGGCCGGCTTAAGCCGAGCTTCCTGTTCAGCCCAGCTTTCTGTTCAGCCCGGCATCCGGTCGAAGCCCTGGATCTCCGGATCGATCGGCGTCGAGGCGATCCGGCTCGACAGAAAGACGTTGCGGCCGGGCTTCACCGCATCGGTCTCCTCTAGGATGCCGGCCCGGATCAGCACCATGCCCGGCCGGCCGCCGGATTCGGCGAAGACCGGCGTTCCGCAATTCGGGCAGAAATGCTTGGTCATCGTCGTGCCGCGATCGGAGGGGTGGCTGTAGGCGTTGGTCCTTCCCTCGATCTCGACATCGGCGCGGTCGTAGAACAGCATCGTCGCAAACACGGCTCCCGTCGCGCGCCGGCATTCGGTGCAATGGCAATTGGCCGCAGCCAGCGGCTCGCCGGGACAGGTGACGCGCACCGCGCCGCACAGACAATGACCGTGAATGTCGCTCATGGGGATATCCTTTTTCTGGTGAGCCGGACGGGTGATGGGCTCGATCATATCCGCGATGGTTGCCGCAGCAAGAGGCTATCGCAGGGACTTCGGCACCAGCAATTCGAGCAGACGCAGCAGTCCGCCGGGCGCAAGCCGCAGGACGAGGATCATCGCCACCGCGATGACGATGAAGCGGGCTTCCTCGAAGCCGCGAATGCCGGCGAGCGCCTCTGTCGCGAAAGTGAGCGCCAGGGCTGCCGCGATCGGGCCGTAGGTGGTGCCGACGCCACCGATCAGCACCATCGACAGGGCAAGCGACAAGGTGCCGAAGCCGAATACGTCAGGCGAGGCGACGCGCAGATAGATCGCATAGAAGCCGCCGGCGATGCCGGTGAAGATCGCGCTTAAAATCAGCACCAGGATGCGCTGGCGCGACACGGAGATGCCGCGGGCGGCCGCATAATCCTCGGCATCGCGCACCGCTTTCAGCGATTTGCCGAAGGGGGAATCGATGACAAGCTTCAGGAACAGCGTCGAGACGACCAGCAGGCCGAGCGCGACATAGTAGTAGCCGAGCTTGTAGTCCTTCAGGAACGAATAGTCGCCGAGGCGCAGATAGGGGATGCGCACCATGCCCTGGGCGCCGCCGGTCGTCGCCGACTGGCTCAGGACGAGTTGCATGACGAGCTGGCCGAAGGCGAAGGTGACCAGCACCACATAGATGCCCTTCAGCCGGGCGACCGGGGCGGCGATCAGGAAGGCGGCGACGGCCGCCGCCGGGCCGCCGAGCAGGATCGCGATCCACGGGTCGACGCCATAGGTCTTGGCGGCGATCGCGGCGGTATAGACGCCGACGCCGAAGAAGGTCAGATGGCCGAAATTGAAGACGCCGCAATGGCCGAGGCTGAGGTTCCAGTTCGACGCGATGATGGCGTAGATGAAGGCGATGATGAACAGGTGCCGGGTAAAGGAGTCGATCGCGAAGACCGGCACGACGGCGAGCACCGCAAGCGCTGCAAGCGGCAGGGCGGCGCGCAGGAGGGAGGTCTTCATCCGCGTCCTCCGAAGATGCCGTTGGGCCGGAAGACGAGTACGACGATCATCAGGAGAAACAGCGCGAACGGGGTCCAGTAGAGACCGATCCACAGGATCAGCAGCGCCTCGATGAAGCCGATCACATAAGCCGCGCCGGCGGTCGCGCCGAGGCTGCCGAGCCCGCCGAAGATCACCACGATCATCGCCTTGACCAGCGGCTCGACGCCCATGGTCGGCGTTATGAACCGGATCGAGCCGAGCAGGGTGCCGGTCAGGCCGGCGAGCGCCGCCGACAGGCCGAAGGCGATCGCGAAGGCGACCGGCACGTCGATGCCGATCAGGGCCGCCGACTCCTGGTTCTGGCCGACGGCGCGCAGCGACCGGCCGGTCGCCGAGCGGACCGTGAACTGCCAGATCGCGATCAGCAGGAGCGGCGCCAGCGCCACCAGGATCGCCTCGTGGGCGGAGATCGTCGCGCCGAGGATCGAGACCTCGCCCTCGACAAGCCGGGGCAGTTGTTTGAGCCGCGCGCCCCATATCATCAGCGCGCCCTTTTCCAGGATGATCATGGCCGCCAGCGTCGTCATCACCGTGATCAGCAGCATCGCCCGGCTGCCGTAGAAGGGGCGCACCAGAAAGCGCTCGATGACGATACCGATCACGGCGGCGGCCGCCGTGCCGCCGGCGATGCCGGCGATCAGGCCGAGCCCGAGCGCCTCGCTGATCGTCCAGGCAATGAAGGCGCCGATCATCATCAGCGCGCCATGGGCGAAGTTGAAGACGCCGAGCGTCGTCCACACGACGCTCAGGCCGCTTGCCATGAGCGCATAGAGCGAACCGAGCACGAGGCCGGAGACCAGGGTTGCCAGCAGCGTTTCCATCAGCCCATCGCCTCGCCGAAATAGAGCTGCATCACCTCGTCATGGTCGGGCGTGCTGGCGCGGTCGATCTCGCGGACCACCTCGCCATGCTCGATCAGATAAAGCCGGTCGGTCAGCGCCATCAGGAACTCGATATCCTGCTCGACGATGACGAGCGGCACGCCGGTCTGCGATATCCTGCCGATCGCGGCCGAAAGCTCCTCCTTCAGGCGCGGCGACAGGCCGAGTGTGGGTTCGTCGAGCATCAGGAGCGTCGGCGCGCACATCAGCGCGCAGCCGATCGACAGCATCTGCCGCTCGCCGCCCGACAGCGTCCGGGCAAGCTGGCCGCTGCGCTCGCCGAGGCGGGGGAACAGGTCGAGGACGGTCCGCAGATTGTCGGCCCGATGTGGCCGCGCGCGCCTGGTGAAGGCGGCCAGTTCGAGGATTTCCAGAACCCGCATGTCGCCGAACAGCACATTGCCCTGCGGCGACTGGACGAGCCCGGCATTGACGATCTCGGGCGGGCGCAGGGTCGTGATGTCGGTGCCGTTGAAGCTGATTGTGCCGGCGCTCGGCCGGATCAGGCCGGAGACGGTCTTGAGCAGCGTCGTCTTGCCGTGGCCGTTTGGGCCGAACAGGCCGATACGCTCGCCGGCATCGAGATGAAGCGACATGTCGCGGATGACGGTGATCGGACCGTATCCGGCCGAGACGCCACTTATTTCAAGGATGGGATCCACTAGGCCCGCGCCCCCAGATAGGCCTCGACGACGGCCGGGTCCTTGACGACGTCGGCCGGCGCGCCGGCTGCCAGGATCTCGCCGTAGTTGAGCACCATCAGGCGCTGCGAGACCGACAGGAGCAGGCTCAGCACATGCTCGATCAGAACGATGGTGATGCCGGACCGGTTGAGGCTGACCAGCAGGTCGTCGAGCTTGCCGATTTCCGGCTTGGTGAGGCCGGAGGCCGGCTCGTCGAGCATCAGCACGGCGGGGTCGCAGGCAAGCGCCGAGGCGATCATCAGCTGCTTCTTTTCATAGATCGAGAGGTCGCGCGACGGCAAATCGCTGCGGGCTGCGCTGAATTCGACACGCTCGAGCACCCTGCCTGCCCGTGCCGCCGCCTCGCCGCCGCGCAGCCTGCCATTGTAGACCGCGCTGACGAGCAGCGTTTCCCGGGCGCTCAGGTCGGGAAACTCGGCATCCTTCTGGAACGTCCGGCACAGGCCCGACTGGGCGATCCGGTAGGGCGGCCGCCGGTCGATCCGCTCGCCCTTGAAATAGATCTCGCCGCTTGTCGCCGTGAACGGAATCGAGGTGATGATGTTGAACAGGGTGCTCTTGCCCGAGCCGTTCGGGCCGGCGATCCCGAAGATCTCGCCGGCGCGTACCTCGAAGCTTACGTCCTTGACCGCCGTCAGGCCGCCAAAGACCTTGGTGACGGACTTCGTCTGGAGGATGGGGTCGGTCATGACGTGAGCCGGTGAAAAGGGCCGGGGCCGCCCGGGAGCGGCCCCGAACGGGGTCAGTTCATCCAGGGCGGCTGGACGAAGTCGCCGGTTGCATACTGCTCGGGATAGAACAGGATGCGCTCGCCGTCGCGGATCTGGTAGAACTGGATCGGCACGCCGTCATTGCTCTGCACCGACAGATGCGTCGCCGGGTCGAAGCTGATCCGCCCCATCGCGGTCTGCTTGCTCGCCTTGCCGATCTCCGCGCCGATCTCGGCCCGCTTGGCCGGATCGCCGACCTTGGCAAGCGCGTCGGCATAGAGCAGCACCTGCTCGTAGAGGGCGGGGCCATAGGTGCCCGGCTCGCTGCCGAATTTGTCCTTGTACCTGCCCAGCACCTCGGCCGCGCGCGGGTTCTTCGGCGTGTTGAGGACGCCGCCGAGCAGGTTGTAGACGACGCCCGACGACTTGTCCTTGGTCAGTTCCAGGAATTCGGGAACCGACGGGGCGTACTGGATGAACACCAGGCTGTCGGTCGGGTCTTCCATGAACTGGGTCATGAAGGTCGCGGCGTTGCCGGAGACGTAATCGGTGTTGATCAGCACGGCCGGCGGGTTCTCGCGGATCTTGGCGAGAAAGGCGCGCCAGTCGTTGATCTCGCCGAAGGGCAGGAGATCGTTTTCGGCCACCTCCCAGCCGGCGCCCTTGAAGGAGGCCACCATGCCGTCGGCGATCCCCTTGGAATAGGGATTGTCGGAGGCGACGATCGCGACCTTCTTGTTGGGCAGCTTGAGCTTGCCCTCGGCGACCAGCCCTTCGATCACCGGGACGATTTCCGTGTTGTAACCGGCATAGGACGGCGTCATCGACCAGACCGTGCCGAAATCCTCCGGATTGGGCTTGATGATCCCCTCGGTCTGGGCGGAATTCGCCGAGATCAGATAGACCATGTCCTGTTCGGCCATCATCTCGATCTCGAAATTCGATCCCGATGCATAACCGGTCATGATCGCGCCCATGGCGCGGTCGCCCAGCAGGCGCTCGGCCGCCGTCGCCACCGCATCGGCGCTCGCATCGCCGACATCGCCGACGACCACCTCGAAGGTGTGGCCGGCAACGCCGCCGGCCGCGTTCAACTCGTCGACGGCCAACTCGACACCGTTGACCATTTCCTGCCCGTCTGCGGCCGCCGCGCCCGTGACCGGGGCCAGGACGCCGATCTTGACGACGTCGGCAAGCGCCGGCCCCGTTGTGACGGAGAGCGCCAGCACGGCGGTCGCGCCCAGTATCATTCGCCTGTTCAGCATTTGATGTCTCCCTTATCCGTTTTTGAAATTCACTTCGTGCCGCAATTGTCGATGATGGCGGCGGCAAGCACCTTGGTCGCCTCGACGAGACTGTCGATCTCGACGCATTCGTTGTCGCCGTGGAAGCCGTCGCCGCTTGCGCCGTAGATCACCGCATCGACGCCGGCGCCGGCATAGTGGGCGGCGTCGGTGACGGCTTCGAAGCCCCTGATTTCCGGCGGTTTGGCCTGGACCTGCCTTGCCCGCTCATAGAGCGATTGCGTCAGCGGATGGTCGACCGGCGTGTTCATCGGCGGGAAATTGAGATCGAACAGGTCCCACAGGATCTTCGGCGGGTGTTCGCGCATCCAGGGGTCCATCGCGGCGAAATTGGCGACGAAGGCCTCGAACTCCGCCTTGACGTCGTCGAAATCCTCGTTGGGCATGAACTTGTAGTCGAGATCGATCGTCACGACGTCGGAGATCATCGCCGCGTTGGTCATGATCGCCGGGTTGCCGTCCTCGCCCATGCCGGCGCCGCCGCGGATGACGCCGGGATTGATGGTGGCAAGGCCCGGCGGCACCAGCGGATGCCAGTTGTCGCGGCAGCGCGAGGCCTCGAAATCGCGCAGGGCGTTGAGGAACCGCGTGGCAAGCTCGATCGCGTTGACGCCGGGCTCGATGCGGTCGGCGGTATGCGGCTGCGGCCAGATCGAGTTGAACCGCCAGCCCGCATGGGCCTGCTTGCCGAAGATCGTCACGCGCACCCAGGTGAGCCCGCCCTCGGCGGGAACGATGCCGCCCCAGGTCGGCTCGGCGATGATCGCGCGCTTGGCAAGCCGCTTCGTCTTGACGAGGTCCATGGCGCCGAAGCCCCCGGCCTCCTCGTCGACGACGCTGTGGATGGCGAGCCGGCCCTCGAGCTTAATGCCGGCCCGGCGGATCGCCTTGGCGGCCGCGATGCAGGCGGCGACGCCACTCTTCATGTCGACCGCACCGCGCCCCCAGATCCGGCCGTCCGCGACCTCGGCTCCGAAGGGGTCGCGATCCCAGGCCGACGCGTCGCCGACGGGCACGACGTCGATATGGCCGCACAGGATCAGGCTTTTGTCGTCGCTGCCCTCCCATTCGCCGATCACGTTGGGCCGGTCGGGAAAGACGTCCCAGCGCTCGGTCGCAAACCCCGCGCCGTCGAGATGGCCCTGAACGAGGTCCTGCACGTCGGCTTCGCGGTTCAGGCCCTGTTCAATCTGGAACTTCGGATTGACGGAGGGAATGCGGACCATGTCCTGCGTCAGTTCGACCACCTCGTTCTTGTTTTTGTCGATCTCTTCCCAGACTTTCGCAACGGCGTCGCTCATCGTGTCGGTTCCTCCCATCGGGTCATTTATTGTCCTGGAATTCGCGTATCGCGTCGCCAAGGAGCGACGCCCAGTATCGGCAGCCATCGTCGCTCAGCAGATGGTCGTTGCGGATTTCGATCAGGCTGTGGGCAAGGCCGCGCCCTTCGCCATGACAGGGCACGAACCAGTCGGAGCGGTCGTCGATGCGATAGGGCTCGTTCATGCCGATGACGACGTCGGGCGAACTGCGCCGGATCGTGTTCGCCAGGGCCCGCGACGTGGCGGTGTCCTGCCGGAACAGGAAGGCGATGTCCCAGGGGCGGGCGCTGTCGCCCAGCATCGGCGTGAAGCTGTGGATGGCGAAGACGGCGCGCCGGGGGTGCCGGTCGAGCATCTCCGACACCGCGTCCTGGAAGGGCGTGAAGATCTCGTCGATACGCTGCCAGCGATCGGTTTCGGTGAGGTTTTCATTGCCGGGAACGGCAATCCGGTCGGAGATCTCGGGGATTGAATCCTCTGCCGCGACCGGCCGGTTGCAGTCGATGACGAGCCGGCTGTAGGGCTGCAGGATGAGGGGTGTATCGAGCCGGCCTGCTATCAGCCGGGCTACCGTTTCAGCGCCGATATCGAAGGCGATGTGCCTGTCAAGCTCATCCCCGGCCAGTCCGAGCGTGCCGAGGGCGGCCGGGATATCGCGCCCGGCATGTTCGCAAACGATGACCACATCGGCGTCGCTGGCCGCGTTGACCAGTTCGAAGGGGACGGGGTCGCTCGCTTGAAGGAGCCGGGCGGGGGCGTCCATCACCGGATGGGCCTATCCTGCCCGGGGTTGTCCTGAAGACTGGGGCCGTCCTGAAGACTGGGGCCGTCCTGAAGGGGCCTGTCACTCTCAACGATGGATGCGCGCATCTTCGCTCTCTGCCCGAGGGCGTCTGGCGGCATCCGGTCGACCGTCTGGCCGGATCTGGCGGTCCCCCGAAGATGTCGGGTCCCGGATGTCGGGAGTGACGGTAAGTCAGGTATATTGACAGGATGCGGTAATATTTTTTCAATGTCAATCATATCGACATTGTGTGAAATTTCTTTTTCCTTGATGCCTGCGACATCTGCCGGAACACTCCTTCGCGATGACCATCAAAGACCGCATCGAGCGCGCCGCCCCCGATCTCACCGCCAGCGAACGCAAGCTCGCCGCCGCGCTGCTGGCCGACTACCCTTACGCCGGGCTGGTGGCGATCCAGGAACTGGCCAGGCGGGCGGAGACGTCGGCGCCGTCGATCACCCGCTTCGTGGCCAAGCTGGGCCTGAGCGGCTATCAGGAATTCCAGCGCGGATTGCTTCTTGAGCTGAAGGAGGGGGAGACCTCGCCGGTCGAGCTGCACGCGCGCAGCGGCCGGTCGGCGGGCGGTTATCTGTCCGACTTCATCGACCGGGCGGCCGGGCTGATGGCCGATTCGGCCAAGGCGATCACCGAGGATCAGTTCGCCCGCATCTGCAAGCTGCTCTCCGAACCGCAGCGCAGCGTCTATGCGATCGGCGGCCGGATCAGCAACACGATCGCCTTCCACATGACCTTCCATCTGCGCCAGATGCGCAAGGACGTGTTTCACCTGCCCGGCGACATGGAGACCTGGCCGGAATATCTTCTGCGCATGCGCTCCGGCGACGTGCTGTTCGTCGTCGATTTCCGCCGCTATCAGCACGGTCTGGAGCGGCTGTGCCGGAAGGCCGCGCAGGATCGCGGCGTGCGGATCGTGCTGATGACCGACAAATGGCTGTCGCCGATCGCCAGAAACGCCTCCGAGGTGCTGGCCGTCCCGATCGAGAGCGGCACGCTTTGGGACACCTATTCCTCCGCGCTTGCCGTGACCGAGGCGATCGTCACGCGGATCGCCGAGGACAACTGGGACCAGACCCGCGCGCGCATCAAGGCCTGGGACGACGTGCGGTTCAGCGATCAGGACAGTGTGAAGTAGGGCGCCACGCCTAAACGGTCAGCACCGCGATCGCATAGGGCGCCAATTCGACGACAGGTCCGGTCTGATCGCGCCGCAGCGGAGTGGCCGGATCCCGGCAGAAGGCCTCGAAGGATGTCTCGTCGAGGATGGCGCAGCCGGTGACCGATCCAAAGCCTTCGATCCGCACCGGTTGCGGCGTGCCCGTCAGGTTGCTGAGCACCAGCGTCCGCGTGCCGCCGTGCTCGACTGCGAGCGCCTGGACGTCGCGTGGCCCGGTCGTATCCGTGCGCATCACCCGGCCGTTCTTCAAAGCCGCGTGGGTTCTGAGCGGAAACAGGCTCGGCATCGCGGCCGCGCCGGCGTCGTCGAACCAGGGCTGGGCGTGGTCCTGCGGGCTGTAGACGACGCCTGAGGGACCCGCGACGGCGGCAAGCGTGACCGCCTCGAGGCCGGCGCGGGCGGCATGGGCGAGATAGCCGGAATACCAGGCCGCTCCCAGAAGGCCGCGGTCGCGCGGGTCGACGCGGTTCATCGCCTGGCGGATGTTGTCGGGGTTTTCCGCCGGCACCGCGCCGTAAGGGTTATCGCGCATGGAGACGGCGGCCGGGAAGATCCAATAGGGTTTGCCGCCGGCGAAGGCGCGCACGGTGGTGAAGATCGAGGGCAGGGCCTCTAGCGTCTCCGTCACCGAGATATCGTCGCCGGCATGGACGATCGGACAGCCGGAATGGCAGATGAAGTCGAGCGCTTCGGCGGGCGGGCGCTTGCGGTTCAGTTCGGTGAAATAGCTGAACATGCCGCCGCCGACGCTGGCGTTGGGAAAGGCTGCGCGGGCCTCGGCGAACAGGTCCTGCCAGGACGGGGCGGGCGGGAAGATCGAACCGGGCAGGGTGCATTTCAGGTCGGAGGCCGGCGAGACCGCGACGCGGGCGAAGGTAACGCCGTCGGCGGCGTCGCGGATCAGCGCCATGTCGTGCTTGAGGATATCGGGATCGGCGGTCGGATCGCCGTCCGCATCGAGGCAGGGAACGATCGCCTCCAGCACCAGTTCGGCGCCGAGCGCCTTGCCCAGGTCGCCGAAGCGGCGCATGTCGGCTGCGCCGTGGCCTTTGCGCGGGTCGAACCCGCAGACGAGGTAGTCCGCGCCTACGGAGCGCAGCAGGTCGGCGCGGTCGAGGGCGGCCTGCGCGTGTTCGGCGGGAACGGCGAGGCCGATGCGCGGCATCGTCGCGATCGTCTCGTCGGCGACGGTCACGACGACCGGGCCGGCGCCGGCCGCCGCGCCGGCGGAGGCCGCGCCCGCAAGCGTCAGCGTCACGCTTTGCGTCGTCGTCTCGCCCCTGGCGATCGTATAGGGCCAGGGCTTGGCGAGCGGCCGCACATAGGTCTTGTAGGAGGCGTCCATCCAGTTGCGGTGGTCCTCCATCTCGAAGGCATCGCCCTCCATCCGGCAGGATAGCGTCAGACCGGGCGCGATCTCGTGGCTGAGCGCCCTTATGTCCTGGAACGGACAGGCCGGATCGACCTGTTCGGGAAAGCGGCTTTCGACGATCCTCCCGTCGGTGTGTTCGACGGTGACCGGCTCCCCGACGACGCCGGCCAGCGCATGCAGGACGACGAAGCCGGTACGGTTGGTGACGAAGTCGGTGAGCGCCTCGCCCTCGGCCGAGAAGGTCAGGCTGCCGTCGGCGCGGCCCTCGATGCGGGCGGCGTAGCGGAAGCTCTGTTCATCATCGCGGCAGACCGCGTCATAGGTGACCGTGAAACCGTCGTCGCTCTGGGCGATGTCGAGGTTGGAGATCTCCGGATTGTAGGTGCCCCAGTTCTTGTCGCGCACCAGGAAGGCGATGCCGCGCAGGGCCTCGGTCCCGCCGATTGTGATGTAGCGCAGGTTGCCGGCGTCCAGGCTTGCCTCCAGCATGCCGGCCTTCAGCGGTGTCATCGCGCCGACCGGCTCTTCCGTTCCAAACAGCATGATCGAAGGCGAGGGATGCATGGCGGAAGCTCCTTATGTTGGCGTGCAGGCGGTCACCCCGTTTCGCCGGTGCCGTTCGACAGCACCTTGTCGGTCTTAGGATCGATCAGGACCACGCGGGTCATGTCGACCAGAAGGTCGATGGTCGTGCCGGGATGCTCGACGATATGGGCGGGCAGTTCCACGGTAACCTCGACCTCGCCGATGCGGAACTGCGCATAGGTCCTTGTGCCGGTCGGCTGGACCAGATCGACCAGCACGCTGATGGGTGCTGCACCCGCTGCCGGCGGTCTGTCGGGCAGGGCGCGGCTCATGTGTTCGGGGCGGATGCCGATAACGAGGTCTCGGCCCTCATGGGCTGACAGGTCGGCGGACCGTTCGGCGCCGAAGGCGAGTGTCCGGCCGTCGGCGAAGACGATGGTCGCGGCTCCGTCGCGGCGTTCGAGTCTGCACGGCATGAAGTTCATCTGCGGCGAGCCGAGGAAGCTTGCGACGAAACGCGTCGCCGGCCGCTCGAACAGGTCGAGCGGTGCGCCCTGCTGCTCGATCAGCCCGTCGCGCATCAGCACGATCCGGTCGGCCAGCGTCATCGCCTCGATCTGGTCGTGGGTGACGTAGATCGTCGTCTTGCCGATTTCCTGGTGCAGCCGCTTGATCTCCGCCCGCATGCCGTCGCGAAGCTGTGCGTCGAGATTGGAGAGCGGCTCGTCGAACAGGAACAGTCGCGCGTCGCGCACCACCGCCCGGCCGATCGCGACGCGCTGGCGCTGGCCGCCCGAAAGCTGGCGCGGGGTGCGGTCGAGCAGGGCGGTGATGCCGAGCATTTCGGCTGCCCGCCCGACCCGCTCGCGTACCTGGGTATCAGGCGTCTTGCGGGCGCGCAGGCCGAAGGCGATGTTCTCGAAGACGGTCAGATAGGGATAGAGCGCGTAGTTCTGGAAGACCATCGCGATGTTGCGGTCGCGGGGTCTGAGCGTATTGACCACCTCGCCGTCGATGTCGATTGCGCCGTCATCGACGTCCTCAAGGCCCGCGATGGTTCTGAGCAGGGTCGACTTGCCGCAGCCCGACGGGCCGACGAAGACGCAGAACTCGCCCTCGGCGATGTCTAGGTCGATGCCCTTCAGGGCCTCGAACTTGCCGTAGAACTTATGCAAACCCCGGATCGAAAGCCGCGCCATCGCCTACCCCTTGACCGCGCCCAGAGAAATGCCGCGCACCAGGAAGCGCTGCAACAGGGCGACCGCGATAAAGATCGGCACCGTGCCGAGCATGCTCATCGCGGCGATCTTCGCCCAGAAATTCGATTGCCCGCCGAAGTAATGGGTGACCTGGACCGGGAAGGTGGTGACCTCCGAGCGGGTCAGCACGAGCGCGAAGATGAACTCGTTCCAGGCGAAGACGAAGGTGAAGACGGCGGTCGCGAACAGTCCGCCACGAGCCATCGGCAGCACCACCTTCCAGAACACCTGCCAGCGGGTGCAGCCGTCGACCAGGGCGGATTCCTCAAGCTCCAGCGGAATGTCCTGGATGTAACCGCGCATCATCCAGATGACGTAGGGCAGGTTGAAGGCGGTGTAGAGGACGATCAGGCCGATATAGGTGTCGACCCAGCCGAGCCGGACATAGAGCAGGAAGACCGGGAAGACGATGACGATCGGCGGGATCATCCGGTTGGAGATGATCCAGTCGGAGAAGAGGTTGCCGCCGGTGCGGAAGCGGGCGATCGAATAGGCGCACATGGTGCCGAGCAGCATGGCGCAGACGGTCGAGACGCTGGCGATGACGAGGCTGTTCCAGATGGTGACGACGTCGCCGTCCTTGAACAGGACCGCGTAGTTGGCGAACTGGATCTGCTCCGGCCACCAGGCGGGCGGGCTTGCGAAGATCTCGTCGGGCGTCTTGAAGGAGATCGAGGCGAGCCAGTAGATCGGGAACAGGAAGACGATCGTCACGGCGACCGCCGCGACGTAGCGCAGGGCAAGCCCGGTTCCCTTGTCTGCCCTCATCGGTCGATCTCCAGACGGCGCAGCACCAGCGTGATCGAGACCGCCAGGATGACGATCACGACGAAGGCCATGGCGGCGGTATAGCTCGTCTCGAACTGCTGGAAGCCGGCGACATAGGCGTAGATCGAGATCGTCTCGGTGCTGGTGCCCGGCCCGCCGCGGGTCAGCGCCCAGACGACATCGAACAGCCGGAACAGGTCGAGCGCCCGGATCAGCACGGCAATCGCCATCACCGGCCAGATCGCCGGCAGCACGATCAGCCGGAAGGTGCGCAGGAAGGAGGCGCCGTCCAGTTCGGCGGCCTCGGTCTGGCTCTTGTCGACATTGGACAGTGCCGCCAGCAGCAGCAGGAACATGAACGGCGTCCACTGCCAGATCTCGGCGATCAGGATCGCCGGATAGACGAAATTAGGATCGACGAGCCAGATGATCGGCACCGGCTCGCCGGCGAACCAGCCGAGGATCTGGTTGATCGGCCCGAACTGATTGTCGAACAGAAGGCGCCAGGTGGCGCCCGCGATGATCGGCGAGGTGACGACCGGCAGCACCAGGAGGGCGACGAAGATCTGCCGGCCGGGCAGGCGTTCCAGGAACAGATAGGCCATCGCCAGGCCAAGCAGCAGTTCGGCGGGCAGGGCGACGGCGACGAAGATGAAGGTGTGCAGAAGCGATTCCCAGAACCGGGCGTCCTCGAACAGGGCGCGATAGTGCATCAGCCCGTGGAACGAGGTGTCCTCGTCCATCATGGTGAGGTTCTGGAAGCTGATGATCAGGGTGTAGATCACCGGAAACAGGCCGATCAGCAGGATCACCAGCACGGCCGGGAAGATCATGTAATATTTGAAGTTCCGGTCGGCCAGCCGGCCTGGCGCGAGCGCCACCGCGGATCCGCCCCCGCCGCTCACCATGATCCCCCGGTCGTTAGCGCGGTTGAAGCCCGACGCACCGCATCACCCCGTTTCGGTCTTTACGCTAGGAAGCGGTCGCCGGCGCGGGCCGGCGACCGGTATTGGCTATCAGGACGGATAGGCGTTCGGCTTGGAGGCCCAGGCGGTATAGGCCGCCTTCTGCTTGTCGACGCCGATCTTGTCCGTGATCCCGTCCCAGGTCGCGGCGGTGTCATTCAGGATCGCCTGCGGGTCGTCGCCGCCCCACAGCCGCGAAATGCCCTGCCTCAGCGCCTCCTCGTAGCGGTCGGTCTGGATCAGCGACAGGTCGAGCAGGCCGTTGATGGCGCCGGCCTTCAGGGCTGCGAGATATTCCGGCGCCTCCGGCCATTTCGCCTTGTATTCGGGCGACTCGAAATGGCCGTCGCGGAACGGGTCGCGCAGGGCGTAGGGAAGCTGCACGCGCTGGAGACTCGTCTCTTCGGAGTTCAGCCATTGGATGAACAGATAGGCCGCTTCCTTCTGTTTCGACGAGGCCGAGATCGACAGGGCGAAGCCCGCGGCAAGCTGCGGATGGCCGCCCGGCGGCATCGAATAGCCGACCTTTCCGGCGATCTGCGATTTCGGCACCCAGGATAGCGCCTCCTCGTCGGTGCCGTAGCCCGCGCCCCAGCGGCCATAGGGCGGCCAGGAGATGGTCATGGCGGAATCGCCCTTCAGGAAGGCGGCGAGGTTTTCAACGAAGCCCCAGGTCTGGACGCCGGCCGGCATCCATTCGTTTTCCGCAAGCCAGTCGTTGAAGACCTTCAGGCCGGCATCCGAATTGATCGTCGCCTTCATGGTGTCGGCATCGAAGAACCGGCCGCCCTCGTTGCGGAAGCGCTCCTGGAACATGAACTGCGCATAGGGCGCGTCGCGGAAGAAGGTCGCGCCATAGGGCTTGTTGTCGGTGAAGTCGGAGATGAAGGAGCCGACATCGTCGAATTCCTTCCAGGTCGCCGGCGGCACGGGCAGGTCGTAGCCGTGCTTCTCCTTGAAGGCGGCCTGGATCTTCGGATCGCTCAGCACGTCCTTGCGGTAGTACATGATGAAGACGTCGCCGTCGTCGGGGAAGCCGTAGATCTTGCCGTCGACGGTCATCTGGTTGTCGCGGTAGACCGGCGCGATGGTCTGCAGCTGGTCGCGATAGCCGTATTTGTCGACCATGGCGTCGAGCGGCTCCAGCGCGCCGGCGCGGACGAGATCGGGCATCCAGGCGGGGATCACGTTGAGGGCGTCATAGGCGCCCGTGCCGGCCCGATGCTCCTGCAGGATCTTGGTGAACATTTCCGCCGTCGGCACCTCGATTACCTTGACCTTGATGCCGGTCTGCTCCTCCCACATGGGCCCGGAAAAATTCAGCGGATCGAGCGATTGCAGGCCGGCTTCCCAGACGATGCTGATCTCTGTGCCGGAATACTGCTTGGCCGCCTCCACGGCGGTCTTGGCGGCGTCGGCCCGCGCCATTCGCGGCAGGCCGAAGGCCGATGCACCGGCAAGCGCCGATGCCGATACCAGGAATTTCCGTCTGTCCATTTGTAGTCCTCCCTTGTCGCCGACCGGTGCGAACCGTCAGGTTGGATCCGCCCGGCCCGGATTGTGGGTCATGTCGCCGGTTTGGCCTGCGGCGACGGTCTGTTGTTGTTTTTGTTCAAGCAAATTGATGTTTTAAGCGAATTGACTGGCAAACCCCTCAAGTCTCGCCCGCCAGCGCGGGTCGTCCTGAATGGCGCGGTTGACGATGCCGCGCGGCACTTCGCCCTTCATCAGCGACAGGACGGCGGTGATGTCGGCGGCGCCGTTGCCGGCGAAGCATTCATCCGTCCAGCAGATCGAGTGCGGCGTGACGATGACGTTGTCGAGCGCCAGGATCGGCTCGTCGGCCGGGCAGGGCTCGGCCTCGAAGACGTCGAGGCCGGCGCCGGCGATCGTGCCGTCGGTGAGGGCGGTGTACAGCGCCCGTTGGTCGACGACCGGGCCGCGCGCGGTGTTGATCAGATAGGCGGTCGGCTTCATCAGCCTGAGCCGCTCGGCATTGACGAGATGCCGGGTCTCCTCCGACAGCGGCACGCTGACCGACAGGAAATCCGACCGCCGGAACACGTCCTCCATCGAGACCAGTTCGACGCCCAGGTCTTCGGCAGTGCCGGGGTCGACAAAGGGATCGTGGGCGATGAAGCGCATGCCGAAGGGGGCGGCCAGGCGCAGCACCTCGGCGCCGATATTGCCAAGGCCGAGCTGGCCGAGCGTCTTGCCGACAAGGCCCTCGCCCATGAAATCGGCCCGCTTGGCCCAGCCGTCCGGGCCTTCCCGGCAGATCCGGTCCTTGATCATGAGTTTCTGGGACAGCGCCAGGATGTAGGTCAGCACGGAAACGGCGACCGGCCGCCGGACCCCGTCCGGTGTGATGATCACCGAAATGCCGTTGTCACTGCAGGCTTCCAGGTCGACATTGTCGTAGCCGACGCCGAAGCGGGCGACGGCTGCGAGCGTGTCTCCAGGGGGGATGGAAGCGCGCGTGAATTTCGGCACGAGCAGGATGAGGGCGTGGCAACCCTCCAGTCCGGCGGCCGGTATGACACCGTCGACGGGGTCGACCCACACGACCTCGATGCGAGGATCGGTCGTCAACGGCGTCAGATCGAAGCTTGGATAGGTCGGCGATCCGTCGGCCTTGCGAAAGTCACCGGACAGGGCGACGCGGAACCGCGACATGGCCGCCTCCTATTTCGCCTTGTTGCTTCGGGTGGGGCTGCGTTTGGCGGACGACTTCTTCGGTTTCCTAGCCACCGCCTTGCTGGCCGCGGCTGACTTTGCGGCAATCGTCTTGGTCGGACCTTTCCTGGCAGGCGCTTTCTTCGTCGGCGCCCGCTTCGGTCCGGCCATCCCGCGACCGCAGCCGGCGCGGATTTCCTTCACGGCGTCGGTGAGCGCTGCCTGCAGCAGCCAGACGTCGCCGGAATAGCAGATGAAGTCGAAGCCGTCCTGGAACAGCGCGACGCCGGAGGCGGTGTCGGGCACCAGCCGGCCGACCGCCTTGCCGTGCTTGCGGCCGGCGGCGATGGTGCGGGCGATCGCGTCGGTGAACTTCGGATGATCGAAGTTGCCCGGGATGCCGAGCGAGCAGGACAGGTCGAAATGGCCGACCCAGAGGCAGTCGACGCCGTCGGTCGCGGCGATTTCGTCGGCGTTCTCGACGCCCTCGGCGGTTTCGATCTGGGCGAACAGGGTCGAGCGCGCGTTCGCCGCCGCGAGCTTCTTCATGACGTCGCCGGCAAGGTAGTTGTCATGGGCGATGCCGAGCGCGACGCCGCGATTTCCCTCAGGCGTGTATTTCATGCAGTCGAGGATGGCGCGGGCCTCGCCGGCATTGTTGACCATTGGCACCATCAGGCCTTCCGCGCCCATGTCGAGAGCGCGGGCAATGTGATGGTATTCCTTCGAGGGGACCCGGACGATCGTGGGCAGCGCGGCGGCCTGAAAATAGCGGATCGCGTTCTTGATCGTCTCGTTGTGGAAGCCCGAGTGCTCGGTGTCGAACAGGACGAAGTCGCAGCCGGCATTCTTCAGGATGTGCCCGATGCCCGGCGTCGCGAATTCGACGATGAAATGCCCGACCTTGAGTTTGCGCGTGCCGCACAGGGCGCGCAGTGCCGCGTCTGCCAAGGATGCCTCCCGTACGTCTTGTGAGAAGTCCGCCGGTCTTGCAGCCGGCTTGCCTACTGGTAATACCAGTTCAGGATGCCGGCTTTGTCAATAGGTGGTGCGACGGCAAATGTGCCGTTGGGTCATTTTTTCGGTGCGAGATGGGTACGGTGATAGAGGACGTTGGCGCGCGTCAGGTGGTCGTGCATTGCCTTTGCGGCGCGCGCGGGGTCCTGCGCCTCGATCGCGTTGAGGATCTCGTCGTGCTCGTCGAGGGTGAGCTGCTCGCGACCGGGCATGCGGACGAGGTCGATATGGAAATCGGCGAGCCAGCGGAAGATCGCTTCGCTCAGCGCGGTATAGATCGGGTTGCCGCTGACCGAGGCGATCTCGCGGTGGAACTCGGAATCGTAGTGCAGGAACTGGGTCATGTCGTTCCGGGCCGCCTCCTGCGCCTCCAGGATCTTTCGCATCCGCATGAGATCCGCGGCGGTTCTGCGGCGGGCGGCGGCCTCGGCCATGGCGGTGAAGAAGGCCAGCCGCGCTTCCTTCAGATGTTCCAGGCTTGCCGGCGAATTCGCCAGCAGGTGACGCATCGTGTCGCCGAACTGCTCCGCCATGCGGCCAAGCGACGGCTCGGCGACCCGGGCGCGATCGCCGTGGCGGATTTCGACCAGGCCCATGTTCTGCAGGCTCTGCATGGCTTCCCTGACGACCGGGCGGCCGACATCGAACATGCGCATCAACTCGCGCTCGGAGGGCAGCGGATCGCCGGGCGCGAACTTGTCGCTTTCCAGCAACGAGCGGATATGTTCGCGCACGCCATGGGCGCGCTTCGGCTTTTTGCGCTGCGGCATCTCAGAGGTCATACCAGTAATGATGGGTCATACGACGGCCGGGCTCAAGGTCGGGCGTTTCTTTGCCTGTGTGGAGGGGAGGTTTGGCGGGAAGCGATGGTGAGGGCGGGTCGGTGCCCTCTCTCTTCGGCTGCCATTTCCGAACGTGCTCTGGCCTCCATGCCAGACCCGTCAACGAAGGTGTTCATGGATTGCCGGGACAAGCCCGGCAATGACTTCGGAATCGGTGGCGGCCGAACGTAATCCTTTCCCTCGTCATCCCGGAATTCGCAACAGCGAATATCCGGGATCGGAGAGCCACCGATCCATCGATGGAAAACACCAGCGGGCGTCGGGGCGCCCCGATCCCGGCTCTCCGGCTTCGCCTGCGGCCGGGATGACGATTGAGAGGTGGGAGGCCGATATCCTCTCAGTGGCCATTGCCGGGCTCGTCCCACTCCTGTCCGGTTCAGCGGGGATGTGGCTTTTGTTTTCAGCTTGGCCACCCATTCCGACGTCATGCCGGGACTTGTTCCGGGCATCTATGACCACAGTCGCTGGCGGAGGTGTTCATGGATTGCCGGGACAAGCCCGGCAATGACACCGTAGGAGGGGGCGGCCGAACGTAGTCCTTTCCCTCGTCATCCCGGAATTCGCGACAGCGAATATCCGGGATCGGAGAGCCACCGATCCAACGATGGAAAACATCAGCGGGCGTCGGGGCTCCCCGATCCCGGCTCGTCCTCCGGAGAGGCCTTTCGCACTAGCCTTCCGCCCAACCCGCCTCAGTCGAGCCGCAGACCCGCATGCCGCTCGATCAGCTCGGCGATCTGCGTGTGATCGGCGCCCGCCTCGAGTTCTTCGGCTGCTTCCGTCCACAAGGCTACGACCGAGGCGCCGAGCGGGGCGATCTCGTCGCTTTCCTCGACCATGTCGAGCGCCGTGCGGATATCCTTTTGCATCAGCGCGAGCGCAAAGCCCGAGGCGAAGCTGCGCGACAGGACGAACTGATGGATCTTCTTGTCGGTCGAGTTGTTGCGCCCCGTCGAGACATTGAGGACATCGGTCAGCATGTCGAGGTCCAGGCCGAACTTCCGGCCGAGCAGCAATGTTTCGACCGTCAGCGCCAGCGTCCCCGCCGACAGGAGATTGTTGAGCGCCTTGGTCGCCTGGCCGGAGCCGAGCGGGCCGGTGTGGAAGATCGTCGTGCCCATCGCCTCAAGCAGCGGCATTGCCCGTTCGATCGCCTCGTCGGTGCCGCCGGCCATGATCGACAGCGCGCCGGTTTCGGCCCGCGCGACGCCGCCGGAGACCGGCGCATCGACGATGTCGAGATGCTTGTCCCCAAGGTGTTCCAGAAGCGGCGCATAGGTTCCAGGTGCCGACGAACTCATGTCGATGACCAGTCCGCCCGGCTTAAGCCGGTCGAGCACGCCGCCCTCCGACAGGACGCTCGCGACGATCTTGCCGTTCGGCAGGCTCATGATGACGGCGGCGCTGCCGGAGGCCGCCTCGGCGGCGCTGGCGCAAACCGTTACGCCAGGTTCAGCGGCGAACGCGGCGCGGGCGTCCGCCTCCGTGTCGAAGACGCGCAGGCCCTCCGGCGCCGCCTTGATCAGGTTGCGGGCCATCGGATTGCCCATATGGCCAAGGCCGATGAAGGCGACGGGTCCTGCGGGGACCGTGGTGCTCATGGAGACCTCCCGTGTCATCCGCCCTTCCAGAGGCGTACCGCCGGGAAGGGTATGCCTGCCTTCATAGCACGGGAAGGATGAAACCGACCCTGTCGGCCGATATCGCTGTCAGGCCATGCCGACCTGGGTCCGGTTCGGGCCGATATCGTTCGGCCGCGCCATCACAAGCGCCGTCAGCTCGTCGCGCAGGGCCCTGTGGGCGGGATCATCGAACAGGTTCGTCAGCTCGTGCGGATCGGTCTGAAGGTCATACATCTCGCCGGCGCCCGATTGCAGCTCCATGGTCAGCTTGGCCGAGCGCGCGCGCACGGTGCGCAGGCTTAGTCCCACACCGACGCGGCCGGGCAGCAGTTCCCATTCGCTGAGCGCGGCATCGCGGGTTCCGGAGCCGGAGACGACGTCGCGCATGGAGCGCCCGTGGATCTCCATCAGGCTGTCGGCGCCGGCCCAGTCGAGGAAGGTCGCGCCCATGTCGAGGGTCGACAGCGGCTCGTGCGACTTGGCACCGGAGGGGACATCCGGCCCTTTGACGATCGCGCCGACATTCAGGAGCCCCTCGAACGGCATAGGCCCTTTCAGCACCAGGCCGTGGTCGCCGAGCCAGTCGCCGTGGTCGGAGGTGTAGACGATATAGGTGTTGTCGGCGAGGCCGCGGTGTTCGAGCGCGGTCAGGATGCGGCCGACGCAATGGTCGATCAGCGCGATCTGGCCATAGGTATTGGCGGTGATCTCGCGCAGGTGGTCGTCGGAGACCTCCGCCATGCGCGAATAGCTTTCGCGGATTTCGCGGTGCTCCTCGGGGATCTCGTTTTCAAGCGCCGCGCGATGCCACCACGGGCGGCCGTCGAGCCTGCGCCGGCGGTGTTCGGGCAGGTCGACATCCTCGGGCCGGTGCAGCGAGGCCCAGGGCTCCGGCGCGTCGAAGGGGTGGTGCGGGTCGGGAAACGAGACCCACAGGCAGAAGGGCTGGTCGCGGTCTTCGCGCAAGTAGGCGATCGCCCGGTCGGCGATCCAGGTCGAGTTGTGCCAGGCGACCGGCAGTTTCGACGACCAGACCTGCGGGGCGCCCTTATGATCGTGGTGGCTCTCCCAGAGCAGGCGGTTCTTAAGGTCGCCGCGGCCGTCGCCATAGTACCACTCCTCGTAGGCGAGGCCGCCGGGCGGCTTCTCCGGCAGCCACCAGTTATGGCCGACCACCAGCAGTTCGGCGTGGTCGAAGCCCATATAGGGGCCGCGCCAGCCCGGCGGGACTTTGGCGGAGCCGGAAAGGCTCTCCACCGTGCCGGTATCGGCGAAGGTGTGATAGGTGGCGAAATGGGCCTTGCCGATCTTGGCGGTGTGATAGCCCGCCGCCGACAGTGATCCGGCGAAGCCCTTTTCGCCGGTGGCCGGGTCGAGGTCGATGCCGTTGTCATGGACACCGTGGGTCCGGGGCAGCAGGCCGGTGAGGATCGAGGCGCGGGCCGGCTGGCAGACGACGCAGGGCGTGATGACGGTCTCCAGCGAGGTACCTTCGCTCGCCAGCAGGTCGAGATGCGGCGTCAGGACCTTGCGGCCGCGAAACCCGTAGCAGTCGCCGCGCTGCTGGTCGGCGGTGATGAACAGGATATTCGGTCTGCTGCCGGGCATCATGGGCTCCGTTTGGTTGGTCCGGGAATGCCGGTCAGTGCGACATCAGGATCGGAATGGGCGCGTGGTCGAGGATCTGCTGGGTCACGCCGCCGAGCAGTTCCTCGCGAAAGACGCTGTGCTCGAAGGCGCCCATCACCAGGAGGCCGGCGTCGGAGCCCGAACAGAAATCGAGCAAGGTGCGGCCGACGCCCTTGGGATGGCAGGGCAGGCGGACCGTTTCCGCTTCGATGCCATGGCGGGCGAGCGCCGTCTCGACATTGATGCCGGGCAGCGGCGTGCCGAGCCGGCCGGCGTCGACGGTGACGACCGTCACCTTCTGCTTGGTTTCGAGGATCTGCATCGAATCGTGCAACGCCCGCGTCGCCGTGCGCCGGCCGTCCCAGGCGAGGATCGCATGCTCGCGGATGCGCACATCGCTGAATGTGCGCGGCACCACGAGCACAGGCCGGCCGCTGCGCACCGCGATCCGGTCGGGATGCAGCTCCATCCGCCGCTGCCCTTTAAGGATGTCGCGGCGGCCGACGATCGTCAGGTCATACATCAGCGCGTAGTCGGCGACGGTTGCGTCGGCGTTTCCGTGGTGCTCGACCCAGTGCAGCTTGTCCGGCGCGACGCTGGCGTCGGCCGCGGCCAGGAAGGCATCGCGGATCTTCTCGTGAGCGGACGCCTCGAGCTGATCGAGCGAGGCGGAGAGCTCCTTGGGGATCCACGTTTCGTCGCCGAGCCGTGCCTTGGCGCTGCGATGGGCGAGAAGGCCGGTGACGTGGGCGCCGTATTTCCCGTGCGCGAGAATGGCGGCCTTAAGCGCGGCGTTCGAGGACTCCGAGCCGTTATAGGCGACAAGGATGTTGCTGATCGTCATCGCGTTTTATCCTGCATCAGTCGGTCCTGCCGCGCCGGATGGCCGCGACGACGACGATCGCGGTCAGGGCCATGAAGGCGATCGAGACCGGGCTGCTCACCAGAAACCAGGGATCGCCGCCGGTTGCCGCAAAGGCCTGGCGCGAGGTGTCCTCCAGCCGCCCGCCAAGGATGAAGGCGATGACGAAGGGCAGCGGCGAGATCGCCAGGACCCGCATCAGATAGCCGAGCACGCCGAAGCCCAGCGTGAACCAGACCGCGGCCATGGCGGTCTCCTGGACATAGATCGCGGTCAGGGTGAGCAGCAGCACGACCGGCAGCAGCACCTGCTTGGGGATGCGCGTCATCACCGCCATCGCGCGCATGAAGACGCCGCCGATGGTCCAGTTCATCAGGTTCGCCAGGAACATGCAGGTGAACAGGCCGAAGGCGATGACGAGTTCCGGATTGACCTGATCGGTGGTGAACTTGAAGACCGAGGGCCCCGGCGTGAAGCCGCCGATGCTCTCGGCTGCCAGGATCAGGAACACGGCCGCCGCGTTGCCGGGAATGCCGAGCGACAGGACGGGAATGAGATTGGCGCCGGAGACCGAGGAGTTCGCCGCTTCCGTTGCGGCCACACCCTCCGGCACGCCCTCGCCGAAATCCAGCGCGTCGTCCTTACGCACCTTCTGATAGCGGCGCTTGCCGACCGTGTAGCCGATGGTGGCGGCCAGCGTCGAGCCGATGCCGGGCAGGGCGCCGATCATCGTGCCGACCACCGCCGAGCGGCCGATATAGGGCATCAGCCGGCCGATTTCGCGCAGCGACAGCCGCTGGTTTGCCTCCGTTTCCATCACGGTGCCCGCCGTGCCGTCGTCGCGCCGGCGCCAGTAAAGGGCGAGTTCGTGCAGGACCGCGCCGACGATCAGCACGCCGAGCACGGTGCTTGCCAGCGGAAAGCCTTCGCTCAGCGCCTCGTTGCCGATCGACAGGCGGGGATAGAAGTCCTGGCCGGTGCCGACATAGGCGGCCAGCAGGCCGAGGCCGGTCGAAATGAGGCCCTTGGCGAGCGAGCCGCCGACGGCGGCGGCGATGAAGGACATCGACAGGATCAGCAGCGCCGCCTTTTCCGGCAGGTCGAGATAGCCCTCGACGAGCAGCGCCAGGAAGGGCGCGCAGATGATCAGCACGATGTCGGAAAAAGTATCGCCGGTGACGGAGGAGAAATGGGCGACGCGCAGCGCCTTGCCGCCGAGCCCGCGGCGGGCCATCGGATGGCCGTCGAGCGTCGTCATGAAGGCGTCCGGCGTGCCCGGCGTATTGAACAGGATCGCCGGCACGGCGCCACCGATCGTCGCGCCCTTCATGATGCCGATCAGGAAGCCCAGGACCGGCAGCAGGGCGTCGGGCGTGAAGCCGAAGATGGAGATCAGGATCGGCAGCGAGATCGCCATGGCGATCGGCCCGGCGAGCCCCGGCGTCGCGCCGACGGCGACCCCGAGCAGGAAGCCGAAAAAGATCATCGCCAGCGTCACCGAGATCGAGATGCCGGCGAGCGAGACGAATTCCGGCCCCTGGAAGACGGCGAGGATGCCGAGCCAGATATAGTCGAGCGTGCCCATCAGAAGTCACCGTTGGGCGGCAGCAGCAGGTCGTCGAAGGGCAGGTCGTAGATGGCGATCATCGCGATGACGGCGGCGACCGCGACGATAAGCGCCTTCAGCGAGACCCGTCGCTCGGCAAGCGAGATGACGCCGAGGATCGCCAGGGTTCCGCCGGTCAGGAAGCCCAGATACTTCCACGGTACGGTGTCGCGCAGCAGCCGGTATTCGAGATCCGATCCGGTCGCCTGACTGGCGACCCAGACGGCGGCCGGGCCGGTCACGAGCATGACGAGGAAACAGACGCCCAGATACACGACGATCAGAAGCGCGAAGCGGATCGCCTGGCCGTCGACGGGTTTCGGCTCGCTGGGTGGCCGCTCGACAAAGGCCAGGATCACCCCGCCAAAAAGCAGGAACACGCCGGCGACCGTCGGCCCGAGGGCATCGCCGATCTCCACCTGGCGGCGGATCTTCTCGACGATCCCGGTTTCCACGTCGAGCGGGATCCAGACGAACAGCAGGACCAGCGCCAGGACGCAGACGACAAGGCCGATCCAGCGGTTCTGGGTCATGGCCATGGCGCTGTTCCCCGTCTTGCCGGTCCGTCTCTTGCCGGTCCGCACCCGTCACGCTGTGGCGGACGCGGACCGGATCAGAGTGTGGCCGCTATTCCGACGCGGCCTTCAGCAGGGCCTCGGAGGACTGGAAGCCGGCCTCCAACTGCGCGTCGAGTTCCGCGCCCTGGATGATCACCGGGCCGCCGAAGGCCTTCTTGATCAGGCCGCCGGGTTTGGACTCCGCATCGGAAATAGTCTCAGCGATCGCCTTGGCCATCGTGTCGATGGCGTCCTGCGGCATGCCGGCGGGGCCGACGAAGAGGAACTGGCCGTCGGAATCGAATTCGACGCCAAGCGTGGCAAGCGTCGGCGCATCGGGGGTCTGCTCGAGCGGCACCGACAGGGCAGAGGCGAGGTTGACGAGATCGCCGGCCGCGACGCCGGCGCGCTGGATGCCGGCCATGAAGCCGACATCGAGGTCGCCGGCATTGACGCCATCGAGCACGGCGCGGCCGCCCTGGACGCTGACGATGTTGAAGTCGACACCCTGCGCCTTGCCGAGCAGATAGGCAATATCGGCAAGCCTGGGGCTCATCACGCCGAAGCGGATCGGCTCGCCGCCCTTGGCCGCCGCGATCATGTCGTCGATCGATTTCCAGCCCTTGGAGGAAGCCGAGACGACGCCCATCTGGAAGCCGGCGGTGGTGGTGATGCCGGCGAAATCGGACGGTTTCATGCCGGCGTTCGGCGCGGCTGCCATGTTGTAGCCGAAGGTCTCGGTAACGGCCATGCCGACGACCGTGCCGTCCGCCGGCGCCTTCTTCAGCGCGGCCGCCATGGTCAGGCCGCCCTTGCCGGTCGCCTGCTCGGGAATGAACTTCCAGCCGAGCTTGTCTTCCAGCGTCTCGGCGATCAGGCGGGCCTGCGTATCGGCGCCGCCGCCGGCCCGGAAGGCGATCAGCAGCTTGATCGGGCCCGGCGGCGTCCAGTCGGCGGCCATCGCGCCCGTCGCGGTTGCGAGCATGGCGGCGCCGGCGATCAGTGTTTTCCAGATGGATGGCATTCTTTTCTCCCTGGCCAGTCGGATTTTGTCTCAGTCGGATTTTGTCGATGACTGTTCGTACATTTTGACGTTGGCCATAGAATGCCGCCATTTGGTTGATCGGTCAACCAAAAAGGTTGACACCTCAACATAGGCGTGCGAGTCTTCCACTGCGAGAGAGGTTTGAGATGCTCGAAAAGAACCGGTCTCCGGGTGCGGAATCGCAGGTTCCGCTCAGGGAGATGCTGACCTACCGGCTGGCTCGGCTGAACGCGAAACTGTCCGCCCAGGCATCGCGGATCCTCAAGGAGTCGGCGGAGATTTCGCTCGGACAATGGCGCATCCTCGTCTTTCTGGACGTCTACGAGACCTGCAAGATGACCGATTTCGTCCGGTTTTCCGGCTTCGACAAAGGGCAGGTCAGCCGCAATGTCAGCGATCTGATCAAGCTTGGGCTGGTTTCGGCGGAACGCAGCGAAACCGATCAGCGCACCCAGAACCTCTCGATGACACCGCTCGGGCGGCAGACCTTCGAGCGCGCGCGCCCGGCGATGCGCCGCCGGCAGGCCGCGCTCCTGGATAGGCTCAGCGAGGACGAGCGGGCGATGTTCTATTTCATCATCGAGAAACTCGAGGATGTGGCCGGTGCCGCGCCCGAGATCTTCGTGGCCGAAGCCGCCGGCTCCGGAAGCACGGAGTGAGATGCTTCGCCGATCGCGCCAGCGGACTGAAATCCAAACAACCCGGCGAGTGTAAATGACGTCCAACTTCCTGATCATCATGTCGGACGAGCATCAGGCGCGTGCAATGGGCTGCGCCGGCCACCCGTTCGTTCAGACGCCCAACATGGACGCGCTGGCCGCGCGCGGCATGCGGTTCGCCAAGGCCTATACGCCAAGCCCGATCTGCGTGCCGGCGCGGGCGAGCTTCGCGACCGGGCAATATGTCCACCAGACCCGGCTTTGGGACAACGCGATGCCCTATACCGGGGCGATCCGCGGCTGGGGGCACGCGCTGCAGGAGCGTGGCGTTTCCGTCGAATCGATCGGCAAGCTGCATTACCGCGACGAGCGCGATCCGGCCGGCTTCGATGTCGAGCACATTCCGATGATGGTGCAGGGCGGCGTCGGCATGGTCTGGGGCCTGATCCGTAACGAGGACGAGCGGCGGACGCCGGATGCAAGGATGCTCGGCGAGTATATCGGGCCCGGCGAAAGCAAATACACCGAATACGATGCCGCCGTGACGACGCGGACGAAGCAGTGGTTCGCCGAGCGGGCGGCCTTAAGCGACGACCGTCCGTGGTGTCTCTATGTCGGGCTTGTCGCGCCGCACTTTCCGCTGGTCGCGCCGCAGCGCTTCTACGATCTCTATGCGGACCTGCCGATGCCCGAGGTGAAGCTGCATCCGCGCGACGGCTATGTGCGTCACCCGTGGGTTGAAAAGCAGAACGGGCCGATGGACAGCGAGGCCGCCTTCGCCGACGAGGCCGAGCGGCAGCGCGCGTTCCGGGCCTATTACGGGCTGACCACCTGGCTCGACCACAATGTCGGGGAAATCCTGGAAGCGCTTGAAGCGCATGGATTTTCGCAATCGACGACCGTCGTCTATACGTCCGATCATGGCGACAATCTCGGCGCGCGCGGGTTGTGGGGCAAGTCGAACCTCTATGAGGAAAGCACCCGGGTGCCGATGATCATGGCCGGACCCGGCGTCGGTAGCGGCGTCTGCGAAACTCCGGTCTCGCTTATCGATCTCTCGGAAACAATAGCCCAGCATTTCGGAGGAGAGATTGAAGCCGCGCCCGGCGCGCGGTCGCTTGCCGATATCGCCGCCGAGCCTGATGATCCGGAGCGGCCGGTCTTCAGCGAATACCACGCGATCGGCGCGGTTTCCGGCGGCTACATGCTGCGCAAGGGGCGGTGGAAGCTGAACTTCTATGTGGGCTTTGCGCCCGAACTCTTCGACCTCGTCGAGGATCCGGAGGAACTGGTCGATCTCGCCGGCGATCCGGCCCATGCCGACCAGCTTGCGGCGATGGAAAGCGCGCTGCGCGACATCGTCGACCCGGAGGCCGCCAACGACCTGGCGTTTGCCGATCAGGCAGCGCTGATCGAGAAGGTCGGCGGCAAGGAGAAGGCGCTGACGATGGGGCCGAACGCCGCGACGCCGCCTCCGGCGGTATAGTCGGCCGGGTCAGGTGACTCGCGACACGGTCTGATACTTCTCGTCGCGCCACAACGCCTTGCCGATCACCTCTTCCAGCACCTCGCAGGCGCGCAGGACATCGTTTTCGTCGAGATAGAGCGGCGTGAAGCCGAAGCGCATGATGTTGGGCGCGCGGAAATCGCCGATGACGCCGCGATCGATCAGCGCCTGCATCGCCGCGTAACCGTTATCGAAGGCAAAGGAGACCTGCGAGCCGCGTGCCTGCGGATCGCGCGGGGAGGCGAGCGTCAGGTCCGGGCAGCGCGCCTCGACCTCGGCGATGAAGCGTTCCGACAGGGCGATCGAGGCGGCGCGGAGATCGGCCATATCGACGCCCTCCCAGACGTCGAGGGCCCTGTCGAGGATCGCGAGCTGGACGATCGGCGGGGTGCCGACGCGCAGCCGCTCCGTCGACATCGCCGGGCGATAGCCGAGTTCCATGGCAAACGGCGCGTCATGGCCCATCCAGCCGGCGAGCGCGGGATCGATATCCGTGACGATATCCGGCCGGGCATAGATGAAGGCCGGCGCGCCGGGGCCGCCGTTCAGGTATTTGTAGGTGCAGCCGACGGCGAATTCGGCGTTGCTGCCGGCGAGGTCGAGGGGCAGGGCGCCGGCGGAATGGGCGAGGTCCCAGATCATCACCGCGCCGGCGTCCTGCGCGCGGCGGGTGATGTCGGCCATGTCATGCAGGCGCCCGGTGCGGTAGTCGACATGGGTCAGCAGGACGGCCGCGACGTCGTCGGTGATGTTCTCCGCGACATCCTCGGGGGCCGGTGTCCTGATCTCGTAATCCTTGCCGATCGTGCCGATCAGCCCCTGCGCCATGTAGAGGTCGGTCGGGAAGTTGCCGCTGTCCGACAGGATCGTCTTGCGGCCGGGCCGCATCTTCAGCGCCGCGTCGAGGGCCTGATAGACCTTGATCGACAGGGTGTCGCCGGTCGCAACCGAGCCTTTCGGCGCGCCGATCAGGCCGGCGATCCGGTCGCCAACCTGCTTTGGCAGCGAAATCCAGTCGGCCTGGTTCCAGGCGCGGATCAGCAATTCTCCCCACTGGGCGCGGATCACCGTCTCGACATGCTCGGCCGCCCCCTTCGGCAGGGCGCCGAGCGAATTGCCGTCGAGATAGACGATGTCGTCGGGGAGGCTGAACAGATCCTTGCGGGGAAGGGAAGCAGGCATGGTCAGAGGTCTCCGCGGACGTTCCAGAGTTCGGGAAAGAGGACGACGTCGAGCATCCGGCGCAGATACTGGACGCCGGAGGTGCCGCCGGTGCCGCGCTTGAAGCCGATCACCCGCTCCACCGTGGTGACGTGGTTGAAGCGCCAGCGGCGGAAATAATCCTCCAGGTCGACGAGCTTCTCGCCGAGTTCGTAGAGCGTCCAGTAGGTCGCGGTGTTCTCGTAGACCTGTTTCCACCGGTCCTGGATTTCGGGCACCGCCTCGTGCGGCGATTTAAGTTGCGGAGCCGGGGCGTTTTCATCGGAGCCGTCCAGCGTGCGATACAAAAGTCCGACGACCTCGTCGTAGAAGCTCGGCCGTTCGAGTTCTTCGGCGAGCATCGCCCGGACGTCGGGAACATGCGCGTGCGGTTTCAGCATGTTCGGGTTCCGATTGCCGAGCACGTATTCGATCATCCGGTACTGGTAGGACTGGAAGCCAGAGGAGGGGCCGAGCGCCTCGCGGAAGCGGGTGTAGTCGGCCGGCGTCATGGTGCGCAGCACGTCCCAGGCGCTGTTGAGCTGTTCGAAGATCCGCGAGACGCGCGCCAGCATCTTGAACATGCCCGCGGTGTCGCCCGACCGCAGGCCCTCGCGGGCGGCGGCCAGTTCGTGGATGGCGAGCTTCATCCACAATTCGCTGGTCTGATGCTGGATGATGAACAGCATCTCGTCATGGGCGCTGCTCAGCGGATGCTGCTGGGTCAGCACCGTGTCGAGATGCAGATAGTCACCATAGGACATGGCGGCGCGGAAATCCATCTTCGCGCCGTCGCTGCCGGGGTTGTAGGCGCCCGGCTTGCCGCCCTGCGCGCTCATGTCCCCGGCCTCAGACGGAAGCGCTGGATCTTGCCGCTTTCGGTCTTCGGCAGGTCTCGCGTGAAGACGATCGAACGCGGGTATTTATACGGCGCGATCGTTTCCTTGACGTGGTCCTGCAGACGCTTGATGAGATCCTCGCTCGGCGTCTCTGAGGCGCCGAGCACCACATGCGCCTCGACGATCGCGCCGCGCTCCTCGTCGGGCACGCCGATCACCGCGCATTCGGCGACCGCGTCATGGGAGAGCAGGGCGGCCTCGACCTCGGGGCCGGCGATGTTGTAGCCCGAGGAGAGGATCATGTCGTCGGCGCGGGCGGCGAAATGGAAATAGCCGTCGGCGTCCTGAAGGAAGGCATCGCCCGTGATGTTCCAGCCGTTCTGGACATATTCTCTCTGCCGCTCGCCGCGCAGATAGCGACAGCCGGTCGGACCGCGCACGGCGAGCCGGCCGACCTCGCCGGGCTTTAAGTCCTCGCCATCGGGGCCGATCACCTTCGCCTCGTAGCCGGTGACCGGCTTGCCGGTGCAGGCGGGCTTGTGGTCCTTGAAGCGGTTGGTGATGAAGATGTGCAACATCTCGGTCGCGCCGATGCCGTCGAGCATCGGCTTGCCGGTCTTGTCCATCCATTCCTGGTAGACGGGGCCGGGCAGGGTCTCGCCGGCGGAGACGGCGGCCCGCAGCGACGACAGGTCGGCACCCTCGTCCATCGCCCGCATCATCGCGCGATAGGCGGTCGGGGCGGTGAAGCTGACGGTCGCCTTGTAGGTCTCGATGATCTCGATCATGTTCGGCGGCGTCGCGTTTTCAAGCAGCGTCGCGGTGGCGCCGAAGCGCAGCGGAAAGATCGCAAGCCCGCCAAGCCCGAAGGTGAAGGCAAGCGGCGGCGAGCCGACGAAGATGTCGCCGGGCTGGACATCGAGCACCTCCTTGGCATAGCCGTCGGCGATGATCAGCAGGTCGCGGTGGAAATGCATCGTGCCCTTGGGCTCGCCGGTCGAGCCCGAGGTGAAGCCGATCAGCGCGACATCGTCCTGGGCGGTGTCGACCGCCTCGAACCGCACCGGCTTCTCCAGCGCCAGCCGGTCGAGTTCGGCGTCGTGATTGGCCGTCCCATCGAAGCCCGCGACGATCTTCAGATGCGCGCTGTCCTTGGCGCAGGCGATCATCTCGTCCATCAGGCGGGTGTCGCAGAGCGCGTGGGTGATCTCGGCCTTGTCGACATATTTCTTCAACTCGCCGGCACGCAGCATCGGCATGGTATTGACGACCACCGCGCCGGCCTTGGTGGCGGCGAGCCAGCAGGCGACCATCGCCGGATTGTTGGCCGAGCGGATCAGCACCCGGTTGCCGGGCCGGACGCCGAGATCGGCGGTCAGCGCGTGGGCGAGCCGGTTGGTCCAGTCGGCCAGTTCCTTATAGGTGCGGCGGCGGCCGTTGCCGATCAGCGCGGTGTGGTCGCCGAAGCCCTGGTCGACCATCCGGTCGGTCAGCTCGACGGCGGCGTTCAGCCGGTCGGGATAGTCGAAGCCGTCGAGCAGCAGGTCGGGCCATGTCTCGGCGGCGGGCAGATTGTCCCGCGCGAAGGTGTCGCTGTGTACCGACGGTCTGAGCGTGGTCATTCGGTCCCCCTGAGCTATGGTCGATTGCTATGGCCGATGAGCAGTGCGAGTCTGTTCTGCGTTGTCCTTGCAGGCCGGTGCGGATGTCATCACCCACCGCAACGATATCCTACACCATCCCGCCCTATGCGATCCTGTCGGCCGCCGGCCGGAAAGCCGGTTCGATCACGCAGCATCGGGTGCCCGGACAGGTCCGCGCGGACACTCAGTGTCTATAGGGAAACCCAAACTATTTCAAGTTTAAAATATATAAGATTCGAGCGGGGGGCTGCTCGGGTGGCGCGCCGCTCAGCGGTCGACGACCTCCGGCAGGCGGCCGGCCGGTGGCGTGTTGCGGCTGCGCTCGGTGCGGACGATGCCGTCGATGATCGTCATGCCGACGCCGGGCAGATTGCCGAGGCTGACCGATTCGAGAATATCCTTGCCCGGCGCGTGCTGGGCCTGGTCCATCAGCACGAAATCGGCCGCGTAACCCGGCTCCAGCAGGCCGACATCGAGGTCGCGCTGGCGGGCGGTGTTGCCGTTGGCGAAGCAGAAGGCCAGTTCGGCCGGCACGTTGCCGAGGCTCGAGAGCATCGCCACCATGCGCAGGATGCCGAGCGGCTGGACGCCGGAGCCGGCCGGGCCGTCGGTGCCGAGGATGACCCGGTCGAGCTGCTTGAGCTCGCGGGCCGTGTTAAGGGTCAGGAGGGCGGCGCGCTCGTTGCCGTTGTGGACGATCTCCAGGCCCTTGGTGCAGCTTTCGCACAGGCAGACGATCTGGTCGTCGGGCAGGGCGGAGTGGCCGCCATTGATGTGGCCGATCACGTCGGTGCCGGTTTCCAGCACCATGTCGGCATCGACGAGGCCGGAACCCGGAATGGACGGGCCGCCGGTATGGATCGTGCTCTGGATGCCGTATTTGCGCGCCCAGTCGACCATCTGCTTGCCGGTCTTGCCGTCCTTGACCGAGCCGAGGCCGACCTCGCCGAGCAGCTTGACGCCGGCATCTGCGAGGTCCTTGAAGTCCTGCTCCACCATGCCGTGCTCGATGACCGGGGCGCCGGCATGCACCTTCACCCCCGACGGGTGGAAATTCTCGTACCAGCGCTGGGCGGCGATCGCCATCGCCTTCAGGCCGACGACATCCTTGGGCCGGCCGGGCATATGCACCTCGCCGGCCGAGATCATCGTGGTGACGCCGCCATGCAGGGTCGAATCGATCCAGTGAAGCTGCTGCTGGCGCGGCGTGTAGTCGCCGACGACGGGATGGACGTGGCTGTCGATCAGGCCGGGCGCCAGCGTGACGCCCTTGGCGTCGACCGTGGTCGTCGCGCCCTCGGTGTCGAGGTCCTTTTCGTATCCGAAGGCGGAAATCCTGCCGTCGATGGCGATGACGCAATCGCCGTCGGCGATCGGCGCTTCCAGCTTGCCGGTCAGCAGGAGACCGATATTGCGTACAACCAGCTTCTGTTTGACATCGCTCATGCCGTCCGCCTCCGGATTTTGCCCATACTGTTTGTATGCTAACAGGTATGCGGTCCGGATCAAGCAATCGCAGTAGCGCCGGCCGTAAGCCGCCTGTAGTTTCGGTTCGACAGGCAAAACCGTGAGAGACAATGGACGCCCGGGTACCCGAGACTGACGACCCCGATACGGATGGCTACCGGCTCGACGAGCAGATCGGCTATCTCCTGCGGCTCGCCAGCCAGCGCCATGCCGGCATCTTTCAGACCCATGCGGTGCGCGGCCTGACGCCGACACAGTTCTCGGCGCTGGTGCGGCTTGGCGAATTGGGCGAGTGCTCGCAAAACGAGCTCGGGCGGCATACGGCGATGGATGTCGCGACGATCAAGGGCGTCGTCGATCGGCTGAAGGCGAAGGGCCTCGTCGCGTTGCGGCCGGACCCCGGCGATAAGCGGCGCACGCTGATCTCGATCGCCCCGGCGCATCGCGACCTGGTGCGGGCCCTGCATGAAGCCGGCCGGGACATCACCCGCCAGACGCTGAAGCCTTTAAGCGCCGCCGAGCAGCGCACCCTGGTCCGGCTGATGAAGAAGCTTATCTGAGCGGCTGCGGCGTCCCGATCCCGGCGGGAAGAGCAGCGAGCGATTGACTTCTCGCGCGCTCGGCAATTATGTTTGTATGCAAATGAATATCGCGGGCTGGAGGCGCGCTTGATCTACCTGACGCCCACAACCGTTGCCGAGGCGCTCGGTCTGCTTCAGACCGGCGAGGCGACGCTGGTTGCCGGGTGTACGGATTTCTTTCCAGGCCAGCGTCCGGGCTGCCAGGAGCGCAGCCTTCTCGACATCACCCGCGTGCCCGAGCTGCGCGGCATTTCAGCGACGCGAACCGGCTGGCGGATCGGCGCGGCGACGACCTGGAGCGATGTGATCAAGGCGCCGCTGCCACCCGCCTTCGACGGCTTGAAGCTTGCCGCCCGCGAGGTCGGCTCGGTGCAGATCCAGAATGCCGGCACGGTCGCCGGCAATATCTGCAACGCCTCGCCCGCCGCCGACGGCGTGCCGCCGTTGCTGACGCTTGAGACGGAAGTCGAGGTGGCTTCGGCCGAACGTGTCCGCCGGGTACCGCTGTCCCGCTTCATCACCGGCGTTCGTAGCGTCGATCTCAGGCCCGGCGAAATGGTCGTGGCGCTGCATGTGCCGGCCATTGCCGAGACGATGCGCAGCGCGTTCCTGAAGCTCGGCAGCCGCAAATACCTGGTGATTTCGATCGCGATGGTGGCCGTTGTCGTCGAGCTGGACGATGGCCGGATCGGTGATATCCGCATTGCGGTCGGTGCCTGTTCGCCGGTGGCGCAGCGTCTGCCGGCGCTGGAGAATCATCTGCGCGGGCTGACGATCGAGGCGGTCGAAACGGTCGCGATCGATGCGGACGCGCACCTGGCGCCGCTGCGGCCGATCGATGATGTGCGTGGCACGGCGGGCTACCGGATCGAGGCGGTTCGGGATCTGTGCCGGCGCGCCGTCCGCCAGGCGATGGACGCGGCATGACACCGGTGGGGCAGGATGGATAAGCGCACGAGCGAGACACGCATCGGATTTTCGCTGAACGGCGCCGAGACCGAGGTCGCGCCGCTGCCCGGCGAACGGCTGTCGCAGAGCCTGCGCGAGCGGCTTGGCGCCCGCGACGTCAAGATCGGCTGCGATGCCGGCGATTGCGGCGCCTGCTCGGTGCTTGTCGATGGCGACGTCGTCTGCGCCTGCCTGACGCCGACCCACCAGGTGTCGGGCCGGACGGTGGAGACGCTGGCCGGTCTGGTCGAAAGCGACGGTCAGGCCCGCGCGCTCGCCGAGCGCTTCCAGGATCACGGCGCGGCGCAATGCGGCATCTGCACGCCGGGCATGATGGTCACGGCGGTTGCGCTGTTGCGCGACAATCCGAAACCGAGCACGCTTGAGGTGCAGGACGCGCTCGGCGGCGTTTTGTGTCGCTGTACGGGCTATCGCAAGATCATCGACGCGGTTTGCGGCGTGCCGCCCGTGCTGTCGGGCAGCGGTGCCGTGGGCGATGCGATCCGCCGGCTCGATGGGCTGGACAAGGTACACGGCGCGGAACGCTTCGGCGACGATGTCGCCCCGCCCGGCACTTTGGAAATCCGCGTCATCCGCTCGCCCCATCCGCATGCGGCCTTCACCTTCGGCGATCTCGACGCCTGGCGCACAGCGCGCGCGGGTATCGAGGCTGTTCTGACCGCCGATGACGTACCCGGTTTAAACCGCTTCGGCGTTATTCCCGGCTTCATCGACCAGCCGGTCTTTGCCGAAGGGGTCGCCCGGTTTCGCGGCGAGGCGGTCGCCGCCGTTATTGGCGATCCGGACGTGATCCGCGATCTCGATCCCGACGATTTTCCGGTTACCTTCGAGCCGCTGCGCGATGTCCAGACCGTCGAGGCCGCGCGCGCGGAAGAGGCGCCCCGCCTGCATGACGCCCATGAGGGCAACGTCATGTGTCGCGGTTTCGTCACCTGCGGCGATCCGGACGGTGCCCTCGATGCCGCCGATGTCACGGCGGAAGGGGTGTTTTCGACCGGTTTCGTCGAGCACGGCTATATCGAGCCGGAGGCGGGGTTTGCGCAGGTGGTCGATGGCCGGGTCGAGGTGCATGCCTGTACCCAGGCGCCGACGATGGACCTTGATTCGCTCGAAACGATCCTCGGCATGGATCGCGGCCTGATCCGTGTGGTGCCGACCGGCGTCGGCGGCGGCTTCGGCTCGAAGCTCGATATTTCGGTTCAGCCCTATCTGGCCCTTGGTGCGCTGAAGACCGGCAAGCCGGTGCGGATCTGTCTGACGCGGACCGAATCGATGCAGTCGACCACCAAGCGGCATCCTGCCCGGATGCAGGTGAAGATCGGCGCGATGCGCGATGGGCGGATATCGGGCTGCGACTTCTATGGCGATTTCAACACGGGCGCCTATGCCTCCTGGGGCCCGACGGTGGCAAACCGCGTGCCGGTTCACGCCTCGGGTCCCTACAGGGTCGCCGACTACCGGGCCCGGTCCTGCGGGGTCTACACGAATTGCGTGCCGGCCGGCGCGTTTCGCGGCTTCGGCGTGCCGCAGGCGGCGATCGCCCAGGAGGCCCTGTTCGACGACCTGGCCGGGCAGCTTGATATGGACCCGCTGGAGTTCCGCATCCTGAACGCGCTTGAAAACGGCGTGCCGACCGTCTGCGGGCAGGTGTTCGAGACCGGCGTCGGCATCAAGCAGTGCCTCGAGGCACTCAGGCCGGACTGGCAGCGGGAACGGGCGGCGGCGCAGGCCTTCAACGCGGCTGCGGGCAGCCTGCGGCGCGGGGTCGGGGTTGCGGCCGGATGGTATGGCTGCGGCAACACCTCGCTGCCCAATCCTTCGACGATCCGCGCCGGCATCCGGTCGGATGGCCAGGTCGTGCTGCATCAGGGCGCGGCCGATATCGGCCAGGGCGCCAACACGGTGATTTCCCAGATCTTCGCCGAGGCGCTCGGCGTGCCGGTGTCTTCGCTTGCGCTTGTCGGGCCGGATACGGACCTGACGCCGGATGCCGGCAAGACGTCTGCGTCGCGCCAGACCTTCGTCACCGGCAATGCCGCGCGCCTGTGCGGCCAGGCGCTGCGGCGGCAGATCCTGCGGCGGGTGAATGCGTCCGAAACGGCGGAATTGACTATCGGAGACGGCGAAATCGGCATCGCCGATGGCGGCAGCGCGCATGTCGTTGCCTTGTCCAACCTGCCGAGCGATGCCCATGGCTATGTCCTGAGCGCCGAGGAAACCTACGATCCGCCGACCAGGCCGCTTGATGGAAACGGCCAGGGCGAGCCCTATGCCCAGATGGGCTATGCCGCGCAGATCGCGGTCCTGGAGGTCGATACTAGGCTCGGCACCGTCCGGCCGGTGCGTTTCGTCGCGGCCCACGATGTCGGCAAGGCGATCAACCCGATGCTGGTCGAGGGCCAGGTTCATGGCGGCATCGCCCAGGGGCTCGGCATGGCGCTGATGGAAGCCTATCTGCCCGGCCGCACCGAGAACCTGCACGACTACCTGATCCCGACGATCGGCGATATTCCGCCGATCGACACGATCATCGTCGAGCAACCCGACGGGCACGGCCCTTACGGTGCCAAGGGGCTCGGCGAGCACGCGCTGGTGCCGACGGCGGCGGCGATCCTGAACGCGATCAGGCATGCCTGCGGCGTCCGCATCCAGGAGGTGCCGGCGACGCCATCGGCGATCCATGCGGCGCTTAACGGGCGCGACGGGAAAGGCATGTGATGCAGGGACCGGTCGCGGCACGGCTTGGCGACGGCCGGCGGCTGCATCTCCAACACGGTCCGATCGATCTGATCATCGAGGCAACGGGCGCGGCGCCGGCGGTGCGCGAGGCTCACGCGGCGGCGGTGGCGCGGTTCGACGGGCTGCTCGAGGCGCTTGTCTCGGAGTTGCCCGTCCTGCGCGCGCGCCTGCGACCAGTTTCGCCCTTGCCCGACGGACCGGTCGCCCGGCGGATGGTCCACGCGGCGCGGCCTGTCTGCGCCGAGTGCTTCGTCACGCCGATGGCGGCGGTCGCCGGCGCGGTCGCCGATGAAATGCTGACGGCAATGACGACGGCTGCGCCGCTCGACAAGGCCTATGTCAACAATGGCGGCGACGTGGCGATCCATCTGGCGCCAGGCGAGACCTTCTCGGCGGCGATGTTTGCCGTTCACGGGTCGGATCTCGGGCGGCTGCGGCTGACGCCATCGGACGGGATCGCCGGCATGGCGACCAGCGGGCAGGGCGGGCGCAGCCTGTCGCTCGGCATCGCCGACAGCGTCACCGTCCTGGCCGAGTGTGCCGCGCGCGCGGATGTCGCCGCGACCCTGATCGCCAATGCGGTCGACCTGCCGGACCATCCGGGCATCGCAAGAGAGGCGGCAAGCGCCCTGCAGCCCGACAGCGATCTCGGCGATCGGCTGGTGGTTACCGGGGTGCCGAACCTGTCGCGAGAAGAGAAGGAGGCGGCGCTGCGCTCGGGTGCCGTCCGCGCGACAAGGATGATCGACAGCGGCCTGATCAAGGCGGCCGCCTTGTTCCTGCAGGGCGGGGCGCTGACATTGGGCGAGCCCCTGACTCAGGGCGAGTCGATGTCACACTATCAACAACTGGAGGGAGCCGGGCATGCCGGAGCTTGAGGTGCGCAAGCGGGTGCTTGTGATCGAGGAGATCTTTCACGAGGGCGGGCCGGTCGCCGAGACGCCCCTGAAGCGCGGCGCGGCGTTTGCCGTCATCCAGAACCCGTTCGCCGGCCGCTACGAGCCGGAGATCCAGGGCTTCATGGATGACCTTCGGCCGCTCGGCATCGAGATGGCGAACGAACTCGTCGCGGCGCTCGGCGGGGCCGGCAATATCGAGGGCTACGGCAAGGCCTCGCTGGTCGGTGCGGCGGGCGAGCTTGAGCACGGCGCGCTGTGGCACGCGCCGGGCGGCTATGCGATGCGCGAGGCGATCGGCGGCTCCAAGGCGATCGTGCCGTCGTCGAAGAAGGTTGGCGGGCCGGGCACGCGGATCGACGTGCCGGTCACCCATATCAATGCGAGCTATGTGCGCAGCCACTTCGATTCGATGGAAATCGGCCTCAACGACGCGCCCCGCGCCGACGAGATGCTGGTGGCGCTGGTGATGACGACGGGCCCGCGCGTGCATTCGCGCTCGGGCGGGCTGGAGGTGTCCGAGATCAAGGGGGAGGATGGCCTGAGATGAGCGCGAAGATCCGCAAGCTCGGCGTGTTCGTCGAGGAGACCCATGAGGAGGGTGGCAAGGCGATCTCGCCGCCGACCCGAAAGGCGGTCGCGGCCGCCGTGATCGAGAACCCGTTCGCGGGGCAATATGTCGAGGACCTGTCGGCGCTGATGGAGATCGGCGCGGAACTCGGCGGGTTGCTCGGCGAGAAATGCGTCGCAGCCCTCGGGATCACGCCGGACGAGGCGGAAAGCTACGGCAAGGCGGCGATGGTCGGCGAGAACGGCGAACTGGAGCATGCCGCGGCGATCCTGCATCCGAAGATGGGAGCGCCGCTGCGCAAGGCGGTTAAGAAGGGCGCGGCGCTGGTGCCCTCGTCGAAGAAGCGTGGCGGCATGGGCCAGGACCTCGACGTGCCGCTCGGCCACAAGGACGCGGCCTATGTGCGTTCGCATTTCGACGGCGTGGAAATCCGCTTCAACGACGCGCCGCGGGCAAACGAGATCCTGGTGGCGATCGCGGTGACCGATTCAGGCCGGCCGCTGCCGCGCGTCGGCGGCCTCACGGCGGACGAGGCGAAGGGCGAGGACGGCCTGCGGTAAGGGCAGGCCGTCTGGACTGGCGTTTAAAATGTCGGCGGCGAATAAGGGTAGCCGGCGGGATAAACGACCTCGCCGGTCGCCATCATCGCGCTGCAGGCAGCATCGATCTCGGCGGTGATGGCTAAGGAATGGTCCCGCAGGGGTTGAAAGGCCGAATAGGGGGCAAGCTGTGCATAGGCGGAAATGGCGCCCAGGGCATGGTTCTGATAGCCGAGCGCGATGTCGCCGCCGATCGGGTCCGACTTCGCCTTGGCGTTGATTTTGAACAGTTTTTCGATCGCATCGAAGCTCAGTTCGATTGCCTGGTTCACGCTGTCATGCCAGTCCTGAGCTTTGCTTATGCCCTGGATCGGGACCACCTGGGTCCCGGCAATCAGGGACGCGCATACATTGCCGAGCGCAATGGCGATGCCGCCATCGAGAGCCGCGGTCTGCGCATGCGCGGGGCCGGCGACGAGGGTTCCCGATGCGAGGGTGGTTGCCAGGGAAAGCGCAATAGCCGTTCGCTTCATGTTGATCTCCACTGCGCCAGGCAGGTTTTTCCAAAGGTCTTCATCGCGATATCGTTCCATCGAAGCGGCTCTTCGCCGTGCGGCTCAATCGCTATTGGGACGCGCTATAGGGATAGGAGGCCGGGTACACGGGCTTGTCCCGCTTTATGGTTTGCTTGCAGGCGAAATAGAGCTCCCGGACAAGCGGCAGCGCCGGCATCATTCCAGGGGCTGCCTTGCTTGCGGCGTTCATGGAAAGTCCGGCGGCGGCGGCGCCGAGCCGCGCGAAGCCCAGCGCCTTGTCGCCGGCCACGCCGCGGTCGTTCCGGCGGTCGGTGACTTTAAGGATTCGCCTGATCGCATTGTATCCGACATCGATCACCCGGTTCATCTCCGCCACCGCCCTGGGCCGTGCGGATTCGCTGGTGAGTGAAACATTGTGCCGCGCGATGTTCGCCATCATCGCCTCGCACACGTCCGCGACGGCCAAAACGGCGCCGGCTGCACCGCGGGCCTCCGGCGCGAGGTGGCGCGTGGGAGCACCGATCAGGACGGCCGCCAGCGCCATGGAGGCCAGAAGCCTGAATGTCGGAACCCTGAATATCGGAATCCTGATCATTTAACGTCCTTTCGACTTGCGTTCCGCGCAATGCGGTCTCCTGGCCATGGCCTGGTCGGAACGCGGGATCCACAAAATCCCGCTGCCCGTCAGTCGTCCTCGCCGTAGGGGTAGCCGGCGGGATAGATCAGCCTTCGCTGCTTCATCGTCTTCCGGCAGGCGAAGTACATCTCGGTGATGACGTCCTGCGACGGCTGCTCGGTCTCGGAAACGAAGCTGGCCGTTGCCTCCATCTGTTCGATCGCCACCGTCGCGAGCCGTGCGTATCCGAAAGGCCTGTCGCCGCCGACCGAGGCGTCTTCTTCCGATTTTACCTCGTCGAGAATGTCACCGATCGTCCCGTAAGCTCTTTCCACCAACCGGTTGACGATCGGAAACCCGAATTCGGGTTTGTTTCGCTCGAACTGGTTTTTCAGTGGTATGACCGCTTCCGAAATCATGCGGCCGCAGAGGTCCCCAATGGCGAAATAGGCGCCGGGCTTGGGCTGGGCTGCCGTTGCCGTTTGCGCGCTCAGGCCGAGCGCCAGGGCAAGACAGGGAAGAAATGTAGCGAACGATTTTTTCATCTCAAGGGCCTGTTGCTAAAAATTCGGGTCAGGCGAAGACTGTAGTCAGTCGAATTCGATCCAATCGTATCGGCCAAACCGCAAGATAGCGCCTCAATACCTGGGCCGGGGAGCGGAGCGGCTTAGTTGTCCGGCACCTCATAGGGGTAGTTTTCGGGAAGCACCGCCTCGCCGGTTGCGAGCATCTCTTGGCAGGCCGTATCGATCTCATCCGTTATGGTGTCGACATAGTCGTTCAGGTCGCTTGTGATGCTGAACGAATTGATCGCACCGAGTGCCCCGCCGGCATGTTGGCTCATGCCCATCGGAATGTCGCCTGCGAGCGGTTCAGAGTTGCCGTTCGCGTTGATGGTCAGGATGCGATTGATCGCGTTGTAGCCGATCTCGATCGACTGGTTGAGCGCTGTGTGCCACTTGGTGCCCACGGGATCGCCATGCGTCCACGGTGCGTTGAGTTGAAGCGCCGAAACCATGGACGAACAGATGTCGCCGACCGCCATCGCCGCGCCGGCCGAGAGTTCCACGGATTTCGCCGGGGGCGTGTGCGCCAGTGTCACAGCCGCAGCGATCGAGACGGCGAATGGCACCGAAATTCCCAGTCTTGTCATAACTCTCTCTCCCAACCGGAGGACGATGGGCCAGTCCGTGGCTCAACCAATTGAATTCGGGCAGATGTCCCGCTCATTCCACGCCATAGGGATACAGGCTTGGGTAGATGACGGTTTTCTGTTTCATGGTCTTGCGGCATCCGAAGTAGATGTCGTTTACGATTTCGATGTCGGTGGTGTCCTCGTCCTGGAGGTTCGCCATGCCCATCGTCACCCCGGCGGCCGTCGCGGCGAGTTTGCCCCAGCCCAGCAGGGTGTCGCCGCCGACCGGCTCGACGTCTTCCTGGTTCGCCAACTTGAGGATCTTGTCGATCGCGTCATATCCAAGCGCGACTGACCGGTTCAATTCGGCGATGCCGGCCGCGCGCTCATCTTGATGGCTGAGCTGATCTCTGATGGACATGACGCTTTCCAACATCGCCGCGCAGACTTCGCCGATCGCCGTGATGGATCCCGGTGTCTGCGACGCCGCCTGTGCCGCGGGCACCGCGCCGGGCGCCGGGGCGAATGCCAATGTGGCTGCCAGGGCGGTGAGAACGATATGTTTGCGCATGAAAGATCCTTTCACAGCGGTATGATCCCGGCGGTTCGGGGTGCCCGCCCGTCGTTCCTAGTCGTCCGTGCTGAAGGGATAGCCGGAGGGCCAGTGGAGCGTGCCGGTCCGCATTGTCTTCTTGCAGGCCTTGTACATGTCGATGAGGATTTCCTGGCCCGGCTGCTCTACCTCTCCCGGGTCGAGGCGTGCGCCCGGTAGCGCGACGATCGCAAACGCGGCCAGACGGGCGAAGCCCCACGGCCTGTCGCCGCCGACCGGTTCGTCCTCCGCGGTTTCGCTGGCCGCCAGGATCATGTCGATCGAGGCATAGGCGCGCTCGATAAGCGTATCCAGCATCTCGTATCCGAACTGCGATCCGGGCCTCAAAAGCTCTTCGAGCAGCCGCGGCGAGGCATGGGTCAAGAGCACGCCGCAGGTCTCGCCCATCGCCATATAGGCGCCGGGTTTCAGCGACTTGGCCTTGGCGGCCGGGGATACGGCAAGAAGGACCGCAACGGACAGGGCGGCCAGGACCGGGACCGATCTAAGCTTGAACATCATGACAGGCTCTCTCGCGCGGACGGTTGAGATGACACGGAACGGGGCGGAAAAATCGGCTTCTCCGGCGCGCGCCGGTGCAGGCGCTGCGGGCGGGAGAAGGCGCAGAGGGAAGGGCGGCCGGTGGCGGAATAAGATCTACGTGTCGAAATAAACGAAACCAAGAAAACATCCTCCGCGATAACTCGCGATCAAATCAATTCAAAGTATAAAATGCGCGGCGGCGCTATCTAATGCGTCAATCAGCACCGCCGTCGCGGACGGTAGCACGGGAATTTTGCCGCCGCAACATATCAAATTGAGTCGCGGTCAGGCGGCCTCCGCGCGGGTTTGCCGCCTGCCGCGCAACGCCTCAGGGCGGAGGCGCAGACGCATAAGTGTACGGATATCCGGCCGGCCAGACCAGTTTGCCGGTTTCCAGCATTTGCCGGCAGGCGGCGTCCATATCGTCGGCGACCTGGAAGGCGAAGGGCGCATAGGGGTCGTCAGAACTGAAGAGGTACCGCGTCTGGATCTCCGCCACCGCCACGCTCATGTGCCCCAATGCGGTATCACCGGGAACCGGAGCGGCGCCGGTCTTGGTGTTCTGTTTGACGATTTTCGCAAGCGCGCTGTAGCCCAGTTCGATCGCCGTATTGAGCGCGGCGTTGTAGCGCGCGTCCTCTTCGCTGGTCGTCGAACTGCGGGGGGTGAGAAGAAATGGCAGTCGAATGAGCGCGGCACAGACGTCTCCGAGCGCCGTGGCGGCGCCGGCAGTGTTCAACTCATCCGACCGGGCAGGCGTAATCGACAAGGATGCGGACAGCATCAGGGAGGCGGCAAGTGCCGTTCGAATTGCAAGGCGTTTCATCGCGTGAACTCTCGCTTAAATGGGGTCGTGATCGTAGCGTTTAACTATCGGGGCCTAATGGTCGCCGTAGGGATAGGAGGCCGGATAGACGAGGCTCTTGCTTGAGATCGTCCTTTTGCAGGCGACGTGCATTTCGATCACGAATCCCAGCATTCCCGTAATCTCGAGACCGGATGAATGCGCAAAGTTTGCCGCTTCGATGCTGCCGATGCCAAGTCGCGCATATCCCAAGGCGACATCGCCGCCGACCTCAGGGTCGGTCTTCGCGGCGTTAAGCTTCAGAATGCGGCCGATCGAACTGAAACCGACCTCGATTATCGTGTTCAGCTTGTCGTAGAAATACGGCTTGTCGTGCGACACCTGCGCAGCTCCCACAAGGGATTGACCGGAGTCCGACAATTCATCGCAGATCTCGCCGATCGCGATTGCGGCGCCTGGCTCCAATGCCTTGGCCTCAGCGGCGGGGACGAGTTTCCCCGATGGCGCGACTGCAATGAGCGCCGCCAGGGACACCGATGCAAGTAACCTGATCATGATAATTCCTTTCGAAAAGATCGAACTTCGCTGGATCGATTCTTGTCCAATCTGCCGGGCGGGCGGCGGCGGTCAGTCCAGGCTGTAGGGATAGCTGGCCGGCAGGATCACCTTGTTGCGCTTCATCGTCTTCCGGCAGGCGGTGTATAAATCGAGCAGGGCACCTTCAATCCGGTCCGTGTTTGTGCTGCGGGTCGGCGGCGGTGGCGCGGGTTGACCTGTCGCAAGCGTCTGAATCGCCTGCACCGCCAGCCGGGCGTGGCCCTGGGCTTCGTCGCCGCCGAGACGAGGCACTGTCCCCTCAACCGGTCGCTCGATGAGAAATTCGATCGTTTCATAGGCCCGTTTCACCGTTTCATTGGCGTTGTCGACGGCCCGCTGCTGAAGTTCCGGCGGCAGGTCTCTCCCGTGTTCGGGCCAGATGGCGGCGGCAAAATTCCGTAATCTCGCGATCGCTAGTCCGCATACTTCGCCGATGGCGCGGTAGGCGCCGGGCTCGAGCGGCTTGGCGTTTGCTTGCGGTGCGAGCAGGAGGGTTGCGGCGAGCGTCAGGGCCGCGACGGCTGCCAATGGGCTGTGTCTGGATCTCATTGAAAGGCCTTTCGTGAATGAAGCGATGGAGAATGGGGTGTCGAACAGAGGCCGGATCGCATTATTGATCGCGACGCGGCCGAAAAACGGGGCGTTCCGTAACGGTATCGGAGCAGGAAAAACAAGCGCGTCTCAGGCATATTGAGTGAAAGCCCGCAGCAACGCGGCTAGAATGTCCGATGCGCTGAAGCGAAAGTCGATTTCAATGCGTGTCTATTGTGCATCTTGGCATTATCCCCAGCCAAACCTCTGAAAAACAACGTGAAACATCAAGCGCTCCGATAATTCGAAGCCGGCAATCGGGAAAACGCTATCATGCAAAGTTGAGGTGTGCAACTGAAATGAACGATCGTTCATCCAGCTTCGACCCCTGAGCGGCCGCTGTCTAAACAGACGTCCTTCATTTGACGCCGATCGTTGGTATAACAACAGCGTGACGCAGCGCGTGTTTGTTTCCCGGCCGTCGCGGGGACGTGGCCGGCAAGTCCCGAAGGGAGGGTATCGATGAAAGCAATTCTGACCTGGGTAAGTGCGGCCGCCGCGCTTGTCGCCGCGAGTGTCCTGCCGGCCTCGGCGGACACCATCCGCGTGCTCAACTGGCAGGGCTACGGCACCGACGAGGCCTGGGCGCTGGAGGAATTCGAGAAGCGGACGGGCCATACGGTCGAGCATGAGTACTTCAACTCCGAGCAGGAGATGCTGACCAAGCTGCGGACCAATCCGGGCGCCTATGATGTCGTGCTGATCAACTCGGCCTACACGCCGCAGGCAGCCGAAGAGGGGCTGATCGTGCCGGCGGACCTCTCGAAGATCGCCAATTCCGGCGATATCGTTGCCGAGATGCTGGGCAACAAGAACCTGACGATCGACGGCAAGACCTATGGCGTGCCGTGGGTCTGGGGCGCGACGTCCTTTGCGGTCAACACCGACAAGATGGATCCGCTGCCCGATTCGATCGAGGTGCTGTGGTCGCCGGAGCTTGCCGACAAGCTCGGCTGGCGCGACGATGCGGTCGAGGCCGTCCAGATGGCGGCGATCGCGCTCGGGCAGGACATCAACAATCCTTCCGATCTTGACGCCATCAAGGAGAAGCTGCGGGCGCTCAAGCCCCAGATCCGCACCTTCTGGACCTCGGAGAACGACTGGAACCAGTTCGTCTCGGCCGGCGAGTTCGACGCGGCGACCTATTGGAGCGGTTCGGCCTCGCGCTCGGCCAAGAATTTCGGCCTGCCGGTTGCCTTCGTGATCCCGCAAGAGGGCGCGATCGGCTGGCTCGACGGGCTGTCGGTCGCCAAGGACGCGCCGCATCCCGAAGCCGCGCATGAATTCATCAACTGGATGATCGATCCCGACTTCTACGTGAAGTGGGACACCGAGGTCGGCGCGCCGGCATCCGCCAATGCCAAGGCGATGGCGGGCCTGCCCGACGACGCGTTCAACCGCGCCGTGCTCGGCAATCCGGAGGTTGCCGCCAGGCTCAGGTTCATGGGGCCGATCGACGACGACATGCGCGAGAAGATGCTGGAGCTCTGGCAGGAAACCAAGACCTACTACCAGCAGTAGGCCCTTACGGGCCCTGCCATGGCTCACGAAGCCACACATGACACGACGGGAAACACGGCGCAGGCGGATCGGTCCGCCCGCGCCGTGGTCCTGCTGACCGGGCCGGCCTATCTCTGGCTCACCGTCACCGTGCTGCTGCCGCTGGTGGCGATGCTCTATTTCAGTTTCCTGAGCGAGGCGCCGATCGCCGGCCGGGTCGGTGAGTTGACGCTTGAACAGTATCGCGCCTTCTTCGAGCACGCCTTTTACCTGGAACTGATCCTGCGCTCGCTCCGGCTCGGGGCGGAGGTAACGCTGTTCTGCTTCCTGCTCGGTTTCCCCTGCGCCTATGTGCTGGCCAAGACCATCAAGGGGCGCTGGCGCGAGGCGCTGTTCCTATTGGTGATTATCCCGTTCTGGTCGAACGCGCTGGTGCGGGTCTTTTCCTGGACCATGGTGCTGCGCGGCAACGGCCTCTTGGAACGGGCGATCGAGACGGTGTTTCCGGGTGCGGGATCGCTCGACCTGCTGTTCACCTACAACGCCGTCGTGATCGGCCTCGTCCACTCCTACCTGCCCTACATGATCCTGACCTGCTACATCTCGCTGCAGGCGATCGATGACGATCTGATCGCGGCGGCCCGATCGCTCGGCGCTTCCTGGCTGACGATCCTGCGGCGGCTGATCCTGCCGCTGGCGATGCCGGGTATCGTCGCCGGCGCGGTCTTGATCTTCGTTCCCGTCATCGGCTCGTTCATGGAGCCGCGCATCCTCGGCGGCCGGCAGGGCACGTTCATCGGTACCATCATCGAGGATCAGTTCACCGCCGTGTTCAACTGGCCGCTCGGCGCGGCGCTGTCCTTCATCCTGCTCGCCTGCGTGCTGGTGATCTTCATTCCCTTCACCTTCGCCGCCCGGAGGATGAGCGGATGAAGGTATTGGGGCGGGTCTATCTCGGGTTTGTCCTGGTGTTCCTCTATGCGCCGATCGCGGTGATGGCGGCGATGTCGTTCAATTCCTCGCAGTTCTACCAACTGCCGATCGACTGGTCGCTGAAATGGTACGGCGCGCTTGCCGGCAACAGCCGGCTGATCGATGCTGGGCTCAACTCGATCCTGGTCGCGGTCATCACCACGGTCATCGCCGGCACGCTGGGCACGGCCGCGGCGCTTGCCTTCTTCCGCTACCGCTTCCGCGGTAAGCGCTTCCTGCAGGCGCTGCTGTTTCCGCCGATCGCCATTCCCTGGCTGATCACCGGCACGGCGATGCTGCTGTTCTTCTTCTGGACCGGCATCGGCCGCGGTATGCATGCGATGGTGCTCGGCCATGTGGCGCTGGCGCTGCCTTACGTGATCATCGTCGTCTCGGCGCGCTTGCAGGCCTTCGATCCGGATCTGGAGGCGGCCGCCCGCTCGCTCGGTGCGGGCCCCTGGCAGGTGGTGCGCTATGTGACGCTGCCGTTCCTGGCGCCGGGGATCATCGCAGCCGCGCTGTTTGCCTTCGCGGTCTCGTTCGACCAGTTCGTCATTTCCTATTTCCTCGCCGTCCCCGGCGTCTCGACCTTGCCGGTCGAGATCTATACATCGATCCGCAAGGGCTTCACCCCGGAGATAAACGCCATTTCGACGATCGTCATCATCGCCTCCATGGCGCTCCTGATCGGGGTCGCCCGCTTCTACCGGTTCGGCGGAGAGCGCTGATGGCGACCGTTTCGGCAAAGGGCGTCAGCAAGCTGTTCGGCACGTTCAAGGCGCTCGACGACGTGTCCATCGATTTCGACGACGGCGGCTTCTACGGGCTGCTCGGGCCGTCCGGTAGCGGCAAGACGACGCTTCTGCGCCTGATCGCCGGTTTCGAGTTTCCCGATAGCGGTTCGATCTCGATCGGCGGGGAGGCGGTCGAGCGGGTGCCGACGGAAAAGCGCGACGTCGGCATGATGTTCCAGAGCTACGCGCTGTTTCCCAATATGAGCGTGTTCGACAATGTCGCCTTCGGCCTCACCGTGCGCCGGCTGCCGGCATCGGAGATCCGCAAGCGGGTCGGTGAGGCGCTTCAACTGGTGCGGCTTGACGGGCTCGATCAGCGCCGGCCGCATCAGCTTTCCGGCGGCCAGCGGCAGCGCGTCGCGCTTGCCCGGGCAATCGTCATCCGGCCGCGGGTCCTGCTGCTCGACGAACCGCTGAGCGCGCTCGACAAGGCGCTGCGGACCGGCATGCAGGTGGAACTGAAGCGCATCCAGCGCGAGATCGGCATCACCACGATCTTCGTTACCCACGACCAGGAGGAGGCGCTGACCCTGAGCGACCGCATCGGCGTCCTGCGCGAGGGCAGGCTCGTTCAGGAGGGCGCGCCGCGTGATATCTACGAGCGGCCGAACAGCGCCTTCGCCGCGACCTTCCTAGGCGATGCCAACCTGTTCGAGGGCGCTGTGGAAGACGGGGCGGTGCGCCTTGCCGGCGGGCCGCTGGTGCGAACCGACGATCCACTTCCCGCCGCAGGGGCATCGGTGACGGTCGCTGTGCGACCGGAGCGGATGACGGTGCGTTTGGAGGGGGACGACAGCGGGCCGGAGCACAACGAGATCGGCGCGCAGGTGGAGGCCGCGATCTTCGCCGGCAACAGCCTGACCTATCATCTGAAACGCGGCGATATGCCGATCCGCGTTTTCGTCCAGAACAGCGGCGCCGCGCCCGTCGCCGCCGGAACGCCGGTGCGACTCACCTGGCAGCCGGCGCATACCATCGTGGTGTCGCGATGAGCGCGCTCCGTCACGGGCCGGTCCCGCCTGACGCGCTGGTTCTGTGCATCGACATGCAACGGGTCTTCCTGGAGCCGGGTCCCTGGCATTGCCCGGAAGCGGTGGCGATCCTGCCGGCGGTCACCCGGCTCGTCTCGGCGCGGCCGGCGCAAAGCCTGTTCACGCGGTTCATCTCGGCAGAGACGCCGAAGGATGCGGTCGGTGCCTGGCAGCGCTACTACCGGCACTGGGAAAGCGTGACGATCAGCCGGATCGGCCGGGCGCCCTATGACCTGCATCCCGATCTCGCGGCGATCGCCCGGGCCGAAAACACCTTCGACAAGGCGACCTATGACGCTTTCGATGCGTCCGCCTTCGCCGATACCATCAGGACCCGCGCGCCCGAGGCGCTGATCCTGTGCGGGGTCGAGACCGATGTCTGCGTGCTGGCGACCGTCTTCTCCGCCGTCGATCTCGGCTATCACGTGATCCTCGCCCGCGACGCGCTGACGGGCGCCGATCCGAAGACGCACGAGGCCTGCCTGCATATGCTCGAAGCGCGCTTCGATCTCCAGGTCGAGATCGCCGATACGGATGTAATCCTCGCGGAGTGGACCGCGCCATGAAACCGGCGGGCTGGGGAACCTGGTCGGCGGACCGGCCGGTCGAGCTTGTGCATCCGACAAGCGGCCTGACGGTGACGCCGGTGCTCTATTCGGCGCGGGCGGGCACCATCTCGCGGATCGGCATGGGGCCGGACCTGACGCTTGGCGAGCGGTCGCTGGACGGCCGGTCGATCGCCTTTAGGACCGGCCATGCCGAGACGGCGCTGCACTGGCGATACGCGCTGGGCGACGGGAACACAGCCACGATCGACTGGGAGACGCGGGCGAACGGCGAATGGGGCCTGCGGTTCTGGGTGATCCTGTGCCTGTCCGGTTACGGTTTCACCTTTCGTCATGATCCCGAGACCGGACGGGTAACGGCAGCCAAGGGCGAAACGGCTTTCGAGATCGTATCGGCCAAGAAGCCGCTGCTTGTCACCGCGCATGCGGATCTCGATGCGCTTGAGGCGGAGTATCACGAACACGGCTATTTCTATCTGGCGTCGCGTGCGACCGAGGGGGAGTTCCTCGCGCTCCGGTTCAATCTGGAGGAGGGGCCGGCGATGCGGATCGCGATCGCGCCTCAAGGGACGATCGCGGACCGCCCCGCGCTTCCCGAGCACGCCATCGGCCTTATCACCGGCGCCGCGGCGCAGCCGCTGCAGGCCGCCCATGACGTGATGGCCTGGAACCATGTCCATGATCATGTCAACGATCGGCCCTATACCGTCCTGACCCGGTTCTGGAATTCCCACAAGTTCGGCGGTTTCGGCGTCTGGATGAACGATATCATCTATAACGCCATGCTCTGGGGCCTGTTCGACGAACACGCCGCGCGCGCCAATCTGGAAGCGGTCTTCGCCTGGCAGACGGAGGATGGCAACTTCCCCTGCCTGATCACCGGCAACGACCAGTGGCTCGACCGGTCGCAGCCGCCGATCGTCTCCTATGCGGTCTGGTCGCTGGCCGCCCGGTTCGGCGACACGGGGCTCTTGGAATGGGCCTATCCGGCCCTGAAGCGCAATCACGACTGGTGGTGGCGCCGACGCTCGGCGGGCGAGAAAGGGCTCGTCGTCTACGGGACGAGCCTTGATGTCGGCGAGGGGCTCTACAAGGGCACCAAGCTTGCCGCCAAGGATGAATCCTCGATGGACAACATGGCCGTCCACGATCCGGCGCCCTTCGACGAGGAAACCGGGCTCTTGATGTCCTACGATGTCGGCCTCAACAGCCTGCTGGCGCTAGACGGGGAGTGCTTGTCCCTGATCGCCGACAGGCTAGGCCGGGCGGACGAGGCGGATCGCTACCGGGCATCGAGTGATGCACATAAACAGGCGATCCGCACCCACCTGTGGGACGAGACGCGGGGCGTCTTCGCGAACCGGCTGCTTGAGGGCGATTTCGTCGAACCGCTGGCGCCGACGTCGTTCTACCCGATGGCGGCGGGGGCGGCGACGGCTGATCAGGTCGACAGCCTGATCGCCAACTATCTGACAAATGAAGACAAATTCGGCGGCGCGCCCGGCCTGCCGTCAGCGACCCGCGATCATCCCGCCTATCACGACAACGTCTACTGGCGCGGCCGGATCTGGGCGCCGCTCAACTTCTGGACCTGGCAGGGCCTGCGGCGTGCCGGCCGGGAGGGGGAAGCCCGCGATCTTGCCGGTATGAGCTGGGCGCTCTTTTCCAACGGCTGGCGCGACCGGCAGTGCGGTGAGAACTACAATGCCGAAACCGGCGCGATCCTCGATCAGGCCGACACCGACGCCTTCTACTCCTGGGGCGCGCTCATGGCGATGATGCCGGTCGCGACCGCGCTCGACGTGACACCCTGGCAGGGTTTCAGCCTGGACCGGCCCTTGGACGCGGCGCCCGTCGGACCCGTTGCCTCGCCGCTTGGCGCGTTGAATGTGACGGTCGAGGACGGCGTCCTGCGGGCGCGGTGTGGCGATGCCGTGCTGATCGAGACCTCGCTTGGCGGTCTTCGCCATATCGACTGGACGGAGGCGGGATTCTCCGCCGAAATCCCTGCCGGGCCCGCCGGAGACTGGATCGCGCTGCCGGGTCGGGATATGCGGGATGCGGTTCTTGACGGAGAACCGATCGCGGCAGGACCGGCAGGCCGCATTCATCTACCGGATCGCCCTTCGCCGTCAACACTCGTTGTCCCAGGAGCAGGCCTGTCATGACCGAACCCAGGCACATCATCATCGACTGCGATCCGGGCATCGACGATGCTGTCGCGCTGATGCTGGCGACCGCGTCGCCGGCGCTCGATCTGGTCGCGGTGACAGCCGTGCACGGCAACAAGCCGATCTCAACGACGGTCGCGAACGCCCGCCGCATCCTCGATCTTGTCGGCGCCGACGATATCCCCGTCTATCAGGGCGCGGCGCGGCCGCTATTGCTCGATGCGGTTCCCGACAACGACTATTACGGCGCCGACGGTCTCGGCGATGTCGGCCTGCCGCCGGCCTCGCGCGAGCCGGATCCGGGGATCGCTGCGGAAAAGCTCGTCGAGATCGTGATGGCCGCGCCGGAGAAATCGATCACCGTCTGCCCGATCGGCCCGATGACCAATCTGGCGCTCGCCATGCGGCTGGAAAGCCGGTTCGCCGGCCGGCTTGCCGGGATCTGCGCCATGGGTGGCGATTTCGGTCACGGGCCGAAGGAGGAGTTCAACGTCCGCACCGATCCGGCCGCCGTCGATATCGTCCTGCAAAGCGGCGCTCCCCTGACGCTGGTGCCCTATGACGTCACGCGGACCCTTCACGCCGATGAGGCGACGCTGTCGACGCTTGCGGCCTCCGGCGACAGGCGCGGCGAAGCCGTCGCCGCGATGGAGCGACAGCGCAATCCGGTCGGCTCGGCCCTGCATGACCCTTGTGCGATCGCCGCGCTGATCGATCCAGGGCTCGTCACGAGCGAACGCGGCACGATCCGCATCGAGTGGCGCGACCCGCAGGGCGAGGGGATCACCGAGTTCGAACCGTCCGCCGACGGCCCCCATACCCTCGTGCGCGGCGTCGATCATGGCCGCCTGATGGCGCTGCTCATCGCCCTTCTGACCGAGCGGGCCTGAGGGTCATGACCGGATCAAACCCGTTCGCCCGCGTCGTCGTCTTCGGCTCGATCAATACGGACGTCGTCGTTCCGGTACCGCGCCTACCGATCGCCGGTGAAACGCTGCTGGGCGGTGACGCGGCGATCCTGCCGGGCGGCAAGGGCGCCAACCAGGCCCATGCGGCGCGGCTTGCCGGTGTCGCGGTGGCGATGGTCGGCCGGGTCGGGCAGGACGAGCTTGCCGGGCCGGCGCTGTCGATGCTTGAGGCGAGTGGCGTCGATCTCGGGGCCGTCCGGCCCTCGCGACGGGCGACCGGCTGCGCGATGATCTGGAGCGGCCCCGACGGCTCGAGCACCATCGTGGTTTCACCCGGCGCCAATCAGGACATTAACGCCGATGACGTGCCGGAGGCGCTTGTCGGCCCGGACACCGTGCTCGTCCTGCAGCAGGAGGTGCCGCTTGCCGAGAATGCCCGGCTCGCCGCGCGTGCCCGCGAGCGCGGCGCGACGATCCTGCTCAACATGGCGCCGGCACAGGTGCCGGACCGTGAGACGCTCGACGCGCTCGACTATCTGATCGTCAACGATATCGAGCTTGCGATGATCGCCGCGGCGCTCGGGATCGCCGGCGCGGACCCGGCCGAGCGGCTGGCGCGGGCGATCGGCGCGAAGGTCCTCTCGACCCATGGCGAGGCCGGCGCCGCGCTCACCGATGGCGAAACGACGATCCGGCAGCCGGGTCGCACCGTCGATGTCGTCGACACGACCGGTGCGGGCGACACCTTCACCGGCGTCTTCGCCGCCTGCCTCGTGCGCGGGCTCGACGAGGCCGCAGCCCTTGCCCATGCCAATGCGGCCGCGGCCCACTGCTGTACCAGACAGGGCGCGCAGACGGCGCAGGTCGGCTGGGATGTCTTCGCAAAAGACGTCTGATCGGGACGAAGCCATTGAAATTCGTCGCGAATGGGGCTTTATCCGGGACGCATCACCGTCTTCCGACAGAAAGGGTCGCCGGCATGGCCGAGCAGGGACTTCACTCCGGGTTTGCGCCCGCACTTCTCAAGGCCGTTCGCGACCGGTTTGCCCATGTCGGCGACTGCCCGATCCAGGGCGAGCGGATCTTCTTCGAGAACGCCGGCGGGGCGCTGACGCTGAAATCCGTGGTCGAGACCTCGGCGAAGCACGCGGCGATCCCCGACAACCAGGGCCGCGACAATCCGGCTTCGCACGAACTCGTGCGGATCATCAACAAGGCCAAGGCCGACATGGCCGTCCTGATGAATGCGAGCGGCGGCCAGTTCTTCGTCGGCGAGAGCGGCACGGAACTGCTGTTCCGACTGATCATGAACGCCTGCCTGGGCAGGCCACGCGGCGGCACTGTGCTTGGCTCGACGCTGGAGCATCCCGCGACCCGCAGCGCCTGCGCCCGCTGGGCCGGTGTCGCCGGGCAGGCCCATGTGCTCGTGCCGCATGACGACGAGACGGGCACGGTCACAGTGGATGCCTACCGGCCGCACATAACGCCGGATCTGGCGGTCGCGACCATCATCCATACCTCGCCGGTAACCGGGATGGGCGTTGATATCGCCGCGATCGCCGCCGAAATCCGCGCCACGGCGCCGGATTGCATCATCCTCATCGACGGCATCCAGCATGCCGCGCACGGGCGGATCGACATCGACGCCTATGGCATCGACGGCTATGTGATCTCGCCCTACAAGGCTTATTCGCGGCATGGCTACGGCCTTTCCTGGATTTCCGACCGGCTGACGGCGCTGCCGCACAACGGGCTGCTTGATGGGCCGGGCGACAACTGGGAGATGGGCACCCGCGACACCGGCGCCTACGCGACGCTGTCGGATGTCGCCGACTATCTCGACTGGCTCGGCGGGGAGGCCGGGGCCTCAGGCGACCGGCGGGACCGTTTCGTCGCGGCGGGCGATCTGATCCATGCCCAGGAGAAGGCGCTGACCGACGCGATGATCCATGGCACCGGCAACCTGCCGGGACTGGCCGGGATGCCGGGCGTGCGGATCATCGGCGGTGCCGACAATCCGGCCCGCGAGGGGCTCGTTTCCTTCTCGGTCGACGGGATCGACGCCGCCGAGGTCGTCGCCCGCCTCAATGCCGAGCGCATCCGCACGCATCTGCGCAAGGCGGACCACTATTCCGGCAATATCCTGACGCCGCTCGGCCTTGCCGGCTGTATCCGGGTGTCGATGTGCCACTACAATTCGGTGTCCGAGGTCGCCCGGTTCCTGAGCGTGATGAAGAGCATGCTTTCGTGAGGGGAAGGTAGCGATGCAGGAGCGCGGGATCAGGCTGATCGGCTGTCCGGTCGAGACGGGCGCTGGGCGGCGCGGCTGCCAGATGGGGCCGGATGCGCTGCGGACCGCCGGTATCGGCGACATGCTGTCCGCGCTCGGCTACGCAGTCGAGGATAGCGGCAATGTCGTGCCGGCCGCGATCGCGCCTGTCGAAGGCCGGCCCGGGCTGCGCAATCTGACCGAGACGGTCGCCTGGACCGTGGCGCTGCAGGAGGCGGCCGGGCGGGCCTTTGCCGATGACCGGTTTCCGATCTTCCTGGGCGGCGACCACAGCATCGCGCTCGGCACCGTCTCGGCGGCGGCGCGCCATGCGGCGTCGTGCGGCCGGCCGTTCTTTCTGCTCTGGCTCGACGCCCATCCCGATTTTCACAGCCTCGATTCGACCGACAGCGGCAACCTGCACGGCACGCCCGTTGCCTATGTGACGGGGCATGACAGTTTCGCCGGTCTCTTTCCGGACGTTCCATCGCCCGTGGCGTTCCAGAACATCTGCATGATGGGCATCCGCTCGGTCGATCCGGTCGAGCGGCGCAAGCTCTCGGAAAAGGGCGTCGAGGTTCACGACATGCGCTGGCTCGACGAGACCGGCGTCGTGCGGCCGTTACGGGGTTTTCTGGAGCGGGTCGAGGCTGCCGGCGGTGTTCTGCATGTCTCGCTCGACGTCGACTTTCTCGACCCGACGATCGCCCCGGCGGTCGGCACGACGGTGCCGGGCGGGGCGACCTTCCGCGAAGCGCATCTGATCATGGAGATGGTGCACGAGAGCGGCCTTGCCCGCTCGCTCGACATCGTCGAACTGAACCCGTTCCTCGATCACGCGGGCATGACGGCGACGCTGATGGCCGATCTGTGCGCGAGCGGGATGGGCAAGACGGTGATGGACCGGCCGACGTGAGCCGCGCGCCGGCCTTGCGGGCACCGGTTCGGATTTTGGCTTGCGAAGAGAGTTAGCCGATTTGATAATGGGCTCATTGCGCCAAACTGATTTTTGACGGCATTGCGTTTTCGCTCCCTGTGCGGAGCGTGTTTTATCCGGAGTGATAACCGGAGTCGGCGACTAACGGATTTGGTGCCGGAAGATTGTTTTGAAGAGGTTCGATTTCAGATGAAGACAGGTGTTTTTGTATCCGCGGTCGCCATTGCGATCGCCATCTCAGCGTTCAATCCGAAAGAGGCGGACGCCCAGAGTCCGGCGGCGGGGGCGGAGCTGGCCGTCGGCCAGGTTTGCCACACCATGCTCACGACGGTCGGCGGCCTTGTTCGCGCGATCAGGGTCCCCGAGCAGGAGCCCGCCTTTTTCTTTACCGCCGATCAGGCGATCGAAACCGGATATTCCGGGATCAAGGTGCTCCTGAAGCTCCAGTCCACCGCGGCGAAAGACCGGGTCGGCGGCGACCGGGCGCTGGGATACCGGGAACTCACCACGGGCATGGTCGGCCAGGTCGCGGCGATCGCGCCGGACGATCCGCAACCGGAGCGTACCCGTGCCATTCTCACCTCGGTGTTCGATGCGTGCTGGAAGATGCTCAAGACGGGAAAGGTCGTCTGGCCGGACATGTATCCCTTGAGCGAGCTGGCCGAGTAAGCGCCCGAAGAGAAGCCATCGTCACTGGCTATTTTGACAAAACAAAGAGTTTATATGGCAATGAATAGTAAATCAGCGATGTTTTTTGCCTGCGCCTTCAGTGTTGCGATAGCGGCAATGAGCACACCGGGCCTTGCGGCAAAGACGAAACCCGGCTCCACCCTGGCGATCGGTGACGTCTGCGCCGATATGATCGGTCGCACGCAGCAGGTCTTGTCTCGAATTGAGCGGGGAGAGCCTGAGGAAATCCTCTATGACAACGTGAACATGTCGATCGATGTTGCCTATCGAACGATCGGAAAACTTCTGAAGTCGACAAAGAAGTCATCCGATCCGATCGTCGGCGGCGATGCGCCGCTGGGCTTTGCGCGCCTGACCGGTGTGGCGGTTGGCGCGATTGGCGGAACCTTCTCGGTCGAAACGGAGCTCTCGCCGATAAAGGTCGTGATCAAGGAGATCTTCATCGCCTGCAAGCGCACGATGAGAAGAGGCGAGGCCGTCCTGCCCAAGGGCTATCCGTATAGCGGTCTGTTCTGACGGCCTCGCGGACTTCCGGTCCGGGCGGGATTGGTCGGCCTACAGCGCGACGCGCTGGCCGGTATCGGTCCGCTCGGAGGCCTCCAGCACATGCCGGGCCGCTGCCAGGTCCTGCGCGATGACGCCGAGCGACCGGTAGAGCGTGATTTCGTCGCTGCCCCGCCGGGCGCGCGCGCTGCCGGACAGGACCTCGCCGATCTCGCCGATCACGGCGCTCTCGTCGATCCGGCCGGCAGCGATCATGTCGACGAGTTCGCCGGCCTGCGCCAGCGCCGATGGGCGGTAGTCGACCCATAGCGACGACCGCAGGACGACCGCGTCGTCGACCTCGCGCTTTACCGGGATGGAGGCGCCGACGAGGTTGAGATGCTGGCCGGGCCGGAGCCAGGCACCGGACAGGACGGGCGTGGCCGAGGAGGTCACCGTGCAGACGATGTCGGCATCGCGCACGGCGCTTTCGGCGTCCTCGCTCGGGGCGATCGTCAGCGCGCGATAGCGGTCCGACAGGCGGGCCGCGAAGGCTTTGGCGCTGTCGAGAGAGCGGCCGGTGACCCGGACCTGCGACAGCGGGCGCACGGTGTTGATGGCTTCGAGATGGAACTCGGCCTGTTCGCCGCAGCCGATCAGCGCCATGGTTGAAGCCCCCTCCGGGGCAAGCGCCCGGGTCGCGACGGCGCTGGCGGCGGCCGTTCTCACCGCCGTCAGGCGCGCTGCGTCCATCATCGCGGCCGCGCCGCCGGTCTCCGATTCAAACAGCACTACGGCGCCGCGATGGGAGGAGAGGCCGCGGGCGGGGTTGCCCGGAAACAGGCTGACCAGCTTGACGCCGAAGCAGGCCGGGTCCGACAGAGACCCCGACATCACACCCATGGCGTTGCCGTCGCCGGCCGGCACCAGATGGCGCAGCGGCTGCTCGGCGCCGCCGGCCGAGACCGTGCGCATCGCGCGTGCGACCACCTCGATCGCATCCGCCATCGGCAGCAGCCGGGCGACATCGGCGTCGGTGAAGACCTTCATAGGACATGCTCCCCGGGCGCGGTCCTCTCTGTCAGGCCGAGCGCCTGTTCGAGGATCGCGGTATAGGCCTCCGGCCGGACCACATAGGGAAAGTGCCCGCCGGAGGAAAACCGCCAGGCATGGGCGGGTTTCAGCGCGGAGCGAACCCCTTCGCGCATCGGTGGGGTAACGAGCGGGTCGTCATCGGCCTCGATCGTCGAGATCCGCTCGGGCGGCAGCGGGCAGGGTGGCAGGGGCGGTGCGAATTTGAGCGCGACCAGGCGGTTGCGCAGTTCCGGCGCCGGTATTCGCCCGCCGGCCTCCTTCAGGAGCAGGTCGACAAGATCGGCCTGATCGGGATGGGTTTGCGCCCAGGCGCGCAGGCCGTTGCCGAAGCCGTCGCGCAGGGTGTCGATCGGTGTCGCGTCGAGATCGAAGGAATAGGGCGGGCGCTGATCGAGACCGGTCGTATCGCTTAGCGTGTTCGCCGGGATCAGATGCGCGACGCGATCGGGTGCCGCCGCCGCAATCGCCTGGACAAGATAGCCGCCAAGCGAGGAACCGAGCACCACCGCCGATCGAACGCCGGACCGGTCGAGCAGCGTGAGCATGTCCGTGACCCACTCGGAGATGCCGCCGGTCTCGGCATAGGTGACCGAGATCACCCGGGCCCGGCCCGACAGCGCAGCGATCTGTTGCCAGAAGATATCGGCGCGGCCGAGCGTTCCCGAGATCAGGAGTGCTGTCGGCGTGCCCTCCGGGGCGGCGCCGGTATCGATCATGCCCCAGTCGCGGCCGTTCAGGTCGATGCGGCGTTCGGGATGGGTCTCCCCGAAGCGGTCGCGGGCGTCGATCAGCGGATTTGTCATGCGAACGGGTCTCCCACGGCTGGATAATAGTCGCGCGCGCGGCGCTTGAAGGGGATGTTGGCGAAGTCCGGCGAAATGGCGCCGGGGGTATTGACGGAGATTATCGTCGAGGCGATCGGGGCGAAGCCGGCGCGGAAATGGTTGGAGGACTTCACGCAGACGATCTTGCGTTGGCTGAGGGGGATGCCGATGCCGGTGAAGGCTTCGGGATGAAAGGTCTGGCCGCGCAGGTCGTTGACGACGATATCGATGCCCTCTGCCGTGATCCAGGCGCAGTCGCCGAGGGACACGGGCAGGTCGCCGAAGCGCTGGGTCAGGCCGGAAGCGAGCTTATTGACCTTGACGTTAAGGTCAAGTGGGTCGCCGGACATCGGCCCCATTTTGCCGCCGAGCCGCAGCGCCAGACGCGCGCCTTCGCCGGCTTCCTGGCACATCCTGAGCGCGATCGGGTCCCAGTAGAGGCCGCTCGCCGCGTTGGTGACGCCTCTATCGAGCAGCGCGCGCAGCAGGAAGGTCGAATCCGATGGCGCGCCGCCGCCCGGATTGTCGGAGACGTCGGCGAGCACCACCGGGCCGTCGGGTTGAGCAAGCGCCGCGTCGATCGCCTCGTCAATCGGGATGAAGGCGACGCCGACCTCCTCGCGCAGGGCGAAGATCCGCTCGCCGACGCGCCGGGCCATTTGATCGGCGAGCGCCGGGTCGTCGTCGGTCACCGCGAAGGCGCGGGCGCCGGTGCGCGGGTGGTCGCCCCAGGGAAAGCCGTGGGCAAGCGACAGCGACAGGACGCCGGGCGTCTCCTCCCAGCCCGTCATCTCGTCGACAAAGGCGCGCATCGCGCCGTCCGGCGTCGGCATCGCCTGGATCATCCGGCAATCGAAATCGCGCATGACCGGACGGGTGCGGCCTTGGGCTGCGTCGACGCAGATCCGGTAGAGTTCCGGGGCGCGCTGCGGCACGTCGACATGCGGATATTCCTTGAAGGCGATCAGCGCGGTGGCCTTGGTCAGCATCGCCTCGGTCAGGTGGCAGTGCGGGTCGAGCAGGCCGCCGACCGCGGCCTCGGGGACGATCTCGCGCGCCCGGGCGATCAGGTCGCCTTCGCAGTCCTCGTAGCCATCCGCGATCATCGCGCCGTGCAGGGCGAACAGCACGATATCGGGCTTCGCTCGGTCGATATCGCCGAGGATTTCGTCGCGAAAGGTTTCGTAGACCGCGCGCACCGTCGTTCCGGCCGGCTGGGCGAACGCGGACAGGCTTTCCACGACCTCCAGCCCGTCGTCTTCGGCAAGCTTGCGCCAGATATGCTGCGGTCCGGTCGGGTAGTCGATCGGGTGGGCGGTCGCGTCGCCGTGATGGATGCCGCCTTCCTCGAAGGTCCGCATGCCCGTTGCGAGCGGCGAGAAGGTGTTGGTCTCGGTTGCGAGACCGGCGATCAGGATTTTCATAAGACGCTCTCCTTGGGGTCGACCGCGCCGGTCGCGCGCTTTGCCATCAGAGCCAGGAGGTGGACCAGGATGATCAGGAAGGCGAGCGGCACGGCCGAGGTGAACCAGATCATCGAGACGGGCAGCATTTCGGCGGTGCGCTCCAGGCTGCGGCCGAGAAAGCCGCGGGCCGGGTCCATCCGGGCGTTGAAGACGGAGTACCAGAGCACCGGAACGGCAAAGAGCAGCACGCCGGCTGCCCGGATCAGCGACAGCGCGATGCCCGGCCCGCCGCCGATCTTCAGCATTGCCGGAAACAGCGTCGGGTTGGTGCCGGCCCGGAAGGCGCAGGCCGCCCCCATCATGCCCGCCCAGACCATCGCCCGGCGGGCCAGTTCCTCCGTCCAGATCGGCGGCGCGGCGAGCAGGTAGCGGGCGACCACCTGCCACAGCGCCGATCCGAGCATCACCAGGATCGCCAGCACGGCGATCACCATCGCGATGCGGTTGAGCATCGACGACAGGCGTTCGAGATGGCTGGCGATCCGGTGCATCGCGGTGTTACTGGCTCTTGGCTTTCCGCCAGTCGTCGATCTGTTCCGGCGTCAGCAGGCCGCTCTCGTAGGTTGCCTCCGAGGCCTTGCGGAATTCCTCGCGGGCGGCGTCATCCAGCATGACGACCTCGACGCCGGCCTCCTTCAGCTTGTCGATCACGCCGGCCTGGGTGCCGAGCCAGGCGCGGTTTGCGGCATTGGCGGCAGCAGTGGCGTCGTCGACGGTCTTGCGGTCTTCATCCGACAGGCCCTGATACCAGTCCTCCGAGGCGATGGTGATGCGCAGCGACGGCGAGATCGCGGCATCCGTATAGTGCTTGATGAAGTCGGTGTGGCCGAACAGCAGCGGCACGAAGGCGGGGTTGAGATAGCCGTCGGCAACGCCCGTCTGCAGGGCATTCGGTACTTCGGCCCAGCTGACGATCGTGCCGTTGGCGCCCCAGGTCTTGTAGAGCTCGATCTGGCTTTCATCGAGCGCCCGCATCCTGAGGCCCTGCATGTCGGCGAGCGTGTTGACCGGCTTCTTGGTGTTGAAGATGCCCGAGGCCGGGCCGACGGTGTTGACGGCGAGCACGCGGACGCCCTCCGGCGTCGTCTTCTCGTTGATCCGGGCGAGCATGCCGCCTTTGTTGAGCGACCGGTCGACCTCTTCCATGTCGGCGAAGAAATAGGGCAGGCGCAGGCCGAAGATCAGCTTGTCGAGCGAGCCGACGATGTTGAGCGGGGCCATGCCGATCTCGACGAGGCCCTGGCTGACCTGGTCGAACACCTCGTCGTCATTGCCGAGCGCGCCGCGCTGGAACTCCTCGGCCTGCATGCCGTGCTCGTTCAGATAGCTGGCGAAGGTGTTGGCCCAGACATAGGAGCCGGAGCCTTCCAGATCCGGCGGGCTGTCGAGGGCGATCTTGACCTCGGCATGGGCGGCCGGCGCGAGGCTCAGCATCGCGGCGAGGGCGGTTATCAGCTTCAGGCGTTTCATTTTTTCTCTCCCTGGTTATTCGGTGGTTTGGCGGTCATGGGCCTCCGGTGGAAAAGCCGAAGACGCGGGGCAGGAACAGCGAAATCTCGGGGATCCAGACGAGCAGGATCAGCACGACGATCTGGGCCAGCAGAAAGGGCAGGACGGTGCGCGCCAGCGCCCAGTAGTTGACGCCGGTGACAGTCGCGACCATCAGCAGGCAGCCGCCGAGCGGCGGCGAGACGAGGCCGATGCACAGGTTGAAGCACAGCACGATGCCAAGATGCACCGGATCGGCGCCGTTCTGCAGGGCAAGCGGGGCAAGCAGCGGCACCAAGAGGGCGAGCGCGACCGGCACGTCGAGCACCATGCCGGCGATCAGGAACAGGATGTTGATGGCGATCAGATAGCCGACCGGCCCCAGCCCCAGTTCGGCAACCGTCGCCGACAAGAGTTCCGGCAGCCGCTCCAGAGCGCTCAGGTGACCGAGCGCGGAGACCGCGCAGATCAAGAGGAAGATCGCGCCCGACAGCATCGCGGTGCGCTGCAAGGCCTGCCAGAGCGAGACAAGCGGAATGCCGGCATAGGTGCGGCCGGCGAAATAGGCGACCGCGACGGCAACGGCTGCCGCCTCCGTCGGGGTCATCAGGCCGAAGACGATGCCGCCCAGGATGATTGCGGGAATGACGAGGGCGGGCAGGGCGCGGACGAAGGCGGGCAACAGCGGCGGCACCTCGCTGCGCGTCAGGCGCGGATGGCCGTCGACGATCGCGTAGACGGCGTTCACCGCCATCAGCGCGCCGGCCAGCAGCAGGCCGGGCACGATGCCGGCGATGAACAGCGCGGTGACCGAGGTGCTCATCAGCGCGCCGTAGAAGATCAGGATGATCGAGGGCGGCACGATCGGGCCGATGATCGAGGAGGCCGCCGTGATCGCGCCGGCATAGGGCAGGGCATAGCCGCGCTCGCGCATCGCCGGGACGAGCGTGTTCGAGACGGCGGCGGAATCGGCAACCGCCGAGCCGGAAATGCCGGCGAAGAAGACGCTGGTCATGATATTGACGTGGCCGAGCCCGCCCGGCAGGCGCCCGACGATCGCCATCGACAGGTCGATCAGCACGCGGGTGATGCCGCCCCGGTTCATCAATTCGCCGGCCAGGATGAACAGCGGCATCGCCATCAGCGCGAAGACGTCGATCTTGGAGAAGATCTGCTGCGGCAGGATCGCCAGGTAGCGGGCATTGTCGGTGGCGATGAAGGCGAGCACCGTCGTGCCGCCGATGACATAGGCAATCGCCAGGCCCGACCCGAGCAGGACGATCCCCGCCAAGGCGACCAGCGCGCCCATCAGCCAAGGCCCGGCCGGGCCGGCGACAGGGAGGCTTCGGCGACGCCGGCCGCGGCGATGTCGTCGGGGATCTGCTCGCGGCGGACGAGGGCTGCCGCGGTGCGTCCGAGCGCGGGAGCGGTCTGGATGCCGTAGCCACCCTGGCCGGCGAGCCAGAAGAAGCCCGGCGCGTCGGCCGCGTAGCCGGCGACGGGCTCGCCATCGGCGACGAAGCTGCGCAGGCCGGCCCATTTGTGGGCGATCCGGCGCACCGAGAGATCGAAGGCCGTTTCGATGCGATCGACGCAGATCGCGATGTCGAGTTCTTCCGGCTGGGCGTCGCAGGGCGGCGAGGGGGTCGTGTCGGCCGGCGAAATCAGCAACTGCCCGGCCTCGGGCTTCAGGTAGAACTGTTCGTCGACGCTGATCACCATCGGCCAGCGCTCCGCCGAGACGCCCTCGGGGCAATCGACGATCAGCGCGGTGCGGCGCTTGGGCTGCAGGCCGACCGGCTTCACGCCGGCAAGCTTGGCGATCTCGTCGGCCCAGGCGCCGGCAGCGTTGACGACGACGGGCGCGGTGAAGGTCCCCTTCGGGGTCTCGACACGCCAGTCCTGGCCCGCCTTGGCGATATCCGTCACCCCGGTGTCCGGCACGATCTCGCCGCCGCCGGCGCGCACGCGCCTTTGGAAGGTCTCATGCAGCAGCGCGACCTCGATCTCCTCGGTGCCGGGATCGAGCAGCGCCTGGTCGACATAGCTCTCGCGCAGGAGCGGGCAGAGCTCCCGCGCCTGCGCGCCGGTCATCAGTTGCAGGGTGTCACCGATCTCGCCGCACAGTGTCTCGACGGCGTCGGCCTGGTCGGCGCGGGCGATGAACAGGGCCGAGCGCGGCAGCGTCAGCGGCGTTCCATCGGGCGCGGGCGTGCTGAAGGCGGGGCGGGAGGCCCGGGTCAGCGCGCGGACGGTCGTCGGCCCGTAGCTTGGCGCGTAGATCGCCGCCGATCGGCCGGTGGTGTGATAGCCAAGCCGGGATTCGCGCTCCAGAACGACGACGCGCAAGGCGGGACGATTCCCGCCGCTGTCGGCAAGCTCGGCGGCAACCGACGTGCCGGCGATGCCGCCGCCGATGACGATGACGTCAGCGCTGTCCGTTCTTTGCATTTTTGACCGTTCCCTCTGCCGTCTCTGGTATCACGGTTTTTTCAAAACGGGCAAGGATTTTTTCTTATATGAAAATTGCTTTTCGGATACTCTAGACGGTGCGTGTTCGCCTCGAAGCGACTCGTTTCAAGAGGAAGGACTGGTCAAGAGGAAGGACTGGTCAAGAGGAAGGACTGGTCAAGGGAAAGGACTGGATATGCCGGCATCCCGCCCGGCCGCGCAGCGCAAGGAGGCCGCGCAGCGCAGGGAAGTAGAAGAAACGGCACAGGACGCTGCAAGGGACGCTGAAGAGCAGCGCCTTGCGTTCGGCGCGCGGCTGCGGGCGCTCCGGCGCAGCCGGTCGATGACGCTTGCCGCGCTGTCGGAGCGGTCCGGCCTGTCGATCGCGACCCTGTCGAAGGCCGAGCGCGGGCTCGTCGCGCTGACCTATGACCGCATGGCGCTGTTGGCGAACGGCCTTAATGTTGACATGAGCGAGTTGTTCTCCGAGGGCGGCGCGCGCTTTGCTCAAGACAGCCTGTCGCTTGCCCGCAAGGGCGAGTACACGCGCTACCAGACCGAGAACTATGTCTACGAGATGCTGTTCACCGACCTGCATCACAAGGCGATGACGCCGATGCTCGGGTCGCTGAAGGCGCATGACATTCTCGAATTCGACGATTTCGTCCGCCACGAGGGCGAGGAGTTCCTGATGGTGCTGGAGGGCAAGGTGACGGTGTTTCTGGAGAACCGGCCGCCGGTGACGCTGCTTGCCGGCGACAGCCTGTATTTCGACAGCGCCATGGGGCATCTCTATGCCTCCGCCGGCGACCAGGATGCGCGCATCCTCGTCGTCTGCGCCAATCCGTGACGATTACGCGACCCGGGAAGCCCGCTCCATGAAGATCACCGAAATCCGTGTCTTTCAGGTCGACCTGCCGCTGCATGAGGGCCGCTACAGCTGGTCGAACGGCAATTTCGTCGAGGTGTTCGATTCAACCGTCGTCGAGATCCGGACCGATCAGGGCCTTGTCGGACATGCCGAATGCTGTCCGCTCGGCTCGGCCTATCTGCCCGCCTTCGCGCGCGGCGTTCGGGCGGGGCTTGAGGAACTCTGCCCGCATCTGATTGGCCGCGATCCGCTCAATACAGGCGATATCAACCGGGTGATGGACGCAAGCCTGCGCGGCCATCCTTACGCCAAGGCGCCGATCGACATCGCCTGCTGGGACCTGCTGGGCAAGGCGACCGGGTTACCGCTCTACGCGCTGCTCGGCGGCAAGGCGCAGGAGGATGTCGTGCTCTACCGGGCAATCAGCCAGATCGCGCCGGACGCGATGGCGGCGAACGCCGCTTCCTATGCCGATCAGGGCTACACCCGCTTCCAGCTCAAGGTCGGCGGCGAGGCCCATGACGATATCCGCCGCATCCGGGCTGCCCGCGAAGCGCTTAATCCGGCCTTCCTGCTGGTGGCGGATGCCAATACCGGCTGGACCCGGGCGGATGCGGCCCGCGTCGTTGCCGGCGTGCGGGACCTCGACGTGACGATCGAGCAGCCCTGTCTGTCCTATGAGGAATGCCTGTCGGTGCGTCGGCGCACGGCGCTGCCCTTCGTGCTCGACGAGGTGATCGACAGCCCGATGACGCTGACGCGCGGGCTCGCCGACGACGCGATGGACGTGATCAACCTGAAGATCTCCAAGGTCGGCGGCCTGACGCGGGCCCGGCTGATGCGCGACCTGTGCATCGAGGCCGGCATCCCGATGACGATCGAGGACACCTGGGGCGGCGACATCGTCACCGCCGCGATCGCCCATCTCGCCCAGTCGACGCCGGCGAATTTCTGCTTCTCGGCGACCGACTTCAACAGCTACGGACCGGTGCGGATCGCCGCTGGCGCGCCTGAGCGACATAACGGGCGGATGACCGCGTCCGACCGGCCGGGGCTCGGGATCGAACCCGACTATGCCGTGCTCGGCGAACCGGTGTTGGCCTTCCGCTAGGCGCGCTTTTATTGCTTGCGGGTCAGGATGATCGCGCCCGATACGGCAAAATCACCGGGCTCGATCGCCAGGCATTCCAGGCGCTCGGGTGTTTCGACATTGCAATTCCAGACCGTCGTGTCCTCGACATCGCCCCAGACGATCCGATCGCCGGCATAGGACACCGCGCCGACGACATTGAACGTTTTCTTTTCGACGATGCGCTTCTCGACGTGATAGCCGGCCGACGCGCCGGGCTCGTAGGTCTCGGTCATCGTGATGTAGAGCACGGGATGGTCCGTGTCGTCGATTTCGACGTCGATCTGCAATTCGTCGGGAACGCTGACCGTCTCCTTGCTGAAGAAGATGAACTTGCCCTTTTCGGCAACCCAGTGACCGCCGGCCTTGAACGGCTCCTGCGCGATCGCCGGTGAAGACAGCAGTCCGATGGAAAAGGCTACGGCAAGTGTCAGATCACGATAACGCATCATCTCTCCAATCCATTTTTCGCAATACGTGTGTCGGTGGCGCCGGCAATAACGGCAGACGGCCGTGACCGGGACAGAACCTGAAACCATCAGCCGGTTACCCGGCTCGGAATTATCGAAAAAGAGATTGCTCCGACCTTAGGCGCGGTGCGCTGCCAATGCAAAGGGAACAGGAAAGACCGGATGGGTATATGACATCGGATCGGAATGCGCGCGTTGCGATCGAGCCCGTGTCGTGATGGTAGTGGTGTTTAGGCTCGGGTGCGCTGCGAAAGGGAAGCCGCGCGCTTCAGGCGGGAAGGGGAGCAGATGCGCAGCAGCAAGACCATCCATGTCGTCTCCTGCCATGCCGAGGGCGAGGTCGGCGACGTCATCGTCGGCGGGGTTCAGCCGCCGCCCGGCGATACGCTGTGGGAGCAGCGGCGCTGGATCGCCGAGGACCAGGCTTTACGCAATTTCGTCCTGAACGAGCCGCGCGGCGGCGTCTTCCGGCATGTCAACCTGCTGGTGCCGCCGAAGCATCCGGAGGCCGATGCCGGCTTCATCATCATGGAGCCGGAGGATACGCCGCCGATGTCCGGCTCCAATTCGATCTGTGTTGCGACTGTCCTGCTCAACACCGGCATCGTCGACATGCGCGAGCCGGTGAGCGAGCTTGTCCTGGAGGCGCCGGGCGGGCTCGTGCGGGTGCGGGCAGACTGCCGGGACGGCAAGGCGGAGCGCATCACCGTGCGCAACCTGCCGAGTTTCGCCGACCGGCTCGATGCCGCGCTGGAGGTCGAGGGCGTCGGGACGCTCAGCGTCGACACGGCGTTCGGCGGCGACAGTTTCGTGATCGTCGACGCGGACGCGCTCGGGATCGCGATCGCGCCGGACGCGGCCGCCGATATCGCGACGCTCGGGGTCGCGATCACCGAGGCGGCGAATGCGCAGCTCGGCTTTGCCCATCCCGAACTGGCGGGCTGGGACCATGTTTCCTTCTGCCTGTTCGCTGGCCCGCTCGAGGCATCGGAAGGCGGCTATTCGGCGCGGTCGGCGGTTGCCATCAAGCCGGGCAAGGTCGACCGCTCGCCGACGGGAACGGCGGTGTCGGCGCGTCTTGCCGTGCTGCATGCGACGGGCCGGATCGCCAAGGGTGAAACACTGACCGCGCGGTCGATCATCGGATCGGAATTCGCAGGCCGGATCGTCTGCGAGACCCGGGTCGGCGGCAGGCCTGCGATCGTGCCGGAGATCACCGGCCGGGCCTGGATCACCGGCATCCACCAGCATCTGCTCGATCCCGCCGATCCGTGGCCGGAAGGCTACCGGCTGTCGGATACGTGGGGCCGTCGCTGACGTCGCTTAGAGCGCTTTGTGACCAGGTAGGCGCATTCTGACGTGGCGTTTTCGGTGCAAGGTCAAGTCGGGCTCCGCAGGCCATATCGGGGATATGGTCAAGGAGCACGGCGCAGGCATTGCTCCGAAAACGCCCGTCCCCCCTTACGATTCATTGGGGGTTTGCGATCGGCGGCCGCCCGATGCCGAGCCCGCTTTGACCGATGCCCCGCATCGCTCCGCAGCAATCTCGACACCGGATCGACTCGCCGATCACAAACAGAACTGACCCTACAGTCACTGGACATGCTCTTGCTGTCGCGAACGTGCTATTCGCAGTCGCAAAAACGATAGGATGAACACCAGCTAAACCATTGATGCATAGCTGGATTTCTGAACGGACATGACACGTTTTCGCGCCCGCTCCTATATAGCGAATTACATCGTGAACAGGCGTCGCACCGGGTGAACCGGGGCGGCGTTTTTTGAGGCCGACGGAGCAGATCCAATCCCTATTGGGGGCCTGCTCTCAAGGCCATCAGCACCCTGGACGAAACACGGTCGGTAAAACCAGAAAGGCATAGTCATGGATATGATCACCTATGCCGGCCATGCAGCCGGCGCCATCGAGCCACCGCACGCCTTCCGGCAGCGGATGAATTCCCTCTTTCGCCGCCTCGCCCGCACCTATCAGGCGCGGCGCGACCTCAAGGTGCTGCGCAGTTCCGGCGACCATATCCTGAACGATATCGGCGTCAGCCGCAGCCAGCTCGACGACGCCCTGAACGCGCCGTTCTGGGTCAATCCGAGCCAGAAGCTCGCCCGCCGGACGCCCCTGTTCCGCAGGTAATGCCGTTCCGCTGGTGATACCGCGCTGGCGCGGGAAATCCCTGCCAGCTAGAGCGGTGATCTTTCAGCTGGAATCGCTGCACCGCTCTATCTATTTGAAGCCGCATCGGATTTATCCGAAAACCGGTTCCCACTTTTCGGTCCGATGCTCTAGCGCCCAGCCGCCACCGGGACGAACGCCGACAGGCCGTGACGGGATCCCCCGCCACGGCCTTTCTCGTTTTTCACTCAATCCTCGAACAGGCTCGCCTGATCGCCGGGCGTCGTTTGCTTCGCCCGCCGTTTTGCCGGCCGGCGGGCGGGCTTGCCCGACGCCCGACCGTCCGCGCCGGCCGTGACCGGCAGCACGCCGTCGGCGAACTGGATATCGAGCCGGGCGCCGTCGGCCTGCCCTTCGGCGCTGCGCACCATCCGGCCCTCGCCGTCGCGCACCAGCGCGAAGCCGCGCTTCAGGGTCTGGGCATAGCCCAGCGTGTTGAGCACCTGCGCCAGCCGGGCGACCCGGTCGGCCATCCGCTCCAGCCTGCGCCCGATCCCCGTCCTGCCGCGCTGATCGAGCATGGCGAGGCGCTCACGCCCGCGCGCGATGCGGTCGCGGATGCGCACCGGCGACAGTTTCGCCGCCGCCCGGGTCAGCCGCATGCCATGGGCGTTCGTGTTCGCCTGCAGTGCCCGCTTGAGCCGCCCCGACACGTCATCGAAGCGCTGGCGCGGCAGGGCGAGCAGGTCGGCAAGGCGCGGCAGGCCCCGGACCGCGGCGCGCAATTGCGACTTGCGCTCCTGGACGAGGCGCATCAGGCCGGTGCGCAGGCGCTGGTCGCGGTCGGCGACATAGGCGGCCAGTTCGGCGCGCACGGGCAGCGCCAGTTCGGCGGCCGCCGTCGGCGTCGGCGCGCGCATGTCGGCGGCATGGTCGATCAGCGTCCAGTCGGTCTCGTGGCCGACCGCCGAGACGATCGGGATCGCGCTGTCGGCGGCCGCCCGCACCACGGCCTCCTCGTTGAAGGACCACAGGTCCTCCAGGCTGCCGCCGCCGCGCGCGGCGATCAGCACGTCCGGGCGCGGGATATCGCCGCCGGGCGCGATCGCGTTGAAGCCGCGAATGCCGGCGGCGATCTCGTCCGCCGCCCCCTCGCCCTGCACCCGAACCGGCCAGACCAGCACGTGGACGGGAAAGCGGTCGGCGATACGGTGCAGGATGTCGCGAATCACCGCGCCCGTCGGCGACGTCACCACGCCGACGACGCGCGGCAGATAGGGCAGCGCCTGCTTGCGCTCCTTGTCGAACAGGCCTTCGGCGGCCAGTTTCTTGCGCCGCTCCTCCAGCAGCGCCATCAGCGCGCCGACGCCGGCCGGCTCGAGCGATTCGATGACGATCTGATAGGTCGAGCGGCCCGGATAGGTGGTCACCTTGCCGACCGCGACCACCTCCAGCCCCTCCTCCGGCTTGAACCGCAGCCGGCCGAACACGCCCTTCCAGATGATCGCGTCGATGCGCGCCTTCTCGTCCTTGATGGCGAAATAGCAATGGCCGGAGGAATGCGGGCCGCGATAGCCGGAGATCTCGCCGCGCAGGCGCACATAGGGAAAGGCGTTCTCGACCGTCCGCTTCACCGCGACGGCGAGTTCGGAAACGCTCAGTTCGGGCAGGTTGCCTGTGGACTGGTCCGCCATGGCAATCCTTGTAGGCGATTGCGCGCGCCCACGCGAGGGTGACGATCGGCAAATCGCATGGTAGTCGGAGTGTCCGACAGTCTGGCGGGATCTTTTCCGCCCATGGCCACGTTCGCGGGCCAAGATCAAGCGGGGCGATATGAATGTGCTTCTGATCGGTTCGGGCGGGCGCGAGCACGCGCTTGCCTGGGCTTTATCGGCCAGTCCGATGCTGGCGACGCTCTTTGCCGCGCCGGGCAATCCGGGCATCGCCGAGGTGGCGACCTGCGTCCCGCTCGACGTGGCCGACCACGCCGCCGTCGCGGCGTTCTGCAAGGAACGGGACATCGCCCTGGTGGTGGTCGGGCCGGAGGCGCCGCTGGTGGCGGGTCTCGTCGACGATCTCACCGACGCCGGCATCCGCGCCTTCGGGCCGACGGCGGCGGCGGCGCAGCTTGAGGGCTCGAAGGCCTTCACCAAGGATCTGTGCAAGCGCTTCGGCATTCCGACGGCGGCCTTCGAGACGTTCCGCGAGGCAGCGCCCGCCAAGGCCTATGTCCGCGCGCAGGGAACGCCGATCGTCATCAAGGCGGACGGGCTTGCCGCCGGCAAGGGCGTCATCATCGCGCAAACGCTTGAAGAGGCGGACAGCGCGATCGACGACATGCTCGCCGGCGCCTTCGGGCCGGCCGGCGCGGAAATCGTCATCGAGGCGTTCATGCAGGGCGAGGAGGCAAGCTTCTTTGCCCTGTGCGACGGCCGCATGGCGCTGCCGCTTGCCACCGCCCAGGACCACAAGCAGGCCTTCGACGGCGATACCGGCCCGAATACCGGCGGCATGGGCGCCTATTCGCCGGCACCCGTGATGAGCGAGGACCTGTGCCGGCAGACGATGGATGAGATCATCACGCCGACGCTGAAGGCGATGCGGGCCGAAGGCATCCCGTTCACCGGCGTGCTCTATGCCGGCCTGATGATCACCGAAGAAGGACCCAGGCTGGTCGAGTACAACGTGCGGTTCGGCGATCCGGAGGCCCAGGTCATGATGATGCGGCTGCAGGACGATCTCCTGCTCCTGATCCTCGGCGCGCTCGACCAGATGCTCGACACAATGAGCGTGCGCTGGCGCGACGAGGCGGCGCTGTCGGTGGTGATGGCGACACGCGGCTATCCCGGCGCCTACGAGAAAGGCTCGGCGATCGGCGGCCTGGAGACCGCCGCGGCGATGGACGATGTCGAGATCTTCCAGGCCGGAACGGCGATGCAGGACGGCACGCTGGTTGCCAATGGCGGGCGGGTGCTGAACGTCACCGCGCGCGGCGAAACCGTCGCAAAGGCGCAGGCGCGCGCCTATGCGGCCGTCGACGCGATCGACTGGCCGGAGGGCTTCTGCCGCCGCGATATCGGCTGGCGCGCGGTCGCCCGCGAGGCGGAAACCGCATGAGCGACGAGACGCTTCCAGACCTGTTTCCCGATTTCGAGACCCGCCGGATCGACACGGGCGACACGGACATCTTCCTGCGCTGCGGCGGCAGCGGCCCGCCGCTCCTGCTGCTGCATGGTTTTCCGCAGACCCATGCCATGTGGCACAAGGTGGCGCCGCGGCTCGCCGAGCGGTTCTTCCTGGTGATCCCCGATCTCAGGGGCTACGGCCAGAGCGCCACGCCGCCGTCCGACCCCGAGCACCTGGCCTATTCCAAACGGACGATGGGACAGGACATGGTCCGGGTGATGAGCCAACTCGGCCAAGAGCGGTTCCGGCTCGCCGGCCACGACCGGGGCGGCCGCGTCGCCTACCGGATGGCGCTCGATCATCCTGAGCGGATCGAGCGGCTCGCCGTGCTCGATATCGTGCCGACCCACACGATGTGGACCACGATGGCCAAGGACCTTGCCATGCGGGTCTATCACTGGCTGTTCCTGGCCCAGCCCGAACCGTTTCCCGAGCGGCTGATCGGCGGCGACCCGGACCTTTATCTGGAGCACTCGATGGCGAGTTGGACGGCGAAGCGCTCGCTTGCCGATTTCGATCCGGCCGCGATGGCTGCGTATCGCGCCGCCTTCCGCCAGCCCGAGCGGATCCGCGCGGCCTGCGAGGACTACCGCGCCGGCGCGACCTGCGACCTTGCCCATGACGAGGCCGACGTCCAGGCGCTGCGCCGGATCGGCTGTCCGACGCTTGCGCTGTGGGGCGCGGTGGGGATCGCCGAGAAGGCCAAAGGCCCGTTCGAGGTCTGGCAGACCTGGGCGGAGGACCTGGAAGGCGTCGCGGTGGATTGCGGCCATTTCGTCTGCGAGGAGCGGCCGGACGATACTGCCGCAGCGCTACTGGATTTCTTCAAGGACTGAGCCATGACAGACGCCTCCGACAAGACCATCGACCGCCAGGAAGCCTTTTCCGGCACCAAGCCCGTCGACCAGGCGCTGGCCTTCGACGAGGCGAAGCTGTCGGCGTGGCTTGAGGCCAATGTCAAAGGCTTTCGCGGGCCGCTGACGGCGCGCCAGTTCCGCGGCGGGCAGTCGAACCCGACCTACCGGATCGACGCGGCCTCGGGCGCCTATGTGCTGCGCCGCAAGCCGCCGGGCAAGCTGTTGCCGTCGGCCCATGCGGTCGACCGGGAATACAAGGTCATCTCCGCCCTGCACCAGGCCGGCTTCCCCGTCGCAAAGCCGCATGTGCTGTGCGAGGACGAAGACGTCGTCGGGACGATGTTCTACCTGATGGACTGCGTCGAGGGTCGCGTCTTCTGGGTGCCCGACCTGCCCGGCTGCGAGACGGCCGAGCGCGGCGCGATCTATGACGTGATGAACGAGACGATCGCCCGGCTGCACAGTTTCGACTTCGAGGCGCTTGGGCTCGGCGATTTCGGCCGGCCGTCGGGCTATGTGGCGCGCCAGATCAAGCGCTGGTCGCAGCAATACCGGGCCTCGCAGACAAGCGAACTCGCCGAGATGGAAAAGCTGATGGAATGGCTGCCCGGCGCGACGCCGGCCGATTCGGGCGCTGCGATCGTGCATGGCGACTTCCGGCTCGACAACATGATCCTGCACCCGCGCGAGCCGAAGGTGCTGGCCGTGCTCGACTGGGAGCTTGCCACCCTCGGCGATCCGCTCGGCGACTTCACCTACCACCTGATGCAATGGCAGATGCCGCCCTCGCGCTTTGGCGGCGGCACGGGCAGTCTTGTCGGGCTCGACCTTGCCGCACTCGGCATTCCCTCGATGGAAGCCTATGTCGCCCGCTACTGCGAGCGCACCGGGCGCGGCGGCATCGACGATCTCGATTTCTACTTTGCCTATAACTTCTTCCGGCTCGCCGCGATCCTGCAGGGCATCATCGGACGGGTGCGCGACGGCACGGCGACCAACGAGAACGCCGGCGCGATGGAAAGCCAGGTCAGGCCGCTCGCCGAAACCGCCTGGCAGTTCGCGCAGAAGGCCGGAGCACGCTGAGCGTGGGCACGCTGAGCGCGGCGGGTGAGCCGCCCGAATCGCGGCCGACGTCGGGTCCGCGGATCGCGCTGGCGCTCGGCGGCGGCGGCGCGCGCGGGCTTGCGCATATTCCGGCGCTGGAAGCCTTCGACGAACTCGGCATCCGGCCCGTCGAGGTGGTCGGCACGTCGATCGGCGCGATCATCGGCGCCTGCTACTGCTCCGGCATCCCGGCGCGCGAGCTCAGGCGCTATGCGCTGTCGACCTTTCGCCATCGCGGCGAGGTGGCGTCGCGGCTGTGGAAGCTGCGCACCGATCAGTTCACCGACCTCTTGTCACCCGCGCTCGGCAATCCGGTGCAGCTCAACGCGCTGAAGCTTCTGGAAACCTTCCTGCCCGAGGGCGTCGCGGAGACCTTCGAGGATCTCGCCATTCCGCTCAAGGCGGTCGCAACCGATTTCTACGCGGCGAAGGCCGTGACCCTGTCGCAAGGCGACCTGCGCAACGCGGTCGCCGCCTCGATGGCGATCCCGATGCTGTTCAAGCCGGTGCTGGTCGACGGCACGGTGCTGATCGATGGCGGCGTGACCGAGCCGGTGCCGTTCAGCTTCTTCGACAAGCCGGTCGACGTCATCGTCGCGATCGACGTGGTCAACGCGCCGAAGGGCGATGGCGGGCGCATCCCGACGCCCTACGAGGCGATCTTCGGGGCGACGCAGATCCTGATGCAGAGCGTGGTGTCGGAACGGCTGCAGCACCGGCACCGGCCCGACATCGTCATCCGGCCCAACATCAACGTCTTCCGGGTGCTCGATTTCCTCAAGGCAAGGGCGATCATCAAGGCGGCCGAGCCGGCCAAGGACGAGTTGACGCGCGCGCTGGAAAAGACGCTGCGGCGGTTCTGACGGCGGGTTCTGAATTTGCTTACCGGCATCGCGGGCCCGTGATAGCGTCCGCGAACAGGTGGACTGACGACAGCCGGGAGGACAAGATGGCCGTATCTCTGCAGGTTTTGTATCCGATTGCGCCGGATACGACATTCGACCATGACTACTATGCTTCCAAACACATGAAGCTGGTCGCCGAGCATTTCGGCCCCTACATCCTGTCCGCCCAGGCCTCGAAGGGGATCGCCGGCGGGCCGGACGCCCCGCCCGACTTCTACGCGATCGCGACCATCGTCTTCGAGAGCATGGACAAGATGCAGGCCGCCATGGCCGCCGGCGGACCGGTGCTCGCGGATATTCCGAACTACACCAATACGAAGCCGCAGATGCTGGTCGGCGAGGTGATCGGCTAGATGTGAAGCCCCGAGGGGGCGGCTGGGCCCTATCGAGGGCAATGGTGTCCGGTTCAGCGGGGACGGGCTTTGATTTGCGGCCGGTGGCCAGCAGCAGGCGCTGACGGGCCCTCACCCGGCCCTTCGGGCCGCCCTCTCCCGCCAAGGGGGAGAGGGTAAGAGTCTCGCGGCACCCTCATTCTCCCCCCTCTCCTTGTGGGAAAGAGGTCGAGTTTTCGGGAAAGCGATCAAGTGGCACGGACCCTCTCCCCTCCGCGGGAGAGGGTGGCGAGCGCAAGCGAGCCGGGTGAGGGCCCGTCAGCGGTTGCGTTACGGTATCCCCAGGCATCTGCGTGTTTCCCCGCCTCACAGTCCGGTGCCCCTCCGCATGCGCTCTGGAATACCGGATTGTCCGCCTGCGCGGACAATGACGCCCGTGGTGGTGGTTCGGGCCGTGCGACACGGCCGTGCCACGCTCGCAACCCGCGGCTTCCCACTCCACCCCACTATTTCGATAATTCTGGAAATACCGATTGACTAATACCACCCCTCCCCGCATAGTGGCGCCATGAAGGTTGACGACGTCGCGGCGCGGCTGGAAGCGCTCGGCAATCCGACCCGGCTGGAGATCGTCCGCGTGCTGGTGCGCACGGGCACCGACGGCCTGCCGGTCGGCCGGCTGCGCGGGCGCATCGACATCGCCGCCTCCACCCTGTCGCATCACCTGGCCAAGCTCGTCACCGTCGGGCTGGTCAGCCAGGAGCGGCAGGGCACCACGCTGATCTGCCGGGCGGAGTTCGAGACCATGCAGGACACCGCCGGCTACCTGATCGCCGAATGCTGCGTCGAGCAGACGGGCAAACCCGCCGAAGAGTAACTTCGGCCGAGGAGTAACTTGGATGTCGACAGCGATTGCCCTCATCCGGCACCGGGCCGGGACCATCGATCCGGCGCTTGCGGCCATCGTGCTCGTCCTCGTCGTCCTGGCGATCGCCGATCCGGGGCAGCTCTGGCCGTCGGGCCGGTTCACGATCGACAACCTGATCTCGATCCTGCCCTATCTCGCCGCCTCGATCCTGCTTGCCGCCTATGCGGCCGCCACCGGCGCCGACAACTTGATCGCGCGGGCCTTCCAGGGCCGCACCGCGACGATGGTCGTCTCGGCGGCGCTGATCGGCGCGATCTCGCCGTTCTGCTCCTGCGGCGTCATTCCGCTGATCGCCGCCCTCCTGACGATGGGTGTGCCGCTCGCCCCGGTGATGGCGTTCTGGCTCGCCTCGCCGATCATGGACCCGTCGATGTTCGTGCTGACCGCCGGCACGCTGGGCACCGAATTCGCGATCGCCAAGACGATGGCCGCGATCGGCCTCGGCCTGATCGGCGGGTTCGGCATCTGGGCGCTGATGGGGATGGGCTTGCTGAAGGCGCCGCTGCGCCCCGGCATCGGCGACGGCGGCTGCGGCGGCGCCAAGGTGCGCTCGCCCAGGGACGTCACCTGGCGGTTCTGGAGGGAGCCCCAGCGCCGCGAGACCTTCGGCCGCAACGGCCTGCGCAACTCGATCTTCCTGGGCAAGTGGCTGCTACTCGCCTTCCTGCTGGAATCGGTGATGCTCGCGTATGTGCCGGGTGAACTGATCGTCAAGGTGCTCGGCCAGGGCGGCCTCCTCACCGTGGCGCTTGCGACGATCGTCGGCGTGCCGGCCTATCTGAACGGCTATGCGGCGCTGCCGCTGGTCGCCGGACTGGTCGGCCAGGGCATGGCGCCGGGCGTCGGCATGGCCTTCCTGGTCGCCGGCGGCGTCACCTCGATCCCCGCGGCGATCGCCGTCTTCGCGCTCGCCCGCCTGCCGGTCTTCTTCGCCTATATCGGCTTCTCGCTTGTCGGCGCGCTGCTGGCCGGCCTGCTCTACGGGCTGGTCGCCTAGGTCCGTCTTCTGCCGAGATAGACCGTCTGGGTGAACGGCGTCTCCTGAAAGGGATTGTCGAAGGTCACCGGCTCGGCGCGCACCGTCTCGAAGAGGCCGGCGAGCCGGTCGGCGAAGGCGGGATCGGGCCGGTCGTTCGACCACAGCCCGAAGACGCCGCCGGGCTTCAGATGCGCGGCGAGGCGCTTGAGCCCCTCCGTCCCGTAAAAGGCGGCGTTGCTCTCATCGAGCAGAAACTCCGGCGAATGGTCGATATCGAGCAGCACCGCGTCGAAGCGCCGGCCGGGCTTAAGCGGATCAAAGCCGGTTTGCGATGCGGCCAGCGCGAAGAAATCGCCCTCGACGAACCGACAGCGCGCATCACCCGTGAGGCCCGGTCCGAGTGGCAGGAGGCCCGTTTCGTGCCATTCGATGACGGCATCGAGCGCCTCGACCACGATCAGCGAGGCGACCCGGCTGTCCTCCAGCGCAGCCTTGGCCGTATAGCCCAGGCCGAGCCCGCCGACCACGACGTCGAGGCTGTCGCCTGAAACCTCCGACAGGCCGAGCCGCGCCAGCGCGATCTCCGAGGCGGTGAACAGGCTCGACATCAGGAAGTCCGCGCCGAGCTTGATTTCGAAGACGTCCGTGCCGGTGCGCGGCTCGTGGCGGCGCCGGAGGCTCAGGGCACCGATCGGCGTCGGGCGATAATCCAGTTCCTCGAATGCCGCGCTCAACACCCCGTCCTTTCCGCCAGATAAGGCCGCGTCCGCCGCGACGATCGCACGGTTCGCCGCCTGCTGGATACTCCGCGGGCAAGCCGTTGACCGCGATCAAGGTTTGCGTCCACGCTCGGCGCCATTGTAGTGGGTCCTGACCCTGGACAGAAACGTTTGATCGAAGGGCATCGCAATGGTCAACAAGATCGTCACCTGGATCGTCGTCGCCGACGGCGCGCGGGCGCGGGTTTTCGTGAATGACGGTATCGGCAAGGGCTTGAGCGAGCGCCCGGACCTCGCCCTTGCCACCGACAGCCGGCGCAACCGGGACATCCAGGCGGACCGGCCGGGGCGCACCTTCGACAGCGCCGGCGAGGGCCGCCACGCGATGGAGCCGCGCACCGATCCGCATCAGCATGACGAACGGGAATTCATCCGCGATGTCGTCGACAGGCTCAACGGCTTCGCCCAGCGCGGCGCCTTCGAGCGGCTCGTGCTGGTCGCCGCGCCGCGCGCGCTCGGCGATATGCGCCAGCTCATGCCCAAGCCCCTGTCGGCCCGGGTGGTCGGCACGGTGGCCAAGGACCTGACCAAGGCAGAACCCGCCGATATCGAAACGCACCTTGAAGACATCATGGCCGTCTGACGGCTTTTCTTAAAAATCCGAGATTGGATGTTGAGCCTTCCGCAGAGCCGCTCTACACCCGATACAGCAACACCGAGGAGGCCGCTATGGCACTGAAGGATATTCTGGTTCATATCGACGCGGATGCGGACAGCAAGGCTAACAAGAAGCGGCAGGACTTCGCGATCGCCCTGGCGAGCCGGCACGATGCCCATCTGACCGCCCTGATCCTGGCGCTCGAGCCGACCATCCCGCCGATGATCATGGGCGAGGTTCCCGGCTCGCTGCTGGAATCCCAGCGCGAGCAGGCGGTCGAGACCGCCCAGGCCTCCGCCAAGGCCTTCACCGAGGCCGCCGATCGCGACGGCGTCCGCTCCGAGGTGCGCATCGTCACCTGCACCGAGGCCGCCGCCGGGCCGACGCTTGCCGTGCATGGCCGCTCCGCCGACCTGATCGTGCTCGGCCAGGAAGAGCCCGACGACATGCTGGCGATCCGCGAGTTGCTGATCGAGGCGGCCCTGTTCGAATCGGGCCGGTCGGTGCTGGTGGTGCCCTATATCGGCGTCCAGGAACCCGCCTTCCATCACGTCATGATCGCCTGGGACGGCCGGCGCGAGGCGAGCCGGGCGACCGCCGAGGCGATGCCGCTTCTGGAAAAGGCCGACGACGTCTCCGTCATCATCGTCGGCAGCGACGCCCCGTCCGCCCATGGCGGCGAGCCGGGCGCCGACCTCGCCCTGCATCTTGCCCGCCACGATCTGCAGGTGAACATCAAGCGGATCGACGACACCGGCATCGATATCGGCAACGCGCTGCTGTCGCATGCCGCCGACATGGATGCCGGCCTGCTGGTGATGGGCGGCTACGGCCATTCGCGGCTGCGGCAATTCGTCTTCGGCGGCACCACCAGCGAGATCCTGTCGAGCATGACCGTACCGGTGCTGATGGCGCACTGAGCCGGGCGCAGCCCACACCGCCGACAGATATCCCCGCCGTAGCCGATGGCTGCGGCAATTATATCCGTCGGCGCAGCCAATGGCTGCGGCGATGGTGTTTACTGGCGCAGCCACCGGCTGCGGCGACATGTCATGGTCATGTCGCATCGCGCGGGTCTAACCGTGCCGTCTCCGCGGGACCATCTCCCGGTTCCGCGGAAAGGAGCCCGTACATGACCATTCGCAATCTCGATGCCGCCTTCTTCGCCAGATCCGTCGCGCTGGTGGGCGCGAGCCCGAAACCGGGCTCGCTCAGCCGCCATGTCCTGGAAAAACTGGAAGAGGGCGGTTTCAACGGGCCCGTCCACCTGATCAACCCGCGCTACCCGGAGATCGACGGGCAGCCCTGCTTTCCCAACGCCGCGGCGCTGCCGGAACCGGTCGACCTCGCCATCATCGTCACGCCGCCGCACACGGTTCCCGGCATCGTCGCCGATCTCGGCGCGAACGGCACCCGGGCCGTCGTGATCATCACCGCCGGCTTCGGCTCGGGCCCTGAGTCGCTGCGCCAGCAGGTGCTGGACGCAGCGAGACCCCATACGCTTCGCGTGATCGGACCGAACTGCGTCGGGCTCCTGGTGCCGCCGATCGGCCTCAACGGCAGCTTCGCCCATTCGACGCCGCACAAGGGCGACCTGGCGCTGCTGTCGCAGTCGGGCGCCGTCGTCACCACGGTGCTCGACTGGGCCAACGAGCGCAATATCGGCTTCTCGGCGATGGTCTCGCTGGGCGACATGGCCGATGTCGATTTCGGCGACCTGCTCGACTGGTTCGCCGCAGACACCGGCACGCGGGCGATCCTGCTCTATGTCGAGGGCATCACCAATCCGAAGAAGTTCATGTCGGCGGCGCGTGCCGCAGCGCGCGCCAAGCCGGTCGTCGTGGTCAAGGCCGGCCGCCACGCCGAGGCCGCGAAGGCGGCCGCCTCCCATACCGGCGCGCTCGCCGGCGTCGACGACGTCTATGACGCCGCCTTCCGCCGGGCCGGGCTGTTGCGGGTGTTCGATCTCGACGAACTGTTCGACGCGGCGGCGACGCTCGACCGGATCAAGCCGTTTCCGGGCCACGACCTCGCCGTGCTGACCAATGGCGGCGGGCTCGGCGTGCTGGCCGTCGACCGGCTGGTCGATTACGGCGGATCGCTGGCGGCCCTGTCGCCGGAGACGGTCGAGAAGCTGAACGGCGTGCTGCCGGCGACCTGGTCGAAGGGCAATCCGGTCGACATCATCGGCGATGCGCCGGCCAAGCGCTATCAGGCGGCGCTTGAGATCCTGCTCGACGACGAGACCACCGACGCGGTTCTGGTGCTGAACTGCCCGACCGGCCTTGCTTCCAGCGACGAGGCCGCCTCCGCCGTCGCCGAGACGATCAAGGCCCACAAGCCGGGCCGCTGGCCGCGCAAGCCGGTGCTGGCGGCCTGGCTGGGCGATGCGCAGGCAGCCGACGTGCGTGCCCGGTTCCAGCCGGTCGGGGTGCCGACCTTCACCTCGCTGACGGCAGCCGTGCGCGGGCTCACCCATGTGACGCGCTATTCCGACGCCCAGCAGACGCTGATGGAGACGCCGCCGAGCCTGCCCGAGGACTTCACCCCGGACACCGACGCGGCCAGGGCGATCGTCGCCGACGCGCTCGAAGCCGGGCAGAGCTGGCTCAGGGCGCCGCAGATTGCCGCGATTTTCGCCGCCTATGGCATCCCGATCGCCGCGGCCCGGCCGGCCGCCGATCCGGCTGCGGCCGGGGCCATCGCCGAGACGGTGATCGCCGAGCACGGCGCCTGCGCGGTGAAGATCTTCTCGCCCGACATCCTGCACAAGACGGATATCGGCGGGGTGCGGCTCGACCTGACCTCGCCGGACGCAGTTGAAGCCGCCGCCGCCGAGATCATCGCGGCGGCCCGCGAGAAACGACCCGAGGCCCGCATCGACGGCGTGACGGTCGAGCCGATGATCCATCGGCCCGGCGCGCGCGAACTGATCGTCGGCCTGCTCGACGATCCCCTGTTCGGCCCGGTCGTGCTGTTCGGCCAGGGCGGCACGGCGGTCGAGGTGATCCGCGACAAGGCGCTGATGCTGCCGCCGCTCGATCTGCATCTGGCCGACCGGCTGATGCGGCGCACGCGGGTCTATCAGCTGCTCAAGGCCTTCCGCTCCGAACCGGCCGCCAACCGCGCCGCCGTGGCGCTGACGCTGGTGAAGATCTCGCATCTGTCGGCCGATATTCCCGAGATCCGGGAAATGGATATCAACCCGTTGCTGGCCGATCAGCGGGGCGTGATCGCCGTCGACGCGCGCATGCGCATCGAAGCCGAACCGGCCAAGGGGCGGCACGGCGTCAATCCGCGCTTTGCCATCCAGCCCTATCCCAAGGAATGGGAGCGCACGCTGACGACGCAATCGGGACTGACCGTGCTGGCCCGCCCGGTCCGGCCCGAGGACGAGGCGCTTTATGACGCGTTCTTCGCCAAGATCGACCTTGCCGACGTAAGGCTGCGCTTCTTCACGCCGAAGCCGGACCTGTCGCACCGGTTCCTGGCCCGGATGACCCAGATCGACTACGCCCGTGCGATGGCCTTCGTCGCACTCGATCCGCAGACCGGTGCACTGGAGGGCGTGGTGCGCCTGCATGCCGACCCGGATCACGAGCGGGCCGAATACGCCGTCCTCGTGCGCTCCGACCTGAAGGGCCAGGGGCTCGGCTGGTCGCTGATGGAGCTGATCATCGATTTCGCCCGGTCCGACGGCCTGAAGCAGATCCATGGCGAGGTGCTGCGCGCCAACCGCTCGATGCTGACCATGTGCCGGGAGCTGGGCTTCGCCGAAATCGTCTCGGGCGATGACCCGGAAGTGGTGCAGGTCAGGCTGTCGCTGGAGTAAAGCCAGTCCCGTTCGCTGCTCTCCGATCCGCTCAGTTCGACACCATGATCCATCCGGATACATCGGTCGGGGACGTTCTGGAGATACTCTCGACGACAAAGTTTCCAGGAGCCGCAAATGAGAAGCACAGTCCGACATTCATGGCGCCTGTCGCCAATGGCACGCCGCTCATATTGACGGCAACGAATGAGGTAGGCGCTCGCCCGGCTGTAGGCGACGGCGGCTTGTTCAAAACGAAATCGAGGGCTGGCAGGAGTTCACTTATGTCCCCACTGGACGTGGATTGCCCGCACATCGTTATCGAAACGTCCGCATGCAGTATCTGGTTGTCTCCGGTTACGATCGGGTTGCTGACGATAAACGCCGTGGCCGAAGCTGTAAGCTTCTGACCTGTGACCAGATTCACCTCAACCGTATCGCCGATGAAGAACGGACCCCATCCATCAACATTGAAGGATTTGCCGACGAATCTTCCCGCTAGCGTGTGAACCGCCGCAACGCCCGGGGGACCTTGCGGGCCGGTATCGCCCTTGTCTCCCTGTATGCCTTGGATACCTCGCGGGCCCTGATCACCTTGCGGACCCTGTTGACCTTGCGGGCCCTGTTCACCTTGCGGGCCCTGTGGGCCACGCGATCCCATTACACCTTGCGGGCCCTGTTCACCTCGGAATCCGCGCAGTCCCCTTGGTCCCTGATCGCCCTGCGGGCCACAGTTTGCGACCACTGCCTTCAGCTCGTTCCGATGCCGCTTCACCGTCACAAGGCAATCGTCCGGATGATACAGCACGCTGAACGCGTACATCCCCCTCCGGTTCGATTTCGTCAGGTACTTTCCGTCGAGTTTGACAACCTTGTTGCGCTGGCGCGTCGTGCCTTCAACGATCAGCCTGCCATTCTCGATGGTCGCCCTGTCAATTGTGAGAGCCTGAGCCGCCTGAACGCCGCCCGACAGGGCAAGCCCGGTAACAGCACCAATCTGACAGCTCAGAAGACCACCGATTCCGATACGCGACAGAAGCATTTTGCAATCCTCGGATTACTTAAAAAGTGAAAGACTATTCTCGAACCTAAAAAGCCTTCGGACAGACTATTGAATCGCGGCGGCGTGTCCAACACCCGGCGATCAATTCGCCTTTCCGCCTGGGGTTAAATCGGAATTACCATTTGCATTCAAACGAGCGCCGCCGCACGGTGCGGTGATGCTCGACTTCACAACCCTCGCCGGCCTCATCGTCGTTTCCTACCTGCTTGGCGGCATGGTGAAGGGCGTCGTGGGGCTCGGCCTGCCGACGATCGCGATCGGCATCCTCAGCCTGACGGTCTCGCCGGCCTTTGCCGCTGCGGTCATGGTCATACCGTCCTTCACCACCAATTTCTGGCAGATGCTGTCGGGCCCATATTTCCGGTCACTTCTGCGCCGGCTCTGGCCGTTGCTGGTCGCGATGGCCGTGGCGCCCTGGGCGACCGCCAGGATCCTGACGGGCGACGATTCCAGCCACGCGCAACTGGCGCTTGGCTGCGTGCTGGTCGCCTACGCGATCCTCGGCCTGTCGGGTCGGCAATTCAGCGTTGCCCATGCGCAGGAGTGGTGGTTGACGCCGGTGATCGGGATCGGTGCGGGGGCGATGATCGGCATAACCGGTATCTTCCTGATCCCGGCAATCCCCTATATCGCCGCGCTGCGGCTCGAGCGGGACGAAATGGTCCAGGCGATCGGCATCATCTTCATGACCGGCACGGTCGCCCTGTGCGCGGTCCTCACCGCCTACGACCAGTTCAAGCTGGACCAGATCGGCCTGTCGCTTCTCGCCGTTCCGCCTTCGATCGCCGGCCTGGTGCTTGGCCGGCGCATCCGCAACGTCATCAGCCCGGAGCTGTTCCGCAGGCTGTTCTTCGGCGTGATCCTGATCCTGGGCGTCAGCCTGATTGGACGGACCCTTTAGAGCATGTCCGGTTAATCCGCCGCCGCGAGCGCGGCTTCCCGCAGCTCCGTCAATGTCGCCGCCGGCAGGATCGCTTCCGGATCGACCTTCAGGTGGATGAGCGCCGGCTTGCCCGAGGACACCGCCCGCTCGTAGGCGCCGGCGAACTCCTCCGTCGCCTCCACGGTCTCGCCATGGCCGCCATAGGCCCGGGCGAGCGCGGCGAAATCCGGGTTCTCCAGCCCCGTTCCGCTGACGCGACCGGGATAGGTGCGCTCCTGATGCATGCGGATGGTGCCGTACATGCCGTTGTCGACGACGATCACGATGATCGGCAGATCGTATTGCGCGGCAGTCGCGAATTCCTGGCCGTTCATCAGGAAGCAGCCGTCCCCGGCAAAGGAGACGACCATCCGGTCGGGATAGAGGCCCTTGGCGGCGACCGCGGCCGGGACGCCATAGCCCATCGAGCCCGACGTCGGCGAGATCTGCGTGCCGTAGCCGCGATAGTGCAGGAAGCGGTGCAGCCAGGTCGCGTAATTGCCGGCGCCGTTGCAGACGATCGCGTCGGCGGGCAGGCGGTCGCGCAGCCATTTGACGATCGCGGCGTAGTCGACGGCACCTGGCCGCGGCGGCGGGTTGTCGCTCCAGGCGTGATAGGCGGCATGGGCCGCCCGCGTGCGGTCCGCCCAGATGACCTGGTCGGGCGGTGTCAATGCGGCAGCGGCGGCGGCAAAGGAGCCCGGGTCGGCATGGATCGGCAGCGTCGGCGCGTAGACCCGGCCGAGTTCTTCCGCCGACGGGTGGACATGGACGAGCGCCTGTTTGGGCACCGGCACGTCGAGCAGCGAATAGTCGGAGGAGGCGATCTCGCTCAAGCGCCCGCCGACGAGCAGGAACAGGTCGGCCTCGCGCAGCGCCTTGGCAAGCGCTGGATTGGGGCCGATGCCGACATCGCCGGCATAGTTTGGATGGGTCGAGTTGAACAGCGACTGGCGGCGGAACTGGCAGCCGACGGGCAGGTCGTAATGCTCGGCAAACCGCTCGATATCGGCGACGGCCTGCGCGTTCCAGCGGCTGCCGCCGAGCACCATGACCGGCCGTTCGGCGCCGGCCAAAAGGGCCGCGAGCCGCTCCATCGCCTGTGGCGACGGTGCGGTCGGGGCGGGCTCGACATAGGGCGCGGCGAGCGCCGAGGCGGTCGCCGACAGCATGTCCTCGGGCAGCGACAGGACGACCGGGCCGGGGCGGCCGTTCATGGCGGTGGAGAAGGCGCGGTGGATGTATTCGGGGATGCGGGCGGTGTCCTGGATCTCCGCCGTCCACTTGGTCATCGAGCCGAACACGGCGGGATAGTCGAGCTCCTGGAACGCCTCGCGGTCGCGCATGCCGCGCCCGACCTGGCCGACCAGCACGATCATCGGGGTGGAATCCTGCGAGGCGATATGGATGCCCGGCGAGGCGTTCGTCGCGCCCGGCCCGCGCGTCACGAAACAGATACCCGGCCGGCCGGTGAGCTTGCCGTAGGCATCGGCCATCATCGCCGCGCCGCCTTCCTGGCGGCAGACGATGATCGAAATCGGCGCGTCGTGCAGCGCATCGAGGGCGGCCAGGTAGCTTTCGCCCGGCACGCAGAAGACGCGGTCCACCCCTTGCGCGACGAGAGCCTCGATCAGGATCTGGCCGCCTGGGCGGGCCGGGTTGTTGGGTGCGTTCATCGGATCCCCGTAGTGTCGACTGGTCCAGGACTGGCCTCAAGCGCGCGCATCATAGACGCGCGCGTCCCGAAAGCCAGCGGCGCATGCGCCCGCCGCGTGCGGGATTATCGGAAAAATGGTGCGTTCGGGGAGTGAATCCTAGATCGGCTCGACGGAAATCACCTGAAAGGTGTGCATCTCGCCATCCTCGTCGCGGATCGAGACATATTCGCCGACATTGAAGGCGTGGCTTGCGAAGCGGTAGCCGGCCTCATCGTCCTCATCGGACGACTCATCATAGTCGAACACCCAGCGCGCGTGTTCGGCGCCGCCGGGCTTGTGCATCAACAGGCCGGTCTCGTCCTGCTCGCCGGCCCAGAACCGGCGCACGGTGCAGCGATCGCGGACCTTCTGCCAGGCCGGCGCGTCGATATGCCCGTCGGCATCGAGCGGCGCGTTGAATTCGTAGCCGTGATGCTCGCTGCCATTGGGGAATTCAGGGCTGCGGGCGAGCAGCAGGCGGATGTGTTTCAGGTGCACCGATTCCTCGGACATGCGTAAGGTCTCCTTGAACCGCGACGCGGCGCGGCTGTGCTGGTAGCTGTTCATTGCGATCGCCACGGCGATGGTGTCGGTGCAACATATCATCGTCGCAGGATTGCCCGACAAGGGGGGACCCGGCGTTGATCTTGCTCAACCGGCGGGGCCGGCGCGACGGACTATAGTCAAGGCATCGAACGGACGTCGGACCAGCGATGAAATCTCCCGATCTTCAGGCGGACGTGATTGCCTTCCTGAGCGATCCCGCGACCCATGGCCTCGCCTGGGGCGAAGTGCGTCGGATCGACACGCACGCCGCGATCGTCTTCCTGGCCGGAGACGACGCCTTCAAGATCAAGCGCGCCGTGCGCCTGCCCTTCCTCGATTTCACGACGCTCGAACAGCGGCGGCTCGCCTGCGCGCGCGAGATCGACATCAACCGGCCGAACGCGCCGGCGCTCTATCGTGCCGCCGTTGCGATAACCCGGCAGGCGGACGGAGCGCTTGCCCTCGACGGTCCGGGCGATCCGGTCGAGTGGGCCGTTCGGATGCGCCGCTTCGACGAGACGGCGACGCTCGACAGGCTCGCCGACGATGGCCGCCTGGCATCGGAGATCATCGACAGGCTGGCAGAGCAGGTCATCGCGATGCACGCGCGGGCTCCGGTCACGGCATCCGCGCCATCGGATGCGGCAGCGGCCGCCGACCAGATCGGCGCGGTCGCCCTGCAAAGCTGCGCCGAGATCGCCGGCTTCGCCGATCTGTTTCCGGCGGACCAGGCCGAAACCTTCACCGGTCTCACGCAGGCGGCGCTCGCGAGAGGCCACGACCTGATCGCGGACCGTGCCCCGGCGGGCGCGATCCGCCGCTGCCATGGCGACCTGCATCTTGGCAATGTCGCACTGATCGAGGGCGCGCCGGTGATTTTCGACGCGCTCGAATTCGACGAAGCGCTGGCAACGATCGACGTGCTCTATGATCTCGCCTTCCTGCTGATGGACCTGTGGGAGCGCGGCTTCAAGGCGGCGGCCAACCGTGTCCTGAACCGCTGGCTTATCGCCCAGCCGGAGCCCGATTCGATCAGCGGCCTGGCGCTGCTGCCGCTGTTTCTGTCGATGCGCGCGGCGATCCGGGCGAAGGTTCAGGCCGAACGGCTGCGGTTTCTGTCCGGTCAGCAGAAGGCGGAAGCCGCCAGGCAGGCGCAGGCGATGTTTGCGCTTGCGCTGGAGTTCCTTAAGCCCCCGGCCGCCCGCCTCGTTGCGATCGGCGGGCTGTCGGGCACCGGCAAGACGACGGTTGCAATCGCGATCGCGCCCGAGATCGGCCCGCCGCCCGGCGCCGTGGTGCTGCGCAGCGACGTCATCCGCAAGCAGCTCGCCGGCGTCGCGGAGACGGTCGCCTTGCCGCAGAGCGCCTATACGCCCGAGGCGTCGAAGCAGGTCTACGACCACATGCTGGAACAGGCGGCGATGGCGCTGGCCGCCGGCCACGGCGCCGTGCTGGACGCCGTCAACGCGCGTCCCGACGAACGGGCCGCCGCCCGCGCCGCGGCCGATGCCGCCGGCGCCCCCTTCGACGGGATCTGGCTTGCCGCCGAGCCGGCGCGACTGATTGAGCGGGTCGAGCAGCGGACAGGCGATGCGTCTGATGCGACCGGCGCGGTCGTGAAGACGCAGCTTTCCTACGAGACCGGCCCGATTAACTGGGACATTATCGATGCCGGCGCCGACCGGGAGACGGTCATCGAGCGGGTGCGGTCCCGGCTTGATCCGGACGGCGGCGCCGAAACCACCTTGCCTGATCGACATTCCAGCGCCACATAGGCTGGACTACACTTTGGCCGGTTCGAATCGTCGGGAGATCAGGCATGAAGGTCACGACACTGGGTTTTGCAGCAATCACGCTCTTGCTGGCCGGCACGACCGCGCCGCGCGCCGAGGCCATCAACGCGGTGTTCGATTGCGACAACGGCACGACGCTGAACGTCGTTTTCGACAACGACCAGGAGCCCCATGTCGCCATCGTCACGATCGAGGGCCAGGAGCCGCTCACCCTGCCGATCGCCGAATCCGGCTCCGGCTATGCCTATACCAACGGCAAATACACGCTGACCGGCAAGGGCGAGGAAGCCGAATGGGGCGTCGGGCGGATGAAACCGACACCCTGCCAGCAGCAGCGCGGATAGGGGCAGCCATGCCCCGCTTTTCGGCGAACATTTCGACGCTCTTTCAGGAGCATCCCTTTCTCGATCGCTTCGGCGCGGCCCGGGCCGCGGGCTTTGAAGCGGTCGAATGCCAGTTCGTCGACGACTATGCGCCGGAGACGCTGAAGGCCGTGCAACGGGAAAACGGGCTGGCCTTTTCGGTGTTCTCTATTCCCCCCGGCGACCTTGCCGCCGGCGACCGCGGCCTTGCCTGCCAGCCGGGCCGGGAAGCGGAGTTCGAGGCAACGGTCGAAACGGCGCTTCGCTACGCCGAGGCGCTCGACTGCCAGATGATGCATTGCCTCGCCGGCCTCGCGCCCGCGGCTGAGAGCATGACCCGGCTGGTCGAGACGCTCACCGGCAACGTCCGCCGCGCCGCCGAAGCGGCGAAACCGGCCGGCGCGACGATCCTGCTGGAGCCCAAGAACAATCGCGACATGCCGGGCTACATGCTCGCCGACTACGATCTGGCGCGCCGCGTGATCGAGGCTGCGGGACTGGACAATGTCCGGCTGATGTTCGACGTCTATCACCGGCAGGTCATCCACGGCGATCTGGTGCAGGCCTTACGCGATTTCCGCGACATCACCGGCCACATTCAGATCGCCAATCCGCCCGACCGGCGGGAGCCTGGCCAGGGCGAGATCGACTTCCGGCCGGTCTTCGCCGAAATCGACGCCTCGGGCTATGCCGGCTGGGTCGGCTGTGAATACATCCCGACCGGCGCGACGGCGGACAGCCTCGGCTGGTTCGAGGACTACCGGCAGCGGGCCGGATAACGCTCTACCCGCCGATCGGCAGCGAGCGCCGCTCGCTCAGCGTCTCCAGCACCACTTCCGAATGCACCTGGGCGATGCTCTCGTCGGGCAGCAGCACGTCATTGACGAAGCGGGCGAGGTCGGGGAGCGAGCCGACCACCACCTTCAATAGGTAATCCGCCTCGCCGGTCAGCGCATAGGCCTCCTGAATCTCGGCAAGGCGCTTGGCGAGCGTCCGGAACCGCTCGGCATTCGCCGCATTGTGGCGGGCAAGCGTCACGCGGATGAAGACGATGGTGGCAAGCCCCAGCCGCTCGGCATCGAGCTCGGCCCGGTAGCGGCGGATGACGCCATCGGCCTCCAGGCGCGCACGCCGCCGCGACACCTGCGAGGCGGACAGGTTCACCCGGTCCGACAGGTCCTGATTGGTGAGGTCGCCGGCCTCCTGCAGTGCGTCAAGGATGCGCAGGTCGATGGCATCAAGCTCAAGCAACATGCGCTACTCCCTCCTTTTATGCACGAAACACGCAAACCTTCTCCGTTTCAGGCGCTGAATGCAAGCCTTTCGCATGTATGATGCGGGATACTCATGAGCAAATACCGACAATCAATCGCATGAGGAGAGACACATGGGCCCGTTTCCGCACGACGCCCCGGCGGCGAAGATCGATGATGCGAACCCGATGGGAACCGACGGCTTCGAGTTCGTCGAATTCGCCCATCCCGATCCGGAAGCGCTGAAAGACCTGTTTTCGCGGATGGGCTATACGCCCGTCGCAAAACACAGGACGCGCGATATCCGGGTCTATCGGCAGGGCGACATCAACTACATCGTCAATGCCGACACGGAGAGCTTCGCGGCGAAGTTCGTCGAGGCGCACGGCCCCTGCGCGCCGTCGATGTGCTGGCGCGTCGTCGATGCCGACCATACGTTCAAGCGCGCCGTAGAGCTCGGCGCGACCCCTTACGAGAACGAGGACGGGGAAAAGACGCTCAGCGTCCCGGCGATCCGCGGCATCGGCGGCAGCCTGATCTATTTCGTCGACCGCTACGGCGCCAAGGGCTCGCCCTATGCGGCTGAGTTCGAGTGGCTCGGCGAGGAAGATCCCAAGCCCGCCGGCATCGGCTTCTACTATCTCGATCACCTCACCCACAATGTCCGGCGCGGCAACATGGACACCTGGTTCGACTTCTACGCCAACCTGTTCAATTTCCGCCAGATCCGCTTCTTCGACATCGAGGGCAAGCTCACCGGCCTGTTCTCGCGGGCGCTGACGAGCCCCTGCGGCAAGATCCGCATCCCGATCAACGAATCGGCCGACGAGAAGAGCCAGATCGAGGAGTATCTCAACGAATACAAGGGCGAGGGCATCCAGCACATCGCGGTCGGCACCGAGGACATCTATGGCGCGACCGACCGGCTCGACAACAACGGTGTGGGCTTCATGCCCGGACCGCCGGACACCTATTACGAGAAGAGCCACGCGCGCGTCACCGGCCACGAGGAGCCGATCGAAGCGCTGAAGAAGCACGGTATCCTGATCGACGGCGAGGGCGTGGTCGACGGCGGCGAGACCAGGATCCTGCTGCAGATCTTCTCCAAGACGGTGATCGGGCCGATCTTCTTCGAGTTCATCCAGCGCAAGGGCGATGACGGCTTCGGCGAGGGCAATTTCCGCGCCCTGTTCGAATCGATCGAGGAAGACCAGATCCGCCGCGGCGTCCTGTCGGCGGACGCGGCCGAATAGGGGGCGTTCGCCAGCGCGTCCATACGATGATCGCAGGCGGTGCGGGTATCCTGCGCCGCCTGTTTGCCGTTCCGCGTCCGTCATGGCGTCGGCCGCGACATGTGAGCGGCGAAATCTGGACCCGGCACCGGTCTTGCGGGTTATAGTGGGGCTCGTCCTTCATTAAGATCCGCCGGAACCGCCATGAGCGAGGCCCCCGTCAAGCCACGCACCAAGCCGAAGCCGAAAACCGAGCGGCCGAAGCTGCACAAGGTCATCCTGGTCAATGACGACTACACGCCGCGCGAATTCGTCGTGCTGGTGCTTGCCGCCGTCTTCCGGATGGGCGAATCCGAGGCCTACCGGGTGATGATGACCGCCCACCAGCAGGGCACCTGCGTCGTTGCCGTGTTCACCCGCGACGTCGCCGAGACCAAGGCGAGCGAGGCGACCGATCTCGGCCGCGAGGCAGGCTATCCGCTGATGTTCACGACGGAACCGGAGGAATAGGGGCGAACCGGAGGAATAGGGGAGCCGGAGGAACAGGCGCGCGCGCCCTCCCCCGCCGCTCGTTTGGACGCAAATCATTCGACGCACGGCGGTGACTTGCACTATGGTCTGCCCCGACCAACGCAACTCTCAAGAAAAAGGGAAGGCGCAATGACGCTGCGGTTGAAGGACAAGGTCGCGGTCGTGACCGGCGCGGCCTCCGGGTTCGGCGAGGGCATCGCCAAACGCTTTGCCGAGGAAGGCGCGACCGTGATCGTCGCCGACCTGAACGGCGACGGCGCGCGGCGGGTCGCCGGCGAGATCGGCGGGTCGGCGACGCCGATCATGGCCGACGTCACGGACGCAGCCGATGTCAAGGCGATGATCGGGGCGGCGACCGAGGGCTTCGGCGGGCTCGACATCCTCATCAACAATGCCGGCTTCACCCATCGCAACAAGCCGCTTACCGAAGTCGGCGAAGACGAATTCGACCGCATTCTCGCCGTCAACGCCAAGGCGATCTATCTGGCGACGCTGGAGGCCGTGCCGGCGATGGGCGAGCGCGGCGGGGTGATCATCAACACCGCCTCGACGGCGGGCCTGCGCCCCCGGCCGGGGCTGACGTGGTACAATGCCTCGAAGGGCTTCGCGATCACGGCGACCAAGGCGATGGCCGTCGAACTGGCGCCGAAGCAGATCCGGGTGAACTGCCTGTGCCCTGTTGCCGGCGAGACGGGCATGCTGGCCGATTTCATGGGCGAGGATACGCCGGAGATGCGGGAGAAGTTCGTTTCGACGATCCCGCTCGGCCGGCTGTCGCAGCCGCTCGATATCGCCAACGCGGCCCTGTGGCTTGCCTCTGACGAGGCGAATTTCATTACCGGCGTTGCCCTGGAAGTGGATGGCGGACGATGTGTGTGAGTATGTTCAAGTGGAAGCCGGGCAAATTGGCGGCGGTGCTGGCAATCTCGGTTCTGGTGGTTTCCGGCGCCCTCGCGCCGGCGCTGGCACAGACGCCTGAGGCGGCGACCGGGGATGTCAGCCCGGATGCCTTCGGCGACATCTTCGTGCATCCGCGCGACCAGTACTACCTGCCCGGCAAGGCGCCGAGCCGGGCGACCCTGCAGGACACCCGCCAGCACGAGGACGTGCGCGGCACCGTCAATCGCTACGAATACGAGCGCAACGGCACGGTGATCTCGCGCGAGACCTGGACGGATATCGACGGCGAAAGCCGCGGCCGCTTCGGCGTCGGCATTCGGTTCTAGGGTCGCTGCCTGGAGGAATGCGCTGGTGCCCGGTCCAGCGGAAACGGGTTTTGGCTTACGACCCGGCCACACGCCCGGACGTCACCAGTTCTGTTTTCCTCGATGGAAGCGGTGTCTTGGTACCGCCAGCCAATCACTCTTACTGTCATTGCCGGGCTTGTCCCGGCAATCCATGACCACAGATGCCAGCGAGGTGTTCATGGATGCCCGGAACAAGTCCGGGCATGACATCCGAGAGGGTGGCCAGGCTGAAATCAAAGAGCCCCGTCCCCGCTAAACCGGACAGTAGTGGAACACGTCCCGGCAATGACAGCGGAGGGGTGGCGGCGGGGCGCCGACCTCTCTCTCGTCATCCCGGAAATCGCGATAGCGATTATCCGGGATCGGAGAGCCCGGGCGGTTCGGCGTTCCCTCGGCCTCGACACGGACTCCCCGATCCCGGCTCGGCCTAACAGCCGTCGGAGATGACGAAGGAAAGGAGACGCCCACATTGCCGGCGCCTCCACACAACGGCGGACCTCAGGCGATCAGCTTGTAGGCCGGCAGGGTCAGGAACTCCTCGAAATCGGCGGCCATCGACATGTCGCGGAACAGCGTGACGGCCTCCTCGAAGCGGCCGGCGTCATAGACCGCCGGCGTCAGTTCCGCGCGAACGCCCGCCATTTCGTCGGCCAGCGTCTGCGTGAACAGGTCCCGCGTCACCGTGCGGCCATCCTCCAGCGTTGCGCCATGGCGCAGTTGCTGCCAGATCTGCGAGCGGCTGATTTCCGCCGTCGCCGCGTCCTCCATCAGGTTGTAGAGTGGCACCGCGCCACGGCCGCGCAGCCAGGCCTCGGTATACTGCACGCCGACGCGGATATTCTCGCGCAGGCCCGCTTCCGTCCGCGTGCCCTCATGCACCTTCAACAGGTCGGCCTGGCCGATCTCAACATCGGTGCGGAGGTTATCGAGCTGGTTCCGCCCCGGCATCAGCCGGTCGAACACCTCCATCGCCACCGGCACCAGATCGGGATGGGCGACCCAGGTGCCGTCATGGCCGTCGCCGGCCTCGCGTTCCTTGTCCGCCTTGACCTTGGCAAGCGCGATCGTATTGGCTTCCGGGTCGCGGCGGTTGGGGATCTGGGCCGCCATGCCGCCCATGGCGAAGGCGCCGCGCCGGTGGCAGGTGCGGATCAGCAGCAGCGAATAAGCGCGCAGGAAGGCCTCGCCCATCACCACTTTTCCACGATCCGGCAGCAGGAAGTCCGGATTGTTGCGCAGCCGCTTGATGAACGAGAAGATATAGTCCCAGCGGCCGCAGTTCAGGCCGACGATATGGTCCTTCATCTCGAACAAAATCTCGTCCATCTCGAAGGCGGCGGGCAGCGTCTCGATCAGGATCGTCGCCTTGATCGTGCCGACCGGCAGGCCGAGCCGGTCCTGCGCCTGGACGAAGACATCGTTCCACAGCCGCGCTTCCAGGTGGCTTTCGAGCTTGGGCAGGTAGAAGTAAGGGCCGGCGCCGGCGGCGAGCGACGCCCTGGCGTTGTGGAACACATAGAGCCCGAAATCGAACAGGCCGCCGGAGATCGGCTCGCCGTCGACCAGCATGTGGTCCTCGGGCAGGTGCCAGCCGCGCGGCCGCACCAGCAGAACGGCCGGGTCGGCTTTCAGCGCATAGGCCTTGCCGCTATCGGGGTCGGTGAAGTCGATGGTGCCGTTCCAGCGGTCCTTCAGGTTGATCTGGCCCTCGACCTGGTTCCGCCAGGTCGGCGCGGTGGCGTCCTCGAAATCGGCCATGAACACCCTGGCGCCGGAATTCAGCGCGTTGATCACCATCTTGCGGTCGACCGGGCCGGTGATCTCGACCCGGCGGTCCATGAGCGGCTCGGGGATCGGCGTGACCCGCCAGTCGCCCTCGCGGATGTGGCGGGTGTCTTCGAGGAAGTCGGGCAGCTCGCCGGCATCGAACCGCGCCTGCCGCACGTCGCGCAGGGCCAGCAACTCCTTGCGCCGCTGGTTGAAGCTGCGATGCAGATCGGCGACGAAGGCGAGCGCCTCGTCGGTCAGAACCTCGTCATAGCGCGCGGCCATCGGTCCGGTGATCGAGACGCCGGCAACTTTCGGCGATGACGTCATGGCTTGCCTCCCGGGTGTATTCGGTTGATCGGGTCAGATTTCGGCGGGAGTGTCTCATATGGCCCAGTTTTGACAACCAGGCATAAGAAACGCACTCTTTTTCCAAATTGGAAACAATCCAGCCGGCAGCCCCCTTGCCCTGGCGGACGCTCTCATCTTATTCTCTGAGGAAACAATCGATACGGATTGTTTCCATAATAGCGCATATGGGAAGGCGGAATGACCGATCTGACGGATATGGAGATCTTCGCCCGGGTCGTGACCGCCGGCACGATGTCGGCGGCCGGGCGCGAGCTGAGCCTGTCGCCGGCCGTCATTTCCAAGCGCATCCGCCGGCTCGAGGAGCGGCTCGGCGCCCGGCTCCTGCAGCGCACGACGCGGCAGATCGCGCTGACCGAGGACGGCCAGGGCTATTACGAACGCGTCGTCGGCATCCTTGCCTCCATCGAGGAGGCGGAGGCCTTCGTTGCCCGCCGCAATGCCGAACCGCGCGGCCGGCTCAAGCTGGCCGCCCCCACCTCGTTCGGCCGCCTGCATATCGCGCCGCATCTTGGCCGGTTTTCCGAACGCTTTCCGGAAGTGACGCTCACCCTGATGCTGAGCGACCATTTCGTCGATATCGTCGGCGACGGTTTCGATCTGGCCATCCGCATCGCGGTGCTCGAGAACTCGACGCTGATCGCCCGGCGGCTTGCCCCCAACCACCGGGTCATCTGCGCGTCGCCGGCCTATCTGGAGCGCTGCGGGACGCCCGACAGCCTGGCCGCGCTGGCCGACCACAGCTGCCTGTTCGCCACCCATCAGGACGTCTGGCAGCTCGAGGGCCCGGACGGGCCGACCTCGATGCGCGTGACCGGGCCGCTGCAGACCAATTCCAGCGAGGTCGTGCGCGAGGCGGTGATCGCCGGGCTGGGGATCGCCCTGCGCTCGACCTGGGATGTCGGGCCGGCGCTGCAGAACGGCGAGTTGCGGATCGTGCTGCCGCACTATCGCGAATCGAGCCGGCTCGCCGTCTACGCGGTCTATCCCAGCCGCCACTTCCTGCCGGCCCGCGTGCGGGTCTTCATCGACTTCCTCGCCGATCTCTACGGGCCGATGCCCTATTGGGATGCGGGCCTCGAACTGGGGGCCTGATCGGGGCGCCCGAGCGCCGCCCGTGGCAACCGCCATGTTGCGGGAGCGGCGGGATATCGATTAGATGGATAGTCCTGGTTCGGGGCCACTCAATCGCGGTCATCTCGACGTGCAACGTATCGGACTATCCCTCCTGGCCGTTTCGATGGCGGCCGCGATCCTGGCAAGCGGGCCGGTGCGCGCGGACGGCAATCCGCGCAAGGGCGCGGCCCTGTTCCTGACCTGCAACGCCTGCCATCAGGTCGGCGTCGGCGCCCGCAACGCCGTCGGGCCGATCCTCAACGACATCGTCGGCCGCCGCGCCGCGACCCGCAACGGCTATGCCTATTCGCCCGGCATGCAGGAAGCCGGCGCGGAGGGCCTGCGCTGGACCGACAAGACGCTCAGCGGCTATCTCGAGAACCCGCGCGCCTATCTGCGCGGCACCCGCATGGCCTTCGCCGGCCTGCCCGATCCGCAGGACCGGCAGGATCTGATCGCCTATCTGAAGACCCTGAAATTCGACAACGCCGCCGAAACCCGTGATCTGCGGTGAAGGGAGTGAGGCACGGTCCGCGATAGCGGACGAAATGCGGAAGCATTTCGAGTGCCGAACGCGCGAGGCGAAGCCGCCGAGCGCCGAGCGGCGGTTGCGCGAGCACGGGACCAGTTTGGAGTGCCGAAGGTGCAAGCCCCCGGTCGAGCGCCGGATATCGCTTAAGCCGGCTCGATACCGGCCAAGGACAACCCGCCAACATCAAGCGCAGGAAAGACGGTCGCAAATGTCATTTCGGCCTGCTACAAGCCCAAAATGTCGGCCGGCGTGCGGCGAATCGATCGCCTGTCCGATCCCGATCGCCTGAAAACCGGTAGCACCGCCAGTCCGTCCATGTTCCCGCCCGCCGAAATGACCCCCGCCATCGAGGCCCTGCTGGCGCTGTTCGCCGAGCGCGGCCTGAAACGCGCCGAGCCGGCGATCCTGCAGCCCGCCTCGGTCTTTCTCGACCTGTCCGGCGAGGATATCCGCCGCCGACTCTATCTGGTCCAGGACCCCGCCGGCCGGGAATTGTGCCTGCGGCCCGACTACACGATTCCGGTGAGCCGGGCGCATCTTGGCGGTCGTGCCGGCCCGCCCGCCGCCAACCGGCCGGCCGGCTACTCCTATCTCGGCCCGGTGTTCCGCGACCGGCCGGGGCAATCGGCGCCCGGCGAGTTCCTCCAGGCCGGCGTCGAACTCTATGGCATCGAGGATCGCGACCATGCCGACGCGGAAGTGGTCGCCCTGTCGCTCGACGCCGTCAAGCGCTTCGGCCTGTCGATGCCGGAGATGCGGCTCGGCGATCCAAGCCTGTTCATGGCATTCGTCACCGCGCTCGACCTGCCCGAGCCCTGGCCGCGCCGCCTGCGCGGGGCGTTCGGCAGGCCGGGCGGGCTCGCCGAGGCGCTGAAGGCGCCCGCCTCGACCGAGGCCGATGGCCGCGGCGCGTTCCTGGCGAACCTCGCCCGCCAGGATCCGGCCGCCGCCCGCGCCGCCGTGGAGGACATGATGGCGGTCGCCGGCATCGCCCCGGTGGGCGGCCGCAGCCCGCAGGAGATCGCCGAACGGATGATCGAAAAGGCCCAGCTCGCCGCCGATGGCGGGCTCGACGAGCGGGCCCGGGCGATCCTGACGCGGGCGGCCGCCGTCTCGGGCGATCCGGAGGACGCGCTGAAGCGCTTCACCGACCTTGCCGCCGAAGCCGGCCTCGACATCGAGCAGGCGCTGGTCGCCTTCGCCCGCCGCATGCTGACCATGGGCGAGCGCGGCGTTCCGCTCGACCGGATCACCTTCGTCGCCGATTTCGGCCGCAGGCTCGACTATTACACCGGCTTCGTCTTCGAGATGTTCGACCCGCTCAATCGCGAGCGCGGCCAGGTCGTCGGCGGCGGCCGCTATGACGGCCTTCTGTCCAGGCTCGGCGCGCCGGAGCCGATCCCCGCCGTCGGCTGCGCCATCTGGATCGACCGCCTTGCCCCGGGACAGATTCGAGGAGGGGTGTGATGAGCGGCCCGCTATTGGTCGCCGTGCCCTCGAAGGGACGGCTGCAGGAAAACGCCGACGCCTTCTTCGCCCGCGCCGGCCTGAAGATCGCGCGCTCGCGCGGCAGCCGCGACTATCGCGGCCGGTTCGCCGGCGTCGACGGTGTCGAGGTGCTGTTTTTGTCGGCCTCGGAGATCACCCGCGAGATCGCCGCGGGTGCGGTCCATCTGGGCATCACCGGCGAGGATCTCGTCCGCGAGACGATTCCCGATGCCGGCGAGAGCGTCGAACCGGTGCTGCCGCTCGGCTTCGGCCAGGCCAATGTGGTCGTCGCGGTGCCGCAGATGTGGATCGATGTGCGCACCATGGCCGACCTCGACGACGTGGCCCAGGGCTTTCACGCCCGCCATGGCCGCCGGCTGCGCGTCGCGACCAAATACGTCAATCTCACCCGCGCCTTCTTCGCCGACCACGCGATCGGCGACTACCTGATCGTCGAGAGCCTCGGCGCCACGGAAGGAACGCCCGCCTCGGGCGCTGCCGACCTGATCGTCGACATCACCACGACGGGCGCGACGCTCACCGCGAACGCGCTGAAGGTTCTCGATGACGGCATCATCCTGAAGAGCGAGGCCAACCTGATCGCAGCATTGCGGGCCGGCTGGTCGCAGGACCAGCGCGCCGCGCTCAACGTGGTGCTCGACCGGATCGCCGCGCAGGTCCGCGCCGGCCTGGTGCGCGAGGTGCGCGCGAGCGTTCCCTCCGGCGCCCAGGCGCTCTGCGAGGAGGCGGCCTCGCGCTTCGGCTGCGCGGCTCCGTTCGGGACGGATACCGGGGGCATGCTGGTGCTGCACTGTCCGGAAAAGGCGTTGTACGGGCTCATCGACTTCCTGCGCGCGCGCGATGCCCAGACGGTGACCGCGAGCGGCCTCGACTATGTCTACCAGGCGCAGAACCCGCTGCTCGACCGGGTATTGCGGCGCCTGCCCCCACCTCCGGCCTCGGCGCAACAGGGCCCGGTTGCCGGCCCTATTTCCACATCTTGACCTGCAGGGCGGCATAGGCGCCCTCGTCGTCGGGATCGACCGCGATGCCGCCGCCGAACTTGACCATCAGGGCCGGCGTGGGCGCATAGACGCCGAGCAGGCCGTAGCGCTGCTGGTCGTAGCCCGGCTCGCCGAAGGCGACGAATTCCGGCTCGATGGCGAACAGTTCGCTCACCGGAGCGGTCACCGCGACGCGCGCCACATAGGTTTCTGCCGCAGAAGTATAGGTCCCCGACGCGTTAAGGAACCAGCCCGCGGCCGGCTGGACCCAGCCTTCCACCAGCACCTTGCCGCCGAACCGGGTTCCCTGGCGCGGCTTGCCGGGATCATAGGGATCGGTGTCCTGGTATTGCAGGGCCGGTCCGCCAAAGACCGCGACGGCGGCCGTCGGGCTCATCCACTCGAAGCCGGCCATCAGCGTGTCGGTCGCGAGCAGGCCGATAATCTCGCGGCTGCCGGCGCGATAATCGAACAGGCCGATATTGCCCTCGTAGCGCAGGCGGAACCCGGATTGATGCAGCGTTTCGAACGGCGCCCAGACCAATCCGGCATGGCCGAAAAAGGATCGCTCGGCGGCGTCGAGCCCGAAGAAGAGATGCCAGCGCGGCGATTGCGACAGCGTCGCGGGTGGCGGGGCGCCCCCGGGTTGAGCATATGGGGCTTGAGCATATGGGGTTTGAGCATCGGGAGGTTGGGCTTGCGCATGATGGGGGAAAATCGGAGCGATGACCGTGGCCAGAGCCAGTCCGCATGCGACGGCACCCAGCGACCATGGGCCGGCCCGCCCCTCAGCCATGCGCTCCGCCCCCCCAACCAGGCGGGCCAGCCGTCAGCGCATGTCACACAAAACTCCATACGCATGGCAAACGCCATCGTTTCTTTCCCAGCTCACCCGGCTGAAAAGCTAAGACCTTTGTTAAACTTTCAGCAATAAAAAACCGCTTCCGATGTCCTTACGCTAGGGAATAATCGAATATTATCGCTCTTTAATTGAATTATTTCAGTCAAAACAACCTTAGAGGGCATCTCGCTGCCGCTGTTATGAAATGCCTCGTGCGGACTATTTCTGTCCGGTTTCGTTTCGGCAAACGACGGTGGCGGGACATCGACTCACTCTACTATCGACTCGGACGTCATCGCCTCTGTTTTCCTCAACGGAAGCGGTGTCTGGGGAAGCGATGTCTGGGGAAGCGGTGTCCGCCATCGCCCGCCATTCACCCTTCGTGTCGTTGCCGGACTTGTTCCACCGCTGTCCGGTTTGGTGGAGCTCAGGTCTATTATTGCCGGGGCGTGGGACACACCTGCGCGCGGGATTCCTTGCGCGGCCGCGGCTCCCTCACCCCGGCCCTTCGGGCCGACCCTCTCCCGCCAAGGGGGAGAGGGAAAGAGCGCGCTGCACGGATCGGGTAAGTAGGCACCAACTTCATTTGCCGCATCGGCGTTTTCTGTCCGCCGACGGTAGCGTCCGCCGCACGGCCCATCAGATGCACTCGCACCCTCTCCCCCCTGGCGGGAGAGGGTCGGTCCGAAGGACCGGGGTGAGGGCGCGTGGCACGGCCGCGTGTCGTACCAGTTCTCCGGGATGACGCGGGAGACGTGGTGGCCCAAACGCTCATCCCTGCCGTTGCCCGACCAGGCCGGAGATGACATCCGAAGGGGCGGCCAGGCTGAAACCCAAAGCCGCGTCCCCGCTGAACCGGACAGGTGTGCGTGCAGACCGGTCCCGAAACGACAGGAACCGGCCGAAGCCGGTTCCTGCGCATTTGATGGAGGGCGGATTTATGGACTTCCCTGGAAGTCCATGCCGCCACCGGAACCGGGCCTGCCCGGTTCCAGCACCTTGGAGAATGGGCGTACCGGACTTCCTTAGAAGTCCATGCCACCCATGCCGCCCATGCCGCCGCCGGGCATGGCCGGGGCTGCCGCTTCCTTCTTGGGAAGCTCGGCGACCATCGCCTCGGTGGTGATCAGCAGGCCGGCGACCGAAGCCGCGTCCTGCAGGGCGGTGCGGACGACCTTGGTCGGGTCGACGATGCCCTGGGCGACCATGTCGCCATACTCTTCCGTCTGGGCGTTGAAGCCGAAGGTGTCGCCCTTGGTCTCGGAGACCTTACCGACGACGATCGAGCCCTCGACGCCGGAATTCTCGGCGATCTGGCGGATCGGCGACTCAAGCGCCTTCAGGACGATGTTGAGGCCGGCCTGGACGTCGGCATTGTCCGACTTCAGCTTGGCGACCGCGTTCTTGGTGCGCAGCAGAGCGGAGCCGCCGCCGGGAACGATGCCTTCCTCGACCGCCGCGCGGGTGGCGTTGAGGGCGTCGTCGACGCGGTCCTTCTTCTCCTTCACCTCGACCTCGGTGGCACCGCCGACACGGATCACCGCAACACCGCCGGCAAGCTTGGCCAGGCGCTCCTGCAGCTTCTCGCGATCGTAGTCGGAGGTGGTCTCCTCGATCTGAGCCTTGATCTGGCCGACCCGGCCCTCGATGTCCTTCTTCTTGCCGGCGCCATCGACGATCGTGGTCTCTTCCTTGGTGATCGCGACCTTCTTGGAGGTGCCGAGCATGTCGAGGGTGACATTCTCGAGCTTGATGCCGAGATCCTCGGAGATGACCTGGCCGCCGGTCAGGACGGCGATGTCCTCGAGCATGGCCTTGCGGCGATCACCGAAGCCCGGCGCCTTGACGGCGGCGACCTTCAGACCACCACGCAGCTTGTTGACGACGAGGGTCGCAAGCGCCTCGCCCTCGACGTCCTCGGCGATGATCAGCAGCGGACGCGACGACTGAACGACGGCT
>JANQKY010000088.1 GCA_028280885.1 Tepidamorphus sp.
GGTCTGCGGGACGTTCGAGCCCCACAGGATCAGGTAGCCGGCGTTGTACCAGTCGGCCGATTCCGGCACGTCGGTCTGCTCGCCCCAGGTCATCGGCGAGGCCGGCGGCAGGTCGCAATACCAGTCGTAGAACGACATGCAGACGCCGCCGAGCAGCGACAGATAGCGCGATCCGGCCGCATAGGAGACCATCGACATCGCCGGGATCGGCGAGAAGCCGATAACGCGGTCCGGGCCGTAGGTCCTGGCGGTATAGGCGTTGGCGGCGGCGATCATTTCCGTCGCCTCGTCCCAGTTCGCCCGGACGAAGCCGCCCTTGCCGCGGATCTCGACATAGGATGAGCGCAGGATCGGATCGGACTGGATCTTCGTCCAGGCCTCGATCGGGCTCATGGTCTTGCGCATGTCGCGCCACAGCTTCATCAGCCGGCCGCGCACCAGGGGGTTCTTCACCCGGTTGGCCGAGTAGAGATACCAGCTGTAGGAGGCGCCGCGCGCGCAGCCTCTCGGTTCGTGGTTGGGCAGGTCGGGACGGGTGCGCGGATAGTCCGTCTGCTGCGTCTCCCAGGTGACGATGCCGGACTTCACATAGATCTTCCAGGAGCACGACCCGGTGCAGTTCACCCCGTGGGTCGAGCGCACCACCTTGTCGTGGCGCCAGCGGTTCCGGTAGGTGTCCTCCCAGGCCCGGCTTTCGCGTGTGACCTGGCCGTGGCCCTCGGAGAACTGTTCCAGTTCCTTGGCCTGGAGGAAGTTGAGGCGGTCGAGCAAGTGACTCATCTGATGGTCTCCTATGGCTGCCCGGGGGGCTGCCGGGGGCTGCCGGGGCGCGGGGCGGGCCCGCGCCCGGTGGCTTTATCGGGTCAGCACGGCACCGGCGCGCTTTTGCGGCTGTAGAACAGCCAGGTGATCGCCAGGCAGATCACGTAGAAGCCCAGGAACGCCCACAGCGCGCTGTGTGGAGCGCCGGTCATGCTGATCGACGTGCCGTAGGCTTTCGGAATGAAGAAGGCGCCGTAGGCGGCGATCGCGCTGGTGAAGGCGATGATCGCGGCGCTTTCACGCTCGGCGGTCTTCAGCGTGTCGGCTTCGCCCAGGTCGGGGATCAGCCGCGGGATTTCCTGGCGCATGATCGAGGGGATCATCTGGAAGGTCGACGCGTTGCCCACGCCGGTCAGGAAGAACAGCGCCATGAAGCAGGCGAAGAAGCCCCAGAAATGGCCGCCGGCACCGCCCGACGGCAGGAACTGCAGCACGCCCCAGACCGCGACGATCATCCCCAGGAACACCCAGAAGGTGACCTTGCCGCCGCCGTAGCGGTCGGAGACCCAGCCGGTCGCGGCCCGCGACAGGGCGCCGACGAGCGGGCCCAGAAAGGCGTAGCTCAGCACGTTGACATCCGGAAACTGGGTTTTCATCAGCAGCGGAAACCCGGCCGAATAGCCGATGAAGCTGCCGAACGTGCCCGTATAGAGGATGCACATGATCCAGTTGTGCCGGCGCTTCAGGATCGACAGCTGGTCGCCGAGCGAGGCCCTGGCATCGGCGATGTCGTTCATGCCGAACCAGGCGGCGATCGCCGAGATGGCGATGAAGGGCACCCAGATGAAGCCGGCATTCTGCAGCCAGAGCTGGCCGCCGTCGCCGAGCGCCTGCGGGCCGCCGCCGATCGATCCGAAGACGCCGATCGTGATGACGACGGGCACGACGAACTGCATCACGGAGACGCCGGCATTGCCGAGCCCCGCGTTGAGCGCCAGCGCATTGCCCTTCGACTTCTTGGGAAAAAAGTAAGCGATATTGGCCATCGAGGAGGCGAAGTTGCCGCCGCCGAAGCCGCAGAGCAGCGCCAGGATCAGGAACCAGGCATAGCTGGTCTCCGGGTTCTGGACGGCCAGGCCGATGCCGATCGCCGGTAGCAGCAGCGACGCGGTCGACAGCGTCGTCCACAGGCGGCCGCCGAAGATCGGGATCATGAAGCTGTAGAAGATCCTGAGCGTCGCTCCCGACAGGCCGGGAAGCGCGGCGAGCCAGAACAGTTCGCCGGTCGAATATGCAAAGCCGATCGCCGGCAGCTTGGCGACCACCACCGACCAGACCAGCCAGACGGAAAAGGCGAGCAGCAGACAGGGGATCGAGATCCACAGGTTGCGCGAAGCGACGGCGCTGCCGCGATCCTTCCAGAACTGCGGGTCTTCAGGCCGCCAGTCGGTCAATGTGTGACCGTTCCGGCCGGACTGGGTTTCCGAGATCGCCATGGGAGCCTCCCTTGTGGCGTGATTGGGCTCTGGTGGGCCGGCGCGCTGCCGGCCCGCGCGGTGTCATTCGGCCGGTTGCGCCGAGCCGGTGCCGGAGGGGCGCCGGGTATCTGATGCCTGCGCCTCCGGTTCGGGCAGCGGGGCGTCCGGCACGTCGGAGAGATATTTCTCGTCGGCGAGCGCAGGGTGGCGGGCCCGCTCCATGCGACGGATGGCGACATGCATCCACACCGTCGAGAGGGCGACGATCGCAAACAGCAGCATGAAGGGCGCGGTCCACACGCCGGTGGCATCGAGCAGGATGCCGAAGCCGATCGGCAGGAAGAAGCCGCCCAGGCCGCCGATCATGCCGACCAGGCCGCCGACGGAGCCGACGTGATGGGGATAGTAGACCGGGATGTGCTTGTAGACGGCCGCCTTGCCCAGGCTCATCACGAAGCCGAGGATCACCGTCAGGGCGACGAAGACGCCGACGCTCAGGCCGAAATCGAACTTAATCGGCCCGGTGATGCCGCTGACCGTGTAGGTCGTCTGCGGATAGCTCATGACGAACAGCACGACCAGCGAGACGATGAAGGTCAGATACATCACCGCCCGGGCGCCCCATTTGTCCGACATCCAGCCGCCGAGCGCGCGGAACACCGATCCGGGCAGCGAATACAGGCCGGCGAAGATGCCGGCGGTCGTCAGCTCCAGGCCGTAGGCGCCGACATAGTAGCGCGGCAGGAAGCTTGCGAGCGCGACGAAGGCGCCGAAGACGAAGAAGTAGTAGGTGGCGAAGCGCCAGACCTGGATGTTCTTCAGCGGTTCGAGCTGCGATCCGGCCGATACGGGTCCCTGGCCGGTGCGCCTGCGTTCGGCCTGCACCGGATCGGTCTTGGCCAGCACGAAGAACAGGACGGCGGTCGCCGCCAGCGCGATCGCGTAGATCCGCGCGGTGCCTTCCCAGCCGGCCGCGACCACGAGGAACGGCGCGGCGAAATTGGTGACGGCCGCGCCGACATTGCCGGCGCCGAAGATGCCCAGCGCCGTGCCCTGGTGCTCCTTGTCGAACCAGCGCGAGGTATAGGCGACGCCGACGATGAAGGAGCCGCCGGCAAGGCCGAGGCCCAGCGCTGCGATCAGAAAGACCTCGTAGGTCTGGACGGAGGTCAGAAGCCAGACGCAGACCGCGGTGATCAGCATCTGCAGCGGGAACATGATCCGCCCGCCGAACTGCTCCGTCCACACGCCCAGGAAGATGCGGCTGACCGATCCCGTCAGGACGGGCGTGGCGACCAGCAGGCCGAACTGGGTATCGCTCAGGCCCAGTTCCTGTTTGATCTTGACGCCGATGATCGAGAAGATCGTCCAGACCGCGAAACACACGGTGAAGGCAAACGTGCTCAATCCCAGGGCCCGGTACTGATCCGAGCGGGTGACGCCGTCCAGTGTGTGCATGAGATGTCCCTCCTCGCATCCGATGTCGCCCCTGGGGGAGGGGCCTGCCGTCAGGATGGGAGGGGATGTCGTGCCGGCGGATTGATCTGGATCAGCAACGCCTGTCCCGGCCGCAGAAATAAATCGGCGATCAAGATATGCTGTGGCCGGCGATCCGGCCGATCAAGGCAAACCGGCTTGCCGGTCAATTCGGTGCTTGATATTTGTCAATCGGTGGATCGCGTTTCGCGCAAAGGACGTCGCCTCGTGCATCTGGGAACGCCCGAGCAGCAGTTTCCCGAAATCCGCGAACTGGACCTGTTCGCGGAGATGGAGGACGCGCATTTCAAGCTGCTCATGCGCGGCGCCTATCTTCAGACGTTCCCGCCCCAGATCGAGCTGATCTCGGAAGGCGATCCGAGCGATTTCCTGCATATCGTCGTGTCCGGATCGGTCGATCTGTTTTCCACCTGGAACCGCCGCGAGACCAGCATGGCGACCGTCTGGCCGGTCTCCACCTTCATCCTGGCCGCGACGATCAAGAACGCGCCCTATCTGATGTCGGCGCGGACGCTGGAGAAGAGCCGGATCGTGCTGGTGCCGAGCCAGGACGTACGGGCGGTGTTCGACATCGACGCCCGGTTCGCCCGCGCGATCGTGACGGAACTGGCGCAGTGCTATCGCAGCGTGATCAAGAACACCAAGGATCTGAAGCTGCGCACCTCGCTCGAACGCGTCGCCAACTATCTCCTGCGCCAGCAGGCGCGCGCCAGCGGCGAACGGGAGTTCGAGCTGCTCACGGAAAAACGCCGGCTCGCCTCGGTGCTCGGCATGACGCCGGAAAATCTCAGCCGGGCCTTCAAGAGCCTGCAGTCCTACGGGGTGTGCGTGACCGGCAACCGCGTGACGGTCGGCGACCAGGCCGATCTCGAGCGCTTCGCCAAGCCCAGCCCGTTGATCGACGATTACACGACCTGACCGAATCAGGCCTGTCCCACCAAATTCACGCCGCCAGATTCAGACCACCGAATTCGCGCCGCCAAAGGTGGCCGACGGGGCCGTCCCGACACTGGGCCCGACACTGTAAACGACACAAAACCGTCCGGATGCGTCACGCAATCTTTACACGGGCGGTTGGACCGCGTTTTATTTCACCCAGCCAAACGTGTTGGACCCGACAGGAGGGGACGAGAACGTGGAAGCCACCGACACGACGAACCCGGAATATTTTCACAAGGTCGTCGACTGCCAGTACGCCTGCCCGGCCCATACGCCGGTGCCCGCCTATATCCGGCTGATCTCCCAGAAACGCTATACCGACGCCTATCTGATCAACTGGGAAAGCAATGTCTTTCCCGGTGTGCTCGGGCGGACCTGTGACCGTCCGTGCGAGCCCGCCTGCCGGCGCGGCCGCGTCGAAAAGGAGCCGGTGGCGATCTGCCGGCTGAAGCGGGTCGCGGCCGATTTCAAGGACGAGGTCGCCGACCTTCTCCCAAAGGCCGGCCCGCCCAACGGCAGGAAGGTTGCCCTGATCGGCGCCGGGCCGGCATCGCTGACGGTCGCCCGCGATCTCGCCCCGCTCGGCTACGAATTGCACCTCTATGACGAGCAGGCCAAGGGTGGCGGCTTCATGCGCAGCCAGATCCCGTCCTTCCGCCTGCCCGAAAGCGTGCTGGACGAAGAGATCGGCTACATTCTCGACATGGGCATCACGACCGTGTTCGACACCTATGTCGACAGCATGGCCGAGATGCTGACGAAGGGATATGACGCGGTCTTCGTCGGTTCCGGCGCGCCGCGCGGGCGCGACCTGCCCAAGCTGCCGGGCCGGCAGGAGGCCGACGCCAATATCCATATCGGCATCAACTGGCTGGCCAATGTCGCCTTCGAGCACACCAGGGAAATCGGCAAGCGCGTGATCGTGCTGGGCGGCGGCAACACCGCGATGGATTGCTGCCGCACCTCGCGCAGGCTCGGCGGCGAGGACGTCAAGGTCGTCGTCCGCAGCCCCTTCGCCGACATGAAGGCGTCCCCTTGGGAAAAAGAGGATGCCATGCACGAAGGCATCCCGATTTTCGACAACCACGTGCCGCGCGAGTTCGTGGTCGAGGACGGCCAGCTTGTCGGCATGACCTTCGACAAGGTGGAGCCGGTCTATCATCCCGACGGGCGGCGCGAGCTGGTCTCGACCGGCGAGGACCCGGTCTTCTTCCCCTGCGACGACGTGCTGGTCGCCATCGGCCAGGAAAACGCCTTTCCCTGGATTGAAAAGGAAACCGGCATCCGCTTCACAAGCTGGGGGACGCCGATCATCAACGACGACGAGACGTTCCAGTCGACGCGCAAGGAGGTGTTCTTCGGCGGCGATTCCGCGTTTGGACCCTCCAACATCATCACCGCCGTCGCGCACGGGCACAAGGCGGCGGTGTCCATCGACCTGTATTGCCAGGGCAAGGATCTGTCCAAGCGGCCTCCGCCCGACGTGACCCTGATCGGCCAGAAGATGGGCATCCACGAATGGAGCTACGATTCCATCCCCATCACCGACGAGCGCAAGATCGTCCCGCTGGAGGATCTCAAACGCTCCCTGAACGACCGTATGGTCGAGGTCGAACTGGGCTTTGACGCCGAAGCCGCCTTCATCGAGGCGGAGCGCTGCCTGAATTGCGACGCGCAGACGGTGTTCACGGACATCAACTGCATCGAATGCGACGCCTGCGCGGATATCTGTCCGACAAGCTGCATCACGTTCACGCAGAACGCGCCCGAGGACGAACTGCGCAAGACCCTGATGGTGCCCGCCGAGAACACCGAGCAGGATCTCTATGTCTCGGGCACGCTGCCGACGGGCCGGGTGATGGTCAAGGACGAGGACGTCTGCCTGCATTGCGGTCTGTGCGCCGAGCGCTGCCCGACCGCAGCCTGGGACATGCAGATGTTTCTCTACAACACAACGAAGGCGACGCCCAACCTGGTGCATGTCAAATGAAGAATATCAAGGGCGTCAACGATTTCGTCGTCAAGTTCGCCAATGTCAACGGCACCGGTTCGGCGTCCGCCAACCATCTGTTCGCCAAGGCGATTTTCCGCATGGGCATCCCCGTGAGCCCGCGCAACATCTTCCCCTCCAACATTCAGGGCCTGCCGACCTGGTATGAGGTGCGGGTCAGTTCCAAGGGGTATCTGGGCCGTCGCGGCGGCGTCGACCTGATGATGTGCGTCAACCCGCAGACGATGGAGGACGATGTCGCAAGCGTCGAGCCCGGCGGGTATTTCGTCTATGATTCCACCCGGCCGCTGGCGCCGCATCTAAAGCGCGACGACATCACCTATTTCGGCATCCCGCTGACGCAGATGTGCATGCGCGAGTTCAAGGTCGCGCGGCTGCAGCAGCTTCTCAAGAACGTCGTCTATGTCGGGGCGCTGGCCGCGCTTCTGAAGATCGATTTCTCGATCCTCAAGGATTTGCTGAGCGACCAGTTCAAGGGCAAGGAAAAGCTGATCTCCCCGAACGTCCACGCGCTGGAGATGGGGTTTCAGTTCGCCAAGGACAATTTCGCCTGCCCGCTGCCGATCCGGCTGGATCCCGGCGTCAACGATGCGCCGCATATCCGCGAAAGCGAGCACATCCTGATGAACGGCAACACCGCCGCAGCCCTCGGCGCGATCTATGGCGGGGCGACGGTTGCGGCGTGGTACCCCATCACGCCCTCGACCTCGGTGGTCGACGCCTTTTCGAAATACGCCGAACGGATGCGCATCGATCCGGGCACGGGAAAACGCAACTTCGCGATCCTGCAGGCCGAGGACGAGCTGGCGGCAATCGGCATCGTGGTCGGGGCAAGCTGGAACGGCGCGCGGGCGTTCACCGCCACCTCCGGACCGGGCCTCTCGCTGATGAGCGAATTCCTCGGCCTTGCCTATTTCGCCGAACTGCCCGTCGTCCTCATCGACGTCCAGCGATCGGGCCCCTCGACCGGCATGCCGACCCGAAGCCAGCAGTCCGACATTCTCGCCGCCGCCTATGCCAGCCATGGCGACACCAAGCATGTCCTGTTGTTTCCGGCGACCCCGCGCGAGTGCTTCGACATGACCGTGCAGGCCTTCGACCTGGCCGAGCAGTTGCAGACCCCGGTGATCATGATGTCGGACCTTGATCTCGGCATGAACGACTGGATGTCGCCGCCGCTTGAATGGGACGACGCCTACGAAATGCGCCGCGGCAAGGTTCTGGACGCCGAGGCGCTGGACAACGCTGAAGTCTGGGGCCGCTACCTCGACGTGGACGGCGACGGCATCTGCTACCGCACGCTGCCCGGCACGCATCCCGACAAGGGGGCGTTCTTCACCAGGGGCTCGTCGAAGAACGACATGGCGATCTATTCCGAGAAGGGCGAGGACTACGTGCAGAACGTCGACCGGCTCCTGCGCAAGTTCGAGACGGCGAAGTCCTATGTCCCCGTGCCCAAGGTGCATGATCCGATCCCGGTGAAGAAGCCGAAGACGGATTTGAGCCTCGGCGCACTGTTCTTCGGCACCTCGGCCTCACCCTCCTACGAAGCCGTCGAGATCCTGGCCGACGAGGGCTATCCGATCGACGTCATGCGCATCCGCGCCTTCCCGTTTCACGAGAGCCTCGACGCCTTCGTCCATGATCACGACATCGTCTTCGTGATCGAGCAGAACCGCGACGGGCAGATGCGGCAGCTCATCATGAACGAGTGCCATATCGCGCCCGACAAGCTGACCTCGGTGCTGAACTACTCGGGCACACCCATCACGGCGCGCACGATTGCAGGCCAGATCCGTCAGGCGCTGAACACCCGGAGCGCCGATATCGTCAAGCTGCATCCGGAGATCGCCTGATGTCCTATTACAAGCCGAAGTTCCGCCACCCGAACCTGCCGACGAACGAACTGGGCTATACGGTCGCCGACTATGACGGCGCGATCTCGACGCTGTGCGCGGGGTGCGGGCATGACAGTATCTCCGCGGCAATACGCAACGCCTGCTACCTGTCCGCGATCCCGCCGCACCGCATCGCCAAGCTGTCCGGCATCGGCTGCTCCTCGAAGATGCCGACTTACTTTCTCGGCCGCAGTCACGGCTTCAACTCCGTCCACGGGCGCATGCCGTCCGTCGCCACGGGCGCCAGCGTCGCCAATCGCGACCTCATCTATCTCGGCGTTTCCGGCGACGGCGATACCGCCTCCATCGGGATGGGCCAGTTCGTTCACCTGATCCGGCGCAACGTCAACATGACCTATATCGTGGCCAACAATGGCTGCTACGGGCTGACAAAGGGCCAGGACAGCGCCACCGCGGACCTCGGATCGATCAGCAAATACGGCGCCAGGAACCCGTTCGAGGGCATCGATCTGGCCAGTCTCGCGGTCTTGCAGGGGGCAAGCTTCGTCGCGCGCAGCTTCTCCGGCGATAAGGAGCAGCTTGAGCCGCTGATCCGCGCGGCGATGGCGCACAGGGGCTTCGCCTTCATCGATGTCGTGTCGCCCTGCGTGACCTTCGCCAACCATGTCGGATCGACCAAGAGCTATTCGGCGACCCGCGAACACCTGGATGCGATGCCGATCGATTTCGTTCCGATGCGCGAGGAAATCCGCACGCAGTACAAGGAGGGGACAAGTCAGGCGGTGACCCTGCATGACGGGTCGATCATCCACCTGCACAAGGCGAGCGAGGACTACCGGGCCGACAGCCGCGAAGACGCGTTGATGGCCCTTCAGGCCGCCCATGGTGCCGGAAAGGTCCTGACGGGGCTTGTCTACCTCGACACGAATTCGCAGGACCTGAACCACACGCTGGAACTGGCCTCCAAGCCGCTCAACAGCATGGGCAAGGACGAACTCTGCCCCGGCAGCCGGGTTCTCAACAGCATCAACGAGGGGCTGCGGTAGTCCGGTCCCGTATGGCGATCCCTGCGATCGTAACGGCTCGGGTGATCCGCGCTATTCCCGCGCCGGTCCATCGACCGCGCGACCTGATTGCCCTGGATGCACCGATATCCCATTATCGTTGCATTCGAAGGGGCCGCCAATGTCTCACATCGACAGCAAACAGGCGCAGTCCTATCTCGCGGCCTGCGAGGAGGGCTCGATCCGCGCGGCGTCCGAACGGCTGGGATGCGAGCCGTCGACCGTCAGCCGCCAGATCAGGGCGCTTGAGAAAAGCCTGGCGATCGTCCTTATCGAGCGGGGGCGGCGAGGCGTCCTGCCCACCGAGGCCGGACGGATCCTGCTTGCCTTCCTGAAACGCCAGCGGGACGATCTCGACGCGCTGCAATCCGAGTTCGACCAGCTGCGCGGCATGCGGCGCGGCGAGATCATCGTCGCTGTCGGCGACGGCTTCATAAGTGATTTCGTCGGCAACGCCCTGTCGGCCTACCGGTCGGCCTATCCGGGCTTCACCTATCTTCTGCAAAGCGGCTCGACCGATCAGGTCATGCATGCCGTCCGGACCGACCGGGCGCATCTGGGTCTTGCCTTCAATGCCCGCCGCGACCGGTCCATTCGGGTGATCGCGCAGGTAAAACAGCCGCTCGAAATGCTGGTCAGCCCGCAATCGCAATGGGCGGGTTTGAGCGAGCCGGTCTCGATCAGGCAATTGGCGGGCCTGCCCAGCGCCCTGCTGATGCCGGGGTTCGGGGTCGGCGCGATGATCCGCGAGGTCGAGGCGCTCTATGGCGTCCGGTTCCAGTCGGTGGTCGAGGCCAATTCGCTCGCGGTGCTCAGGAACTTCGTTCGTGAAGGCCTGGGCGTCACCATCCTGCCGGCCTTTGTCGTCACCCGCGAGATCGCCGACGGCACCATTGCCGCAAAGCGACTGGACGTGCCCGAACTGGCCAAGGGCGAGGCCTCGCTGTTTGTCCGATCCGGACGGCGCCTGCCCGAAGGCGCGCTCCGCCTGGCCAACCATGCCGTCCGCAGCATGACCGCCTTCGTTCCCTCGTGAGGAACGACATTAAGGATCTATGTTGCATTCAGTGCAACGTAAAAGTCCTTTTCGCGCAATTCCCGCCTATATCAGCCGCCGCCTAGTCTCCTGATGCCAAAACAGGAGAGGAACACTCATGCCTACCAGCCTGCTCAAGTCGCTGGCGGTATCGCTGGCGGCGTCCGTGACGCTCACGACCGCGGTCGCCGGTGCGCTGAACGCCGAGACGCTGCGCATCGCCTCGCAGGGCGATGCCACCAGCCTCGACCCGCACAGCCACAACGAAAGCTTCACCAACTACTTCCTCGGCAACGTCTATGAAGGCCTGGTCGGCCGCGACCGGAATTTCGAGATCGCCGGCCAGCTTGCCGAAAGCTGGGAACAGGTCGACCCGAACACCTGGCGGTTCACGCTGCGGCCGGGCGTCACCTTCCACGACGGATCGGCGTTCACCGCCGACGACGTGATCTTCAGCATGGACCGGGCGCTCGCCGACAGCTCCAACTTCAAGCACGTGCTGGCCTCGGTCGACAGCTACAGCGCGCCCGACGACATGACCGTCGAAATCGTCACCAGGGCGCCCAACCCGATCCTGCTCAACGATCTCCTCGACCTGATGATCCTCGACAGGCAATGGGCCGAGGCGAACGAGGCGCAGGAGCCGATCAACCTGCAGGCCGAGGAAAAGGCCTATTCGGCGACCAATGCCAACGGCACCGGCCCGTTCAGCGTCGTTTCGCGGGCCCAGGGCGAGAAGACCGTGCTGGCCGAAAACCCGGACTACTGGGGGGACAAAGGCAATGTCACCGAGGTGATCTTCACCCCGATCAACAACGCCTCGACGCTCGTCTCCGCGCTCCTGTCCGGCGAGGTCGACCTCGTCATGCCGCTGCCGCTTCAGGATATCGCCCGGGTCGAGGGCGCCGACGGCGTCAAGGTCGTCTCCAGCCCGGAGGCGCGCACCATGTATATCGGCATGGACCAGTGGCGCGACCAGATCATCGAAAGCCCGGTTGAGGGCAATCCGTTCAAGGACCTGCGCGTCCGGCAGGCCTTCGCCCATGCCGTCGATGCCCAGGCGATCATCGACCGCGTCATGCAGGGGCAGGCGACGCTTGCGACCCAATATGTCATGGACAAGGTCAACGGCTTCAATCCGGACCTGACGCGGCTTGCCTATGATGTCGACAAGGCCAAGGCGCTGCTTAGCGAGGCGGGCTATCCGGACGGTTTCGAACTGACCATGGACTGTTCGACCGATCGCTACGTCAATGACGGACAGATCTGCCAGGCGGTCGTCAGCCTGCTTGCCCGGGCAGGCATAAAGGTCAACCTGATCGCCCAGCCCAAGGCCCAGTTCTTCCCCAAGGTCGTCGCGCCGGACTTCGGCACCTCGTTCTTCCTGTTGAGCTGGACGCCGTCGACCATGGACAGCCTGAATGTTTTCCAGAACGTGCTCGGCTCGCGCGATCTCGACAACGGCCGCGGTGCCTGGAACATCTCCGGCTGCTCGATCCCTGAAGCCGATGCCCTGGCCGAAAAGGCCGCCGTGACCATGGATGCCGCCGAGCGCGAGGCGCTCCTGAAGGACGCCATGGCGCTGATGGTCGAAAATGTCTGCCTCGTGCCGCTGCATGTGCAGCAGCTTGTTTGGGGGGCGGCAGACAATATCGATGTCGTGCAGCATCCGACATTCGAGTTCCCGCTGGAATATTTCAACGTGAACTGATCGCGGCAACCGGCCAGGCACGCCGCGCGGTCCGTTTCGATCCGGGCCGCGCGGCGAAATCTCCAACATGGACCTCGGCGTATGTATTTCCTGGTGACCCGGCTCGTCCAGGCCAGCATCGTCATGCTCGGCGTCGCGCTTGTCGGCTTCCTGGTGTTCCAGTTCATCGGCGATCCGGTGCTGGCGCTCGTCGGCCAGGAAACGACGATCGAGGACCGCGAGGCGCTGCGCGAGCGGCTCGGGCTGAACGATCCGCTGCTCGTGCAATACGCCCGGTTTGTCGGCAACGCGCTGCAGGGCGATTTCGGCATCTCCTACAGTTTCAACCGCGATGTCAGCGAGATGATCGCCGAAAGGCTGCCCGCCACCATCGAACTCGTGCTGCTGTCGGGCGTGCTGGCGCTGGCGCTTGCCATCCCCGCCGGCATCTATACCGGCATCCGCCGCAAGGGCGGCCTTGCCCAGACGATCATGGCGCTGTCGGTGATCGGCGTCTCGATCCCCTCCTTTCTGCTCGGTATTCTGTTGATCCTGGTCTTCTCGGTCTGGCTGAACTGGCTGCCCTCCTTCGGGCGCGGCGATGTCGGCACGTTTCTGGGCATCCGCTCGAGCCTGTTCACGCTGGATGGGTTGAGCCATGCGCTGATGCCGGCAGCCGTCCTGTGCCTGTTTCAGCTTGGCGTCATCCTGCGGCTCATCCGCGCCGAGATGCTCGAGGTGCTGCGCACCGACTATATCCGCTTCGCCTGGGCGCGCGGGCTGCCGGGCCGGCGGGTCTATATGCACCACGCGCTGAAAAACACGCTCGTTCCGGTCGTCACGGCGATCGGCCTGCAGCTCAGCTCGCTGTTTGCCTTCTCGATCATCACCGAGAAGGTGTTTCAGTGGCCCGGCATGGGCTCGCTGCTGCTGCATGCCATTGGCCAGAGCGACATTCCGCTGCTGGCCGCCTACCTGATTTTCGTCGGCCTGGTCTTCACGCTGTCCAACCTCGTGGTCGACGCGATCTATGTCGCGATCGATCCGCGCATCCGGCACGGAGGGCGGTGAGGTGCTGGCGAAGATCCGCTCCGATTTCTGGTTCGAGTTCCTGTCCTCGCCGGTGACCGTCGTCTCGGCGGCGATCATCGTCGTCCTCGTGCTGGCCTGCACCTTCGCCCCATTGGTTGCGCCGCACACGCCCTTCGATCCGGCGACGATCTCGATCCTCGACAACAACATGCCGCCGGCCTGGGTGAGCGGGGCGGACGGGCGGTTCCTGCTCGGCACCGACATGCAGGGGCGCGACGTGTTGTCGGCGATGCTCTATGGCGGCCGGATTTCGCTCATGGTAGGCCTCGGCGCGGTCGCCCTGTCGACGTTGATCGGCATGGCCGTCGGTCTGGCCACCGGTTATTTCGGCGGCGTGACGGATGCGGTGCTGATGCGCATCGCCGAAATCCAGTTCGCCTTCCCGCCGATCCTGATCGCGCTCTTGTTCAACGGCGTCCTCAAGACCACCCTGCCCGCCGACCTGTTCGCCCGCGCCGCGGTGCCGATCATGATCCTGGCGATCGGCCTTGCCGGCTGGGTGCAGTTTGCCCGGATCGTCCGCGCCTCGGTGCTGGTGCAGCGCAGCCAGGACTATGTCGCAGCCTGCCAGGCGATCGGCCTGCCGACGATCATCATCATCCTGCGGCACATTACGCCGAACGTGCTCGGCCCGGTGCTGGTGCTCGCCATGCTGCAGATCGCCGTTGCGATCGTTACGGAGGCGACGCTGTCCTTTCTCGGCCTCGGCACGCCGCTGACCGCTCCCTCGCTCGGCGCGCTCATCCAGGCCGGCAGCCAGTTCCTGTTCTCGGGCATCTGGTGGGTCGTCATCTTTCCGGGCGCCATGCTGCTGATCATGGTCGTCGCCTTCAATCTCGTCGCCGACTGGGTGCGCGACTATCTCAACCCGAGGCTCAGATGACCGGGCCGCTTCTGGAGATCGAGGGCCTGCGGATCACCTTCCCGCACCGGTTCGGCGACTTCACCGCCGTCCAGGATTTCGACATGCGCGTCGAGCGTGGCGAAATCGTCGGGCTGATCGGCGAGAGCGGCGCCGGCAAGTCGACGATCGGCAATGCGGTGATGGGCCTGCTGGCGCAGCCGGGCAGGGTCAGCGAGGGCCGGATCGCGCTCGACGGGCAGGATCTGACGCGCCTTGCGCCGGGCGCGCTGGCGCGGCTGCGCGGCCGGCGGATCGGCATGATCTTCCAGGATCCGATGACCTCGCTCAATCCGCTGCTGACGATCGGGGATCAACTGTCGGAATCGATCGCGGTTCTCCAGGCCGTGCCTGCGACCCAGGCGCGCCGGATGGCCGTTGAACGGCTCGCCGGCGTCGGCATTCCCGAGCCTGAGATGCGGATGCGCCAGTATCCGCATGAATTCTCCGGCGGCATGCGCCAGCGCGTGGTCATCGCGCTTGCCCTTGCCGGCGATCCCGACCTGCTGATTGCCGATGAGCCGACCACTGCGCTCGACGTCTCGGTGCAGAAACAGGTGCTCGACCTCATCCGGGCAATCTGTGTCGATCGCTCACTCGGCGTGATCCTGGTCACCCACGACATGGGCGTGATCGCCGAGACCGCCGACCGCGTCTATGTCCTGCGCCATGGCAAGCGCGTCGAAACGGGGCCGACACCGGCGGTGCTGGGGCGGCCGAAGGCGGATTACACGCGTCAACTGATCGGCGCCATTCCGCGCATGGACAAACGCGAGACGCGCTTCTCCGATCCGGTCCGCCGCGTCGGCGAGATCGACCGCTGGCTGTTGCAGGGACAGTCGAGCGAGGCGACCGGCGACTATCTCTCCACCACGCCGCTCACCATGGATTTCGCCAATCCGCGCAGCGGCTTCTGGGGGCGCCGCAGCGTTTTCCGCGCCGTCGACGTCTCCGGCCTGTCGATCCGGCGCGGCGAGGTGCTGGGCCTCGTTGGCGAAAGCGGATCGGGCAAGTCGACACTCGGGCGCATCCTGATCGGCTTGCAGAAGCCGAGTACCGGCTCGATCACCTATGCCGACCACGGTGCCTTGGCGGCGATCCGCTCGGCGCCGGCACGCAAGGCCTTTCGCCGCGATGTCCAGGTCGTCTTCCAGGATCCCTATTCGGCGCTCAACGGCCGCATGCGCGTCGACCGGATCCTGGCCGAACCGATCCGCTATCACGGCCTTGCCTCGGGCAAGGAGGTCGGAAGGCTGATCGGGGCCTTGCTGGAACGCGTCGGCCTTCCCCCGGAATCCGGCCGGAAATATCCGCACCAGTTTTCCGGCGGCCAGCGGCAGCGCATCTGTATCGCCCGCGCCCTCTCCCTGCGCCCGCGGTTCCTGCTCTGCGACGAGCCGACCTCGGCGCTCGACGTCTCCATTCAGGCCGACATGCTGGCCCTGCTCATGGAACTGAAGCGCAGCCTGGGCTTGACGATGCTGTTCGTCAGCCATGATCTGGCCGTGGTCCGCCAGGTCTCCGACCGGGTCGCGGTGATGCGGCAGGGAAGGATCGTCGAAAGCCAGGCGGCGGAAATGGTGTTTGAAGCGCCGCAAACAGATTACACGCGCATGCTGCTCGAGACCGCTCCGCGGGTCGAGGGCCTGCACGCGTTGGAAGGCACACTGACGGAAAGGACGCCCGTATGATTGGCATTATTGGCTGTGGCGCGATGGGCGGTGGAATGGTCCAGCGGCTCCTGGAGCGCGGGCATCGGGTCCTGTGCCACGATGCCCTGCCGGAGGCGCGCGCCCGGGCCGCGTCCTATGGCGCCGACAGTGCCGAGGACGTCGGTGAGATCGCCGAACGCTGCGACGTGATCTTCCTGTCGCTGCCGCGCGCCGAGGCCGTCGAGGCCGTCATGGCCGCGCTCGGGCCGCTATTGCCGCCGGGCGCGATCATCGTCGACACCACGACATCCGAACCGGAGACCACGCGGGTTCTGGCGCAAACGGCGGCCGAACTGGGCTACGCCTTTCTCGACGGTCCCGTCAGCGGCGGCCCGCAAGGAGCGCGGCAGGGTACGATGACCATGGTGCTTGGCGGCGAGGCCGGCGCGATCGAGCGGATCCGGCCGATCCTCAACGATCTCGCCACCACGATCGTCCATGTCGGCCCGGCCGGATCTGGCCACGCCGCCAAGATCGCCAACAACCTGCTCTGCGCGGCCAATCTGGTGCTGGTCAGCGAGATGACGCGGCTGGCCGCGCGCAACGGCGTGTCGCTGGACAGCCTGCTTGCCGGGGTCAATGCCGGATCCGGGCGCAGCGGGGTCAGCGAAGTGAATTTCCCGCGCTGGATTTTGAGCGGAGCCTTCGATTCCGGCTTCACCATGGGCCTGATGCGCAAGGATGTGGCGCTCGCCGCCGGACTGGCCGACCGGGTCGGGCTGGACCTCCCGGCGACCAGAGCAATCGCGGACATCTGGGAGAGCAGCCGGGAAATGCTGCCCGACAGCGCCGACTTCAACGAAATCTACAAATACGGGAACCTCGTCAATGTCTGATCGGTCCGCCCTTTTCCGTGAGCTTATGGCCGAGTTGACTTTGAGCGACCGGCCGCAGAGCCTGATCGGCGGCGCGTTGCGCGACGGGACCGGCGAGCGGATCGCTCTGGAAGATCCGTATGCCCGCGTCGTCCTTGCCGACTATGCCGATTGCGGCGGCGATCTCGCCGACGCGGCCTGCGCGCGCGCGCAAGAGGCGCAGGTCAGGTGGGTCCGCGATTTTTCCGCCGCCGACCGTGGCACCGTCATGCAGGATATCGCCAGCGCCGTTCTGACCCGGTCGGACACGCTCGCGCGGCTCGAGGCCCTGAGCGCCGGCAAGCCGATCCGCGATTGCCGCGTCGAGGTCGCCAAGGTGGCGGAAATGTTCCGCTATTATGCCGGCTGGGCCGACAAGCTGCATGGCGAGGTCATCCCGGTGCCGAGCGGCCATCTGAACTACACGCTGCGCGAGCCGCTGGGCGTCGTCTTCCAGATCACGCCCTGGAACGCCCCGATCTTCACCGCCGGCTGGCAGGTCGCACCCGCGATCGCGACCGGCAACGGTGTCGTCATCAAGCCGAGTGAACTGACGCCGGTGACGACGCTGGCGCTGGCCGTGATTGCCGAACAGGCCGGGCTGCCGGCCGGGCTGGTCAATGTTCTCAGCGGTCTGGGGCCGACCGCCGGCGAGGCCGCGATCGCAAACGACGCGGTTCGCAAGGTCGTGTTCGTCGGCTCGCCGATCACCGGCCGTCGCGTCGCCACGGCCGCCGGCAAGGCGCTCAAGCCGGTCGTGCTGGAGCTTGGCGGCAAGTCGGCCAATATCGTCTTCGCCGATGCCGATCCGGGGGCTGCCTGCCGCGGCGCGCAGGCGGCGATCTTCTCCGCCGCCGGACAGAGCTGCGTCGCCGGCTCGCGATTGCTGGTGGAAGAGGGCATCCGCGACGCGTTCCTGTCGAGGCTTGAAAAGGCAATGCGGCAGATCAGGCTGGGCGATCCGCTTGACGAGGCGACGGAGGTCGGGCCGATCGGCAATGCCCGCCAGTTTTCCCATGTAACCGAGATGATCGAGCAGGCTGGAAAATCCGGCGGCGAGGTCATCGCGGCCGGACGCCCGTCCGGGGAAGGGTATTTCGTGCCGCCGACGATCCTGACAGGACTTCAACAGACCGCGCCCGCAGCTTGCGAGGAGGTGTTCGGCCCTGTCGTCGCGGCCCTGCCGTTTTCAGACGAAGCCCAGGCCGTTTCGATTGCCAACGCGACGCCGTTCGGGCTCGCCGGGGCGGTCTGGACGCGCGATGTCGCAAGGGCACACCGCGTCGCCGCGGCGGTTCGCGCCGGAACGTTCTGGATCAACAGCTACAAGACCATCCACGTGTCCTCGCCCTTCGGCGGCTCGCGCGCGTCCGGCTTCGGCCGGTCGAGCGGAACCGATGCCCTGATGGAATATACCGCGCCGAAGAGCGTCTGGGTCGAGACGGCCGCGGCATCGCCCATATCGTTCGGATACGACTGAAACGCGTTTGCCGGATGTCATTGCCGCCCGGGCTGAACTCCTAAAACAGCATCCGGTACCACGGACTGATATCGCGATACTGGGCACCGGTTTCGGCAACGCCAAACGCCGCGCCCGTGTTGTCGTAGCAAAGGGCGGACTCGTAGCCGGCGCCGAAATCGGTTCTCGACATCAGCCCGCCGCTTGCCTTGGCCAGACGTGGCGTGAACTCGGCCAGCGTATCCACGCTGAAAAACGGTATCCAATAGACCTTCTCCGAGCGGACATTCTCGTCGACCGCCTGAATGCCGGCAATCTCCTCGCCGTCCGGGTTGATCAGCTTGACCCGGTGGCCGTCAAACTCGGCGTCTTCGACGACATCCAGGCCCAGAACGCTGCGATAGAACGGCTCCACCGCCGGGATCGAGGCGGTGATCAACTCGTTCCAGACCATCAGGCCAGACGCGCTTCCATCCCCCTTGCTGTCGATATCGGGGCCGTCATAGCAGGTGAAGCCGGCGCCCAGCGGGTCGCGGATCAGCGCCATGGTCCCCTCGCCGAAGGGCGTCGGCTCGACATCGATGCTGACACCCTCGATCGCCCTGGCCCGTGCGACGACGGCCTCGATATCGTCGACCGCGAGATAGGACATCCAGAAGGGCGGCATTTTGATCTTCTGGAAGAACGGCGGCATATCGAAGAGGCCCGCCGCGGGACGGTCGCCGCGCGTGGCGACATGGTAGGTGACCTGATCCATGCCGAAGCGGTCGTCGGGACCAGCCGCCATCCGGCCTATGTCATGGTATGTCCAGCCGAAGACGGCTTCGTAGAAGCGCCGCGACGCCGCCACGTCATAGGAAGACAGATCGGCCCACACGAAGTTCGAGTTGGATCTGTAGTGCGTGCTCATGGACGTGCTCCTTGGTCGCGGCAAAGCTCAGCCTGGCAGGGGGAAGAAGTCCGCGGCGATCATCCAGAGCCCGAACACCACCCAGGCGAGCTGGATCAGCCAGAACAGGACCGGGTCCTCGTCGCGGCGGACATCCGACAAGAGAAAGGCGTGATTTGCGCGGATGCTCCACACCGCCCAGTACACGAACAGCGCCCCCCACAGCGACTGGATCCCGAACGCGATCGAGATCATCAGCAGCGCGAAGGCGAGATAGTTGATGGATCGGTTCAGGGTCATTCCGGCGTTCCTTGTCGGGAGAGCAGGCTGTTCGCCACCGTTCTTGCCCGCTCCTGCCAGTCCTTCGGCATGTCCAGGGCCTCGAAGGCAGCGACCGTGAAGTACAGCGCGACGATGCCATGGGCGGTCGTGCGGGCGATCTCCTGATCGGGGATATCGACCGCCAGGGCCCGGGCCACTTCCGCTTCCATCCGCAGGATGCAGGCCCGGCACCGCTCGCGCAGGCTTTCGTCGGAGCGCGCATGGGCGGTGAGCGCGGCAAAGGCCAAGGTCACGTCCGGGTCGCTGGCGTCATTGGGGGAAAACAGCATCTCATTCAGGCAGGCGCCGACGTTCCGGTCTGGCAGGGCTTCGATCAGGGCGTCGACATCCGCATCGAAACGCGACAGGACAAAGTCCTGCAGCGCGGCGATCATGTCGTCGCGGTTGCCCAGGTGATGCCGGATCAGCGGCCGCGTCAGGCCCGCCTGTTTCGCCACCAAGCCCAGTGTCGTGCCTTCGAGGCCGAACCTCGCCACGCACCGAACCAGCGCCGACATCACCTGCTCATAGCGCTCGTCCCTGTTCGAGGGACGTCCAACGCTGCTGGATCCCATCTCTTGCGTCTCCCATCGTTTGGGTGCGCGGCCGGCCGCAAGGCTGTGCGGCAATAGCTGTCATGCATGACAGTAAATAGGGGGCGATAGATAAGCTGTCAATCGTGACAATAAAAATCCGCGAATTCGAGCCGTCATCGTTTGCACCGGGACCGCAGGTGACCGCCGTGCGGCGTTTCGCAACAAGGTCCGGTGATGCGCGCACTCTGATCGAATGCCCGGCTTCCAATCGGTCTGATATCTTTCTGATCCGGTTGACACAGATTAATTGACCTTCAAAAACATATCAGTTTCGGATCGAGAGGCATTGATGGGCATTTCCGTTCTTGATAAGCGCGACCAGCTGAGCGTGACGGATCGCGGGCTCTATATCGACGGCACCTGGACAGACGCGGCGGCCGGTCGGTTCGACCATCTGCACCCGGCTACGAACGAAATGGTAACCAGCGTCGCCGAAGCCGGTGCCGACGCGGTCGGCCGTGCCGTGCAGGCGGCCCGGCGGGCCTTCGACGACGGCCCCTGGGGCGCGATGCGGCCGCGGCAGCGCAAGCGCTATCTCCAGCGGTTCGCGGAGCTGCTCGAAGCCCACGCCGACGAACTCGCCATGCTACAGACGCTGGACAACGGCCTGCCCATTCATCATGCCCGCAATTCCAGGATCTCCGCGCCGCATGTCGCCGATGTCTTCGACTATTTCGCCGGCTGGGCCGACAAGATCTCGGGCGAGACGCCGCCGCTCTACACGGATGCCCATGACCTGCAATTCGTGACGTTTCGCGAGCCTGTCGGCGTGGCGGCCGGGATCATTCCGTGGAACGGCCCGATGATGATGTTCGCCTACAAGGTGGCGCCGGCGCTCGCCTGCGGCTGCACGGTGGTCCTCAAGCCGTCGGAAAACGCCTCGCTGTGCGCGCTGCGGCTGACGGAACTCATGCAGGAGCTTGACCTTCCGCCCGGTGTGTTCAACCTGGTGACCGGCGGGCCGGAAACCGGGCAGGCCCTCGTCGATCACCCCGGCGTCGACAAGATCGCTTTCACGGGCAGTCGGGCGGTCGGCGCGCATATCATGTCGACGGCGGGCGCCGACGTGAAGCGCGTTACGCTTGAGCTCGGCGGCAAGAGCGCGGCGCTCGTCTTTGCGGACGTGCCCTCGCCCGAGCAGGCGGGTTACGGGCTGATGGCGGGCGCGTCGACCTTCCTGTCCGGTCAGATCTGCTCGCTCACGACCCGCGTGCTGGTCCATGCCTCGATCTACGACCGGTTTCTTGAAGGAGCCACCGCGCAGCTTGAGACTGTCCGGCTCGGCGACCCGTATGATCCCGAAACCACCTCGGCGGCGCTGATCAACCGCCGCCAGAAGGAAAAGGTGTTGGGATATATGGACATAGGCCTCGAAGGGGGCGCCAGGCTGGTGGCCGGGGGCGGTGCGCCCGGAGGCGATCTCGAAGCCGGCAACTGGGTCAACCCGACGCTGTTCGCCGATGTCGACAATGCCTCTCGCCTGGCCCAGGAGGAGATCTTCGGGCCGGTCCTGTCCGTTATTCCGTTCAAGAGCGAGGAGGAGGCGACCCGGATCGCCAATGCCTCGCGCTTCGGGCTGTCCGGCGCCATCTTCACGCGCGATGTGGCGCGGGCCTTCCGGGTGGGTCGGCAGATGAAGACCGGATCGGTCGGCGTCAACGGATACGGACTGGCGCCGAACGCGCCGATCGGCGGCGTCAAGGCCTCCGGTGTCGGCCGTGAAGGGGGGCAAGCCTCGATCGAGGCCTATACCGAGCTGAAGACGATGATCTTCAATCTGGCCGGTTAGCGTTCGGGTTCCCGCCCACCATCCTACACGCCCAGCGCACGTCGCAGGCCCATCGACAGATGCTCTTCCATCTTGTCGGCGGCGCGGGAGGCCGAGCGCTCCCGCAGCGCTGAAATGATCTCCAGATGCTCGTCCATCGCCTTGCACATCGAGGCGGCCGTCAACAGGCCGAAGGACGCGCGCACGACGGTAATGCGGTCCATGTTCTGCGCGTAGAGCTTCTCCAGGATCGGGTTCTGCATCCGGTTGATCATCGTCCGGTGGAAATGGAAATCCAGGCTCTGCGCCTCGCGCAGCAGGTCGGGATCTTGATGATCCTTAAGGCGGCTTCTCATCTCGCGGTGGGCGTCGGACAGCGCGTCCAGCTCCTCCGGCTGCGCGACCTCCGCGAACAGGGTTACCGCCGATTTCTCGAAGATGATGCGCAACTGGAAGACGGAGCGGATGAAGGTCAGGTTCGTCTCGACGAACTGAATGCCGCGTTGCGGCACGATCCGCACAAGGCCCTCCGACTCGAGCTGCTTGAGCGCTTCACGCATCGGCGCAAGCGGAATGCCCGTCAGTTCCACCAGCTCGCGTTGGGACACGAATTGGCCGGGCGCCAGGTCGCCGCCAAACAGCCGCTGCTTCAGATCTTCATAGGCGCGGTCGCTCAGTCGCATCCGGGCACTCCGTCAATAGCCATACTGATATGTTACTGACTGCGTTGATGAGGCGCAATCCAGCCTGTTTGATAGGATTATACAGACAGAAAGAGGACCGCCTCAGACACCGGCTCGGTCGGATGAGGCTGCATCGGGGCAATGGCCGAACACACAGCACAAACGGACACCGCAACGGTTACCCGCAGCGATGCCGACGGCGTGTCGTCGCTGGTCATCTGCGCGCCGGCCACGCGCAATGCGCTCAGTCTCGATCTGGCCGAGGCGCTTTTGAGTGCGCTCAGGGGCGCCGACGCGGATCCGACTGTCCGAGTCATCACGATTACCGGCGCCGGCGATACGTTTTGTGCCGGCGGGGACATCCGCGACCTGGAGGAGGGCGCCACGGGCGCTGATGCGCAACGGGCCGATACGTGCTGGCGCGCGCTCTTTTCGATCCATAGCTGGTGCAACACGCCGGTGATCGCGATCGTGAACGGCGCTGCCATGGGGGCCGGCTGCGCGCTCGCGGTGGCCTGCCACATCGCGTTTGCCACCGAAGCGGCCAGGTTCGCGCTTCCCGAACTGCGGCTGTCGATCTTTCCGACCATGGGCCTTCCCGGCCTGATCGCGCGGATCGGCCCGGCGCGCGCCACCGAACTGGCCTTGTCCGCCCGCGTGGTCGGTGCCGGCGAAGCCGCGCAAGCCGGATTGGTCGTCGCGCTGTGCGATCGCGATGAGATCAACGCGCGCGTGCACGCCATCGCCGATCGCGTTTCGGTGCTGTCGCCGCAATCGCTGGCCGATGGCCTGTCGCTGATCGATCGGCTGAGTCGCGCGGAGCCCACGGCGCGTCTGCGCATCGCCGCCGAGCGGCGGGCGCGATCAATCTCCACCCCCGAAGCGCGCGCGGCGCTGCAAAAGGCGCTGGCCGGACGGCGAGCGAAAGCATCATGAGCGACATCCTCGATCAGATCGGACAGTTCGGAACGGCGACGATCCACGAAGCAATGGGCCGCCGCGGCGCGCTGCCTTGCGATATCGCGCCCATCGCGACCGGTCAGGCCATCGTCGGCCGGGCCGTGACGGCGGAATGCCAGCCGCGCGATAACGCAGCCCTTCTGGCCGCTCTTTCGATGGCGGGCGAGGGCGACGTTCTGGTGGTCGCGACGGGCGGACATCGCGAGGCCGGCTATTTCGGCGAGGTGCTGGCGACGGCCTGCCAGGCGCGCGGCATAGCCGGCCTGGTGATCGACGGCGGTGTTCGCGATACCGCGGAACTGCGGGCCATGGGCTTTGCCGTCTTTGCCGCCCGCACCTGCATCCAGGGCACCGTCAAGGCGACCCTTGGCGCGGTCCAGGCCCCGATCGCGATCGGCGGGCAGGTCATCCGGCCGGGCGACTATGTGCGCGGTGACGATGACGGGGTCGTCATCATCGCGCCGGAGGATGCGGACGCGGCGGTGCAGGCAAGTCGGGCCCGCGAAGACAAGGAAAGCCAGATCATGCAACGGATGCGCGAGGGGACGCCGCCTTTGGTGGCGCTCGGCCAGGACGCCTTGCTGCGCGATCTCGGGTTCCGGGCAGAGCGTTTTTCGGAGGACAGGACGTGAGTGGTATAGTCAGGAAGATTCTGGAGCGCGGCTGGGCGGAGCCGATCGACACCGGCGGCAAGCACTCGGCCATGCTGAACGGCATGCACATTGCCGGATTGAGCGACTGGTACGCGGAAAAGCTCGCCGAGGTCCTGGCCGAGCCGATCATCACCCATCCCAACCTCTCCGACAGCTTTTCACGCGTGCGGCCGCTCATTCTCGGCGGCGGGATAGACGCGGCGCAGGCAGCCTATGCCACCTATCTGCAGGAGCGGGTCGAGGTTAGGGGCATCCCGCAGCACACCACGGCCAAGAGCACCAACGGCTGGATCTTCGCCGACACCGCCTACATGGTCTGCCCGTCGCTGGCGATTGTCGGGGATTTTGCACGCGCCGAGGCCGATCTGGTCTCGATCCATGACGCGCTGGCGCTCGAGAACGGGCTTTTACGGCATGTGCTGAACGGTTCGGTCGATCTGGCCGACAGCTATGTCGGCATCGACATCTGGATCGACGGGTCGGCCTGGGGACGTGCGCAGGGCTGGTGGCTGGCCGCCGCCGCCGATGCGCTGGAAGTCATGCCCTCCCATCCCGCCGCGGTGGTCGAGCGCTTCGCCAGGACCTGCGCCAGCCTGATCGACTGCCAGTCCGAGGACGGGCTGTGGCGGGTCACCGTCGACGACGAATTCGCGCCCATCGATACGAGCGGCACCGTCATGATCGCCTACGGGATGTTCAAGGCACACCAGCTCGGCTTTGCCGACGATGCGGTCGGTGCTGCCGGGTTCCGCGCCCTGGAAGCCCTGCTGAAGGGGCATCTCGACTGGCGGACCGGGGCGCTTCGAAACCAGCAGATGGGCCCGATGATCGTCAACATCGCCTCGCCGAACCCGCGCTATTTCGGCGAGGCCAATCCGTATGGTCAGGGGTTCCTGGCGCAGCTCTACAGCCTGGCGATCGACGGCAAGACGGCGGCCGGGCCGGATGTCCGCGCGCTCGAGCCCCAGGCGATGGCGTCTTGAGCGCGGGGTGAGATCCGGGGCATGAAAATCGTCTCCGCCAGGCAGGCCGTCTCGGCCATCAAATCCGGCGACACGGTGTCGCTGTGCGGTGTCGTCTCGCTCGTGACGGCGGATCGCGTCATGGCCGCGCTCGGCGAGCGCTACCGTGAGACGCACGAACCGCGCGACCTGACCGTCTTCACCCCCAACCGCATGGGCTGGTCGAGGCCCGAACCCTTCGGCATGGACCACATCTCGCAGAAGGGAATGGTCAAGCGGCTCTATACCGCCACCTTCAACGCCAAGGATGCGCCGGAATGGTCGCGCCTGTCGGAGGAGGGCGAGATCGAGGCCTATTCGCTGCCGATGGGGGTGATGTTCCGCTGGATCCGCGAATGCGCGGCCAGGTCTCCCGGCCTTCTGACGGATGTCGGCCTGAACACCTACACGGATCCCGGCAGCGGCGACAACCGGGTCAACCGGGCGATCCCGATGCCCGATTTCGTCGAACGCATGGAGATCGATGGAAAGCCGTGCCTGCGCTATAAGCCCCTGTCGATCGATGTCGCGATCATTCGCGGCACCGTTACCGACGAGGATGGCAATCTTTCGCTGCACGGCGAGCCGGTTTCCGCCGGGATGAAGCAGTTCGCCATGGCCGCCCGCAACAATCGCGGCATCGTCATCGCCCAGGTCAAGCATGTGGTGAAGCGCGGTTCGATCCACCCGCGAATGGTTGAGGTGCCCGGCTTCATGGTGGACTACGTGGTCGTCGAACCAGAGAGCATTCAGTCGCAGGACGGCTATGAGCCCGGCTTCACCGGCGAGGTGCGCTACGCCGAGCCGCCCTGGGAGCCGCTGCCGCAGGGCCAGTTGCGCGTGATGACACGTCGCGCCGCGCTCGAACTGCGACCCGGCGACGTGGTCAATCTGGGGGTCGGCGTGGGAACGAACCTGCCGGCGCTGACGATCGAAGAGGGCATCGCCGATCAGATCACCTTCAGCATCGAGCACGGGGCTGTCGGCGGCATTCCGGCAAAGGGCACGCCGGGCAGCACCGGCGCCTTCGGGGCGCATTACAATCCGACCGCGATCATCGATTCCGCCGAGGTGTTCGATATCTATCATGGCGGCGGCCTGGATGTGGCGGTGCTCGGGTTCGCCGAGATCGACGCGTCGGGAAGCGTCAATGTTTCGCGGTTCGGCGGACGGGTGCGGGGTGCCGGCGGGTTCATGGATATCGTCCATCGGACGCCGCGCATCCTGATTTGCGGCACGCTGACCGCAAGCGGGCTTGCCGTCGAGGTCGATCCGCACGGTCCGGGTCTGAAGATCGCCAGCGAAGGCCGCTTCAAGAAGCTCGTGGAAGCCCTGGAAGAAGTGACGCTGCACGCTCCCACCGCGATCGCGCGCGGGCAGATGATCCGGATCATCACCGAGCGCTGCGTCTTCGACGTGGACGAGCACGGGCTTTGCCTGATCGAGGTCGCGCCCGGCATCGACATCGAGCGTGACATCGTCGATCAGGTCGGCTTTGCCTTCCGTCGCGCCGAAACGATCAGGCCGATGGCCGCCGAGCTCTTCCGGAACGGTCCGATGGCGCTGCATCGCCGGCCCGAATGGGCAGGAGCCGGGGATGCGGAGGGACGCCCGTGACACAAATGACCGTCTCTCACGGGGAGCCGGAGGCCCGCGCGCTCTTTGACGACGGCGCGGCGGGAAGGGCCGTGTTTGAGCGCAACGCGGGCCTAAGCCGCGCGCGCGGCGTCGAGCCCCGCAACGAGACCGAAGCGTCGATCGCCGCGCGCCGCGCCGTGCGCGCCTTTACGGACCGAAAGGTCACGAGGGACCAGATCGAGCACCTTCTCTCGGTCGCCTGCCGGGCGCCGTCCGGGGTCAACATGCAGCCCTGGAAGGTGTTTCCCGTCGCCGGAAACGTCCGCGAGGCCCTGTGCCGGGACATTCACGCAGCCCACATGGCCCGGGACGAGGGGCACATACCGGAATACCGCTACTATCCGCCGGAGTTTTTCGAGCCCTACAAGGCAAGGCGGCGCAAGAACGGTCTCGATCTCTACGCCGCGCTCGACATCCGCAAGGGCGAGACGGACAAGATGCTCGCCCAGCACGGGCGCAATTTCCTGTTCTTCGATGCGCCGGTCGGGCTCATCTGTACCATCGACCGCAGGCTCTCGACGGGAAGCTGGATCGATTTCGGCCTCTTTCTCCAGTCCCTGCTGGTCGCCGCCCAGAGCCACGGCATCGACACCTGCCCGCAGGGCGCCTTCGCCAATTTCCACACGATAATCCGCAGGCACCTGCCGCTGGCGGAGGAGGACCTCGTCGTCTGCGGCGTGGCGCTCGGGTATGCCGATCGCACGGCGCCGGAGAACGGCCTGGTGACCGAGCGGGCGCCGCTTTCGGACTTCGTCGACTTTACCGGGTTCGAGATGTGAGCGGCCGCGCGTCAGAGACGTTCGACTATGTGATCGCCGGCGGCGGCACCGCCGGCTGCGTGCTGGCCGCGCGGCTTTCGGAAGACGCATCGAAACGCGTCCTGCTGCTCGAGGCGGGCCCGCGCGACTGGCACCCTTTCATCCACATCCCGGCCGGCTTCCTGAAACTGCTCGACGCGCCGTCGGTCAACTGGCGATACCGCACCGAGGCTTCGCCGCACACGGGGTCGCGGGCCATCAATTTCCCGCGCGGCAAGGTCCTCGGTGGGTCGAGCTCGATCAACGGGCTCGTCTACGCCCGCGGGCACGCAAGCGATTTCGACCACTGGGCGCAAGCGGGATGCCGGGGCTGGGCCTATGACGACGTGTTGCCCTATTTCAGGAAATCCGAGCGCTATGCCGGGGGCGACGCCAGGTATCGCGGCCAGGACGGGCCGCTCGACATCGTCGACTACGACGAAAAGCCCGAGATAACCGAGGCGATGGTCGCGGCCGGACGCCGCCTCGGCTATCCCGTCATCGACGATCACAATGCCGCCGAGCAGGAGGGCATCAGCTACTACCAGATGACGCGGCGCGGGCGCTGGCGCGCCAATGCGGCGCGGGCGTTCCTGGGACCTGCCGCCCGCCGGGCCAATCTCGTGGTGCGGACCGGCGCCCTTGTTGAGCGCATCGTCCTTGAGGGGCGCCGCGCCGTCGGCGTCGATTATGTGCGCGGCGGACGCGAATACACCGCCCGGGCCGCCGCCGAGACGATCGTGTCGGCCGGCGCCGTCGGATCGCCGCAGATACTCCAGCTCTCCGGCATCGGTGATCCCGAGGGTCTGGCGGGCGCCGGGATCGAGCCGCGTATCGACCTGCCCGGTGTCGGCGAAAATCTCCAGGATCACTATGCCGCGCGCCTGTCCTGGCGGGTCATCAAGCCGGGAGCCTCCTTCAACGACCGCGCCCGCGGCCTGGCGCTCGGCGCGGAGATCGCGAAATTCATCGCCCATGGCTCCGGCATCACGACCTATTCGTCCGGCGTGCTCGCCGGATTCCTGAAATCGTCGCCCGATGTCGCCAATCCCGACCTGCAATTCGTCGTCGTTCCCGGCAGCTTTGCCGCAAACAGGCTCGGTGCCCTCGACGTCGATCCCGGCATGACCGTGGGCGTGTATCAGTTGCGCCCGGACAGCCGCGGACATATCCGCGCGACCTCGCCCGATCCGAAGGCGCCGCCGGTCATTCAGCCGAACTATCTGGCCGCGCCGAAGGACTGTGACGTGCTGGTGGCCGGTCTGCGGATGGCGCGGGGCTGGGTCGGGCAACCCGATCTCGACGCCCTTCGCGACGGTGAAATCCTGCCCGGCCCGGATGTCGAGAGCGACGAGGCGCTTCTCGACTATGTCCGCGCCTACGGATCGACGGTCTATCACCCCGTCGGCACCTGCCGGATGGGCGGCGATGCCATGGCGGTCGTCGACGACACGCTGCGCGTGCGCGGTGTCGCGGACCTGCGGGTCGTCGACGCCTCCATCATGCCGCGCATCGTCTCGGCCAATACCAACGCAGCGACGATGATGATCGCGGAGAAGGCCGCGGACATGATCTGCGGCCGTTCAGCGCCCGCAGTTCCAGAATCAAGAGGTCTGGAGACGAACTAGCCGGGGCGGCCCGGGGAAACGGCCGCCCGACACCAAAAGGGAGGAAATCAAAATGACATACTACTCCAAGCTGACGGCAGCCCTGGCGACCTGCGCGGTTCTCGCCGCCGGCACGGCGATGGCGGACACCTATCGCCTCGCCCATGTGCTGCCGCCCAACGACGACATCCACAAGGGCGCCGAGATCTTCGCCGCCGAGGTCGCCGAGGCGACCGGCGGCGAGGTCGAGGTCACGCTGTTTCCGGGCGGTCAGCTCGGTGGTCCCAACGACGTGGCCGAACAGGTCCGGGCCGGCATCGTCGACATGACCCTGATCGTCGGCGGCCAGATGATGGCCTGGGTACCGGAGTTCGCGGCCGTGCAGTTGCCGTTCCAGTTCCTGACCTTCGATCACGCCTATGCGGTTACCGACGGCGAAGGCTCCGATCTGCTCAATCCGCTGGCCGAGGAGCAGGGTTTCAAGATCCTCGCGCACTGGCCGCTCGGGTTCCGCGCCATCAGCAACAACAAACGGCCGATCAACACGGTCGAGGACATGGCGGGGCTCAAGATCCGTGTGCCGCAGGAACTGCCGATGGATGCCGCCATGCGCGCGGCTGGCGCCATTCCGGTGCAGTTGCAGTTCCCCGAGGTCTTCTCCGCCCTGACGGTGGGCGCGGTCGACGGCCAGGAAAACCCGCTTCGAATCATCTATTCGACCGGTGTCTACAAGGAGCAGGATCACGTCGCGATCCCCGGCCCGGGCTACATGTATGTGCCGATCAGCCTGGTGGTGTCCAAGCGGGTCTGGGACGGCCTGGACGATGCAGAGAAGAAGGCGATGGAAGAGGCGGCGATCAAGGCGCGCGAATGGATGCGCGAGCAGCTCGTGCGCAGCCGGGAAACGGCGTTGAGCGAGATGCAGGCGGCCGGGATCGAATTCACCTCGCCCGACATGGATGAATTCCGCGCGGCGATGGAGCCGGCCTGGAAGGAGATCTCGGACTTCGCGGGGCCGGACTTCATGGCGAAGTGGCATCCGGTCGTCGAGAAACATCGCCAGTGATAAAGACGGCGGGCGCGCCGGAGACCGGCGCGCCCGTCGGGGGGACGGAGCGGTCGGCATGGAAATCGAAGCAACGGCGATGATCCTGGGCTTCCTGGCGCTGCTTGCGCTGCGCGTGCCGATCGCCTTCGCCATGATCCTGAGCGCTTCGGCGCTTCTTGTCTCGACCGCCGGCTTCGGTGTCCTGCAGCTTGCCGCCCAGCGCGTCTATGCGGGCATCAACGCCTTTCCGCTGCTGGCCGTGCCGTTCTTCATCTTCACCGCGAATGTGATGAACCGCTGCGGCCTGACCGAAATCATGTACAACTTCGCCAACATGCTGTTCGGGCGGGCGACCGGCGGGCTGGCGCATGCGAATATCGGGGCCAGCATGCTGTTTGCGGGCGTGTCGGGATCCGCGGTGGCGGATGCCGCCGGCCTGGGCATGGTCGAGATCCGCGGCATGACCAGATCGGGATACGACGCGCCGTTTTCCGCAGCCGTCACCGCGGCAAGCTCCATCCTCGGCCCGATCATTCCGCCGAGCATTCCGCTGATCATCTACGCGACCATGGTCGGCGCCTCGGTCTCGGACCTGTTTCTGGCCGGGCTCGTCCCGGGGATCGCGATGGCGCTGCTGATGATGGCGGTCGTCCATGTCATGGCGCATCGGCGCGGCTATGGCCGCCAGCAAAGCGCGACCCTGCGGGCCTTCGTGCAGGCGGGACTTCAGACGCTTCCCGGTTTTCTCGTGCCGGTCATCATCATCGCCGGGATCGTCGGCGGCTTCTTTACCGCAACCGAATCGGCCACGATCGCGGCGGCCTACGCCGTGGTGATCGCGGTTCTGGTCTATCGGAAGATGACGCTGCGCATCTTCTACGACGTCTCCATCGAAACCATCACCCTGACGGCTCAGGTCATGTTCATCGTCGGCGCGGCGAGCTTCTTCGCCTGGGCGCTGGCCTTCCTGAACATTCCCGCCCTGCTCGCCGATACGCTGCTGACCTTCATCGACAGTCCGGCCGGCTTCCTGATCCTCGTTGCCCTGGTGCTGCTGGTGCTCGGTACCTTCATGGAGAGCATGGCCCTGCTCCTGATCCTGGTGCCGATCTTCCTGCCGGTCATCGAGGCCTATGAGATCGACCTTGTCTTCTTCGGCGTCTACATGACCGTTCTGCTGGCGATCGGCCTGGTGACGCCGCCCGTCGGCCTGTGCCTGTTCGCCGTGTCGACCGTGGCGAAAATTCCGACCGCGGCAATCGTCCGCGAGATCCTGCCCTTCTACGCGGCGATGATCCTGTTCGTCGTGGTCATGATCGCCTGGCCCGAACTGGTCACCTTCCTGCCGCGGGCGGTCGGGTCATGACGTCCGGGCGCCGAACCCTGGCCAGCCGTGTCATCGGCCTCGTCGTCGGGATTTGCCGCGTCTGGAGCCTGATCTGCTTCCTCGGGCTGTTCTTCCTCATGGTGGCCAATGTCGCCTCCCGCTATCTCGGCCTGCCCAGCATCATCTGGTCCGTCGACGGGACGAGCTTCACCATGGTCTGGATGATCCTGACCGGCGCGGTGCTGGTCATGGCGGCCGGCACCCACATCTCGCTTGCCGGCACCGACGGCATTCCGGACCAGGGCAGGCCGATGTCCCCGCTGGGCGCCTTCATCGCGTTCTGCAGCGCATTGGCGCTTGCAATCATTGGCGTTTCAGGGGCTGTCTTCGCCGTCGACGCGATTGCACAGAAGACGTTCCTGCTGCAGTTGCCTCGGGCCCTCTGGTACGCGGCCATTCCGGTCGCGGCGGCGCTCATGCTCGTTGTGCTGATAGCGCGCGTCACGATGAGCCTGCGCAAGGAGGCGTCCGGGGCGCCTGGGGAAACGGACTGACAGGATAGTTGCAACGCATCCTCTGGATGTTTTCTTTCAGGAAACTGTCCGGTCCGGCCGGATCGAAGCGGCGGGAGGAGCCGCATCTCAGCCTTCAGCGGCGCCGCGTATGAACATCTGCAAAGACGCCCGTCAATCGCTGCGGCGTCGAGAGGAGATGGCCTTTTCGATCAGCGGGTCCAGCAGCAGTCACAAACGCGATGAAACGACACCGGTCGATCAGACGTAGACATGGTTTTTCCTGCCAAATAGTCTGCCGCGCATGGGTGAGGGCAGGTCTATCGACACGGGGAAGCTGCAAGCACTGATCGAAGCGGTCGCTTCGTCAGGCGGATCGGAGCGCGCCAACTACCAGCTCTTCGTCGAGCGGCTCTGCGAGGCCCTGGCTCTGTCGCGCCCGGATTTCGCCCGGGAGGAAAATGAGCTCAACGACTATGTCTTCGAGCGCCGGATCGATTTCAAGCATCCGGATGGGTCGCGCACCGCCGGCTTTATCGATTGCTACAGGCGCGACTGTTTCATTCTCGAGGCCAAGCAATCGGGCAAGCGCGCGGTGAAGAAGGCCGACGAGGACCGGCTTGGCTCGCTGCCGGAGGATCACCGCCAGCAGAAACTCGGCCATGCCCGGCGCGGCACGCGCGGCTGGGACAAGGTGATGGTCGCTGCCCGCAAGCAGGCGGAGGACTATGCCCGGGCGCTTCCGGTTGAGCACGGCTATCCGCCGTTCCTGCTCGTCGTCGACGTCGGCAACGTGATCGAGGTCTTCGCGGATTTTTCCGGCCAGGGAAAGAACTACGCCCATTTCCCCGATCGGCAGCGCTATCGCATCTGGATGGACGACCTGCTGGACGAAGACGTTCAGCGGCGGCTGATCACCATCTGGACCGATCCGCGCTCTCTCGACCCGGCGAAGAGGTCGGCGGAGGTCACGCGCGACATTGCCGAGCGGCTCGCCGTGATCGCCAGGCGTCTGGAGACGCGGCACGACCCCAAGGATGTCGCCGAATTCCTGATGCGCTGCCTGTTCACGATGTTCGCCGAGGATGTCGGCCTGTTGCCGGCCAAGGGGTTCGAGACCCTGATGGCGCAGATGAAGGAGACGCCGAAAAATCTCGTCCCCGCGCTCGAAAGCCTCTGGCGGGTGATGGATCAGGGCGGCTACTCGCCGCATTTCAATGCAACGGTGAAGCGGTTCAACGGCAGCCTGTTCAAGTCGGTCAAGGCGCTGCCGCTCGAGACCGAGGACATCGATGACCTGTGGGAGGCGGCCAGGCGCCGCTGGGAAGATGTCGAGCCGGCGATCTTCGGCACGCTGCTCGAACGCGCGCTGGAATCCCGCGAGCGGTCGAAACTCGGCGCGCACTACACCCCGCGCGCCTATGTCGAGCGCCTCGTCGTGCCGACCATCATCGAGCCCCTGCGCGAGGACTGGGACGAGGTCGGCGTCCGCGTCCAGGAGCTGCAGGACAAGGGCGAGGAACGCGAGGCCCTGCGCGCGGTGCGCCGGTTTCACCGCAAGCTGTGCACGACCCGCGTGCTCGACCCGGCCTGCGGCACCGGCAATTTCCTCTATGTGTCGCTCGAACTGATGAAGAAGCTCGAAGGCGAGGTGCTGACGGCGATCGCCGATCTCGGCGGCGAGCCGGATCGGTATTCGGACTATCCCGAAGAGGCCGGCCGCGATCTCGTCGGCCGGAAGCTTGCCCGCAGCGCCGGCCGCTTTTCGGTCGATCCGCACCAGTTCTACGGCCTTGAGATCAACCCGCGCGCGGTCGCCATCGCCGATCTCGTCCTGTGGATCGGCTTCCTGAAGTGGCAGCTCAGGACCGGCGGCCCGGACGCCGTGCACGAGCCGGTGCTCGATGCCTATGGCACGATCCGGGAGCAGGACGCGATCTTGGCGTATGACGAGCGGGACCTGATGCGCGACGAGGCTGGCAAGCCGCTGTCGCGCTGGGACGGGGTGACGATGAAGCCGCATCCGGTCACCGGCGAGGAGGTGCCGGACCCGGCGGCGCGGATCGAACTCTATACGTATAAGAATCCGCGCAAGGCGGACTGGCCGGAAACGGAATTCATCGTCGGCAATCCGCCGTTTATCGGCGGCAAGGACATGCGCGCCGAGCTTGGCGACGGCTATGCCGAGGCCTGCTGGAAGGCGCGCCCGCATGTGCCCGGCGGGGCGGATTTCGTCATGCATTTCTGGGACGAGGCGGCCGAGCGGCTGGCGCGCAAGGGGACGGCCAAGGCGCCGAACCGGCTGCACCGCTTCGGCTTCATCACGACCAACTCGATCACGCAGACCTTTTCGCGCCGGGTCGTCGAGCGGGCGCTGAACGCCAAGGCGCCGGTCAGTCTGACTTTCGCAGTGCCCAATCACCCGTGGCTGAAGGCGAGCGACAAGGCGGCTGTGCGGATCGCGATGACGGTTGCGGAGAAGGGGGGGCACGACGGGGTTCTGGCGGAAGTGGTGTCGGAGGAGGGGCTGAATACGGATACGCCACAAGTAGCTCTAGAATTGCAGGACGGTAGAATTCGCGGAAATTTATCAATAGGCGCCGACTTCGCTCGACTGCGCCCGTTGCTCGCTTTGGCTTTGATGGCGCATAAAGGCGTCCAGCTTAACGGGAAGGGTTTCATATTAGATTTAGATCAAGCGAATCGATTCTTAGATTTATTTAAATATAGAAATAGAACTCGGGGATTCGTGAACGGCCGGGATTTGGTCCAGAAACCTAGAAATGTTTATGTAATTGATACGGATAGCTTATCGGAGCTGGGTTTGGCGGAGGAGTATCCGGAATTTTATCACATATTACGTGCAAAAGTAAAACCGGAGCGCGATCAAAATCCGCGACCCTCTCGAAGGGATCGTTGGTGGGTGTACGGCGAAAATGCGCCCGTCATGCGTGCTGCGGTTGCGCAGCTAGAAAGATACATCGCTACATGCAGGACTGCTGCACATCGGACATTTGCATTCAGGTCGACGAGTACTATCAGCGAGAGCAAAGTGATTGTGATTGCGGGTTCTGAGGGGGATCAACTTACGATTGTCTCCTCGAGATTACACGTACACTTTGCGAACATAGCTGGGGGGTGGCAAGGGGCAGGAAACGATCCAGTCTACCAGCATACAGATACCTTCAATCCCTTCCCCTTCCCGGCCTGCGTCACCGACGACAGCAACCCCGCCCTGCGCCAGCGCCTCGCCGAGCTCGGCGAACGCCTCGACGCCTTCCGCAAGGAACGCCTCGCCGAGCACGCGTTCCTCACCATGACCGGCCTCTACAACGTGCTCGAACGGGTGCGCGAGCTTGAGAATGGCTGCGACGTCGAGCCGCTGAACGACAAGGAAAGGGTGATCTACGATGCCGGCCTGATCGCCGTGTTGAAGGAACTCCACGACGACATCGACCGCGCCACTTTCGAGGCCTATGGCTGGCAGGATCTCGGCGAGAAACTGGTCGGAAAACCCGGCGCGACGACACCGAGTTCGCACAAGAGCGCGGACCAGGAGGCCGCCGAGGAGGACTTGCTGTCGCGCCTCGTCGCGCTCAATCTGGAGCGACAGGCGGAGGAGAAACGCGGCCTGGTCCGCTGGCTGCGGCCCGACTATCAGATCCCCAAGCTCGGCCACAAGGTGGTAAAGCCTGCGGAGGGCGAGCAGGTCGAGGCCGAGGTCGGCGCGATCGAGATCGCCGACAAGCCGAAATGGCCGTCCGACGCGCTCGACCAGATCCGGCTGGTGCGCGACATCCTCGCCAAGGCGCGCGGCCCGGCACCGGCCGCCGAGATTTCCGCCCGGTTCAAGGGCGGCCGCAAGCGGGCCGAGCGGGTCGAACAGGTGCTGGCCCATATGGTCGAGACCGGTATCGTCCGCGAGCGCCGCTCGGATGACGAAAGGCGCTACTTCCTGCCGCGATGAGGCAGGGCACGGCACGCCAACGCAGGTCAGCGCGTGGGGCTGTCCAAAAAAGACAACGATTATAAGGGGGTAAATGGTACAGCTGGCTGGATTCGAACCAGCGACCTCCTGATCCACAATCAGGCGCTCTAACCAACTGAGCTACAGCTGCACGGACGAGCCCGTAAATACGGTCAAAGCAACCGCAGTGCAAGGGTTCGATTGTCCGGCAGGCGCATTCGTCAACAGCCGGAACATGCAAAATGCCCGGCGTCGGGGCCGGGCATTCGCAATAACGTATAGCGGGCGTGCAAGGCAGCGTCACAGCCTCAGAACGCGGCCTTCCACTGGTCCATGGCCTTGGTCAGGCCGGACTGGAAGGGCTTGGTCGACTCGTTGTGCAGCTTCGAGGCCAGGTCCTGGAATTCCTTGGTCTGCTCGGTGATCGCGTCGAACTGCTTGCGGGCGAATTCGGACTGGATCTCGATCGCCTCGGCCAGCGTCTTCACGCCGAGCATCTGCTCGACCAGGTCGAAGCCGGAATTGATCTGGTGCTTGGCAACGCCCAGCGCCTTGGTCTGAAGATCGGTCGTGCCCTTGTTGATGGAGGCGAACGATTCCTCGATCGCGTCGGTCGCGTCCTCGGCGATCGACTTGTAGTTGTCATAGGCTTCCTTGGCCTGCATGACGCCCTTCTCGGCCATCTCGCGGAACGCGGTCGGCATTTCGATGTTCGGCATCTCGAGCGTGGCGGCGGCCGGGGCGGCCTTCTTGGCGGTTTTCGGCGCAGCCTTCGTGGTGGCGGTGGTCATCTGAGCATCCTTTCAAAGTCGCAAAGCGAAATAGCCGGTCTTGGTACCGTGAATTCGGTCGCTCCGGATCCAGGTGGTCGGCTCGAACACGCAAGGGCCGAGCAGCATCCGCACCGAAACGTGGCCGAAATATAGGACCGCCCATTGTGCGTTGCAATAGGAAATATGCTGCATTGCACAAAATAGTGCCGTAAAGGAATTTCGCGCCGATATCCGCTACTATGCGGTTCGGCGTGGACATGGCTTTGATTTTCAGCCCAGCCATCCCTTCGGTTGTCATGCCCGGACGTGTTCCACTGCTGTCCGGTTCAGCGATACCGGGCTTTGATTTTCAGCCTGGCCACCCCCTAGGCTGTCATGCCCGGACGTGTTCCGGGCATCCATGACCACCGCCGTTAGAATGGGCGCAAGCGACTGTGTTCATGGATTGCCGGGACAAGCCCGGCAATGACACGAAGGGGGAGTGGCGGGCGATACCAGGACACCACTTCCATCGAGGAAAACAAAGTTGACGACGCTCGACCTTATGGTTGAGCGAAGCGATCTCCCGCAACCGTCGTTTGCCGAAAAAGTCATGTCAGGCAAACAGTTAATCGACGCTACCGAGATTAAACTGGGCACCAGTGGAACAAATCCGGCCACCGCAGGGGACCGGTCGATCCGCTGAAACCGGAAGCCGCTCAGGCGGTGTCGGAACCGCCCGGCTTCTTGCCGGTCAGGCCGGCAAGCGTCTTGGAGTGTTCCGTGATCGTCGCCATCTGCCGCTCGAGGAAATCCGACTGCACCTTGAGCATTTCCTCGACGCTCGTCGCGTTGACCATCCGCGAGGCGAAGTCGAAACTCGCCGTCATGTTCTCCTCGGCCATCGCGATCGCCTTCTCGCCGAACTCGCGGGCATTGGCCTGCGCGTCCTGGGCGGACGTTTCCAGGCTGTCGACCGCCTTGTGCGCTGAGGTCAGATAATCTTCGAAGGCCTTGCGCGCATGCTCGACGCTCTTGTCGGCGAAATCGCGCATTGGCTCGGGGATGTCGAATTTGCTGGTCATGCTCGCCTCCGCATAGTGCTGTGCCGAAGGCCGGCATCCGGGCCGCCGGCGCCTCGCCCTTAACCAATACACCGTGTCGTCACGGTGTTTCCACCCGCATCGCTGGACGGCGCTTGCGGGCGGCGACTATAACATCGGGATATGACGGGTTGGCGGGCTTGTGTGGCGGCAGGTCCGATCCGGTTGCGAGAGGCCCGAAACCGGAGCGATCCCCAATACGGAGGGCCTGTACGCAGGACCCGTATGGGCCCCCATGTGGATTTCCCATGTGGCGATCCCTATCGGGCGATCCGTCGAAGAAGCGGGAATGGACGTAACGCCAGAATGACCAGCCGCCCCGATATCCGGACCGATACCCTCTCAGACGGGGCCGCGCTGTTGCGCGACCCGGCAGTGGCCGCCGCCATCCTTGGTCGCGCGCGGGCCTGGCTTTGGGATGCCGAAGCCGGACGCATCGTGTTGGCGAGCGCCGCCGGCATCGATCACTATGGCGCGCCCGACATGGGTGCGCTGGCGAACCGCCGGTTCGACACGCGCCGCCCGGCGATGACCCAGCTTGCCCGCCTCGGCCGGTCCCTGCCGCAGGATGGTCGCCCCCGGCTTTCGATGCTGCGGCTCTCGGCCGGGTTCGGCGACGCGCCGCTCCTGTGCAATTGCCGTCATGTCGGCTCGGCGCACGGGCATCTGGTGCTGGTGGTCAGCGATCAGGCCCGGAGCGATCAGGCCCGGAGCGAATTGCCGCCGCGTGACCGCGCCGCAAGGGCGCTTGCCGGCCTGCCCGATCCCCTGGTGCTGCGCGCCGGCGAGGAGGATATTTATAGCAACGCGGTGGGCGAAAACACGAGGGGCGATCCGGACCCGGTGTGGGGCGATGCCGTCACGGTCGATTTGCCCGAGGGAGCGCATGCGCTGGCTTTCGCGATGCCGGAAGACGCGCCCCCGGCGGCGGCAGAGCAGGCCGGTGTTCCCGACACCTTGCCGGACCCGGAACAGGATGACGCAGAATCCGCGTCCGCCGAGCCGGAACCGACCGATGCCGTCCGGCCGCTGCCGGAAACACGGCGCTTCACCTTTCTCATGGACGGCGAGGGCCGTTTCCTGGAAATCGGCGCCGGTTTCGCCGCCCTGGTCGGACCGCAGGCCGCCGACGTCGTCGGCCGGGCCTGGTCGGACGTCGCGGCCGAAAGCGACATCGATCCGGACGGGCACCTCGCCGAGGCGCTTGCGTCCCGCGATACCTGGAGCGATATCCAGGTCGACTGGCCGACCGATTTCGGCGAGACCGCGCGGTTGCGGCTGTCCGCCCTGCCCCGGTTCGGCGAGGGCAGGGCCTTTGCCGGCTTCCGCGGCTTCGCCGACGTCGTCTCGGTGTCTGAGGCTGAGCCCGACACGCCGTCGCGGGCAGGCGACGATGCCGAGGTGCCTGACGTCGATCCTGCGCCCCCAGCGGACACGGGTGAGGCCGAAACGGGCGACGCGGATATGGGCGACGCGGCCAGCAATGTCGTGCCGATCCCGACCATCGCCCGCTCCGACGACATGCCGGATGAAACACCCGACGATCCGGTTGAGGATCTGGCCGATGCCGGGCCGCAGCGCGTCAGTCTGGCCGCGGTGCAACCCGAAGCGGACGATCGGCCCCCGGAAGCCGCGCCCCATGGCGGTGCCCTGAACGACCGGGAGCGCGTCGCGTTTCAGGCGATCGCCGAGGCGCTCGGCGCCCGCTGGCAGGGTGATGACATAACGCAGCCCGATCCGGTAGGGGCGGCCCCCGAACCGGCGAGCGTCCCTGACGACGGCACGCGGGAGGCGGATCGCGACACGGAAACGGCGATACGGCCGGCACCGCAGACGGGCGAAACGGCGGACGACATCGTGATGCGGTCGATCCTGGACCGGCTGCCGGTCGGGCTCGCCATCCTGCGCGACGAACGCGTGCTGGCCGCCAACCGGGCCTTTTGCGACCTGTTCGGCTATGACGATCTCGACGATGTGACGGCGGCCGGCGGGCTTGGCGTGATCCTCGAGGGCCGCGACGAGGGCCGGAACGAGGGGGCAGAACCTGACACCGTCGACGACGCGCCGACGGTGACCGCCCGCTGCAAGGACGGCTCGAAGATCGCCGTCCATGCCCGGCTTGGCCGGACCCCCTGGCTCGATGGCCCGGCGATGCTGCTCAGCGTTCGCGAAGCAGCCGTCAGGATGGAAGACGAACCTGAGACCGTCGCGGAAGCCGCTTCGGTGGTTGGCGCCACGCCTGATCCGGATGCCCAGGCGGATCTGGCGGATTTGTCGGAAACGACCCTTCGGCGCATTCTCGATACCGCGCTTGACGGTGTTCTTCTGATCGACGGCGAGGGCCGGATCGCCTTTGCCAACGAAAAGGCCGGCCTGTTGTTTGGCTGCGCCGCGCGGGAGCTTGAGAATACCGATCTGCTCGAGCGCATCGACGGGTCGGACCGCGACGTGGTCGCCGACCGGCTTCGCGACCTCGTCGACGGCGTGCCGAGCCTGCATGACACCGGCCCGGAGGTCGCGATCCTGCGCGACACGGGCGCGGTTCCCGCCGAACTGTCGCCCGTGGAATTGTCGATGGCACGGATCGGCGACGGCGAGCCGGCGCATTTCTCGGCGGTTTTCCGCGATCTGCGCGGCTGGAAGGAAACGGAGGCCGATCTGATCGCCGCGCGCAAGCGCGCCGAGGACGCCAGCGAGCAGAAATCGGGTTTCCTGGCCAAGATGAGCCACGAGATCCGCACGCCGCTGAACGGCATCATCGGCTTTTCCGAGGTCATGCAGGAGGAGCGTTTCGGCCCGCTGGGAAACGACCGCTACCGCGACTACGTCAAGGATATCCGCGAAAGCGGCGCCCATCTGATGGGCCTGGTCAACGATCTGCTCGATCTGTCCAAGGTCGAGGCCGGCAAGCTCGACATGAATTTCTCGGATGTCCGCCTGAACGATCTCGTCGAGCAGTGCGTCGCGATCATGCAGCCGCAATCGAGCGATGCGCGCATCGTCATCCGCTCAAGCCTTGCCCGCGCGCTGCCCGCCGTCGTCGCCGATCCGCGCAGCCTGCGCCAGGTGCTGCTGAACCTGCTCTCCAACGCCATCAAGTTCACCGCCGCCGGCGGCCAGGTGATCGTCTCGACGGCAAAGGGCAGGACCGGCGAGGTCTTCCTGCGCGTGCGTGATACCGGGGCGGGCATGTCGAAGGCCGATGTCGCGGTCGCGCTGGAGCCCTTCCGTCAGCTCTCCGTGACGCCGTCGACCGGCGAACGCGGCACCGGCCTCGGCCTGCCGCTCGCCAAGGCGCTCGTCGAGGCGAACCGGGCCGTGTTCTCCCTTGAAAGCACGCCCGGCGAAGGCACGATGGTGGAGATCCGCTTTCCGCAGTCCCGCGTGCTCGCCGAGTGAGGGCCCCGGGCGCCGGCGAGGGCAGGGCGACAGCCGGCGGCCCGAGGGATATCCCAAGGATAGCCCGATGGATAAAAGGTGTGCCGGACAGGTTCTAAGTCTCTCGCTCAAATGGAATTATTCTAATTCAAACAAAAACCCGACTTTAATATTCTGTTTAAGTTGACTCCCCCTCCGTCTTTGATAAGTGTCCCTGTCGAGGTGTTGTCCAGAGGTCCGGTTTTATCGGTATTTCGGATTGCCCCGTTTGCGACAGATGTGGGGATCACATGCGTTTTCTTGTCCAGTCCGCGATGCGGTCGGGAGCTCTCATTCCGGCCGCTTGCCTGCCGATTGCCGCCACCGCGGTCACGGCAGCCGAGGTCGCCGGGGCGCAGGCCAGGGCGAGCGAACCGGTCGGTCAGGTCGGCTATGACGCCGGCCTCGGATCGTAACCCGGCATTTGGCATCATGAACCACCACAGTCCCTCAAATCGCCCTTCAGCCAAGCGCGGCAAAGTGTCGACGTCGCTTGACCGGCGCGCCGAGCGGCTGGTGGTTCAGGGCCTGCGCGGCTGGATGGCCGGCTATGAGACGGGTGATATCGCCTGCTGGGAGGCGGTCTGGAACGACTATTGCCGTGAACTCGGTCATGAAAAGGCCAAGCGCGTCGTTTCCGAGCTTGCCGCCTGGGTGCGCGTGCTGCGCAACGGCGCCGGCCGGCCGATCGACTGCTATCCCAGGCCCTGCCGCTTCATGTGCCGCGACGAATGCCTGGCTCTGCGGCTTCTCGGCGGCTGCCAGAAGGGGCACGGGCCGATCGCCAGCGATTCCGCCTGCAAGCTGATTGCCAGCAGCCGGGTATCGGAGGTGCTGGAAGCGGCGCGGTGTTACGCGGAGGAGCTGGCGGATGCAGGCCTTGAACTCGATCCGGTCACGGACGAGATGATGACGGCGATCTCCGAACGTCCCGCCCCCTCGTCGTTGAGCTGAGCGGAAAGGGCTCTAGGTCTACCGAACCGTGCGGGCGAGTGTCCCGATGCGGTCGATCTGCGCGCTCGACATCAGTCGCAGATTTAAAGGCTTTCCCGCAAACGCATCTTGCCGCGCTGGCGTGCATGGTCACAATGCCTGTTGCGGCTGCAGGGTCGCACCGCCGGGCAGGGTGACGATCGGGACGGGCGCAAAGAGGCGGGCGCAAAGAGGCGGGCGTAGAGAGACGGGCGATGCGGGAAAAGGAACTGCGTCTGGCGCTGGTGCTCTATGGCGGCGTGTCGCTGGCCGTCTACATGTTCGGGGTCTGCCGCGAGATCGCCAAGCTGACCCGCGCCTCCAAGCTGCTCTACGACTTCCCCGTCGGTCGCCGGCCGGACGCCCGCTATCCGGGCACGGCCGGGGATTCGGAGGAAATCTATTTCGACCTGCTGCGCCGTCTGTCGGCGCATACCGAGCTGCGCGTCATCGTCGACATCATCGCCGGCGCCTCGGCCGGCGGCATCAACGGCGTCTTCCTGGCCCGCGCGCTCGCCCACGATCTGCCGCTCGAGCCCTTGCGCGACATGTGGCTCGACAATGCCGATGTCACCCGCCTGGTGGAGGCCGACGCGCTCGCCGGTCGCTTCTCCAAGCGCTTCATGACACCGATCGTCAACCGCATGCTGCGCTTCGATCCGGTGCTGGCGCAAGACGACGAGGCGCGGGCGAAGTTCGACCGCTTCGTGCGCTCGCGCTGGTTCCAGCCGCCGTTTTCGGGCGCCCGCTTCGCCGGCTGGATGGTCGATGCCGCCCGGGCGATGGACGCGGCCGCCGACTGGCACCGGCAGGGTCTCAAGGCCGGAACGGTCCACTCCCTGATGCCCGATGATCACGGCCTCGACCTGTTCGTGTCGCTGACCGACTATAACGGCCATTCGCGGCTGATCCGGCTGGAAGACCCGGAATTCGCCGTCGAGCTCGATCATCAGTTCAACATCGCCTTCCGCTATCGCCGCAGCGCGTCGGGCGCGATCGAAAGCGAGTTCGAGGCCGCCGATGTTCCCGCGCTCGTCTTCGCCGCGCGGGCGACCTCCTCCTATCCGGGCGCCTTTCCGCCGGCAACCGCCGCCGAAATCGATGCCGTGATCCGCGATCGCGGCGGCGACTGGGCGCAGCGCGAGCGTTTCCTCGCCGACAAGCTTGCCGCGATTGCCCGCAGCGGCCGCGATCCCTTGACCGTGCCCTTCGTCGATGGCTCCGTCGTCAACAACAAGCCGTTCGCCGCGGCGATTGCCGCCCTGTCGGGCCGGCCCGCCAGCCGCGAGGTCGTCCGGCGCATCGTCTTCGTCGATCCCAACCCGGACATCGAATTCTCCGACACCGAGATCCTGCCCGGTTTCTTCCGGGCGATCTTTTCCTCGATCGCCGAGATCCCGCGCAACGAGCCGATCCATCACGAGCTCGACCGGATCGCCGCGCTCAACGAACAGATCGCGGTGGTGCGCGAGGTCGCCGGCTCGGCCGGGCCGCGCATCCGCCGACAGGTCGACGTCATCATCGCGGTCGCGGACGATCCCGCCCCCACCGTCGACCGTTTCGCGCTGTGGCGCGAGACCGCCAATCAGACCGCCGCCGCCGAGGCCGGCTTCGCCTTCCAGAGCTATCTGCACCTGCGCATCCTGACGGTCGCCCGGCATCTGCGCGAAATGGCCGAAAGCCTTGCCAGGCAGGATCTCGCCGGGCTCGGCAAGGCGCTCGCCCGGCCGCTGCTCGCCGCGCCCAGGGCGGCCGACGGCGAAATGTCCCAGGAAGCGGCCGCCTTCCTGCGCGCCTTCGATGCGGATTTCCGCGTCCGCCATCTGCGCTTCGTGATCCGCGAACTGAACGACCTCTACGCCGCCGATCACCCGCTGAGCCATGCCGATGCGATCGATCCGGAGCGGCTCGACGAGATCAAGGCCGAATTCTATGCCTTGCTCGACCACCTGAAGGCGCGCCTGGCGCATCCGCCCTCCGGGCCCGAGGCGCAGCGGGCGGCCGAATGCCTTGCCGGGCCGGAAACGCCGCCTGTCGAGCGGCTGCAGGCGATCGCCACCCTTGGCGCAGCACTCGATCTTACCGCCATCGATGCCCGGCTCGACGAAATCTTCTCGACCATGGTGCTGAACTATCTGCCAGAATGGGCGCGCCACGACCTGACCGTCGCCTATATCGGCTTTCCCTTCTTCGACGTGCTGACCCTGCCGATGACGCAGTGGGAGGATCTTGGCGAGCTGGACCTGATCCGCGTCTTCCGGATCTCGCCGTCCGATGCCGGCACGATCCGCGATGGGCTTGCGATGGACAAGCTGAAGGGCATCCGCCTGCGCCGCTTCGCCGCCTTCTTCAACCGGTCGTGGCGCGAGAACGACTATCTGTGGGGCCGGCTGGTCGCGGCCGACCGGCTGGTCACGCTCGTTCTGTCGGCGGCCGGCGAGGCCGGCGCGGCGATCGACGCGCTGAAGGTCAAGAAATGGGCCTTCGAGGCGATCCTCGCCGCCGAGGCGCCGCATCTGAAGGCCGATCCGGACCTGATCACCGGCCTGATGGAAGAGGTCGCGGCGATCGGTTAGGGATGTATCCACGCTGTCCGGTTCAGGGGGGTGGGCTTTGGTTTTCAGCCTGGCCACCCTCTCGGCTGTCATCAACCCTGTTTTCGTCGACGGAAGCGGTATCCGGCATCGTGCACCACTCCCTCTCCGTGTCATTGCCGGGCTTGTCCCGGCAATCCATGAACACAGTCGGTTGCGTCCATTCTGACGGCGGTGTTCATAGATCCCCGGAACAAGTCCGGGGATGACAGCCGAGAGGGTGGCCAGACTGAAAACAAAAGCCCCGTCCCTGCTGAACCGGACAGTAGTGGGACAAGCCCGGCAATGACACGAAGGGTGAGTGGCCGGCGACATCGAACACCGCGTCTTTCGTGGCAAACAGAGTTGATGACGCCTGAGTTGATGGTTGAGAGAGTCCATGTCCAGCGACCGTCGCTTGCCGAAAAAGCCATGTCCGACAAACGGTTAATTGACGTCACCGAGATTAAACCGGACAGCAGTGGACTGTATCCGGCGATTGCGGCTGGGAATCGCCGCCGGGCCGTGCAGGATATCGGCACAACGAACAAGGGGAGGGCCGGTGATGGCCAGGATTGCATTTCTCGGTCTGGGCAAGATGGGACAGGGCATGGCCGGATGCCTGGTCGCGGCCGGCCACGATGTTTCGGTCTGGAACCGCTCGCCGGAGCGCGGCGCCGATCTCGCCGCCAGGGGCGCGACGATCGCGCCGACACCGGCCGCAGCCGCCGACGGCGCTGAGGCGGTGTTCTCGATGGTCGCCGATGATCCGGCCTCCGAGCGGGTCTGGATGGACGATGACGGCGCCCTGTCGGCCATGGCGCCGGGGGCGCTGGCGATCGAATGTAGCACCATCTCGCACACCCATGTCCAGCGGCTCTCGGCGGCGGCTGCGGCGCGCGCGTGTGCCTATCTCGACTGCCCGGTCAATGGCCCGCCCTCGGCCGCCGCGTCGGGCGATCTGGTATTGCTCGTCGGCGCCGATACCGCCGATCTTAACCGGGCCCGGCCGCTGCTGGACGTGGTCTCCGCCTCGATCCTGCATTTCGGCGTGGTCGGGACCGGAACGGCCTTCAAGCTGATCAACAACCTGCTCGGCGCGGTCCATGTCGCCTCGATCGCCGAGGCCGTTCAGCTTGCCCACAAGCTCGGCCTCGACCGCGAAACGCTGATCGCCGCGGTTGAAAGCGGCCCCTGCGCCAGTCCGCATGTCAAGCGCATGATCCGGCCGATGGCCGAGGAGCGGCTCGCCGACCAGTTCGGCCTGGCGATCGGCTTGCGCGAAAAGGATTCCCGCTACTGCCTCGACATGGTCCGGTCGCTCGGGACCGGCATGGCGGTCGGCGCGGTCGCCTATGACTGGTACAGGCTCGCGATCGAAACGGTCGCCGACCAGGACGATTCGGCGATGCTTCAGATCACGACTGCGAACAACGGCAAGCTGCCCGAAAGCTAGGACCGCAACGCCTCGATATCTCTGAACAAGTCCAGCGCCTCCGGATTGGCGAGCGCCTCCTTGTTCTTGACCTCCCGCCCGTGCACCACGTCGCGCACGGCAAGCTCGGTGATCTTGCCGGACTTGGTGCGCGGAATGTCGGCGACCGGGACGATCCGCGCGGGCACGTGACGCGGGCTTGCACCGGTGCGCACCTGCGTCTTGATGCGCTTTTCGAGGTCCTCGTCAAGCGCAACGCCCTCGGCAAGCCGCACGAACAGCACGACGCGGACGTCGCTGTCCCATTGCTGGCCGATGGCGATCGCCTCGACGACCTCCGGCATCTGCTCGACCTGCGCGTAGATCTCGGCGGTGCCGATCCTGACCCCGCCCGGATTGAGCGTCGCGTCCGAGCGGCCATGGATGATCATGCCGCCGTGCTCGGTCCACTCGGCGAAGTCGCCATGGCACCACACGCCCGCAAAGCGCTCGAAATAGGCGGCGTTGTATTTCTCCCCGCCCGGATCGTTCCAGAATTCGATCGGCATCGAGGGAAAGGCCTTTGTGCAGACCAGTTCGCCTTTGATACCGGCGCCGACCGGCCGGCCGTCATCGTCCCAGACGGCGACGTCCATCGCCAGCGCCGGCCCCTGGATCTCGCCGCGCCAGACGGGGATAAGCGGATTGCCGAGGACGAAACAGGCGACGATGTCGGTGCCGCCCGACATCGAGGCAAGATGGATATCCGGCTTGATCGCGTCATAGACGTAATCGAAGCTTTCGGCGGCCAGCGGCGATCCGGTCGAGGCCATCAGCCGGACCGACGACAGGTCATGGGTGTCGCGCGGCCGGAGTTCGGCCTTCTTCAGGGCGTCGATGAATTTCGCCGACGTGCCGAACAGCGTCATCTTCTCCGCGTCCGCATAGTCGAACAGCACGTTGCCGCCTGGATGAAACGGCGAACCGTCATAGAGCAGCAGCGTCGCCTGCACGGCAAGGCCGCTCGCCAGCCAGTTCCACATCATCCAGCCGAGCGTCGTGAAATAGAAGACGCGGTCGCCGGGGCGGATATCGGCGTGCAGCGTATGCTCCTTGACATGCTGCAATAGCGTGCCGCCGGCCGAATGGACGATGCATTTCGGCACGCCCGTCGTGCCCGACGAGAACAGGATGTAGAGCGGATGGGAGAAGGGCAGCCGCTCGAACGCGATCGGACCGGCCTCATGCGCCGCAATCGCGGCGCTGAGCGTCACGGCCTTCGGGATTACGCCCGCCACCGCCTCGGCCTGGCCGAGATAGGGCACGACCACCACGGCCTTGACGCTCGGCAGCGCCTCGGTCACCCGCGCGAGTTTTTCCGCGACCGCGATCTGCTTGCCGGCATACCAGTAGCCGTCGCAGACGATCAGCACGCTCGGCTCGATCTGGCCGAACCGGTCGAGGATGCCGCGTTCGCCGAAATCGGGCGAGCAGGACGACCAGATCGCGCCCAGCGACGTCGCCGCCAGCATGGCGGCGATCGCCTCCGGCCGGTTCGGCATCACGGCTGCGACCCGGTCGCCGACCCCGATGCCCTGGTCCCGCAGATAGCGCTGCAGCCGGGAGACGAGCGCGTGCAACTCCGCCCAGCTCATCCGCGCCTCGGCCTTGTCCTCGCCGCGGAAGACGAGCGCGTCCGCTTCGTCGGACCGCTTCAGCAGGTTCTCGGCGAAATTGAGCCGCGCGTCGGGAAAGAACCGGGCGCCCGGCATGCGGTCATCTTCGAGGATCCGCTCGCCCTTGTCGCCGACGACCTCGCAGAAATCCCAGATCGCCGACCAGAACGCCTCCCGGTTTTCGACCGAAAAGCTGTGGAGAGCCCGGTAGTCGCTTAAACCTGTTCCCAACCGCGCGTCGACAAAGCGCATGAACCGCGTCATGTTGCAGGAGGCGGCGTGTTCGGCATTGGGGGTCCATAGGGGCGTCTCGGGCATGGGTCCTCCTGGCGGTTCTGTCTCGACCGGCTTTCGATCCGGTTTGCCGACCTTGCTATCGGCCCGGGTATCGAGAGGGCGACTGGCTGAACCGGCTTTGTGCCACAGCCCGCTTGGCGGCGACAACTCGTCCCTGTTGATTTCCCGTCAGCGGCGCCCCAGAAAGGCTGGATCGAAGGCTGGATCGAAGGCTGGATCGAAGGCGGCGTCCCAGAAAGAGGAACGCTTAGGGGTAATGCCGGGAACGGACGCTATGCGATTGGCTCTGGACGCAAGGGCGCGATGAAACGTCTCGTGACGATCCTTGTTGCCTGTGTGGTCGTTGCCCTGGCCGGCTTCGCGCTGCTGGTCTTTTCCGTGTCCGATGAGCGTGTCCGGGTGAGTGCCGCCGCGCGCCTTGCCGAACTGACCGGGTTTTCCGCCGAAATCCGCGGGCTGACCGATGTCAGCGTGTTTCCCGTGCCGCGATTCGAGATCGGCAATGTCGTCTTCACCGAGCCTGGACGCGCCGATGCCGAGGCCGTTGCCTCGATCGATATCCTGAAAGGCCGGGTCGCCCTGCTGCCGCTGTTGCTCGGTCGCTTCGAGGTCGGCGGGTTTACGCTGATCCGGCCGCGCCTCAATCTGGTCGTCGATCGGCAGGGCAGGGCCAACTGGACACCGGTCCGCCATGGCAGCGTCGGCAGCGTCCTGGGGGCGCCGCCGGGGACACCTGCGGCGAACACCTCTTCGGCCGGCGCGGTACGCCTCGGCGACCTGCGCATCGAGGACGGCGCGGTCGTCTTCGTCGATCAGAACGCCGGCATTCGCGAGGAGGTTTCCGCGATCAATGCCGAAGCGGCCTGGCCGGACCTCCTGTCGGGCCTGACGGTGCGCAGCTCGATGGTCTGGCACGGCGAGATCGTAACGGTCTCGATCGATGCCGATACGCCCTACAGCTTCCTGCAGTCGGGCTCGGCGACGCTGCGGCTGGGCATCGAATCCGTCGTCGCCAATGCCACATTCGAGGGGGAAGCGCGCTACACCGCCGATCCGCAGCTTGAGGGCGAGATCGCGATGTCCGCGCCCTCCCTGCGCGGCCTTGCCCGTTGGATCGGGCGGGATCCGGGGCTCGGCGCGGGGCTGAACGCGCTTGAGATCAACGGCAGGCTCAGCCTGCTGCCGCACGCGGTCACGGTGTCCGATCTGTCGCTGACGCTGGACGGCAACACTGCCGAAGGCGGCTTCAAGCTGTCGGAAACCGAAGAGGGGGTCGACCTGCAGGCGACGCTTGCCTTCGATGACCTGGACCTCAGTGTCTATGGCGGGCCGGAGGCGGCGGCCAGTCCGGCCGAGATCGACCGTACCAAGGCGTTTGCGCTGCCCGTCGACCTGGCCGGGCTGAAGACGGTCGCGCTCGACATCCGGCTGTCGGCGGCCAGTGTCCGCTATCGCGATTTCGCCTTGCAGGAGACCGCCGGCACGGTCACGCTGCGTGGTGGAACCCTCGATGTCGGGATCGGCGAGGCGGCGCTCTATGGCGGGATGGCGCAGGGCGCGCTGTCGGCCAAGCCGGTCGCGGAGGGCACGCGGGCGAAGATTTCGATGACGATCGACGGCTCGGATATCGGGCCGATCCTGACCGCGCTCGCCGGTGCGACACCGGTCCGCGGCGCCAGCCGGGCGCGGGTCAGCCTCGCCGGCCGCGGCGAGACGATCGCCGACATCGTCGGCAGTCTGGCGGGCGAGGCGACGCTTGCCATCGAACAGGGCGCGGTCACGGGCCTTGATGTCGAGCAGGTCGCGGAGATGCTCAATTCCGGCCGTGTCGAGGGATGGCCGACGACCGACACCGAAACCGAGTTCACCAAGCTGACCGCGTCCTTCACCGCGACGGAGGGCAGCGCGGCGACAGATGATTTCCGGCTTACCGGACCGAATGTCGATGTGAAGGGCGACGGCGAACTGCATTTCCTGTCGGCCGCGATCGCCGGGCACGGGACCGCGAAGATCCGCTCCTCCGAAAGCGAGGCAGGCGATGACGCAGACGGGGAGGCCGTCCTGTCGATCCCGTTCGTCATCGAGGGGCCGGTGAGCCGGCCGAGCCTCTATCCCGATCCGGTCTGGCTCACCAAGAACCCGGAGGCAAATCCCGAGGACATCGCCCGCACGCGCGAGGAGATCCGCCAGTCGACCCCCGAGGAGATCATCGACGACCTGGTGCGGCGCGGCGCCGACCTGTTTCCGGGATACCCGCACCGCAACAGCCTGGAAACCGTCCCGCAATAGGTCGGCGGCTGCCGAGGGAGAAATCCTTCGGGCGAAACCATTCAGAAATCCAGTTGGCTAAATTCAGGGCTTCGCGAGACGGCGGCGGCTTGTGTATGGTGCGGGGCGGTTCCGGGTGGTCCCGATTCGGTTTGGAATGGATTCGATGCGGTTCGTCAGATTGGCTCGATCGTCCCGGCTTGCGACGGCGCCGCTGCTTGTTGCCCTCCTGCTTGCGGCCTTCGCCCTGTCCGGCGTCGCGCGCACGGCCCAGGCCGCTGATTGGGGGTTGACGCTGTTCGTGTTTCCCGATCCGGCCCGTGCCAGCGCGACGGGCCGCGCCGCCTATGCGCCGGGGACGCGCGCGGTGACGCGTCTCGTCGTCGAAAACCGCGGCGATGCGCCGCTTGCCGATATCCGCGTGTCGGCGGACCTGGTCGGCGCGGTCCCGGTCGTCTCCGGGTCCGGTTCGCAGTCCAATACGGGCCCGACCTGGCGGCCCGACGGCAACGCCGTGCATGCCACGATCGCAATGCTGGAGCCCGGCGCCTCCGTTGAACTGCCGCTGATCGTCGAACTGGCCGACGGCACCGAGCGCGGTGCGCGCGGCACCGGCGGCGAAGCGCGCATCCGCGCCCGCGTGCCGGCTTCCGGCGAGACGCTCGTCGCCGAGGCCGCCTGGCCGATCGCAAGCTGCGCCGATGCCTTCCATACCGCGCTCGGCCGCATCCGCGTCGAGAATTTCGCCGCCCTGCGTGCAGCCGTCGAGGCCTCCCGCCAGACCGACCGCGCCCTGCCGGGCAAGACCGTGTTGACCTATCGGCCCTCCAGCGACCGGGCCGAACAGTCGGCTGTGCGCTTTGCCGAACAGATCGCCCGCGCCCGCGGCGTCGACAGCTATTTCCTGTCGAGCGACATCAAGTGGGTCTCCGGCCGGCTGATCAAGGATATCTCGATCTATCTTGGCCAGGAGCGCTATCCGGGTCTTTGCACCGGCGTCGTCGAATGGACGGCGATGCTCGAAACCTTCCTGGAGCGCTTCACCAGGCGTGTCGATCAGGTCAATCGCATGCGCGCGGGCATGGAGCCCGCCGTCCGCCGGCTGCTGGCCTCCGGCGATGCGGAGGTCGGTGGCGCCTTTCCGGACGACGACGCGGAGGGCGGCGCGGACAGCGAAACGACGGGCGCCATCAGTCCGATCAACCCGGCGGTTGCCGCCCGCACGCTGCTGCGCGCCGTCGATCCCGATGCACAAGCCGGTGCGGGCGCCACCCTGTTCATTTCCGCCTATGACGCCCTGGACGCAGCCAGGGGCAGCCGGCCGGACGGGGAATTGGCGGCATTACGTACGCAATTCGCCGCCATCGAGCGGCTGTGGTATCTCGATCTCGCGCTCGCCAATGCCAATACCGTCTCCGACGGGTTTGCCGGCACGCTTGAGGCGATCCGCGAGGCGCAGCGGGTAAACTGCACCTGCGGCTCCTGACAGGCGGGCCTGGCTTGGCGGGACCTGACAGGCGAGGCCTGTTGCCCTGTTTAAACGCCTCGCGTTATTGCGCGGCGAGCCGCTCGGCTCTCTGCCGCTCGACTTCCTGGCGCTTGGTGGCGATCGAGGCGGCGACGACGCCGATCGTCACGATGCCGATCAGCACGGTCGAGACCGCGTTGATCTCCGGCGTCACGCCGAGCCGCACGGCCGAATAGATCCGCATCGGCAGCGTCGTCGCGCCCGGGCCGGTGGTGAAGCTCGCGATCACCAGATCGTCCAGCGACAGGGTGAAGGCCAGCATCCAGCCGGCGACGATCGCCGGCAGGATCAGCGGCAGGGTGACGACGAAGAAGGTCTTGAACGGCGTGCAGCCCAGATCCATCGCCGCCTCCTCCATCGACCGGTCGAAGGTGACGAGCCGCGACTGCACCACGACGGCGACGAAACACAGCGAGAAGGTGATATGGGCGATCGTCACGGTCCAGAAGCCACGGTCGAAATTGATCGCGACGAACAAGAGCAGCAGCGACAGGCCGGTGATCACCTCCGGCATCACCAGCGGCGCGTAGACCATGCCGGAAAACAGCGTGCGGCCCGTGAACCGCCCGTGCCGCACCAGCGCCAGCGCGGCCATCGTGCCGAGCACGGTGGCGATCGTCGCCGACATCAGGCCGACCCGCAGCGTCACCCAGGCAGCGTCGAGCAGCTGCTCGTTCTGGATCATCGCGACATACCATTTGGTCGACCAGCCCGACCAGATCGCGACGTTGCGTCCGGCGTTGAACGAGTAGATCACCAGGAGGACGATCGGCAGGTAGAGGAAGGCGAAGCCGAGCGTCACCGAGACGATGTTGAAGAGGCTGGGTCCCTTTCTCATGCGCCGGCTCCGTGAGCGGAAACGATAGCGCGGGGGCTCCCCGATCCCGGCTTTTCGGCCGGGATGACGATGGGATGCTGCCGATTTGCGCTGGGAAACGATCCGCACCGCCTGCGGGGCTCTGGACTACGTCCAGGGCGCGAGACTGAATTCGTGGCAGGGCCCAGGTCAAACAGGCGACCGCCTGTGCCGGGCTTGTCCCGGCAATCCATGACCACCGCCATCAGAATGGGCGCAAGCGGGGTGTTCATGGATCCACGGAACACGTCCACTGCTGTTCGGTTCAGCAGGGACGGGGCTTTGGTTTTCAGCCTGGCCACCCCCTCGGCTGTCATGCCCGGACTTGTTCCGGGCATCCATGACCACCGCCGTCGGAATGGACGCAAGCGACTGTGTTCATGGATTGCCGGGACAAGCCCGGCAATGACACGGAGGGGGGTGGCGGGCGACATCAGACACCGCGCCCGTCGAGGCAAACAA
>JANQKY010000009.1 GCA_028280885.1 Tepidamorphus sp.
GGGTCAGGAAAAGCCCGAAGGGCGGGGCCGCTCCCGGTCGAGGGGGTTGGCACCGCCCGTCGAAGCGGGTCCGGGCGTCCGGAGGATCGGGGCCGTTCCGGCCCTTCGCTCCGGCCTTGCGGCCAACCCTACAGGTGAACGGCTGACGCCAGCACCGCCGGGGCGCTGTCCCTGGATGGCGGCTCGACGTGGTGGCAGGCGCTGAAATGGCCCGGTGCGCTGCGTTCGGTCAGGTCGGGCTCGGTCCGGGCGCAGATTTCGGTGGCCTTGGAGCAGCGGGTGCGGAAGGGGCAGCCGCTGGGCGGATCGAGGGGGTTGGGCAGATCGCCCGAAAGCACGATGCGCCGCTGGTTGCCCTTATGCTCGGGATCGGGCCGTGGAATGGCCGACAGCAGCGCTTGCGTATAGGGATGGGCGGGCGAATCGAACACCTGGTCGCGATCGCCCATTTCGACCAGCCGGCCCAGATACATCACAGCGACCTGGTCGGAGATGTGCCGCACGACCGACAGATCGTGCGAGATGAACAGATAGGCCAACCCCATCTCGGCCTGAAGCTGCTTGAGCAGGTTGACGACCTGCGCTTGGATCGACACGTCGAGCGCGGACACCGCTTCGTCCAGCACGACGATGTCCGGATTGAGCGCCAGGGCGCGCGCGATGGCGATCCGCTGGCGTTGCCCGCCGGAGAACTCGGGCGGCCGCCGGGCGGCCGCGTCGGTGGTCAGCCCGACATGGGTCAGCAGTTCGCTGACCCGTTCGGGCGTGTAGATCCGGTTGATGCGCAGCGGCTCGGCGACGATCTCATGGACGGTCATGCGTGGGTCGAGCGAGGCGTAGGGATCCTGGAAGATGACCTGCATCTGCGGCCGCAGCGACCGCAGCAGGCGCTGCTCCAGACGGGCGATGTTCCTGCCCTTGAGCTGAACGGCGCCCGAACTGGCCGCTATCAGCCGCATGATGATCCGTCCCAGCGTCGACTTGCCGCAGCCCGATTCACCGACCAGCCCCAGCGTGCGGCCTTTGTGCAGGCCGAAGGAGACATCGCGCACCGCGCGCAGCCGGTCATGGCCCCAGCCGCTGTGCCGGCGGATGAAGAAGTCCTTCGACAGACCGTCCACCTCGAGGACCGGCTCGCCAGGGTCGGCGTCGTCCTGGGCCGCCGCGACCGGGGCTTCGAGCAGGTGGCGCTGCTCCTTGTCCGCCCAGCGCGGCGTTTCCTCGGCGAAATGGCAGGCGACCCGATGATCCTCGCCCAGCGGCCGAAAGGCGGGCACGTCCCGGCCGCATGCCTCCCGGTCGCCCGACATCGCGCAGCGCGGATGAAAGGCGCAGCCGGTGGGCCGGGCGCTCAGATCGGGGACATGGCCGGGGATGGAATAGAGCGTGGCAAGGTTCCGCTCGACATGCGGCAGGCTGGCCAGCAGCCCGACCGTATAGGGGTGGCGCGGGGTCTTGAACACCTCGTCGACCTGGGCGCGCTCGACCATCCGGCCCGCATACATGACCGCGACGCGGTGGGCGACTTCGGCGACCAGGCCCAGATCGTGGGTGATCAGCACCATCGCCGCGCCGGTGCGCGCCCGCACCCGCGCCAGAACGCTCATGATCTGCGCCTGAATGGTCACGTCGAGTGCCGTCGTCGGCTCGTCGGCGATCAGAAGGTCCGGCTCGTTGGCTATCGCCATGGCGATCATCACCCGCTGGCGCATCCCGCCGGAGAATTCGTGCGGGAACTGGCGCGCCCGGCGGTCCGGATCGGCGATGCCGACCAGGTCGAGCAGTTCGACCACCCGGTCCATGACCTGCCGCTCGCTCATGTCGCGCTGGTGCAGGCGCACCGCTTCGCCGATCTGGCTGGACACGCGCAGCACCGGGTTGAGCGACGTCATCGGATCCTGGAAGATCATCGACATCGTCTTGCCGCGGACCCCGCGCATGGCCTCGAAGCCCATGCCGGTCAGCTCCCGGCCGTTGAGCGTGACCGACCCGCTGACCAGTTTGAGCGGATGGGGCAGAAGGCCCATGACCGCCAGCATGGTCAGGCTCTTGCCCGAACCCGATTCGCCGACGACGCCGAAGACCTCACCGCGATGCACGTCGAAGGAGGCGCCGTCGAGCAGCCGCGTTACTCCCTTGGGGGAGGGCACCTCGATGACCAGATCGCGCACCGACAGGATCGGCGCGTCCGACGTCGCCGACCTGGGCGGTTCGACCATCGGCATCACGAGCGGACCTTGACGATTTCCGCCGAACTGTCGTTCTCGGCGGTGAAGGCTTGCGACAGGAACTGGACGCCCGCCACCAGCATGAACAGCGCGATCGACGGCAGCAGCGTCAGCCAGGGGAGCAGTTCCAGATAGGTCTGGCCCTCGGAGACCATCAGGCCCCAACTGGGCAGCGGCGGCTGCACACCCAGGCCGAGATAGCTCAGCGATGCCTCCAGCACGATCACCTCGCCCAGTTCATAGGAGGCGACGATCATCATCTGCGGCAGCACGTTGGGCAGAAGATGCTTGCGGATGTTCCAGGCCGGCGTTGCCCCTTGCGTCGTGGCCGACAGCACGAATTCGCGCTCACGCAGCGACAGCGCCATGGCGCGGGCGATGCGGCCATAGGCGACCCAGCTGGTCAGGCCCAGAAGGATCGCCAGATTGGTCACGCTGGGACCGATCAGTGCGGCGACCGCGATCAGGATCAGCACGCGCGGGATCGATAGCTGCAGATCGGCAAGGCCCATGATGAGGTTTTCGACCCAGCCGCGGAAGAAGCCGGCGATCAGGCCGAGCGTGACGCCGATCACCAGACTGACGGTGACCGCCGCAAGGCCGATGGTCAGCGACACCTGGCCCGCCAGCGCCAGCCGGCTGAGCATGTCGCGGCCCAGCGGATCGGTTCCCAGCAGGTAGAACGTGCCGTCGAAGGATGTTTCGCCCGGCGCCAGCAGGCTCGCCGCCAGGTTCTGGTCGTAAGGGTCGTAGCCCGGAAGCATCGGCACGATCGCGACCAGCACGAACACCACCGCCAGAAGGCCCAGGGCGATGAAGGTCGAAGCCGAAAAGGTGAGCTTCATGTCAGTCTCACCCGCGGATCGAGGAAAGCGTAGAGGATGTCGATGATCAGATTGACCACGACGAAGATCAGCGAGATGACGAAGACGCCGGCGATGATCACCGGGTAGTCGCGTTGCGCCACCGATTGGATGATCAGCCGGCCGACGCCGGGCCAGCTGAACACCGTCTCGGTGACCACCGTGCCTCCCAGCAGGATGCCCAGATTGATCCCGGCGATCGTCACCAGCGGCAGGAGCGCGTTGGGCAGCATGTGGCGGACGATCACCCGGCTGCGGCTCTGCCCCTTGGCGTAGGCGGTGCGCACGTAATCCTGCTTCTGCTCGGTCGACAGGGAGGCGTTGAACAGGCGCAGGTAAAGCGCGGTCTCGTAGGTGGCCAGCGTCAGCGCCGGCAAGATGAGGTGATAGATCGTGCCACGCCCCAGCGAGGGCAGCCAGTTCAGCCAGACCGAGAAGATCAGGATCAACAGCAGGCCGAAGGAGAACACCGGGATCGCCTGCCGGCCGAGCGCGATCCACATGATGATCTGGCGCAGCCGGCTGCTGGTGGAAAGCCGCATCGCCAGGCCGATGCCGAAGGCGATCAGCAGGCCCAGCACGAACGCGGTCAACGCCAGTTCGAGCGTTGCCGGTATGCGCTCCAGCACCAGTTCCAGTGCCGGCACGTTCTGGCGCAGCGAGACGCCGAAATCGCCCGTCGCCGCATTGGCCAGGAACTTGAAATACTGCACGATCAGCGGCTGATCGAGCCCCAGCGCGGCGCGCAGCCGGGCAATGTCTTCGTCCGACGCCTCGACCGGCAGGAGCAGAACCGCCGGATCGCCTGCCAGCCGCACCAGAAAGAAGGCGACCGTGATCACGCCGAACACGGTGAGCACCGACTGCAGCGTTCTGCGAAGGATGAAGCGGCCCATAGGGTGTCCGTTCCGGTGGGGCAGACGGCTTGCGTGCCGTCAGCGCGGCCCAGTGTTGCGACAGCGTGGCCGCCGGTCGTCACGACCGGCGGCCACGCTGTCCGAAGATCCGGGGGAGGGGGTGTTGCGCTGCATCGTCCGCCCTTGGTGCGGTTCGGCTGCCGGCCCGGCCGATTGTTGCCCATTCGTGTCGGTCAGTCTGGCGACGGCGGTTTTTTATGTCAACAGTCAACAATTCTAACGGGGGCACGATACGGACCGCCGATCCCCCTCCACCGCCGCATCGTCAAACGACGCGGTGGGTTTGCGCCGGGACGACAGCGCCCGCCAACCGGGGCACCGGACGGCGTCGATTCGGATCTCGTATTGTCATCTGTTGACACCTGAACCAAAAGGCGTCAGCGTTGTTCGACCCGCTGCAGGCGGGAAGTGGAGCCTGGTCGCGCGCGGGAAACGTAATGTCTGCCGACCAGGATACGGCACGGCATCCGACGCGCCGGGACGAGGGCATGGTACCGGAAAGTGCGTGCGGTTTTCGGACAGAACCATGCTCGCTATCAAGCAGAATGGAGCGCTTTCGGTGACCCGGCGTTCACCGAAAAGGCTCTCGGGAGGACGACAGACATGCTCAATCGGCGCAATTTCATGATCGCCTCGGTCGGCACCGCCATGACCATGGCGGGACCGGTTTCGTTGCGGGCGCAGGCCTGGACGGACCAGCCGGTCATTTTCATCAACCCCTTTTCCGCCGGCTCTTCTGTCGACGTCGTCGCAAGGCTGATCGCCGACAACATGACCGCGCGGCTGGGATCGCCCTTCCGGGTGCAGAACCGCACCGGCGCATCCGGCGCCATCGGCGTCGAGGCGGTCAAGAATGCCGGTGCCGACGGCCTGACCTTCCTGGTCGGTTCGTCCGGCTCGATGGGCATCAACCCGTCGCGGCTCCCCGATCTGCCCTATGACGCGCGCGAGGATTTCGTCCCGCTGAGCCATGTCGTCAGCTTCCCGCAGGCGGTGTGCGTGACGCCGGCCAAGGGCATCACCACGCTTGAGGAACTGATCGCCATGGCCCGGGAGCGGCCGGGCGAATTGCGCTTCGGCTCGTCCGGCACGGGCTCGACCGCTCATCTGGCGATGGAGCTGCTGCAGGCGCGCGCCGGCATCGAGATGATCCACGTGCCCTATCGGGGCGGCTCGCTCGCCATCCAGGGGCTGATCGCCGGCGAGATCGACGTGGCCACAGAGGGCCTGCCGTCACTGCCCGGCCAGATTGATGCCGGCGAGATCGTGCCGATCGCGGTCACCTCGGAGGCGCGGTCGCCCAACTATCCCCAGGTGCGGGCGATCGCCGAGACCATAGAGGGCTTCGACACGGCCGCCTGGATTCTCTATTTCGCGCCCGCCGGCACCGATCCGGCCATCGTCGAGACGCTGTCGGCGGAACTGGTGACCTCGGTCAACGATGCCGAGGTCAAGGCTCGGCTCGAGGAGATCGGCGCCGTCGTCACCGGCCGCGACCAGGCCGCCTCGGCCGCCTTCCACGCGGCGGAACTGGAAAAATGGGCGGAGGCGGTTGAACTGGCCACCCGATAAGGTGCGATACTCCCCGCGCCCGGCCGCAGCTACGGTCGGGCGTGTTTCCTCTTGGGTCGTGTGCAGGGCCGGGCCATGGCGTTCGATCGTTATCCATTCAGCTACATCGCCGACCGGCCGACCTATGAGTGGCCGAACGGCACCCGCCTGGCGGTCTACTTCGCCTTGAATGTCGAGGCCTTCGAATTCGGCCGCAATCCGGGCGCCGATTTCACCTCCATGCCGGCCGCACCCTATCATCGCGGCTATGCCTATCGCGATTACGGCAACCGGGTCGGCATCGCCCGCATCGTGCGCCTGTGCGACGAGTTCGACATGCCGCTGGCGATCCTGGTCAACGGCATGGTCTACAAGATGACCCCGCGCGTGCTGGAGCCGTTCCGCGCCCGCGGCGACGAGTTCGTCGGCCATGGCCGCACCAATTCCGAACGCCAGATCGACATGGACGAAGCCACCGAGCGGCAGATGCTGATCGAGGCGCGCGACGCCATCGCCACGCGGGAGGGCAGGCCGCCGACCGGTTGGCTGGGTCCGTTCATCTCCCAGAGCGCGCACACGCCCGAGCTGCTCAAGGAAACCGGTTTCAGCTACATGCTCGACTGGTGGTATGACGACCAGCCGACCTGGTTCCGCACCGACAACGGGCCGATCCTGGCGGTCCCCTATCCGTCGATGGAACTCAACGACATTCCCGCCTTCGTCAATCGCGGCGCCAGCGACGCCGAGTTCACCCAGATGGCGGTCGACGCCTTCGACGTGCAGTTGGAGGACGGCGCGCATTTCCCGACCGTCTACGCCTTGTCGCTTCATACCTTCCTGATGGGGCAGCCGCACCGCATCGCCCAGTTGCGGCGCATCTTCGCCCATATCGCCGAACGGCGGGAACGGATCTGGCTGACCCGGCCCGGTGACATCGCCGCCCATATCGCCTCGCTGCCCGAGGGCGTGGTCGAGAAGCCCGCCATGGCCAGCCCGGCCGCCGAATAGGCACCCTGGGCGAAATGGATGAGCGCTCGTCGCCCCTGACCGATCCGATCACCGGTTACGGGCTGCTGGCCGGCTTCTCCGTCTTCTTCCTGGTCGACGGCCGCGATCTGGCTTTCGGCTCGGTCAACCAGATGGGGCCGGGTTTCTTCCCCACCGTGCTGTCGGCCCTGTTGCTGGCCATGGCGCTTGGCGGCATCGCCGTCGAGGTCGCCGCTCGTTGGCGTAAACGCGGATTGGCCGCACGCACCGCACCGCGCGGCGAAGACGAGATCTGGGCGATCCAGTGGAAGCCGCTGATCCATGTCGCCGTCGCCATCGCCGCGTTCGCGCTGACCGTCCGCAGTTTCGGCATCGTTCCGGCGGCGGTTCTGTCGGCTTTCATCGCCGGTCTTGCCAGTGGCGCGACGCCCTTGCGCCATCTCGCGCTGCTGGGGCTGACCATCGGCGCCTTCGTCTACGCCGTCTTCTGCGTCGGGCTCGACCTTGCAGTCGTGCCTTACCGATGGCCGTTCTGATGGACACGCTTTCAGCGCTGGTCGGCGGCTTCGCGATCGCCTTTTCCGTGCAGAACCTGCAATACTGCTTCATCGGCGTCACGCTGGGCACGCTGATCGGCGTCCTGCCGGGCATCGGCTCGCTGGCCGCGGTGTCGATGCTGCTGCCGATCACCTTCTACCTGGAGCCGACCACCGCCCTGGTCATGCTCGCCGGCGTCTTCTACGGCGCCGAATATGGCGGCTCGATCGCCTCGATCCTCTTGCGCCTGCCGGGCACGCCATCGACGGCGATCACCTGTCTCGACGGGCATCCCATGGCCAAGGCCGGCCGCGCCGGCGTGGCGCTGTTCGTCACCACCGTCGCTTCGTTCCTGGGTGCTGCGATCGGCATCGTCATCTTGATGTTCTTCTCGCCCTATCTGGCGGCGGTGGCGCGCAACTTCACCTCGGCGGAGTATTTCGCCATCATCCTTCTGGGCCTGATCGGCGCTTCGACCATCACCAACGGTTCGGCGTTCAAGGCGCTGATGATGGTCGTCGTCGGCCTTCTGCTGGGCACGGTCGGCACCGATCTGAGTTCGGGCGCGCAGCGCTTCACGCTCGGCGCGACGACGCTTTACGACGGCTTCGGCATCGTCGTCGTCGCCATGGGCCTGTTCGGCATTTCCGAGATCATCCATTCGATCCGCCTGTCGCGCAGCGCGCTCACCGACCAGCGCATCGCGCTGCGCACGATGATCCCGACGCGCCAGGACATGCGCGAATTTCCCATGCCGGCGCTGCGCGGGGCGGGCATCGGCGCCTTCATCGGCGCGCTGCCCGGCGCGGGCCAGACCATTGCCGCCTTCATGAGCTATGCGGTCGAGAAGAAGCTCTCGCGCAGGCCGGAGAAGTTCGGCACCGGCGCGATCGAAGGCATCACCGCTCCCGAATCCTCCAACAACGCCGCATCGATCACCGCTTTCATCCCGACGCTCACCCTGGGCATTCCCGGCAGTGCGACGATGGCGCTGATCCTGGGCGCGCTGCTGATCCACGGCATCACGCCGGGGCCCAACCTGATCTCCAACAATCCGGAGATGTTCTGGGGCCTGGTGGCCAGCTTCTGGATCGGCAACATCATTCTGGTGATCCTGAACCTGCCGCTGATCAACATCTGGGTGCGGCTGATCCAGTTGCCCTACAACTATCTTTATCCGGGCATCATCGTGCTGGTCTGCGTCGGCGTTTTTGCGGTCAACCTGAACGTCTATGACGTGGTCTTCGTCATCTTCTTCGGCTTTGCCGGGTATCTGCTCAAGGTCTACGGGTTCGAGCCGGCGCCGGTGCTGCTCGGCTTCGTGCTGGGGCCGATGCTGGAGGAAAACCTGCGCCGGGCGTTGCTGGTCCATCGCGGGGACTTCTGGGCGATCTTCGAGCGGCCGATCAGCGGCACCTTCATGGCGATGTCGGCCCTGCTGCTGCTCTGGATGGTGGTCTCGGCCGTCCGGTCGCTGCGCCGCGGGAGCCGCAGGACATGACCGAAAGCGCTCTGTTCGAGCCGCTCCCGCTTGGCCGGCGGGTGGCGCCCAACCGGATCGTCCATGCCGCCATGTCGACCAAGATGGTGCGCGACGGCGTGATGGATCCCGCCTTCATCGCCTATCACGCCCGGCGCGCGCAGGGCGGTGTCGGCGTCATCGTCACCGAGGCCTTGTCGGTGTGTCCGACGACGGCCGCGCCCAATCGCATCCAGGTGCGCGATCCCCGCAACCGGCCCCTGCTCGACGAACTGGCCGCCGGCGTTCACCGGGCGGGCGGTCTGATCCTCGGCCAGCTCTGGCACAATGGCAATGCCCGCCACGACGGCCGTGCGACCGAGGCGCTGGGCATTTCCGCAAGACCGGACGATTTCAGCCTCACCGTCGCCCGCGTCATGACCGAGACCGAGCTGGACGCCATGGTCGGCCGCTTTGCCGATGCCGCCGCGACAGTGCAGGCGGTCGGCTTCGACGGCGTCGAACTGGCCGGCGCCCACGGCTTTCTGATCCACCAGACACTGTCGCCCCACACCAACGACCGCCGCGATGCCTATGGCGGCACCCGGCTGGGGCGCACCGCCTTCACGCGCCGGATCATCGCCGCCATCCGCGCCCGCTGCGGCGATGATTTCATCCTCGGCCTGAAGCTGTGCTGCGAGGAGGCGATTGCCGGCGGTCTCGACCTGACCGAGGCGGAGGCGATCTGCCATCTCGTGACCGAGCGCGCACCGCCCGACTATTTCTGCTTCTCCAAGGGCAGCCATTCGCTTTCGCTGCACATGCACCTGCCCTCCATAGGCGAGCGCGAGGCCGGTTTTGCCGATGCGGCGAGGCGTCTGCGCGCTTCGGTCGGCGACATCCCCATCATTGCCGTCGGCAAGCTGATCGAGCCGGACGAGGCGGCCCGGCTGGTGGGCGAGGGGGCCGCCGATGCGGTGGCGCTGGGCCGGGCGCTGGTTGCCGACCCGGACTGGCCGAACAAGGCACGCGCCGCGCGCTCGGACAGCATAACGCCCTGCATCGCCTGCAATCTTTGCTGGGGCGCGATCAATCGCGGCCGGACCTTGGCCTGCGCCGTCAATCCGGACGTGCTTGCCGCGCCGGTGTCCGCACCGATCCCGTCGGAGGCCGTGCCCGTCGACATCGCCGGCTCCGGCGTCGCGGCGATGGAAACGGCCTGGCGCCTGGCGGCCCGCGGCCATGAGGTCCGGCTGATCGCACATGGCGATGCGCTTGGCGGCGCGCTTGCCCTTCTGGCGGGCGTGACGCGGACCGATGAGCTGGCCCGCTATCTCGCCTATCTCAATCGCCAGCTCGAACGCCACCGCGTTGCCATTGTTGCAGATGACGCGCGGCCAATCGCGGGCGTCGTGCGCGTGAATGCTGCCGGTGCGACGATGCCCGCGCCCGCCGGCCTGACCGGCCGCTCGATGGGCATCCGCGACGCCTTGCGCCGCGCCGGGGACGGAAACTGGCGCGGCGGCCATGCGGTGCTCTACGACAACGACCATACCGAAGGCACCTATCTTGCCGCCGCTTTCGTCGCCCGCCGTTTTGAACGGCTGACCATCGTCACACCCCGGCCCGCCATCGCCACCGATGTCAATGCGCTCAATGCGCAGAAGATCCACCGCTGGTCGCAGACGGGCGGCCACCGGATCGTTCCCTTCCACGAACTGGCGGACGTCGAGGACGGCCGCCCGCTGATCCGCAATGTCCATACCGGCGCCGCGACGGTGCTGGAGGCGGCCGACGCGGTTGTTCACGCCATGCCACGCATCCAGAATGCGCCGCCCGCCGGCTGGTCGGCGGCGGATCACGTCATCGGCGATGCCGCTGCGCCGCGCGATCTGATGGCCGCCGTCGCCGATGCCGGCCGGCTGTGCCGAACCCTTGCCCAAGCGGGCGATCGCGCCGATGCCGCCTGATGTGATCGTCGTCGGTGCCGGCGCGGCGGGCCTCGTCGCCGCGCTTGCGGCCGCGCGCGCGGGCGCGCGGGTGGCGCTGTTCGATCGCGACGACGGCACCGGTTCCAACCTCGCCGTCAGCGGCGGGCTGATCGCGGCGGCCGGCACGCCCTGGCAGGCCGATGCCGGCATCGCCGACTCGGCCGAGATCTGGCTGTCTGACATCGCCCGCGCCACGAAGGGCGGCCAGGATCCGATGGTGGCGCGGCTGGTGACGGCCCATGCAAGCGACGCCCTGTCGCTGATCGCCGAGGCGGCCGGGCAGACGGTGCGCGTCATCGACGACATCGTCTTTCCCGGCCATGGGGCCGCACGGCTGCATGACATCGGCGGCCATGACGGCGGTGCTCTGGCGCGGGCGCTGCTGCAGGCGGTGCGGGCCATCCCGGCGATTGCCTGCCATAGGGCCGTGCCGGTCGACGGCCTGCTTGCCGCCGATGGTGCCGTCACCGGCATCCGGTGCGCCGGCGATGCCGTCGAGGCCCCGGCCACCGTGCTGGCGACCGGCGGCTTCGGCGCCGATCCGGCGATGGTGCGCGCCCATATGCCGGAACTGGCCGAGGCGCTCTATATCGGCAGCGCACACAGTGACGGTGCCGGCATCGGTTGGGCGCGGGCGCTTGGCGCGCCGGTCCGCGACATGGGTGGCTATCAGGGCCATGGCCACGCGACGCGGATCGGCAATGGCCGGCTCGGTGCGGGCGTCACCAGTGTCGGCGCCATTCTGGTCGATCCCGGCGGCCGCCGCTTCGTCAATGAGGATATCGGCCCGTCCGGTCTTGCCGGCCATGTCGCGCGCTGCGCCGGCGGCGCGGTCGAGATCTTCACCGAAGCCATGCACCGGAGCTTTCTGCGCTTTGCCTCCTATGACGATGCGGTGCGGGCCGGTGCAGTGCGGCGCTTCGACGATGTGCAGGCCTTGGCGCACGCCTTCGCGCTGCCCGCCGGCGCGTTGGCCGAAACGCTTGCCGACTACAACGCCGTCGCCAGCGGTGCGCGGCCCGATCCGTTCGGCCGGCAGTCCTTCGGCGGCCCGCTCGCACCGCCGTTGCGTGCGGTGTCCGTCACGGCAGCGTTGGTGCACACCCAGGGCGGTTTGAGGATCGACGCGAACGCGGCCGTCCTGGGCGCCGATGGCACGCCGATCCGGGGGCTCTACGGCGCGGGAGGCTGCGTCGTCGGCCTGACCGGCAACGCTCCGGACGGCTATCTGCCCGGCCATGGCCTGGCGCAGTCGATGACGCTGGGCATGCTGGCCGGCCGTAGCGCTGCCGGCTGCTGAACTTGGATCGACCTGCGTTCAGATGGACTCATCTGAAGACAGATAAGCTGATCGACTTCAAAGAGTGAGGGCATCTTATCTGCATCCGTTCGGACGCAGATAAGATGCCCTAATCAGTCGCGAGGCGGGCGCAGATCGACGACGCGGCGCGGCTTGGCCGCCGTGATGGGGTCGTAGATTTCATCGGCGTCGACGAAAGCGATGCGCGGGCGTACATGGGCGGCGCCGAGCGCCTCCTCGGCGATCCGGCCGGCAATGGCCTCGCGGTCGCCGTCGGCGGCGATCCTGATCAGCAACTCGTCCATCGAGAACGGGTCGGCCGCGTCGGACGGCTGGACGACGATCTGGTACTCGCGCAGTTCGTGATGCCGGTCGAGCCGATCCTTGAGATTCTGCAGATTGACCAGCGTGCCCTTGATCTTGACGATATCGCCCACGCGCACGGGCTGCGATGTGATGCGGGGCGTGGTGCGGCCGCAATGCGGGCACGGTTCGTTGCTGACCGAGGCCTCGTCGCCGACCAGATAGCGCAGAAAGGCGGTGCCGCGCCGGGCCAGATGCGTGAAGGCCTGCATGCCCTTTTCGCCGTCGGGCTTGCGCGCGCCGGTCTGCGGGTCCACCGCCTCGTGGAACAGTTGATCCGGCGCCAGGCTGTGAAAGCCGCTGCCCGGCTGGCATTCGACCATCGAGCCGCCCTGTTCGGTCGAGCCGTAGCGGTTGACGATGCGGTCGCCGGCGCAGCCCAGCGCGACCATGCGCTGCCGGAGGTCCTCGCGCATGGCGGTCGAGGACGCTTCGCCGGTGATCATCGCCATCCGCACCGCGCTGAAATCGGCGCCGATTTCCTGCGCCCGCATCAGGATCCGCCGCACGAAGCCGGCCACGCCCCACAGCACCGTCGCCCGGTGCCGCACGATCGCCGCCAACGCGTCGTCGAGACTGCGATGGACGGGAAAGACCGTGTCCGCCCGGCCGGTATGGGTGCTGATCACCGCCGCCCCCACGGCGGCCACCTCGTCGGGCGCGCGCGCATAAGCACCCATCGGGAAGGCCGTCAGCGGAAACAGATTGGCCAAACGATCCGTGTCCTTGAGGCCGATCAGCTCCTGGCGCTTCGAGCAGGCGTAGAGATAGGCGAAATGGTCGAAGGCGGTCACATAGACCGGGGCCGGGCGACCGGACGTGGTGCCGGTGGTGTAGATGACCTTCCACAGCGTCGACTGTTCCGGCGGCAACGCGTCGGGATCGATGCGGAACGCCTCCGGATCGTCGAGGAAGTCCTTCTTCGACGATGGCGGTAACCGCACCAGATCGTCGCAGGACTGGATGTGGCGCGGTTCCAGCCCGTGCGAACGCATCAGCCTGGCGTAGAAAGGATGGTGATCGTAGCACAGCGCCACCATCTGGCGCAGCAGCCCGTCCTGCAGCGCGCGCAGTTTTTCGGGCGGCTGGCGCAGCAGATCCGGCAGGCTGATGTCGGGTGCATCCATCAGGCGGCGTCGCTTTCGGCCTTGGGCAGCTTCAGATCGTAAAGGTCGATCACGTTGTCGCGCAGGAAGCGGCGTTTGCTTTCGGCCCTTATGTCGAGCTTCTCGATATCGGCGCGCGCACGCTCGGGGTCGACCACGGGAAAGTCGGTGCCGAAGATCACCTTCTTGGAGCCCCAGCTATCGATGAAATGCACGAACTCCTTGGACCAGTAGGCCGGCGCGTACGCATCGGAGCCGATATAGACATTGGGATGCTTGTAGGCGACCGAGATCATCTCCTCGACCCAGGGCCATCCGATATGGATGCCGACAAGCTTCAACTGGGGGAAATGGCAGGCGATGGTGTCCAGGGTGATCGGCCGGCCCACACTGCGCAGCGGCCGCTCTTCCGAATAGCGCAGGCAATGGCCGACCTGCATCTGGATCGGAATGCCCAGCTCGCAGCATTTGGCGTAGATCGGATAATAGCGCGCATGGTCGGGCGCCATCTCGAACCAATGCGGATAAAGATGGGCGCCGACGAAGCCCAGCTCCTTGATCGCGTGCTCGAGCTGGTAGAGCCCGTCCATCCCTTCGGTCGGATCGACGCCGGCGAGCCCGGAAAAGCGTTCGGGAAAGCGTCGGCACATCGCCGCCACCCGCTCGTAGCTGATATGGCGGTGGATCTTGTGGCTGGAACTGCCGGCTTTCACCGCGATCAGGAACACATGGTCGATGCCCGCGCGGTCCATCTTCTCGATGAAGCTCTCCGGTGTGAAACCGGCGATCACATCGGCATCAGCACCGATCTTCTTGGTGATGAAGGTCTTGGACCAGTCGGGTCGTTCGGTGTCGGCGTCGTCGAACTCGTAATTGCACACGGCGTCGATCGCCGGAAAATCATAGGTCATGGAGAAGTCTCTTGGTTTTCAGGCGACCGTGGCGTCCGGGACGGCGAAGTCGATGGCGTCGATCGGGAGGGTCCGGCCGAGCAGCAGTTCGACGATCTGGCCGGTCGCGTCGCCCAGCTCGGTCGACCAACTGCCCACCGCGTCGGTTGCGACCAACACGTCGAAATCATTATCGAAGGCCGAAAAACCGGTCGCCAGGACGCAAGCATAGGTCACCACACCGCACAGGATGACGGTCTTGACGTTTCGAGCCTTCAACCAGGAGGCGAGCGGGGTGTCGTGAAACGCCGAATAACCCGCCTTGTCGACGATCAGCGCGTCTGGCCCGGGCGCCAGGGCGTCGATCACCTCGGCGCCCCAACTGCCCGGCATCAGCCGCTCGCCGCTGGCGCTCCAGCGCTTGGGCTTGATCTGGTGACGGTCTTCCATCGCGCCGCGGGCGGCATCGTGCACGAGACGCGTGAAGACGGTCTTCGCTCCTGCCGCCCGCGCCTTGCCGACAAGGGCGGCCACCGGTTCGGCGGTGGCCGCGAGCGCGGAAATGTCCCGGCCGGACCGCGCGTAATAGCCGTCGGGGTGGCAGAAATCGTTCTGCATGTCGACGACGATCACGGCGCTGCGATGCGGATCGAGCTGCATGGCCGGCTGCCCCTCGGTCCGGCTCAATCGGCCGCGCCGGTGTAGAACAAGAGCCGCTCGTCCGGCCGCGGCGTCCAGTCGACACCCTCGGCGATGCCATAGGCCTGCACTTCATTGTAGAGCATGGAATAGGGCACCGCTTCGCGCACGTGCTGCCAGATCTGCGCGATGATCGCCGCCCGTTCGTCCAGATCGGATTCGGCGCGCTGCTGGGCGATCAGGGCATCGACCTGCGGATCGGACCAGTAACCGCGCGACGGGCCGGTCTCGAACAGCGACCGCAGCGGCAGTTCGGCGTCCATGATCGACGGTCCGAAGCCGAACAGGTGCATGCCCGTCAGTTGCCGGTTCACCCACAGCGGGAAGAAGGCAGCGTATTCCATCGACTGCATTTCGACGTTGAGGCCGACCTCGGTCATGTAGCCGGCGACCGCCTGGGCGACTTCGACGCCGAAGGCATAGCGGTTGTTGGGGAACTGGAACAGGATGGGTTCGCCGTCATAGCCCGCTTCCGCCAACAGTTGCCGCGACAGGTCGGGATCGTAGCTGGTCGGTACGATCGACGCGTCGTAGCCGAAGGTCACCGGCGCGACCACCTGGCCGGCCGGTTCGCCAAGCCCGCGCAGCAACTGATCGGTGATGGCGCTGCGGTCGATGGCATGATCGATGGCGCGCCGCACCAGAACGTTGTCGAGCGGTGCCTGTTGGGCGTTGAAGCCGACATAGAGGATGCGATTGCTGGCCACGGTTTCGACCCGGATGTCGTCGCGCCGCTCCAGTGTCGGCAGGAAGGCCGGCGGCAAGAGCGGCACGATGTCCAACTCGCCCGACAGCAGCGCCGAGGTGCGCGAAGCTTCCGACGGCACCGGGCGGAAGACCAGATGGCGGATCGCCGGCACGCCGCCGTGATAGTCCTCGTTGGCGACCAGTTCGACACGGTCGTCCTTGACCCATTCGACCACCCTGTAGGCGCCGGAGCCGATAGGGCTGGTCGAGAAATCCCTGCCCAGCGCCTCATAGGCGGCCTGCGGCATGATCGAGACCAGCGACACCTGGCGGTCGAACGGCGCGAACGGTGCGTTCAGGGTGAACCGGACCTGATCGTCGCCCACCGCCTCGACGCTCTCGACGGCGCGCAGATAGGCGTTCACCGGCGAGGCGTCGTCGGCCATGATCTTCTCATAGGTCCAGACCACGTCGCCGACCGTGACCGGCGCGCCGTCATGGAACCGAACGTCGTCCTGGATGGTGAAGGTCCAGACCGTGGCATCCTCGTTGGCTTGCCAGCTTTCGGCCAGAAGCGGACCGACCGACCCGTCGGCGCGGATATCGGTCAACTGGTCGAACACGTTCTTGAAGATGTTCAGGCTGATCGGCGAGGTGTCGCGGCTGGGGTCGAGCGTCAGCGTGTCGGAGGTCTGGGCGACGACGACGCTGTCGGCGGCGTCCCGGGCTGCCGCCGGGTTGGCAGCGCCAAGCGCGATGCCGATGATTGCGACGGCGGCGACGGTCCATTGCCGCGATGTGCAAATGGTCATGATCTCGTCTCCTTAGCGTTATGGGTGCCGGCAACGGGGCCGATCATGGCGTATGCGTGCGGGGCCCGGTCGGGGGGCGTCCGATCACTCCCCCGTCACGCCGATTTCGGTCAGCCGAACGATGCCGTCGGCGCGCGGGCTCACCGTGATGCGCTCGTTGACGCCCCAGACATGGACCTCGTTGTAGAGCGTCGAATAGATCACCTCGTCGCGTGTTTTCCGCCAGATCGCCGATATCAGAGCGCGGCGCGCATCGGGATCGGCCTCGGCGCGCTGCGCCCGCACCATGGCGTCGGTCTCCGGATCCTCCCAGTAGCCCCGCGTGCGCCCGGTCTCGTAGAGACTGGTCAGCGGCAGGTCGGCGTCCAGATTGGTCGGGCCGAAGGAGAACATGTTCATTCCGTCGAGCTGGCGGTTGAGCCACAGCGGGAAGAACGCGGTGTACTCCATGCCCTGCAACTGCACGTCGATGCCCACCTCCGTCAGAAAGCCGGCGACGGCCTGGGCGACGGCGTTGTTGGAGGCGACGTTGTTGTTGGGAAATTGCAGCGTGATCGCTTCGCCGGTATAGCCGGACAGCTCCAGATGCCGGCGCGCCCGGTCGGGATCGAACGGCGTCGGCGCGATCGCCGGATCATGGCCGAAGGTGACCGGCGCGACGAGCTGGCCGATCGGCTCCCCCAGCCCGCGCAGAAGCTGGTTGGTGATCGCCTCCCGGTCGATGGCGTAGTCGACCGCCCGCCGGAAGTCGGCATCGCCCAAAATGCCGTTGCCGACGTTGAAGCCCAGATAGACGACGCGATGGCTGGGCACCTCGATGATATCGAGGCCGTCGCGCGCGGCCAGCCCTTCGGCCAGTTGCGGCGGCAGCAACGGCACGATGTCGACTTCGCCCGAGATCAGCGCCGACGCGCGGCTGGCATCGGCGGGGATCGGACGCAGGATGATGGTGTCGATGTCCGGAGCGCCGCCCCAATAGTCGGGATTGGCCTGCATGACGATGCGGTCGTCCTTGACCCATTCGACCAGCCGATAGGGCCCCGAGCCGACCGGCGCCCGGCCGAAGGCCGCGGCACCCATGGTCTCGTAGGCCGCTTGCGAGGTGATGGAGATCAGCGCGACCTGGCGGTCGAACGGCGCCCAGGGCTCGATCAGGGTGATCCGCAACTGGCTGTCCGACAGCCGCTCGATACTCTCCACCTTGGACAGATAGGCACGCACCGGCGAGGTCTCGTCGGCGCGAATGGTGTCATAGGTCCAGATGACGTCGTCGACGGTGACGGGCGAGCCGTCATGGAAGGTGGCGTCGCTGCGCAAGGTGAACGTCCAGACGCGGCCGTCCTCGGACACCTGCCAGCTTTCGGCCAGTTTGGGCTCGGTCGAGCCATCGGGCGCCACGGTGGTCAACTGATCATAGATGTTGAGCCGGACATTCTGGCCGATCGGCGAGGTGTCGAGCGTGGGATCGAGCGAGGGCACGTCGGAAGCCAGCGCGATCGTGACCGTGACCTCTTCGGCTTTGGCCTGCGGCGGGAGGGCCGCCGCTGCGGCGAGTGCGAGCACGCCGACGGCCAGTGCCGCGATGCCTCCGCTTGCGTGTCGGTTCCGCATCGATCTCGCTCCCTTTCGACGCCGTCCGGATCGCGGCCAAGTCCATCCCGCAGCCAAGCCCACCCGAACGGCAACCTTCGTTCGCCGTCGTCCGCGATCTTCTGTGGATCTGTCATCAGACGACTGTTGACAGTCAAGTTCATAAGATGGTTGTTGGCAGTTTGCAACAGGTATTTGCGGACCTGTGTCGGCGCCGCCTAGAGCAAGAGTTCGGAGCGGGATGCAGACGTCATGCGCGATCGCCGAGCGATCGCACCGAACGCCATCCCGCTCTAGATCATCCTGCGTTCAGATGGACTCATCTGAACGCAGATAAGATGATCTAGTTTAAAGATTTAGAGCATCTTATCTGCGTCCGTTCGGACGCAGGA
>JANQKY010000020.1 GCA_028280885.1 Tepidamorphus sp.
ATCGCGACCGCGCCCTTGAGCCACGGACGCGGCCGAAAATCAAGCCGAAACGCGTCCCGCAAATGCTGGTTGCTTGCTAAAAACATAACAATCCAAACAGGCTAGGCGAATCTCTTCGGACATGGATAGTCTGCCCCTGAAGACCTGACGGGGCTGACTGGGGGGCCCCATTGCATGAGCGAAGAGACGTCTATCGTCGGTATCCCATGGTACCGGAAACGGGATTATGCGCGCATCGTTTCGCTGATGGCCGACACCGGCCAGCTGCCGAAGAGCTACGAGCGCTGGCGCGAGCGCGCCGAACGGCTGGAGCGCTCCCTGCGCGCGGCCGGCCGGCGTTCGATGCGGGCGCTGATCGAGCCGAAGGCATTCGCCCGCTGGTGCGCGTCGCACCGGCTCAAGGCAAACGCCCATTCGCGGCTGCTCTATGTCGAGAAGGCCCTGAAGTCGGAATAACGTCTATTTACCGGGCGGAGCGCAGTCCACCTCCCGGTTGGCGGGTTCCAGGAGATCGGGTTCGGAAACCGCCTCCCCCCGCATGAGGTCGAACACCGCCGGCATCCAGGTCTGGGCAAAGACATAGCCTTCCGGAATTCCGATATCGATGAACCCGCCCTCATAGACGCGTCCGAACAACAGGCCCTGGCGGGCGAGATCCGGAAACACCGATTTTTCGAGCGAACAGCGCCCGGACGGGATCGCCTCGACGACGCGCCGGTCCATCCAGCAGGACCCGCCGATGATCAGTCCGGGGCCCGCCCGCTTGGTCGGCGCCGTGATCCGCGAAATCCTGCCGTCGTCCTCCAGCGACACCACCGCATGTCGCGCGGCGTCCGCCTCCCGGCGCAACGCGACGCGCACCCACCAGTCCGCCTCCCGGTCCGTCGGCGCCGTGGCAAGCTCCGAATAGTCGATATCGAACAGGCAGTCCCCGTTGACCAGGAGAAAGGACGGCGCAAGGCTTGCCTGCGCGTGCCTCAGCGCGCCGGCTGTGCCGAGCGGCTTTGCCTCGGACACGACACTGACATTCGGCCGCCCGCTGGCGAATGCCTCGATCAGCTCCGACCGGTAGCCCGCCAGCAGGACGATCTCGTCGACCCCGAATCGCTCCAGATTGTCGATGACATAGTCGAGAAACGGCCGATCGCCGACCGGCAGCAACGGTTTGGGGCAGCGCTTCGACAGCGACCCGAGCCGGCTTGCCCCGAGCCTGCCTTCACGGCCTCCGACGAGCAGTACGGCTTGCATCTAACCCCGTAACATTGCGCTGCGAACCGGCGATCCGGAGGAACGGCCCAAATGGGCCTATCGCAGGACCAGGACGGAACAGGCGGCGTGACGGACGATCCGTGCCGCGTTCGATCCCAGGAGATAGGTCGACATGCCCGGCCGGTGCGATCCCATGACGATCAGATCGGCGCCGCACGCCTCCGCTTCATCGAGCACCTCGTGATAGATATTGCCCTCGTGGACGACGGTGCTCGCCTTGTCCCCAAGTCCGCTTGCGGCGGCCAGTTCGTCGAGCTGGGCGCGGGCGTCCTCTATGAATTTCTGGTGCGTGTCGGCCGGCAGGTAATGCGCGACCGTCGGCTGAACCGGCGCCACGACCGTGACCAGCCGCAGCTCGGCGCCGTTTTGCCGCGCCATCTCGCTCGCGGACTTCACGGCCGTCTCGAAGTGTTCGGGATCCGACAGATCGACGGGAACCAGGATTTTGCTGAACATATATGTGCCTCCGACGTCGCGCCCCGAATGTGACCGATTCAAGACAGACCTCCGAAGACTTACACCGGGTGAAGCGGCAAGGAAACCTGTCGGCGCGCGGAAGGGGCGATCGACGACATCCCGCAGCGCCGGGGACGACTGTAGGCGGACTTGCGAAACGGACATTGCTATGGCGCAAACGAGCGCTTTGATACGGCAACCGGCGCCAAGTATCAAATAATGAAATTCAATATCAAATATCGTTGCAAATTGCACCTATCCTGTCACTATGTGACCTGAAGTCCGGCAGGCAGCCCGTGCCCCTTGCCGGTCGTGCTTGCGGACGAAGAGCCATGGGAACGATCGACAAAGCCTTCTCGCTACTGATGTTCTTCAAGGAATCGCGCGCTTCCATCGGCCTTGCGGAAATGACCCGGCTGGCCGGCTACGACAAGGCGACCACGCGGCGCCTGCTTCAGTCGATGGTGCATAATGGCATGCTGGAGCGCGATCCGGCCTCGGGCGGCTACCGGATCGGGCCGCTGCCGCAGAAGCTCGCAGCCTTGCGCGAGAAGACCGTTCCGCTCGACACGCTGGTGCGAAACACCCTGACGCGGCTGACGGCGCAGACGGAGGAGACCACGCATTTTTCCGTCGTCACCGAAGCCGCGATGATCCTGACCGCCGTCAACGAACCGGACCGCGCGACGCGCGTCGTCTTCGACGCCGGCGAGGAGGTGCCCTATCACACGACCGCCTCGGGCCTGTGCTATCTGGCCTTTTCGCCCGACCCGGTCGCCGAGCGCATCCTGTCGGAGGCGCTCAAGCCCGTCACCCGCCACTCGATCGTCGATCCCGCCATCCTGCGCGCCATGCTGCCGAAGATCCGTGACGCCGGCGTCGCCGAGGTCGACCAGTTCAACGAAATCGACGTCCACGGCATCGCCGCTCCCGTCTTCGACCAGGCGGGCTGCGTCTATGGCGCGCTCGCCGTCGCCCTGCCCGTCCATCGCGCCACCGCCCGCGCGCGCAAGGAGATCGCCACGCTGGTGCGGCGGGAAGCCCTGACCCTCTCGATCGAAATCGGCGGTTCGCCGCCCGACCAAAACAGCAATCGCGACCCGGAGCCCACCGCATGACCACCCCGACCATCCTCATCGTCGGCACCTGCGACACCAAGGCCGACGAAATCGACTTCATGGCCGACTGCATCCGCGATGCCGGCGGCGTGTCGCTTTTGATGGATGTCAGCATCCTGCGCGACAGCCGGCTTGCACCGGATTTCACGAAGGACGATGTCGCCGCAGCCGCCGGCACGACCAATGCCGAGATCATCGCGCTCGGCTCGGAAAGCCCGGCCATGGCCAAGACCGCCGAGGGCGCCTCGAAGCTCGCCGCCCGCCTGGAGGCGGAAGGCCGCATCGACGGCATCGTCATCCTCGGCGGCACGATGGGCACCGACCTGTCACTCGACGTCGCGATGGCACTGCCGGTCGGCGTGCCGAAGGTGGTGATCTCGACGGTCGCCTTCTCGCCGCTCATCCCCGCCGACCGGATCGCGCCCGACCTGATCATGGTGCTGTGGGCCGGCGGGCTCTATGGCCTCAACGAGATGTCCAAGGCCGCGCTGCGCAACGCCTGTGGCTCCGTCGTCGGGGCTGCCCGCATCGCGGCGAAACGCGACAGAAGCCGGCCGATCGTCGCGATCTCCTCGCTGGGCCTGAGTGCGCTGACCTATATGGCGACCCTGGTGCCGGAACTGGAGAAACGCGGCTACGAGGCCGCCGTCTTCCACGCCACCGGCATGGGCGGCCGGGCGATGGCGACGCTTGCGCAGAAGGGCGAACTCGTCGCGATCTTCGATCTCTGCCAGCAGGAGATGGCGAACTTCTTCGCCGGCTCCCGCGTCAATGCCGGCTCCGACCGGCTGCATGCCCCCGGTATCCCGCGCCTCGTCGGTCCGGCCGGGCTCGACATGATCGACGCACTCGCCGCCGAACCCATTCCGCCGGCGCTGTCGCATCACGACTTCTACGAACACAACCGCCTGATCACCTGCGCGCTCGCCACCAACGCGGAGCGCGCGGCGGCGGCGAAATTCATCGCCGGCAAGCTCGCCGAGGCCGACGCGCCGACGGTGTTCCTGCTGCCCAACCAGGGCATCGGCGACTGGGACCGCGAGGACGGCCCGCTGCACAATCCGGAAGCGCTGGCAGTGATGTGCCAGGCCTTTCGCGAGAGCATCTCCGATCCCGTCGAACTGCGCGAGCTCGACTGCCACATCAACGACCCGCTCTACGTCGAGACGGCGCTGGCGATCTTCGACCGGTGGGTCGCCGACGGCGCCGTACCGCCCGGCGCTTCGACCTGAGATCGGGAGAAACGGCCATGGCATTCGATCTCAGCGGCCGCGTCGCGCTGGTCACCGGCGGCGGCCGGGGCATTGGCGCGGCGACCTGCCGGATGTTCGCTGAAGCCGGCGCCCATGTGATCATCGCGAACCGGTCGCCCGCGCCCGCCGAAGCCCTGGCGGACGAGCTCGATAGGGCGGAAGCCGTCGCCTTCAAGGATCTGAGCCGGCCGGGCCTTACAGCCCTCGTCGACGACGCGGTGGTCCGCCACGGCCGCCTCGATATCCTCGTCCACAATGCCGGCGGCACCGACTGGACCGCGATCGCCGATCTCGACGAACAGACGCTCGCCGAGACGATCGCGCTCAACCTGACCGCCTTCATCTGGCTTGCCCAGGCTGCCCGGCCGCATATGGCAAGCCAGGGCTGGGGCCGGCTGCTGGCGACCTCGTCCGTCACCGGCCCGAAGGTGGCGATGCCGGGCACGGCCCATTATGCGGCGGCGAAGGCGGGGCTCAACGGCTTCATCCGCACAGCCGCGCTCGAATTCGCCCGCGACGGCATCACCGTCAACGGCGTCGAGCCGGGCTTCATCGACAAGCCGACCGGCAGCCTGTTCAACGATCCGGAAAAACGGGCGCGGATCGAAAGCTACATGCCCGGCGGCCGGCTCGGCCGGGCCGAGGATATCGCCGCCGCCATGCTCTATCTCGCAGCCCCCGAGGCGCAGTTCGTCACCGGCCAGACGATTTCGGTGGATGGCGGCGCGCTGTTGCCGGAGACGCATCTGGGCATCACACTGCTCGACCGGCTGGACTAACGGCCGGGCTGCTACGCCCGAAGCGGCCAGCGTTCCATCGCTTGAACCGTGGTGTCGAAATCGGTCAGGATGCCCTGGCTGCCGAGCGCCTGGGCGACATGGGCCGCGACCGTATTGGCGAAGCGGGCGCTTTGGCGCAGGTCCCAGCCCCTGGCAAGTCCGGTGATGATGCCGGCGGTGAAGCTGTCGCCGCAGCCGGTCGTGTCGACGACGTCGATCCGGTGGGCGGGCAGGTGGAACGGTTCCCCCATCTCCGGATCGACCCAGACCCCCTCGCCTTCCAGCGTGATCACGGCGTTGCGGACGCCACGGCCCTTGAACCACGCGGCGACCTCGGCCGGCGTGCCGCCACCGGCCATGGCGCGGGCCTCCTCGATCGACGGGACGAAATAGTCGATATGGGGCAACAGCGGTTCGACCAGCCGGATCGTCGCGTCATTGGCGAGGATCAGATCGAACACCGTCGTGCGGCCGCGTTCCTTGGCGCGTTTCAGCAGCTTCAGCGACGGGTCCCCGTCGAAGGCATCGAGCAGACCGGTGCCGCCGAGATGAATGATCCTGGCCGCGCAGGCCGCTTCGATACTAGCGTCGTCGAGGCAGAAGGTGCGCGACGTGCCGGGCGCGAAGAAGGCCGCCCGGGCCCCGTCGGGCGCGATCGGCAGCATCGACATCGGCGACTGGACCGTGTCGTTGCGACTTATGAGCGCCGTGTCGATGCCGTGCCGCTCCATTTCGCCGATGAGCCAGTCGCCCATCGCGTCGCGACCTATCTCGGTCGCGACCCGCACCTTGAGGCCGAGCATCGCGCAATCAAGCGCGGTCGCGCCGGCGGTCCCCGCGACCGTCATCGTCGACTGCTCGACGAAGGTCGCCCCGCCGCGCGGCGGCATCGCATCGGCATGGGCGCAGGATGTGTCGAGCACGACGAAGCCCACGGCGGTCAGATCAAATGCAGTCACCTATTCCGTCCCCACTTTTCGGTATCACCGGGTAGGATGGCGACGGTATACGCCCGATCGGGCGTTTCCAACCGTATCTCACAAGGGTAGCGGATATCGCATCGACTAAACGATGCGGCCGAGGAACACGGGCACAAGCCGGATCCGACCGTCCCGTCGTCTCCTATCGCGCCCGGCCGGCAACCGTGTCGCCAACCGCGTCGGCGAAATCGAGCTTGATGCCGAAGATGCCGTGTTTGGCGCCATCCTGCCTGTCGGACGTCCAGGCGGCGATGACGGAGCCATCCGGCAGCGTCGTCAGCGCGGGCTCTGTCTGATCGTGTTTCACCGTCTGGTTGACGCGGAACTCGACGCCCTTCGCCTTGCCCTTGGCGATGAAGCGCTGGGCATAGACACCGGACCCGCTGCCGTCCTGGCCCTGCGAATGCCAGGAGATCAGGAACCCGCCATCGGTAAGCGCCGTGATATGCGATTGCGCCTGCGCCATTTCGGTCGTCGTATTGACCTGGATCTCGCCGCCCCGCGCCTTGCCCTTGGCGGTGAAGCGCTGGGCGAAGATCCCGGTCTGCGCGCCGTCCTGTTTGTGGGAGCTCCAGGATACGATGAAGTCGCCGTTCTTAAGGCCAGCGATCGCGGGCTCGGTCTGGTCTTCGGCGGTCTCCGTATTGACCCGCTTCATCTTGCCCTTCGCATTTCCCGACTTGTCGAACAGGCGCATGGCGATGCCCGTCCCGTCCGCGTCGGGCGTCCTGAAGGCGACGGCGACGCCGTCGCCTGACAGGCCGGCGATCGCCGGTTCGGCCTGATCGCCCAGGACATCGTCATTGACCAGGATATCGCCGGTTTTCGGCGTCCCGTCGGCCTTGAAAAGCCGCGCGTAGATGCCAGTCCCGTCGCCATCCTGATCCTGCGACACCCAGGCCGCCGCGATAGCCTTGCCGCCAAGGCCGGCAAGCGCCACATCGGTCTGGTCGAGCATCGTTTCCACATTGACCCGCATCTCGCCGCCGTCCGGCTTTCCGTTCGCCCGATAGCGCTGCATGTAGATGCCCGTCGACTGGTCCTCGCCCAGCGAGGCGGCGTCCTGGTCGACCGATTCCCAGGCCGCGAACCAGCTCGCCTTTTTCACGCCGGCGACCACGCCGTCCGCCTGGTCGGCAGGCGTGTGGGAATTGACCTGCGCCTCCTTGCCCGACTTCTTCACCTTGCCGCTCGCGGTCTTCTTGAAGCGCTGCATATGCAGGCTGCGGCCCGAGCCGTCCTGTCCCTTGGACGACCAGACCGCAACGAACGTGCCGTTATCGAGGCCGGCGATGGCGGCATCCCGCTGCGCCTGCTTGACCGTCGTGTTGACCTGGAACTCCTTGGCGCGCGGATCGATTGCGAGCATCAGGCCATCCGACGACGCCGATTTCCAGGCGTCCGATCCACGATAGGCGATCGCAATCGTGTGCCCGCCGGTCTCGAAGGCGCGCGTGAAGGCGGCAACACCGCCATCAAGCTTTGCGGTCTCGACGATCGCGCCGCCATGCCGCAGCTCCACCATGCCGTCCGGCGTGCCGGCCGCCGGCGACCGCGGTTTCACCTTGACCGAGAAGACGATGTCCTCGCCGGGAAGAGCGTCCAGGTCCGGCGGTCCGGCCGGCGCTGCCTCCGCGCTGCTCGTCAGCTTCACGACCGTCTCGCCCTTTCTGACGGTGTGTGACCAGGTGTCGGAGGTGCTCGCCGCAAAGCCGTCATCGCCTCTGTATTCGGCCACGATGTCGTTCCTGCCGGCGGCGAGTTGGGCGGTCCTGATCGTCGCCTTGCCGGCGTCGAGCCGGGCGGATCCCAGCTTCGTTGCGCCCGCGAACAAGACCACCCTTCCGGTCGGGGTCCCCACCGCCGGAGCCATCGCGGCCAGCTTGATCGTGAAGGCTGCCTGTTCGCCAGACACCGTGTTGCCGCCTGACGACAGCGCTGTCCTGGTTTCGCCCGGATCGACAACGTGGGCCAGATCGGCGGACCGGGATGTGTTGAAATTGCCGTCGCCGTCATACGCGGCGGTGACCGTGTGGCCGCCGACCGGCAGGTCCGCCACGGCAAGACTTGCGCTGCCGCCGGCCGAGACGCCGGTTGTGCCGAGTTTGTCCCCGTCGGCATAGAAGCTGACCGTGCCGGTCGGCGTGCCCATGGCCGGCGGGTCGACGCTGACCGTCGCGGTAAACGTCGCCTGTTGACCGGTTACCGTATTCCCGGTCGAGGCAAGTGCCGTCGACGTATCGCCCCTTTCAACGACCTGCTCGAGCGGATCGGAGACCGCCGCCAGGAAATTCTCATCGCCCGAATAGACCGCCGTGATCTGGTGTGTTGCCCGGCTGAGGGCGCCGGTCGTCAGTTCCGCCATGCCGTTTGACAGCGGCACCGCCCCGAGCGATATCGCGTCGTTCAGGAAGGTGACCTCGCCCTGCGGCGTGCCGCCGCTCGCGGCGCCGACGAGCGCCTTGAAGGTGATCTCTTCGCCCAGCCTGCTCGGGTTACGCGAACTTTCGATCTCGACACTCGGCTCCGCCATCTCGACCGTCAGCTTCGGGGAACCCGTAAAGCTCCGCGCCTTGTAGGTCGAATCCCCGGAATAGTCGAAGGAGATCGTGTGATCGCCGACCGTGAAATCAGATACCGTCAGCGTCGCCCGACCCGATGCATCAAGCGTCTTCGTTGCGAGTACGGATCCATTGTCCTTGAAGGTGACCTGGCCGGTCGGCGTACCGTTATCGCCGGACAGTATCGCCTGCAGATCAACGGGCGTTCCCACGACGACGGAGACAGGGAAATTAAGGCCTGCCGCGGCATTCGCCTTGTTCACGACCTGCCGGCGCGGAGCCGACACGCTCGCCTGATAGGTACCGTCCCCCTGATAGGCCGCGGTGATGTCATGCGAGCCGACCGACAGCGTCGACGTCGTGAAAACCGCCTTGCCGGTGAAATCCAGCGCGATCGTGTCGAGCGTGCCGCTGGTATCCGAAAAGACGACGTTGCCGGTCGGCGTGCCGCCGTTGTTCGACGTCACGGTCGCGGTGAAATCGACGGACTGCCCAAAGATTGAAGGACTACCCGAGGTGGTAAGCCTGGTCGCGGTCGCAAAGTCATAGGGCACGGTCAGCGGCAGGCTGGCGCCGGACAGATCCGTTCCGTTGTCGCTCACGGCGACATATGCCGCCTGCTCGGTGAAGGAGCCGGCGCTGACATTGCCGGGCGTCACGGTGTAGGTCGCGGTGCAGGTGGTCTGGCTCCTGATCGGCAGGCTGCTCACCGGACAGGAGACGGCCACGCCCGGGAGGTTGCTGGTGACCGAAAAGGAATCGATGATGAAGACGCCCGACTTGAACAGATAGCTCAGCATGACCGTCTGGCCCGCCGAACTGAAGGAGGCCGGGGATGCGGTGACCTCGACGCTCTGCGCCGAAGCCTCCGGAGCCCCAAGGCCCAGGACAAGCGCCCCGATGGCCGCTGCGAAGACACGGCGCGCGCGGTACGGGCGTTTGTCGGAATTGAAAGAAACCGGCCGAAACAACGTGAAGAATCCGGACACCGATCCCGGTGCGCCCAAAGACGTCTGCATGCCCCATCCCATTCCGTCTACCAAGTCCGGCGGCAACCGCAAGGACCGTGTGGAACGATACGTTTTTGTTATTCAAAGCCTTTTTCGATTTTATTTTGCCAGTTGAGCAACACGGGGGGCAAAAGTCAATTCCGCTCGTTCGGGGCCAATCGTCAACGGCGGAAACCGCGCCCTACCGGCTCGCCGATACCTTGTCGCGCGGTCCGTCACGCGACGGCCGGTCGATCGATTTCATCACCGTCGTCTTGTTGTGACCGTCTTCGCGGAGATAGGTCAGTCCGTCGGCCAGGTGGCGGACGAAATGCAACCCCAGCCCACCGGCCGTCGCGGGCGTTTCACGCTCATCAGCCGCGCTCGGATCGGTTGGATCGAACGGCCGCGCGTCATCGGTGATGCTGACCGATATCCGGGTATCCTCAAGCGCAAGCACAATCTCGATGGTGTGTGGGCCGTCGCACGCGTAGCCGTAGGAAATCGTATTGCTCAGCAGTTCGTCGAGCGGCACGCACAGGCCGGACACGACCTGATTGCCGAGGGCGTGCTGCTTGCAAAAGGCCTCCACGCATCTGAGTGCCCGGCCAATCTCGTCGGCCGAGTTCTGGATCGTCAACCGCGCTGTCCGGGTGTCGTCCATTCTCGATAAAGTACCAGTCGCCCTGCTCGCGGCAGATCACACAACCACCGAAGTCCGCCAAGCGGCCCCGACCGGACTGTCCGCCGCTGCTTCTCCCCGTCTACGCCGCTAAGCCATCTCCCGATAGCGAATTGCGAACATCGTTACATCGTCGAACTGGTCCTGGCCTTCGCTGAAATCGGCCAGGACCGACCGCATCGACCGAATGACGGTTCGGGGCGTCCGGTCGGTCATCGCCGACAGCGTATCGTGCAGGCGTTCCTCGCCGAAGAACGTCTCCGATGTGTTCATCGTGTCGATGACGCCGTCCGTGATCAGCAACAACCCCTCGCCGGGAACAAGCTGCTGCGTTTCGGTCTGGTAGGGGAAACCGACCTCCAGCCCGAGCGGTATGCCCGGTTCGAGGACGACACTCCCCGGACGCGCGCCGGCCTGAGACGGAAGCCGCAACGGGCGCAGATGGCCAGCGGTGGCAAGCTGCACCGTCCCGCTTTCGGTATCCAGGATGCCAATGAGGGCCGTCACGAAGGTCATCGTCGGATTGTCGCTGGCCAGTTCGTCGTTGATGCGCGACAGAAGCATGCCGGCATCGGTCAGGTCGTCCAGCCGTTCGGGTGCCGCAATCATCCGGAACAGGGTCTTGGTCCGCGCCATGTTGAGGGCGGCCGGAATCCCCTTTCCGGCGACATCGCCGATCACGAAGAACAGCCGCCCGTCGTCGGAGAAAAAGAAATCGTAGAAGTCGCCGCCAACCCGGTGCGCCGGTGACAGGCTGGCGTAAAGCGTCACCTTGTCGGAATGGTCCGGGTCGCAGAACTGCGTGGGAACCATTCCAAGCTGAAGCTCGCGCGCGGTCTTCAGTTCCTTTTCGATCTGCGCGAGATAGGTCAGCGCCTCGTCGCGCAGCTGCTTCTTCTGCAGGCAGGCCTGAATGCGGGCGTTCAGAATGACCGGATTGAACGGCTTCGGCAGATGGTCGACCGCGCCCAGGTTGATGCAATGGACGACGGAGTCGAGATCATCGAGCGCGGAGATCATGATGACATCCGTGTGGTCGATCAACTCGTTGCCGCGAAGCCACCGCAACACGTCATAGCCGCCGACCTCGGGCATGATGATGTCCAGAAGGACGACGTCGTAGGTGTCCTCGGACAAGAGCTGGATCGCCTCCCGGCCGCCGCCGGCCAGCACGACCTTGTGCCCCTTGTCGCGCAGCCGGCGCGCCAGCACCTCGCGATTGTCCGGATTGTCGTCGACGACGAGTATCCGGCCGATCAGCACCTCCTTGGCGACGTCGGCCTTTGCCAGTTCGGCGACGGCCGCCCGGCGCGCGGCGGATGGTTCGGCCTGGTATAAATCAGCCGCCCCGCCCTCTTCCGTCACTTCCCCCTCTTCGGCCACCCGCTCCCGCGCCTGGGACACCACATCGCCCTCCTCCTCGCCCTCCTCCTCGGATGGCTCCTCAGGCGGCTCCGGCTTCGGAACGGCGGCACCGAGCACCTCGATCATCCAGCCGGCCGCCGATTCGATCTTTCGGACATCGGCCAGAGGCGCGGAGACCTTCGAGCGCTCGAGAGCGGTCCTGACGTCGGCCATCACATCGGCCACCACCTGGACATGCGGACGCAATTCACCGTCAAGCCGCAGCAACGCCGCCGGCACGGCATCGCCGTGCACGTATTTGTCGACAAGCGCCAAAAGCGTATCCGCCGTGTCGCGGACGCTTTGCAGACGCTCGCCGATAGTGGAATCGGGATGGGACTGGACTTCCTCGACGAGCAGCTCCGAGTAGCCGACGATGGCGTTGATGGGCGAGCGCAGATCATGACGCAACCGTTGCAGGCCCTCCGCATCGAGCGCGGGCAACTCCATGGTCTCTTCCAGCGCGGGGCTCACGCCCATCGGCGGGTCCATATCCGTATCAGCGGTCATCTGCCGGCTCCAGCAGGTTCCCGATCTTCGACAACAGCCGGTCCAGCTCGATCGGCTTGGTGTCGTAGTCGTCGCAGCCGGCGTCCAGCGCCTTCTCCTTGTCGCCGATCATGGCATGCGCGGTCAGCGCGATGATCGGGATGCCCGCCGTATCCGGTTGACCCTTGAGTTCCCGCGTCGCCGCCCAGCCGTCCATGACCGGCAGGCTCATATCCATCAAGATGAGATCCGGCTTGAGATTGGACGCGGCGTCGACGCCGTCGCGTCCGTCCACGGCAAGCGCGATCTCGAATCCGCGCCGCTTCAGCCGTCGCCCGAGCATGTCGCGATTCATCTCATTGTCTTCGACTATCAGGATGGTGGTCATGAAACGACAGCCTCCGGGCGGTCTTATGTGAAACGAACGTCAAAAACTCGAAATCAACTCCGGCGCGCCGGATCATGCCGCGATCGCATCCTCGATGCGATCGAAGATCTTAAAGATCCGGCCGAAACCGGACATGTTGAAAAGGGTTACGAAATCGCCCCGCACGCCCGACAGGGCGAACTCGCAGTCACAGGCGGAAAATTCCCGGTGGGCGATCAGCAGCGACCGGAAGCCGGCGCTGGTGATGTAGATCAGCTGGGCGATATCGACGATGACCTTTTCGATCTCTGCACCATCCCCAACCGCGGAGGAACCGCCCGAGCCGGACCCGCCCGAGCCGGCCCCGGGGGCGCCCTTCGTAAGGCTGGACGTCAGGACATCGGCACTGGAGGAATCCACCATTCCCGCCAGGTAGATGATCCGTATCTTGCCATCGCGTTTTTCTGTGATCTGAAGCGACACTGAATTCGCCCTGAAAATCTAACGGAGTTTGCGACAATACACTGCGGCGCCTATCAGATGCGCCTGACTGCATTTGATCAGTTTATCGCGTCGACGTCCAGCCAACGTAGCGGCAAGCGGTTGGGGACATGGCGAAATCCGTGCCGTCACGCACCTTCCCGGCGAAATCGGCGGTCTCCTGCAATGCATCACCCGGCATCCGGGCCCCGGCGCGCCGCAGCGTGATCATGCCCATGACGGTGCCAGCCGCGCCCGCGCCAGGACCGGCGTGGCGGTATACACCGCCACGATCGCGGCAATGATCAGTTCCGGCGCCAGCACCAGAATGGCCACCCCGATAAAGTGCCAGGGGAAATAGAGGTCGAGGGCGAAGTCGGGAATGCGCGGATAGCGCAACGGGATCGAGACGAGTATGGCACCCAGCGCAAACATGGCCGCAACGATCGCGGTGTTGGCGCGGGCGATCTCGGCGATGGTTGCCTCCGCGTCCGGCATCGGCGTGTCGCAGACGCAGGCCAGCAGCCAGCCGGCCAGGAACACCGGCACGACGGTGACCGGCAGCGTCCGGTAGCGCGAAAACCGGGTCGTCCGCTCCTCAAGCTGCCGCGCCGCCACCTGTGCGTAATGCACGAGGACGGCCGCCAGATATACGAGCGACACGCCCCACACGATCACGCGCGGCAAGGACTGCCCGCCGATTTCGACCGGCAGAAGCACGAGGATGGCGAGCGGTGGCAGGGTATTGGCCGCGACATCGCAGAACAGGTCGAGAAACCGGCCGAACGAACTCGCGACGTTCAGGAGGCGCGCGCAGGCCCCGTCGGCAAGATCGAGCAGCATGCCGCCGATCGAGAGCAGCGCCACGGCATAAAGCACCCGGTCGGTGGGAAAGCCGTCGGCGCCGCGCGGCGCTTCGATCCACAGCATCGCGGCGGCCATGACGAACGCGGCCGATAAGATCGAGATCGCGGCGACGAAAATCCGTCCGGCCTGTGGGAACGGCGCGGATTTCGATGTCCCGCCGTCATCGTATTCCGCGCGCGCCGATCCCCGCCCTCTCATCCCCCAAATCCCAGGACGAACAGCATCATGCCCAGGACGGCGTGGATCAGGGTGACGCCGAGCAGCGTGCGATGGCGGCTGTAGACATAGCCGAACAGGAGCGAGACGACGAAGGTGACGATGACGAACCGGACCCCGACGATCGCGTGGAAAGAGGCGAAGATGAAGGAACTCGACACGATGGCGAGCGTGTCGGTGCGGGCGGCGATGACGCGTTTGAACGTTCCCTGCAGCACGCCCCTGGCAATGAACTCCTGCAGGAAGGCACTGAGGAAATAGGAAATGGCGCCGAACCCGGCGGCGTGTTTCCAGTCGAACAACGGGCCGGCCTCACCGCCGCCCGGGCCTTTCACGGCGATCGCGATCACGATCAGGATGACGCTGCCGGCCGCGATCACGATTGCGGCTTCGGTGAGCGACTGGCGCCAGCCATCGAAGGTCAGGCCGAAATCGGACAGCGGAAACCGCGTGCGTCGAATATAGACGAAACAGGGAAAGGCGATCGACAGGAAGCCGGCCCAGACGATGACGCGCCAGTAATCGCTCCCCGATCCGAACAATGCCGCCACATCGAAGGTCTGCAGGCCGATGGCTGTGACCATCGTTCCGATCGACAGGCAGAACACGACCATGATCAGCGCCCGGGCATAGTCCGACTGGCGCTCGAGCAGCGCCATCCGCTCGGTCTGATCGCTGGCAACGGCCACGACACCGGTTTCACCGCTCCCGCTGGCCGTGCCGTCCGGCGCGGGCAGAACGAGGAAATCCGCCCTTACCGACAGGTTGCGGGTTTCGCCCTGTCGCGTTTCACCCTGCCGGGTATCGTCCTGCCGGCTGATCGCGATATCGCGGGCATGCGTTTCTTTCTTGTGAAAGATCGCATCGATGATGACGTCGTTGAATTCGGCCAAGCCCTCGCGCGCCAGCATCGTCTCGCCGAACCCCTTGCCGACAGCCTCGTTGGCGGTAAGGCCGAACATCTCTTCGAAGGCCGGATTGACGCTTTCGATGGTCCCGCGGGCATCGATGCTGATCACAGCGTCCGACATCTGGCGCAGGATCGCGGCATTCAGCGGCCGGTCGGGCACGGTGGGACGGACATCATGCCGCGCCGGGATTTCGCCGGGTTCCGACATCGGGGCGGCCACGCCTGCCGATGGCTTATATTGTGACGTCATCTGAAACGACTTAAAAATCATTGGAGCGCCGGCGAAAGACAGCCGGAACGCAGGTATCGCGGCAACTATAGGCTATCGGCGACCCGGTCCGTCAATGAAAAACCCCGAAGGACCGGACTGCGGATCAGGCTACGGGCCAGGTAGCCGGGTTGGTCGCGAAACCGGCGCAGCAAATCTCGAAAATGGGGAGATGACCGGCGGACGACACCGTTCTATTCTCTATACATTCTCCGCCCACCGGACCCGACGCGGCTGCCGGACAGGATAATGCGAGGTGCTCTTGTCAGCGGTCAGCGACCGAATTCGGGAAACGATGCCCCGTGGCCGGGCGGTCATGGTGTGGCTCATCCTCTTCGCGGTGATCGTGGCCGCGGCGATCTTCGGGCTCTATACGGTCGCCTATGCCTATTTTCAGGAGCTGGAGATCCAGCAGGTGCGCAATCGCAGCGCGCTCTATCAGACGACGCTGACCGACGCGCTGGAGCGCTACCGCCACCTGCCGCTTGTCCTGTCGGAAGATCCGCAGATCGCCGGCGCCCTGTTCGGCGTCAATGTCGACCGCATCAACCGGCGGCTTGCGCGCATCGCCGAGGACACCCGCGTCGAGGCGGTCTATCTGATGAACCGCGAGGGCCTGACGCTGGCGGCCTCCAACCATGCCGATCCGCTGACGTTCCTCGGCGAGAACTACGGCTTCCGCCCCTATTTCCAGGAGGCGCTCGCCGGCGGGCGCGGTGAGTTCTTCGCAATCGGCGCGACCACCGGCCGTCCCGGCTATTTCCTGGCCGAGCCGGTGCGCTCGCATGTCGGCCACATCGTCGGCGTCATCGCGGTGAAGATCGACCTGTCGCCGCTGATCGAGACCTGGACGGTGGCCGGCGAGACCGTCTTCGTCTCCAACCCCGACGGCGTCGTGCTGCTGTCGGCCGAGCCGCGGCTCAGATATCGCACGCTCGTTCCGATCGCCGCCGAACGCATGGCCGAAATCGCCGCCGAGCGCCAGTTCGCCCTGGAGCCGCTGACCCCGCTGAACTGGGAGATCGCCCGCGACAACCGCGTCCAACTCGACGGCACCGCCTATCAGCACGTGGCGACGCCCATTTCGATCACCGGCTGGACGCTGCACCTGTTGTCGACCCGCAGCCAGGCGCGCGAACGCGCCTGGCTTGCCATCATCACCGCCGTGATCGTCGTCGCGCTCTTATCGGCGCTTTTGCTCTATATCCGCGCCGAACGCATGCGGGCGGCCCTGCTTGCCTCGCAATCCGACCGGCGCAAGCTGGAGGCGGTGAACCGGCAGCTCGAGCAGGCGCAGCAGGATCTCGAACGCACCTCGAAACTCGCCGCGCTCGGCCAGCTATCGGCCTCGGTCACCCATGAACTCGGCCAGCCGATCTCGGCGATGCGCAACTATCTGACGGCCGAGGAAATCGCCGGCAAGGCGAGCCCGCTGACGAAGTCGCTCAGCCCCATTCTCGACCGCATGGAGGGGATCGCCAGGCAGTTGCGCTTCTTCGCCAGCCCCGGCAACGAGCCGATGCGGCGGATCGATCTCGTCGCGGTCGCCCGGAACGCGGCCGATCTTGTCGTCCACGATCTCCAGCGCCATGCGATCGACCTCGCCGTCACCGCGCCCGAGGGCGGCGTCTTCGTGACCGGCAACGAATTGCGGCTGGAGCAGGTCATCGTCAATCTGTTGCGCAACGCCATCGCGGCGGTCCGCGAAAGCGGCGAACGGAAGCTGGAGATCATCGTCGCGGGGAATAGCGAAACCGCCTTCATCACCGTGCGCGACACCGGCCACGGGCTGAACGGCCAGACGATCGAACGCATGCAGGAACCCTTCCACACCACCCGCGCCTCCGGCGAGGGGATGGGGCTCGGCCTTGCGATCTCCGCTGCGATCATCCGCGAGCACAACGGCATCCTGAAGGCGGCGACCCGGGGCGACGGCGACGCGCTTCGCTCCGGGGGGACTGCGGGCCGCGGCGCCGAGTTCACCGTCGCGCTCCCCGTTTCCGACAAGGCCGATACACCGTGACCCGCCGGGGCCAGTCGCGGCTCAGGGCGATCATCATCGACGACGATCGCGAGATCCGGCAATCGCTCCTACAGCTCCTCGAAGCCGCCGGCTGGCAGGCGATGGACCTGCCTCGCGCCGACATGCTCGCCTCCGAACGCGCACCGTTTGCCCCCGACGTGATCATCTCCGATGTCCGCATGCCGGGCCTGTCGGGTCTCGATCTGCTCGACAGCCTGCAGGAAACCGACGCCCCGCCGGTCGTCCTGATCTCCGCCCATGGCGATATTCCGATGGCCGTCGACGCCATGCAGCGCGGCGCCTACTCCTTCCTGGAAAAGCCCTTCGATCCCAGGCGCCTGCTGACCATCCTGCAACACGCCGCCGAGCAGTTCCGCCTGCGCCAGGACACCCGCCGGCTGAAATCGCGCTTGAGCGCACTTGCCGGCCTCGACCGGATCCTGATCGGCCAGAGCCAGTCGACCCGCGACCTGCGCGAAGAAATCGTCGACTTGAGCGACACCGATGCCAATATCCTCGTGCTCGGCGAGACCGGCACCGGCAAGGAACTCGTCGCCCGCGCCCTGCATGACCTGTCGGCCCGCGCCGCCGCCCCGTTCATTCCGGTAAACTGCGCGGCGATCCCCCTGTCCCAGGCCGAGACGATCCTGTTCGGCGCCGTCGGCGGCCCCAAGGGGCTGGTCCAGTCGGCCGACGGCGGCACCCTGTTCCTCGACGAGATCGGCGCCTGGCCGCTGGAAACCCAGGCCAAGATGCTGCGCGCGATCGAGGACCGGGAGGTGACGCCGGTCGGCTCGGAGACCGCGGTCAGGGTCGACCTGCGGATCGTTTCGGCCACCAACGAGGACCTGGAGACCGCCGTCGGCGAAGGGCGCCTGCGCGGCGATCTTCTGTTCCGGCTGAACGCGATCGTCCTGACGCTCGCCCCGCTGCGGGCGCGCCGCGAGGACATTCCGCTGCTGTTCCAGCATTTCCTGGGCCTCAGCGCGCAAACGCACGAGATCGCGGCTCCCGACCAGACGGCCGACGACATGGCCGCCCTGCTTGCCCATGACTGGCCGGGCAATGTCCGCGAAATGCGCCATGTCGCCGAGCGCCGCATCCTGGCTGCCCGGCGCGGCCGCGGCTCGGTCGCCGAGGCGATCGCGCGCGACGATGCGGCGGCCGAGATCCCCGACACGCTGCGCGAGGCCGTCGCCGCCTTCGAGCGGCAATTGATCGGCAAGGCCATCTCCGCCCATCAGGGCCGCATGGACGCCGTCGCCGAGGCGCTTGGCATCGGCCGCCGCACGCTGAACGAGAAGATCGTCAAGCTAGGATTGCAGAAGGAGGACTTCCTGTAGCGGTTCAGCGGATGTCCCGCATCGGCCGTCGACCCTCTGCGGAATCCCGCAATCCCACCCGGCCCCGCCCGGCGATTTTCTTCGTAGGCACCCTCCTGCCCGCTTGCTACCATTCGGCGCAGAATGACCTTCAAGGGCCAGACTATCTTTCAAGGGGAGGACTATCATGAAGACCACGCTGAAGACGGCCTTGCTTGTGGGCCTGTCCGCCATATTCGTCGGCGAGGCGGCCGCCACCGAATGGAACGTGTCGCTGTGGGGCAAGCGCCGCGCCTTTACCGAACATGTCGAGAAACTGGCCGAACTGGTCTCCGAGAAGACCGGCGGCGACTTCACGCTCAACCTGTCCTATGGTGGTCTGTCGAGCAACAGGGAGAACCTCGACGGCATTTCCATCGGCGCCTTCGAGATGGCACAGTTCTGCGCCGGCTATCACCCCGACAAGAACCCGTCGATCACCGTCCTGGAGCTGCCGTTCCTCGGCGTCAAGGACCTCGACCAGGAGGTCGCCGTCTCCAAGGCGGTCTACCAGCATCCCGCCGTCGTCAAGGATCTCGGCCGCTGGAACGCGACGCTGCTGATGCCCTCGCCGATGCCGCAATACAATATCATCGGCGTCGGCGACGCGCCTGAGACGCTGGCCGACTTCAAGGGCCTGAACGTGCGCGCGACCGGCGGCATCGGGGCAGCCATGAGCGCGGTCGGCGCGGTTCCCACCTCGATGTCGGCGACCGAGGTGCGCCAGGCGCTCGACAGCGGCGTGGTCAAGGCGGTCGCCTTCGCCCCGCACGCCCACATGGCCTTCGGTACCGTCGAGAACGCCGACTGGTGGACCACCAATCTCAATCCCGGCACGGTGAACTGCCCGGTCGTCGTCAATACCGATGCGCTGAACGCCCTCACCGACGCGGAGCGCGACGCCCTGCTCGGCTCGATCGACGAGGCGCTCGCCCATTATGTCGACAACTACAACAACGCGACGATGGCCGCCTGGGGTCCGAAGCTTGAGGAAAAGGGCATCGCCACGGTGACCTATTCCGACGACGAGATCGCCGCCTTCAAGGACGCGGTCGCCGGCCCGGCCGCCGCGGCCTGGATCGAGGAAAACGAAAAGCGCGGCCTGCCCGCCAAGGAACTCTACGAGATCGTCACCTCGATCACCCAGCAATAGGCTCGTAGCCCCGACACGCAGGATCCCCGACGCACAAACCCGCGCGGGGATCCGAACCCTTCGGGCAATCCGATGGCGACCCCCTCCTCCGTCCTGACCGATCACAGCCTGCTGAGCCGGCTCGACCGGGCACTGTTCCGGCTCGAGACGCTGCTGGCACTGTTGAGCGGCCTTGCCGTGTTCTCGCTGATGCTGCTGGCCGTCACCAGCGTCGGCGGCCGCAATATGTTCAACCAGCCGCTGCCCGGCTATGTCGACTGGATCGAACAGGCCATGCCGCTGATCGCCTTTCTCGGCATTGCCTATTGCCAGCGGCTCGGCGGCCACATCCGCATGGACATCGTCATCGGCCAGTTGCGCGGCCGCGCATTGTGGGTCGCCGAATTCACCTCCGTCCTGGCGATGCTGATCCTGATGCTGCTGCTGACCTGGGGCTCTTACGCCCATTTCGAGCGCAGCTTCAGCTTCGATGCGCCGTGGTGGTCGAATGACAGTTCGATGGATATCGGCCTGCCGCTGTGGCCGGCCAAGCTGCTCGCGCCGATCGCCTTCTTCGTCCTGTCGCTGCGGCTCATGTTGCAGCTGTGGGCCTATGGCGGCGCGATTATTTCCGGCACGCGCGAGCCGGTCGCCGTACCGCTGATCGAGGATGCGGCGACCGTCGCGGCCCGCGAGGCGGCAACCGTGTCGGATGAGGGCGGGCGGGCCTGATGGACACGATCCAAATCGGCCTTGTCGTCACCGGCTTCCTGCTCGTCCTCGTCGTCATCGGCATGCGGGTGGCCTTCGCCGCCGCCCTTGCCGGTCTCGTCGGCCTGATCTGGATCTTCTGGGCCAAGAAAGGCTACGACCCCTCTGAATTCCTCTGGGCGCTGACGGTTGCGACCAAGACCGCCGGCCAGGTGCCCCATTCCAAGATCGCCTCGCAGGCGCTGAGCCTGATCCCGACCTTCATCCTGATCGGCTATCTCGCCTATCACGCCGGTCTCACCAAGGCCCTGTTCGAGGCCGCCAAGCGCTGGGTCGGCTGGCTGCCGGGCGGGCTCGGCGTCTCCACGGTGTTCGCGACCGCCGGCTTCGCCGCGGTCTCCGGCGCCTCGGTGGCGACATCGGCCGTCTTCGCCCGCATCGCCATCCCCGAAATGCTGAAGGCGGGCTACGACAAGCGCTTCGCCGCCGGCGTCGTCGCCTCGGCCGGCACGCTCGCCTCGCTGATCCCGCCATCGGCGATCCTGGTGATCTACGCCATCATCGTCGAACAGGATGTCGGCGCGCTTCTGCTGGCGGGCTTCCTGCCCGGCGCCTTCTCCGCGCTCGTCTATGGCAGCCTGGTGGTCGGGCTCGCGCTGACGATCAAGGGCTTCGGACCGCCGGTCGGCGGCTTTTCCTGGGGGCAGCGCTTCGCCGCCCTGCCCGGCGCGATGCCGATCATCTTTGTCGTCGTGATTATCATCTTCTTCATCTACAACCCCTTCGGCGGCGATGCCTGGGGCACGCCGACCGAGGGCGGCGCGCTCGGTGCCTTCGTGGTGTTCATCATGGCCGTCTATCGCGGCATGCGCTGGCCGCAGCTGCGCGCGGCCCTCCTGGAAACCGCCAAGCTCTCGGTGATGATCTTCTCGATCATCTGGGGCGTGCTGATCTATGTGCGGTTCTTAGGCTTTGCCGACCTGCCCGGCCTGTTCTCCGACTGGATCGGTTCTCTCGACCAGAGCCCGATGCTGACGCTGATCCTGATCCTGCTCGCTTATGCGGTGCTCGGCATGTTCATGGACGCGATCGGCATGCTGCTGCTGACCCTGCCGGTGGTGTTTCCCGCCGTCATCGCGCTCAATGGCGGGCCGTATGTGACGGTCGAGGAGAGCGCCTTCGGCATGACGGCGACCGGCTGCGCGATCTGGTTCGGCATCATCGTCGTCAAGATGGCCGAGCTTTGTCTGATCACGCCGCCGATCGGCCTGAACTGCTTCGTCGTCGCCGGTGTCCGCAGCGACATCTCGGTCCAGGACGTCTTTCGCGGCGCCTCGCCCTTCTTCGTCGCCGATGCGCTGACGATCGCCGGACTGATCGCCTTCCCGCAAATCGTTCTCTATCTGCCCGGCCTGCTGCTAGGGTTCTAGCCCCGCAGCCGGAAACGCGCATGCAGACGAGATTGACCATACGCGCCGTCGACACGACGCAGCACGCGGCCGATATTATCGAAGCCGATCTGGCGATCCTCTCGGCGGGGGAACAGGCACGCCACGCCCGGTTCCTGCGCGCGGCCGACCGTCGCGACTTCGCCGCAGCCCACGCTCTGCTGCGGCGGACGCTCTGCGAGGTCCATCCGGGAACGCATCCCGGCGACTGGACGCTTATGCAGGAGCAACTGCGCAAGCCCACACTTTCCGGTCCGATCACGCCGGACGTCAACATCACGCACACGACCGGCCTCGTTGCCTGCGCCATCGTCGAGACCGGCGCTGTCGGGATCGACGCGGAAACCGACCGACGCAGCGTCGAGGTCGATGAGCTTGCCCGGAACACCTGTTCGCACGCCGAGCGCGCGCGCCTTGCCGCCCTGGCACCGGATGGCCGCAAGCAGCCGTTCCTCGATATCTGGACGCTGAAGGAATCGCTTCTGAAGGCGACCGGCGAAGGGCTCGCGGCCGATCTGACGGCGATCTCGTTTGATCCGGATGCCCAGCCCGGCATCCGCGCCGACCTGCCGATGCGCTATAGCGGCTCGGAGTTGTTCGGCCTCCTGCGCCCGGATGCCGATAGCCGGATCGGCGTGACGCTGATCGGCACGGACACGAATATCAGGCTGGACGCCCGGTTCGTCTGTGCCGACGGCACGACGTCGACGCTTCGCCTCACGCATGCCGAATTCGGCCGCGCGCGCATCCTTTCAGGTTAGCGGAATAAAATCCTACCGCGCGCCGTAGTAGAGCCCGACGACGTGCTCGGCCTCGGCGAAATAGAGCCAGCGGGAGATCAGTGTCCCGGCAAGATGCGACAGGATCGCAAGGCCTGCCGCCAGATGGCCGCCTGAAACAAGCAGCATCAGGACGGGGAACACAATCATCGCGGCAAAGGCAATGGTCCTGAGCTTGCGCGCGTGCTTGCGCCCGACGACGAACACCATTTCCTTCATCAGGTAGTTGGTGCCGGTATGCGGCGGCTCGAACTGGCGCGGCGTGCCGATCGCGCCAAGCCCGGTCGCGGTCGCAAGCGTCGACCCGGCCTCGCCAAACCGCCGGTCGCCCTGCCACCACCAGGCAAGCTGGATGACCCCGGCCAGGACAAGCAGCGGGATCGCGACCATCGTCGCGGCCGCCAGCATCGCCCCGCCGGCAAGCGACAGGCTGAGGAACAGGACCGGCGTCAGCGGCTGGTTCCAGCGCGGCACGGTCTTGAGCTGGGCATAGATCATCGAGGTCGAATAGACGGTCGCGACCGACAGGGCCGCGCCGATGATCCCGATGGGCGCGATCAGCACCGATCCGAATACCGCCCCGGCCGCGTAGAGGCCCATCGCCACGAGGGCGAAGACCGACAGCCAGGCTTCCCGGCTGAGCCAGCTCGTCCGCCACTGGCTGAACGCCTTGATGGCGTTCTTGCGGTTGCCGAGATGGAAGGTCGAGGCGAGCAGGCCGCCGACGGCAAGGCCGTAGGCGATGACATAGAACACGAAGGCGACCCAGCCGGTGACCGGCGGCTGGCCGATGCCGAGAAAGGCCAGCAGGCCGAAGCCGAGGCCTGACAGCGTGGTGAACAGGATGACGGAAGGGGCCGGATGCATCAGAGTTTCTCCAGCGCCCTGTCGACCCAGCCGAGCAGGCCGGTCGGAGTGTCGGCAACCGGTTCAAGCGCTGCCTGCGTCCGGCTGATCCGGTCCTTGATGCGCGGCGGCAGGTATTTGTTGACCGGTTTCGTGCCCTGCTCCGGCATCAGGTCGATGCCGCCGCGCGCGGCGACAAGCTTGCTGACATCGCTGTCGGGATCACCGAGATCGCCGAAATGGCGGGCGCCCGCCGGACAGGTGCGCACGCAGGCCGGCACCCGGTCGACCTCTTCCAGGTTCTCGTTATAGATCCGGTCGACGCAGAGCGTGCATTTCTTCATGATGCCGGCGACCTGGTCCATCTCGCGGGCACCATACGGACACGCCCAGGCGCACAGGCCACAGCCCATGCAGGCGCTTTCATCGACCAGCACGATCCCGTCCTCGGCCCGCTTGTAGCTTGCCCCGGTCGGGCAGACGGTGACGCAGGGCGCGTCCTCGCAATGCAGGCAGGATTTCGGGAAATGGACGACCTGCGCCGGCCCGTCCTTGGGCTCGACCTCGTAGGAATGGACGCGGTTCAGGAAACTGCCGACCGGATCGCCACCATACGGGTCGACATCGCTCAACGGCGCGCCGTAATTCTCGGTGTTCCAGCCCTTGCAAGCAACCACGCAGGCATGGCAGCCGACGCAGGTGTCGAGGTCGATCACCAGGCCGAGCTTCTTGTCGGTCGTTTCGGGAAGCGCGGTCATCGGCGGGATCCGTTTGCGTGCGTGTGGCGGGAGAGGATCGGCGGCCCCTCGCCCACGACGGATTTCAATGGCCCGAAGGCCGGCTGCGCCTCGGCGGGCGGCGCGACCTTCTCGATCCGGACCTTCAGGTCGAACCAGGCCGCCTGACCGGTGATCGGATCGGAATTTGCCCAGCGCAGGCCATCGGCGCGCTCGGGCAGCAATTCGTGGATCAGGTGGTTGAGCAGGAAGCCCTTCGTCGCCTCCGGCGCATCGTCCGACAGCGCCCAGGCGCCCTTGCGCTTGCCGATCGCGTTCCAGGTCCACACCGTTTCGGCATTGAGCCCGCCGTGATGGGCAACCGGTACGGTGATCTCGCCATGCGGTGACGTCACCCTCGCCCAGTCGCCATCCTCGAAACCATGCTCGCGCCAGAGCGCGGTCGGCAGATAGAGCGGGTTCACCCCGTGGATCTGCCGCAGCCAGGCGTTCTGCGAGCCCCAGCTGTGATACATCGCCATCGGCCGCTGGGTCAGCGCGTGGATGGAATAGCTGTCATCGGCCTCCGCGTGCGCCGGATACCACAGCGGCAGCGGGTCGATCCGCGCCTTGATGCGCTCGCGCAGGTGGTCGGGCGGCTGCCGGTCGCCATGGCCCTCGGCGGCAAGCTGGAACTTGCGCATCGGCTCGACATAGAGCTGGAACAGATAGGGCTGCGGCGCATCGAACAGGCCAAGCCCGACGGCCCAGTCCTGATAGGCGGCGTTCCAGGGCTTGTAGTAGTCGGCCCCTTGGGGGATATGGGCGACGAAGAACCCGCCATTCTCGATATAGCGATCAAGCTGCTGCGGGTTCGGCGCACCGCGGCCGGTCTCCGAGCCATTGCCGCGAAAGCCCGCGAGCGGGCCGATGCCCGGCTTGCGCTCATGCTTGACGATGTAGTCGGCGTAGTCGGTGTATTTGGCGTTGCCGTCCTCGTCGGTGAAGCCGGGCAGCTTCATCCGGTTGGCGAGATCGATCAGCACCGACTGGAAGCCGCGCACGTCCCGGTCTGGCTCGATCACCGGCCAGCGGATCGCGTCGGCGGCGGCCTCCGCCTCGCAGATCGGCCGGTCGAGCAGGCTGATGCAGTCATGCCGCTCCAGATAGGTCGTGTCGGGCAGGATCAGGTCGGCATAGGCGATCATTTCCGAGGAATAGGCATCCGAATAGAGGATGCGCGGAATGACATAGTCGCCGTTTTCGTCCGTGTCGGTCAGCATCTCCATGACGCCGGCCGTGTTCATCGACGAGTTCCAGGCCATGTTGGCCATGTACAGGAACAGCGTATCGACATGATAGGGATCGCCCGCATGGGCATTGGCGATCACCATGTGCATCAGCCCGTGTACCGACATTGGGTTTTCCCAGGAAAACGCCTTGTCGATCCGAGCCGGTGTTCCGTCGTCGCGCAGAGCGAGATCCTCCGGGCCGCGCGGAAAGCCGAGATGCGGTCCGTCGAGCGGACGGTCGGGAAGCGACTTGCTGTGCGGGGTGGGATGCGCCTCGACGGGCTTGGGATAGGGCGGCTTGAAGCGGAAGCCGCCGGGCACCTCGACGGTTCCGAGCAGAATCTGCAGGATGTGCAGCGCCCGGCAGGTCTGGAAGCCGTTGGCATGGGCGCTGATGCCGCGCATGGCATGGAAGCTGACCGGCCGGCCGACCATCTCCGCATGCGTCTGCCCGCGGAAATCCGTCCAAGCGACAGGCAGGCTGAAGGCCTCCTCGAAGGCGACGCGGGCGATTTCGGCGGCGATCGCCCGGATCCGGTCAGCCGGAACGCCGCAACGCTCGGCGACCGCGTCGGCAGCATAGTGCGGCTCCAGACAGCGCTCGACGAGCAATTGGAAGACCGAGCGATAGACGGTCCCGTCGCGCTCCAGCCGGCCGTTCAGGTCCGGCTTGACGCCTTTCTGATCAAATGGCGCGGGCTTGCCGGTCGCCCGGTCGATGACCAGCGCCTTGCCAGCCTCATCGCGCAGGAACAGCCCGCTCGTCGCCTGGCCTTCCGAACAATCGACCAGCACCGGCGCGTTGGTGAATTGCGACAGATAGGCCAGATCGATCTTGCCGGCCTTCAGCAATTCCTGGATCAGCGCCATCACGAACAGGCCGTCGGTGCCCGGCGTGATGCCGACCCATTCGTCCGCCACCGCGTTATAGCCGGTGCGGATCGGGTTGACGCCGATCACCTTCGCACCGCGTTCCTTGAGCCGGCCGATCCCCATCTTGATCGGGTTGCTGTCATGGTCCTCGGCGACCCCGAACAGCATGAACAGCTTTGTATGCTCCCAGTCGGGCTGGCCGAACTCCCAGAACGCGCCGCCCATCGTGTAGATGCCGGCGGCCGCCATATTGACCGAGCAGAAGCCGCCATGGGCGGCATAGTTCTGGGTACCGAAATTCTGCGCCCAGAAACTCGTGAAGGATTGCGACTGGTCGCGGCCGGTAAAGAAGGCGAGCTTCTCCGGGTTCGACTTGCGGATCGGTTCAAGCCACTGAACCGCCGTCTCCAGCGCCTCCTCCCAGGAGATTTCCTGAAATTCGCCCGACCCGCGCGGACCGGTCCGCTTCAGCGGCGCCCTGAGGCGCGAGGGCGCCGTAACCTGCATGATCCCGGCGCTGCCCTTGGCGCAGAGCACGCCGCGATTGACCGGATGGTCGCGATTGCCCTCGATATAGGCGACCTCGCCATCCTTCATATGCACGTTGATGCCGCAACGGCAGGCACACATGTAGCACGTCGTCTTGCGGATTTCGTCTGAGACCGGTGGCGAGGTATCGATTTGCGGCTGACGGGGGATCATGGCCTGGAATTTTGCGTGAGAACGGGTGTCCTTAGTAATCGATACCTTTCGCGATTTGGCAATCCCACATCAGAATTTCATAAGGCCAGATAACAAGATCCGGCTGAGGCCGGCGGCCGGTTCCCTCAGTGCCGCACCACCAGCACCGAGGCCTTGGAGTGCCGCACGACGCGCGCCGCGTTCGGGCCAAGCAGATAGTCACGGACATTCGGCTTGTGCGCGCCGATGACGATCAGGTCCGCGCCAACCTCCTCCGCTGCGATGAGGATCCCCTCATAGCCGTTGCCGCTGCGCACGATATGCTGGATCTGCCGGTCCGGCCCGAGACAGTTCGCCGTCAGCCCATGCAGCCGTTCCGCCGCGTATTTCAGCGCCGCCTCGTCCGCCCCGTCCTTGAAGAACGACCCGACGATGCTCATGCCGTAGTCGGGAATGACGGTGACGACGGCCAGATGCGCGTCACCCTCCTTGGCCTCGTAGACGCCGCGTTCGAGCAGGCCGGCGGCATCTTCCGGATGGGCGAGATCGACGGCGACGAGGATCGATTTGTTCATGCCAGTGCCTCCCTTGCGGCGTCGCTCGCCGTCCGCCGCCGCTGCAGCAGGATGATGATGCCGAGCAGGATCAGCGCCGGGATATAGAAGACCTCCTTCGGCGGCCTGTTGTTCGGCATTTCGATCGCCGTCAGTTCCCAGTCGAAATCAACGCCGGCCTTCTCGGCCGGGCCGCCGAAGGTGATGCCGTCGACGATGATCTTGCCGTCGCTCTTGACGAGATCGATGCCGGCCGATTGCGTCAGCCGCTCCTGGCCACTGCGCCCGGCCGCCCCCAGCGGCAGCAGATAGGTCGAGGCGACGAAATCGCCGTCGAGATTGATCCCTTCGAGCGAAAGCCGGATTTCGCCATCGGCCGGTGCCTGTTCGGCGATTTCAAACACCTTCGCAGGCGCTTCAGCGATATAGGGCGGCTGCCACTGGTCGAGCAGGAAGCCCGGCCGGAACAGGATCAGCGCGACCAGCACCAGGCCGATCGACTCGTAGATCCGGTTGCGGGTCAGGAAATAGCCCATCGTCCCCGCCGCGAAGACGAGCATGGCGATAAGCGCGACGATGAAGACGAAGACCGCCTGCACGGGACCGACATCGATCAGCAGGAGATCGGTGTTGAAGATGAACAGGAACGGCAAAAGCGCGGTCCTGAGCGAATAGAAGAAGGCGGTGAAGCCGGTCTTCAGCGGATCGGCGCCGGATATGGCCGCAGCCGCAAAGGAGGCCAATCCCACCGGCGGCGTCACGTCCGCCATGATCCCGTAGTAGAAGACGAACATGTGGACGGCGATCAGCGGCACGATCAGGCCCGACTGGGCACCGAGTTCGACCACCACACCGGCCATCAGCGAGGACACGACGATATAGTTCGCCGTCGTCGGCAGGCCCATGCCGAGCACGATCGAGATCAGGGCGACGAAGAACAGCATGCCCATCAGCGTGCCGCCCGACAGGAACTCGACGAATTCCGCCATCACCTGGCCGATGCCGGTGAGCGTCACCGCGCCGACGATGATCCCGGCGACGCCCATCGCGCAGGCCAGGCCGATCATGTTGCGGGCGCCGATGATCAGCCCTTCCGACAGGTCCTCTAGGCCTTCCTTGCAGGCGGCGATGACGTCGCCCGACTTGCGGAAGAAGGTCTTGAGGGGCTTCTGGGTGAGCAGCACGACGATCATGAAGCAGGTCGCCCAGAAGGCGGAGAAAGCCGGCGACTTCCATTCCACGATCAGGAACCAGATCAGCACGATGATCGGGATGACGTAGTAGAGGCCCGACCGGACGATGTCCTTGAACACCGGCAGCCTGACCACCGGCTGGTTCGGATCGTCGAGCTCCAGGTCCGGCTGCTTCGACGACAGGTAGACCAGGAAGCCGTAGCCGGCCATCAGCAGCACCAGGATCGGCCAGGCGGAGAACTGTCCGAAGGCCAGTTTCAGGCCCTCGATGATCAGATAGATCACGTAGGACAGGATCAGGATCGAGGAGATGGTGATGCCGGCCCGGATCAGCCGCGCCTTGACCGGGCCGATCGGCTCGGGGCGCTCCAGCCCGCGCATGTCGCTCTTCAGCGCTTCCAGATGGACGATATAGACGAGCGCGATATAGGAGATCAGCGCCGGCACGATCGCCGTCTTGACGACTTCCACATAGGAGACGCCGACATATTCGGTCATCAGGAAGGCGACCGCGCCCATCACCGGCGGCGTCAGCACGCCGTTCACCGAGGACGACACCTCGACGGCGCCGGCCTTCTCCGGCGGGAAGCCGACCCGCTTCATCAGCGGGATCGTGAAGGTGCCGGTCGTCACCACATTGGCGATCGAGGAGCCGGAGATCAGGCCGGTCATCGCGGACGAGACGACGGCGGCCTTGGCCGGCCCGCCGCGCAGATGGCCGAGCAGCGAAAAGGCGATCTGGACGAAATAGTTGCCGGCGCCGGCCTGGTTCAGGAGCGAACCGAACAGCACGAACAGGAAGACGAAGCCCGACGACACGCCGAGCGCGACGCCGAACACGCCCTCCGTCGTCAGCCACATGTGGCTCATCGCCTTTTCAAGCGAGGCGCCCTTCCAGCGCACCACGTCCGGCAACCATTCCGACGAGCCGAAGAACACATAGGCCAGGAAGAAGGCGGCGACCGCCATCAGCGGGAAGCCAAGCGACCGGCGCGCGGCCTCCATCAGGAGCAGGATGCCGATCACCGCGACCGCGACATCGGTATTGTTCGGCGCGCCGGAGCGGGCGGCGATGCCGTCATAGGCAAGCCAGATATAGGCAGCCGCCCCGCCGCCGATCAGCGCCATCGCCCAGTCGACCAGCGGGATCCGGTGTCGCGGCGAGGACTTGAAGGTCGGATAGGCGACATAGGCCAGAAAAATCGCGAAGGTTAAGTGGATCGCGCGGGTCTGGGTGTCGTTGAGGACGCCGAAGCGCAGGATGAAGGGTAAAGGCGAGGCGATCCAGAGCTGGAACAGCGACCACAACAACGGCACCGACCATAAAACGCCCATCGAGAACTTGTCGTCGGGAACCCGTGCCCCCGTATCGCTCTCGGCGATCAGATCATCATAATCGTCCGTCGCAGCCGTCGCGGGTTTCGTCGCCTCATCCGACATGGCACGGTTCCCCTCTTACGTCATCCCGTCCCCGTTCTCGCCGATATCCGGATTTCGCGTGGCCGGCCGGTTTGTTGTTTTCCCGGCCACCCGGCACCGGCGAAGGCGACCGCCGCCCCGGCGGCCGCCCGTCACATTAAGGCGCGGCTACATCCAGCCGCGCTCCTTGTAGTACTTCACCGCGCCGGGATGCAGTTCGGCGCTCAGGCCATCGGAGATCATCTCCGCCTCGTCAAGCCGCGCGAAGGCGGGATGCAGCTTCTTGAAGGCATCGAAATTCTCGAAGATCGCGCTGACCAGCGCATAGACGACCTCGTCGGAGGTGTCGGCCGACGTCACGATCGTCGCCTTCGGGCCCCAGGAGGCGATGTCGTCGGGATTGCCGGGATACATGCCGCCCGGGATCGTCGCCCTGGCATAGGCCTTGTTTTCCTCAAGCAGCTTGTCGATGCCCGGACCGGTCAGCGGAATGATCTTGACGTCGCAGGTCGAGGTCGCTTCCTGGCTCGAACCGTTCGGCAGACCGGCGGCCCAGATCGTCGCGTCGATCTTGCCGTCGCACAAAGCGGCCGACTGTTCCGAGGATTTCAGTTCCGCAGCCAGCGCGAAATCGTCCGGCGACACGTCGGAATAGGTCAGCAGCGTCTCGGCCAGAACCCGCGTGCCGGAGCCCGGATTGGCGATATTGACCCGCTTATCCTTCATGCCGGCGACGTCGGTGATGCCGCTGTCGGCCCGCGCCATGACGTGCATCGGTTCGGGATGTACGGAAAACAGCGCCCTCAGGCCCGGATAGGCGCCGTCATCTTTAAATGCGCCCTTGCCAGCCAGCGCGGCGGCCTGGACGTCGGACTGGACGATGCCGAAATCGAGCTCGCCCTGGCGGATCGTCCGGGCATTGTAGACGGACCCGCCGGTCGACTCGACCGAGCAGCGGATGCCGTGTTCCTTGCGGTCCTTGTTGACCAGCCGGCAGATCGCGCCGCCGGTCGGGTAATAAACACCCGTCACGCCGCCCGTCCCGATGGTAATGAACTCGTCGGCGGACGCTGCACCGGCAACGGCAAACCCGGCCGCGAAAACGGCACCGGTCAGTTTCAGTCTGATCGTCATGGCATGTCACTCCCTTTGCCTGTCGATGATGGGGGGCGCGCGAGGGTTTATCCCTCGACATATTGCTCCAGTTCCCTGTTTTGCGCGGCGGTTTCGCGAATGGTGGCCTCCGCCGTCGGCCCGGCGCGTTCGACCAGCATGCCGACCAGCGTTTCGATCAGCACCACGGTTGCCGCGTAGGATGTGAAGAATTGCGGGCTTTCCACCTGGGTAACGAAGCCGAAATCGGCATCGGCGAGCCCGGGGAAGACATGGCTGTCGGTAATTACCACGACGCAGGCGCCCCGCTGCGACGCGATTTGCGCTGCCCGCACCGACCGCAGCGCATAAGGGGACTTCGAAATGATGATAACCGCATCCTCCGGCTTGAGACGGATCAGGTCGCTGCCAAGCGTACCCCCGTTGCGTCCGGCAACCGTCCAGCCGCTCCTGAACCAATTCACCATGTAAACAAGGTATTCGGCAATAGCCAAAGAACTGAGCGCGCCGATAACCACAACTTTGCTTGCAGCCGACAGCCGGTCCGCCGCCCGTTCCAGTTTCTTGACCTCGATATCGTTGGCCAGCGCGCCGACATTGTCGCGGCAGGCGGCGACCTGGCGCTCGAGCAGGGGAATCGTCCCCGGCGAGGCCTTGTCGTCCTGCAGCTGCCGGGCCTTGACCGGGAACAGCTCCGACTTGCGCTCGATCTCGCCGCGCGCCTGTTCGCGCAGGTCCTCGTAGCTGTCATAGCCCAGCGCGCGCGCCAGCCTGGAATAACTTGCCGGCGAAATGCCGCTCGCCGTCGCGATCGAGCGCAGGCTGCGGGTCGCCACGTCCAGTTGATGCGAGGCCAGATAGTCGGCGGCCGCCCGCAGCGTACCCGACAGGTTCGCGTAGTGATCAGAAATCGCCGTGCGGATACCCAAACCCATCGCTCCTGAATTGCCGCTGCGGATCGACACGTGAAACAGGAATGTTTCAATTGTTTTTGATCTTGTCAATATCTAAAACAAATGTTTCAATAGCGTCGATGGCCGATGATAGATTGCCACCTGACTATTAGTAACGGATTTCCCCATGCCTGGCGACGCGCCTCCCCCTTCTCCGAGCTCTTCCGGACATGCCGGCGGACGGGCCCGCCTGCCCGAACACGCAAGTGTGGTGGTGATCGGCGGCGGCATCATGGGCTGCTCGACCCTCTATCACCTCGCTGAGATGGGGGCCGGCGACGCGATCCTCATCGAGCGCAATCAGCTCACCTCGGGCACCACCTGGCATTCCGCCGCCCAGGTCCGGGCGCTGCGCCATTCGCGCAACCTGACCCGGCTGATCCAGTATTCCGTCGATCTCTACGGCAGGCTCGAGGAAGAGACCGGCCAGGCGGTCGGCTGGATCCAGAAGGGCTCGCTGTCGATCGCGACGAACCCGGACCGTCTCACCCATATCCGCCGCCAGGAGGCGCTTGCCCGGGCCTACGGGATCGATACCCGCAGCCTGAGCCCCGGCGAGGCGTCGGAGATCTGGCCGCTGATGCGCGCAGACGACATTCTCGGCGCGGTGTTCTCGCCCGATGACGGCCGGGTGTCGCCGAGCGACGTCTGCGCCGCCCTCGTCAAGGGCGCACGGGCGCGCGGCGGCCGGATCTTCGAGGAGACGGGCATCACCGGCATCCTGACCGAAAACGGCCGGGTGCGCGGCGTCGAGACGACGAAGGGAACGGTCGCCTGCGATGCCATCGCCGTCTGCGCCGGCCTGTGGTCGCGCGAGGTCGCGGCACTGGGCGGCGCGGCGGCCCCACTGCTTGCCTGCGAGCATTTCTACCTGCTGACCAGGCCGGTGCCGGGCATGTCCGGCAACATGCCGACGCTGAGCGACCACGACAGCCATCTCTATATCCGCGACGATTCCGGCGGGCTGCTGGTCGGTTGTTTCGAGCCGATGGGCAAGCCGATCGCGCCCGGCACGCTGGGCGAGACCTTCGCCTTCGGTCTCCTACCGGAGGACTGGGATCATTTCGAGCCGATGATGCTGAACGCCCTGCATCGGCTGCCCGCCCTTGAGACGGCGGAGGTGAAGATGCTCTTGAACGGGCCGGAAAGCTTCACGCCCGACGGCACCTTCATGCTCGGCGAGACGGCGGAAACGCGCGGGCTTTTTCTCGGCTGCGGCATGAACTCGGTCGGCCTTGCCGCCGGCGGTGGCGCCGGCATGAACCTTGCCCACACGATCGTCCACGGCCATCCGGCCTATGACCTGACCGAGGCCGACGCCAAGCGCTTCGCACCGGTGTTCAATTCGCTCGAGCATCTGATGGCGCGGGCGCCGGAGGTGCTCGGCACCCATTACGACATCGCCTATCCCGGCAAGCAGTTCAAAACCGCGCGTAGCCTGCGCCGCCTGCCGCTCGATGCGCAATACCGGGCAGCCGGCGCCCATATGGGCCAGGTTTATGGCTGGGAGCGACCGCTCTATTTCGGCGCAGCCGCCGCGCCGCGCCTGACCTTCGACCGGCCGGACTGGTTCGATACCGTCCGCGCCGAAGTGATGGCCGCCCATGAGCACGCCGCGATCTTCGATGCCTCGCCCTTCGGCAAGATCGAGGTTGCAGGCCCGGACGCGGAAGCCTTCCTGCTGCGCTGTTGCGCGGGCCATGTCGGCCGCGCGCCGGGGTCGGTGATCTACACCGCCGTCCTGAACGCGCGCGGTACCTACGAAACCGACATCACGGCCCAGCGTCTGAGCGAAACGCGCTACCGCCTGTTCGTCGGCACGGCGTCTATCCGGCGCGATCTTAGCTGGCTCACCCGCCAGACGGACGGCTTCAATGTCGCCCTGCGCGACGTCACCGAGGATTACGCCGTCCTCGGCCTGATGGGACCGGACGCCGCCCGGATCGCACAGGGGCTCGGCGCGAGGGATATCGGCGCTATCGGCTATTTCAAGCACGCCGTCGTGACGATGGCCGGACGCGCGGTACGCGCCGCGCGGATTTCCTATGTCGGCGAAGCCGGCTGGGAGCTGACCTGCGCGGCCGGCGACGCCCCTGCCCTCTATGCGGCGATGGCGGAGGCCGGCGCCGTGCCGGCCGGGCTCTATGCCCAGACCAGCATGCGGATCGAGAAGGGGTTCTGCGCTATGGGCCACGAACTCGACAGCGACGTCTCTCCCATAGCCGCCGGGCTTGCCGGCCTGACGCGCAAATCCGGCGGATTCCTCGGCGCCGACGCGCTGCGGGAGCGGCAGTCCCGGGGCGAAACCGGCTCGATCGTGTCGCTTGCCTTTCAAGATAAGGCCGCCGTGCCGCTCGGCCACGAACCGGTGCTGGTCGAGGGTGCGATCATCGGACAGACCACGTCCTGCGCCTATGGCCACCGGGTCGGCGCGCCGGTCGCGCTGGCCTTCGTCGACCGGCCGGTTGCAAACGGTGATATCGTCTCGGTCGATATTGCCGGCGTACAATTCGCCGCGACCGTCGCGTCCGGCCCGCTGTTCGACCCGGCCGGGGCACGGATGCGGTCGAAAGGATGACCCTCATGAGCCACGTCTTTCCGCGCCATTGCCATTCCGACCTGCCGACGGCCGTCGCCGGCGACGGCTGCTATCTGATCGACAGTGCCGGCAAGCGTTATTTCGACGGCTCGGGCGGCGCGGCGGTCTCCTGCCTCGGCCATTCCAATGACCGGGTCCGCCAGGCGATGAAGGACCAGATCGACCGCGTCGCCTTCGCCCATACCGGCTTTTTCACCTCAGACCCCGCCGAGGCGCTTGCCGACCTGCTTGTCGAGGCCGCACCGGACGGCATCGACCGCGTCTATTTCGTCTCCGGCGGCTCGGAGGCGACCGAGGCCGCGATCAAGCTCGCCCGGCAATACCATGTCGAGCGCGGCGAGCCGCAGCGTCGCCACCTGATCGCCCGGCGCCAGAGCTATCACGGCAACACGCTCGGGGCGCTGTCGGCCGGCGGCAACGCGGCGCGGCGGGCGCAGTTCGCCCCGATCCTGATCGAGACCCATCATGTCGATGCCTGCTATCCTTACGGTGAAAAGCCGGAGGCGGAAACGCTTAAAGCCTATGGCCAGCGGGTGGCGCAATCGCTCGAGGACGAGATTAAGCGGCTCGGCCCCGACACGGTGATGGCCTTCCTCGCCGAGCCGGTCGTCGGCGCGACGCTCGGCGCGGTGACCGCCGTTCCGGGCTATTTCGCCCGGATCCGCGAGATCTGCGACCGCCATGGCGTGCTCCTGATCCTCGACGAGGTGATGTGCGGCATGGGCCGGACCGGCCATCTCTTCGCCTGCGACGGCGAGGCCGTGCGGCCGGATATCCTGTGCATCGCCAAGGGCCTGGGCGCGGGCTACCAACCAATCGGCGCCATGCTCTGTTCCGCCGACATCTACGAGACGATCGCGGCGGGCAGCGGCTTCTTCCAGCATGGCCACACCTATATCGGCCATCCGGTGGCGACGGCCGCCGGGCTCGCCGTGCTCCAGGAGATCCGCGAGCGCGACCTCGTCCCGCGCGTTCGCGACCTGGGCGACAGGCTGGAACAGGCCCTGAACGAGGCCTTCGGCCAGCATCCCCATATCGGCGATATCCGCGGCCGCGGCCTGTTCCGCGGCCTCGAACTGGTCGCCGATCGCGACAGCAAGGCCCCCTTTGCGCCGGACCGCAGGCTTGCCGCGACCATCAAGAGGGCGGCCATGGCCGAAGGCCTGATCTGCTATCCGATGTCGGGAACCCGCGACGGGATCAGCGGCGACCACGTCCTGCTGGCCCCGCCCTTCATTCTGGAGGAACCAGACATCGCGCTGATCACCGACCGCCTCGGCAGGGCGATCGACGCAGCGATCACCGCGACCGGCTAGCCGGCTTCCGCAAGCGCGGCCAATACCGTTTCGCGGCGCGGGATCGGATCGATGCCGCCAAGGCCCGACACCGTCCCCGCCGCGACGATCACCGCGCGGCGGGCGGCCTCGAACACGTCGCCGGTCTCCAACCGCCAGGCATGAAACGACCCGGCAAGGCTATCGCCCGCCCCGGTCGAATCGATTGCTTCCGTCGGATGGGCGGGAACCGTCTCGCGCCGATCGCCCGAGGCGACCCGGCAGCCGCCGGCGCCGAGCGTCACCAGCACCGTCTCCGGCCCCCGTGCCTGAAAGGCATCGATGATGCTGTCCGGCGCCTCGACGCCATAGAGCAACGCGCAATCGTCGATGCTGGTGACGACCGTGTCCGATTTGGCGATCGCCCGGTCGAGTACCGCCCGCGCCGTATCGAGCGGCCACAGCGCCGGCCGCAGATTGGTGTCGAGCGATACCGCGCCGCCGCAGGCCTCGATCGCGGCAAACGTCGCCTCGCGCATCGTTTCGGAGATCGCCAGCGTGATCCCGCTGACATGCAGGAGCCGCGTCGCGGCCAGCGCCGCGCGCGGCAGGTCGTCGGGGCCGTAGCGGCTCGCCGCCGATCCGGCCCGGTAATAGGTGAATTGCCGTGCTTCCGGGTCGGGGTCGACGAAATAGATCCCCGTCGGCGCGGCAGCCGACCGGATCACATGGGCGGTATCGATGCCCTCGCCCGCCCACAGGTCGACCAGCGCGTCGCCGAACCGGTCGGCGCCGAGCGCGGTGACGTAGCCGACACTTGCCCCCTGCCGCGCCGCGGCGATCGCGAAATTGGAGGTATCACCGCCAAAGCCGCGCCGGTAGCTGCGCCCCTCGGCATCCTCACGGACGAATTCGACCATCGGCTCGCCGAGGCAGAGGATATCCGGCGTCTTCATCGCGCCGCCGCCAGTTCCGCCCTGACCTCGCGGGCGGCCGCCCGGATCGCCGCGTCGTCGCCGGCGGCAAGGGCTGCCTCGTTGACGAGCTTGCCGCCCATGCCCAGACACACGGCGCCGGCCTGCAGATAGGGCCTGATATCGGCGGGTTCGATGCCGCCGGTCGGCATCAGCGCGATATCGGGATAGATCGACCGGACGGCCTTCAGGAAACCGGGCCCGCCCAACTGCCTGGCCGGAAAGATCTTGACGAAGTCTGCCCCGTCCTCGTGCGCCCGCAGCACTTCGGTGGGTGTCGCGGCCCCCAGCGCCATCGGCACGCCGGCCTGGTGGCAGACCACCGACAGCCCCGGCACGAAGGCCGGCGAGACCACGAAGGAGGCCCCGGCTTCGACGGCCTCCGCCCCCTGTTCGGCGGTCCTGACGGTGCCGACCCCGATCAGCAGCGCGGCGTTCGATGACAGGTCGGTGATGATCGACAGCGCGCCGGGCGTCGTCAGCGTGATCTCGAACAGGCGAAAGCCTTCATCGGCGAGCAGGTCCACGGCCCGCCGCGCCAGAGCTTCCGTCTCCGTGCGGATCACCGGCACGACGCCGGCGCTGACAAGTCTTTGTCCGATATCGCTCATACTGTTTGTCCCGCCCTTGCCGTCATCGCGATAGCGGATACGGGAAACCGGTGTGACGTGACAAGTGAATTCGATAGTGCCGGTCGGGATTTGCGGGCTTCGCGTTGAGTACGCTTGCGGCGAAGGGGCCAGAGCATCAGGTGGCGACCGCTGAGAGTGAGTGACCCGCCTCACCTCTCCCTCGTCATCCCGGCCGCAGGCGAAGCCGGAGAGCCGGGATCGGGGAGCCCCAGTCTGGGCCAGTGGATCTCCTCACCGCCGGGGTTCCCCGATCCCGGATAGCCGCAAGCGGCTTCCGGGATGACGACGAAGAGGCAGCCGTCTCGCCTCTCCCCACCGAGACCATCCCCGGGCTCCAATCCACCACGAACGTCAGCGCAACAGCCCATGGATTGCCGGGACAAGCCCATTGGTGTCCGGTTCGACGGGGATGCGGCTTTGGGTTTCATCCTGGCAACCCCCTCGGATGTCATGCCCGGACTTGTTCCGGGCATCCATGAACACAGTCGCCGGCGTGGGTGTCCATGGATTGCCGGGCTTGTCCCACTCCTGTCCGGTTCAGCGGGCACAGGGCTTTGGTTTTCATCCTCGCCACCCCCTCGGCTGTCATGCCCGGACGTGTTCCGGGCATCCATGAACACCGCCGTCAGAATGAGCGCAAGCGACTGTGTTCATGGATTGCCGGGACAAGCCCGGCAATGACAACGGAGGGGAATAGCGGGCGACATCAG
>JANQKY010000024.1 GCA_028280885.1 Tepidamorphus sp.
GGGCTTGTCCCGGCAATCCATGAACACAGTCGCTTGCGCTCATTCTGACGGCGGTGTTCATGGATGCCCGGAACAAGTCCGGGCATGACATCCGAGGGGGTGGCCAGGATGAAAACCAAAGCCCTGTGCCCGCTGAACCGGACAGGAGTGGGACAAGCCCGGCAATGACAGCGGAGGGGAGGGGCGCGTTTTCGCCATACCTCTGCCTCGTCATCCCGAACGGCCGGCAGGCCGATCCGGGATCGGGGAGCCACCGATCCATCAATTGAAAACACCAGCGAGCGCCCGGGTTCCCCGATCCCGGATATTCGCTGTCGCGAATTCCGGGATGACGAGGGAGGGGCGGGGTTGTGTCGTCAAGGCCTGCTGCTGCCCGTAGGTGCAGGACTCTCGTCCCGCCCGCCGCCGCTACGACCCCGCTTCCGCCGGCGTACAGCCGCGCAGCCGTTCCAGCGCGTTTCCGGCGACGATCGAGGCCTGGTCGATCGCGGCCTCCGCGAGGCCGTCCTTGCGCGCCTTCAGCGACTGAAGCGTCGCCTCCAGCGTGTCGAGACGGGCGGCCAGCGCCGCCGTCTTCTGGTCGACATCGCCGCGCTTGTCCTCGATCGCGGTGCGCAGCTCGATCATTTCCGTCGAGATCACCCGCAATTCGGCAAGCGTGTCGGAGGGGTCGAGACCGGTCGAGGAAATCGCCGCCTGCGTCACGTCGCTCGCGACGTCGGCCGCGATCGTCCGGGTCCGGTCGATCAGCAGGAGACCGAGAATGGCGGCGACGATCACCAGGATCAGCGTGGCGTTGATCAGCGCCAGCACGAGATTGCCCGCCGCGCGGCCGAGGCGACCGCCGAAGCTGCGGCCGGTGATACGGGGATCGGCCGGCTGAGACGGAGTGCGGTCGGCGGACATGGCGGAGGTCTCCCTGTGCGATTGGAACGGCTCCGCCTGTATAGGGTCAGGACCCAATAATGTCATCCATTCTGCGTGGCGCAATTGGTCCGTGAGCAGGCAGGAAAGCGCAGGAAACCTTCATGGTTTTCAAGCTTTTCTAACGCACTCACGGACCAATTGCGCCGCGCCCCCATGAATCCAAGTAACCAGGGGGTTTGGCCAGGAGGGCTCGCCTGCAGGCAAACAATGCTCGAAAAGGCATAGGCCTTATCTTGCGCTTGTTTTCCAGCATTCGAACCCTCCTGGCCAAACAGAATTGCATGAGATTACTGGGTCCTGACCCTAGCCGACCGACGATGAGGATTCACCCTTCGCGCGCAAGGATCTCGACAGGCCGCAACCGGCCCGCCGACAGGGTACGCCGATGGCGCGTCCGGATCAGTCCCTGCTCGCCTCGAGCACGTCCTCGAAGCTCCTGAGGCCCGTCGCCGGCGCGTTGACCAGCACGGCCATGTTGCCCGGCGCATGCTCGTTGCGCCACATCTTCATGTGCGCCTTGGGAATCTGCGCCCAGGGGAAGACCTCCGACATGCACGGATCGAGGCGGCGCTCGATGACGAATTTGTTGGCGGCGCTCGCCTGTTTCAGATGGGCGAAATGCGATCCCTGAATGCGCTTCTGGCGCATCCAGACGTAGCGGGCATCGAAGGTCAGGTTGTAGCCGGTGGTGCCGGCGCAGAACACGACCATGCCGCCGCGCTTGGTGACCAGGCAGGAGACCGGGAAGGTCGCCTCGCCGGGATGCTCGAAGACCATGTCGACATCGTTGCCGCGGCCGGTGATGTCCCAGATCGCCTTGCCGAAGGCACGGGCGTTCTTCAGCCAGGTCCTGTACGCGTCGGTATTGACCGTCGGCATCTGGCCCCAGCAGTCGAAATCCTTGCGGTTGATGACGCCGCGGGCGCCGAGGCTCATGACGAAATCACGCTTGTCCTCGCCCGAGATGACGCCGATGGCGTTGGCTCCGGCGGCCGCGATCAGCTGGATCGCCATCGAGCCGAGACCGCCCGAGGCGCCCCAGACAAGCACGTTGTCGCCGGGCTTCAGGTCATGCGGGGCATGGCCGAACAGCATCCGGTAGGCGGTTGCCAGCGTCAGCGTGTAGCAGGCCGATTCCTCCCAGGTCAGATGCTGCGGGCGCGGCAGAAGCTGCTGGGCCTGGGCGCGGCAGAACTGGGCGAACGAGCCGTCGGGGGTCTCGTAGCCCCAGATCCGCTGCGAGGGCGAGAACATCGGATCGCCGCCATTGCAGTCCTCGTCGTCGCCGTCGTCCTGATTGCAGTGGATGATAACCTCGTCACCGACCTTCCAGCGCGTCACCTTGGAGCCGACGGCCCAGACGATGCCGGACGCGTCCGACCCGGCGATGTGGTAGTCGGCCTTGTGGATGGCAAACGGCGTGACCGGCTCGCCGAGCGAGGCCCAGATGCCGTTGTAGTTGACGCCGGCGGCCATCACGAGGACCAGAACCTCGTTGGAATCGATCTCCCAGGTCGGAACGACCTCGACCTGCATGGCCTCGTCGGGAGCGGCGTGGCGGTCCTGGCGGATCGCCCAGGCATACATGTTCTTCGGCACGTGGCCGAGCGGCGGAACCTCGCCGATCTCGTAGAGATCCTTCTTTTCCGCTTCATAGACCGGCGGACCTGCGACCTCGGCGGCGATTGCCGTCATGTTGGTTCTCCCACGTTCTTCGTCTGTCGGTCCCTGCGTCATGCCCGGCCGCCCCGATGGCGGTGGCGCAGGTGACAGGTTTCGCCGGAACTTGCCATCCCGGACTTTGTCATCCCGGACTTTGTCATCTCCGGGCCGTCTCCGGCGACCTTAGCCGGTATTGATGCCTCATATCGGTGTTGCGGTGCAACAAAAACTGTGCGGGAGCAACAACGCGCAACGGGCGCGGGTCCGGTTGCCGGACCGGTGTTGTCATAACGTCACATGAAGGGCCTGTCCCATGAAGGGCTGAGTTCGGGATAACGCCGGAATCACGTAGGATACGGGGCGTCGGTCGTCCGCGACCGGTCAAGACGGCAAGAGCAAATAGGGTAGAGGAGACTGGAATGACTTTGATGTCGATCATCATCTGGCTGATAATCGGAGCGATCGCCGGCTGGCTGGCCGGTGTCATCATGCGCGGGGTCGGCTTCGGCCTTCTCGGCAATATCGTTGTGGGTATCGTCGGTGCCATCGTCGGCGGTTACGTCCTGGGGGCACTCGGCGTGTCGCTGGGCAGCGGCTTCATCTCGGATATCGCCGGCGCGGTCATCGGCGCGGTGATCCTGCTGTTCATCATCGGCCTCATCAAACGGGCCTGACGGCCCGGCCTGGCGGTCAGGACCGCGCGCCGACGTTGCATGTGGCGAATGGGCATGTGGCGAATGGACATGTGGCGAATGGGTCCTGCGCTGGCGCGCGGCGATATTATGTTGCAATGCAACGAAGGCGGCTGTTTTATTGAAGCCGCCTTTTTCTTTTCGTTTCGGGGCCCGCAACACGATGACCGACACGCCGCACCGCGACCGCCCGTGGATCTTCAGGACCTATGCGGGGCATTCGACCGCAGCGGAGTCCAACCGGCTCTATCGCTCCAACCTCGCCAAGGGGCAGACCGGCCTGTCGATCGCCTTCGACCTGCCGACCCAGACCGGCTACGACGCCGATCACCCCCTGGCGCGTGGTGAGGTCGGCAAGGTCGGCGTGCCGATCGGCCATCTCGGCGACATGCAGGCGCTGCTCGACGGCATTCCGCTGGAGAAGATGAATACCTCGATGACGATCAACGCGACGGCGGCCTGGCTGCTCGCGCTCTATGTGGCGGCCGCCGACGCGCAGGGCGCCGATCGCACGAAACTGACCGGAACGACGCAGAACGACATCATCAAGGAGTATCTGTCGCGCGGCACCTATGTGTTTCCTCCGGCGCCGTCGCTGAAACTGACCACCGACACGATCGCCTGGACCTGCCGGGAAATGCCGAAATGGAACCCGGTCAATGTCTGCTCCTATCACCTGCAGGAGGCCGGCGCGACGCCGGTGCAGGAGCTTGCCTTCGCGCTTGCCAACGCGATTGCCATCCTCGACGCGGTCAAGGCGTCGGGCGCGATCCCCGAAGGCCAGTTTCCCGCGGCGGTCGCCCGCATCTCGTTCTTCGTCAATGCCGGCATCCGCTTCGTCACCGAAATCTGCAAGATGCGCGCCTTCACCGATCTGTGGGACGAGATCACGCGGGAGCGCTACGGCATCGAGGATCCGCGCCAGCGCCGCTTCCGCTATGGGGTTCAGGTCAATTCATTGGGGCTCACCGAGCAGCAGCCTGAGAACAATGTCAGCCGCATCCTGCTCGAAATGCTGGCTGTCACCCTGTCGAAGGACGCGCGGGCGCGCGCCGTGCAGCTTCCCGCCTGGAACGAGGCGCTCGGGCTGCCGCGGCCGTGGGACCAGCAATGGTCGCTTCGGATGCAGCAGATCCTCGCCTTCGAGACCGACCTGCTCGAATACGGCGACATCTTCGAGGGCTCGACGGTGATCGCCGCCAAGGTCGAGGAGCTGAAGGGCGCCGCCAGGGAGGAGCTTCAGTCGGTGCTCGACATCGGCGGCGCGGTGGCAGCCGTTGAATCGGGCTACATGAAGAACGCGCTGGTCGCCTCCAACACCGAGCGGCTGGAAGACATCGAGCGCGGCGACAAGACGGTGATCGGCGTCAACGATTTCACCGAGACCGAGCCCTCGCCGCTGTCGACCGGCACCGGCGCGATCCTGACCGTGCCGGAATGGGTCGAGCGCGACCAGGTCGAGAAGCTCAGGGCCTGGCGCGAGGCGCGCGATCAGCTGGCTGTCGACGCGGCGCTCAGCGAACTCTCGCGGGCCGCCTCGGAGGGCCGCAACGTCATGGATGCATCCGTCGCCTGCGCCAAGGCGGGCGTCACCACCGGCGAATGGGGCTGGGCGCTGCGCAGCGTTTTCGGCGAATTCCGGGCCCCGACCGGCGTCGGCCGGGCGGCCCGCAACGACACCGAGGGCCTCGACGACATCCGCGCCGAGGTCGACCGGGTGTCGAAGCGGCTTGGCCGGCGGCTGAGCTTCCTGGTCGGCAAGCCGGGCCTCGACGGCCATTCGAACGGGGCCGAGCAGATCGCGGTGCGGGCGCGCGACGCGGGGATGGAGGTCGTCTATGACGGCATCCGCCTGACGCCGGCCGAAATCGTCGAGGCGGCGCGGGCGGGCCGGGTCCATGTGATCGGCCTGTCGGTCCTGTCGGGCAGCCACGTGCCGCTCGTCTCCGAGGTGCTCGCCGGGCTCAAGGCGGCGGGCCTGGAGGAGGTGCCGGTCGTGGTCGGCGGCATCATTCCCGACGAGGACGCCGAGGCGCTGAAAGCCGATGGCGTGACGGCCGTCTACACCCCGAAGGACTTCCGCGTGAACGACATCATGAGCGATATCGTTCGCATCGTCGAAGACGGCATCGAGCGGGACGTGGCCTGAGGCCCGTTGCCGGCCGGGGGCGGCGAAAGTAACGGGTTACCCGGATGAAGGGCAGCGAATGACGACTGAGGCAATCAACCTTGCCGACAAGCTGAAGACGTTTTCGGATCATTGGGCGCCGCGCATCGTCGCGGGTTTCAACGGCCATGACGTGATGGTGGTGAAGGTCCAGGGCGAATTCGTCTGGCACGCTCATCCCGATACCGATGATTTCTTCCTGGTGCTAGAGCATATCCAATGAACATAGGGTCAGTTCTGTTTGTGATCGGCGAGTCGATCCGGTGTTGAGATCGCTGCGGAGCGATGCCGGGCATCGGTCAAAGCGAGCTCGGCATCGGGCGGCCGCCGATCACAAACCCTTCGGGACGGGCGCTTTTGGGCCAATGCCGGTGCCGTCATTCTCGTCCATATCCCCGATATGGCCTTCGAATGCCGGCTTGACCTTGACCCAAAAGCGCCTCGTCAGAATGACCCTATGTTCATTGGATATGCTCTAAACGGGCATCTAACGATCGAAACCGAACAAGGCACGGTCGAGCTCGGCCCCGGCGAACTCTATGTCGTGCCGAAGGGGGTCGAGCACCGGCCTGTCGCGCAGGAGGAAGCGCATATCCTGCTGATCGAACCGGCGGGAACGCCCAATACCGGCGATCCGGAAACGGCGGCGGCGAAGGTCGAGATTTAGGAGGATCGTGGGCGGGGCGGTGACTTGCAGCAACCGTTGACGGGCCCTCACCCGGCTCGCTTGCTCTCGCCACCCTCTCCCGCGAAGGGGAGAGGGTCCGTGCCGGACCGATCGGCCCGACAGAATGGGAAAGCTGTCAGCCTATCCAAGCAACACTGTCGACACTCAACACGATGGCTTAGGCCAAGTGGCACGTACCCTCTCCCCCATATGTTCAGACTGGGGGAGAGGGTCGGCCCGGAGGGCCGGGTGAGGGGGCGTCAACGCCGCCGAAGCACTCGCCTCCGAACACCGGACGGCAACCGCATCGACGTCGGCCAGCCGATCTGACCGGGCATAAAAAAACGGCGTGGACCTGGGTCCACGCCGTTTCCGGTTTTCCTGCCGGACGCCGGCCCGCTACGGCATCGGGCCGAGATTGAGCAACTGCACCCGGCGGTTGACGGCGGCGTCGGGGTTGTTCGGGTCGCGGAGCTGTTCCTCGCCGAGCCCGAAGGCCTGGATACGAGCCGGGTCAACCTTGAAGACGGTCGTCAGCGCGTTGCGGATCGAATCGGCGCGGCGCTGGCTGAGCTCCAGATTGTATTCGCGCTTGCCCTTCGCATCGGTGTGGCCGACGATCAGGAACTGGTCGCGCAGCAGCACCGGATTGTGCAGCGCGTCCGCCATGGCGCCGAGGATCTCGTAGGAATCCGGCTTGATGATTGCGGAATCGAAGTCGAACAGGATCTCGACGCTGAAATTCGGCAGACTGGCGAAATAGTCGAGATACTGGTTGCGGTTGACGACGTCCTCGGAGGCTTCCTGGCTGATCTTGACGGTGACGTCCTGGCGCAGCTGATCGACGTTGAGAATGGTCGAGCGGGCGCCGAGCCCCTGCAGGTTGTTGATGAGTTCGGCCTGGCTTACCGAGGCCTGCGCCATCGCGCCGCCGACCGATGCCGCGGTGATCGCGGCGGCTGCGACGAGTGTGGAAAGAAACGTTTTCATCATGTTCTCCGGACCTTGTGTCGGTCGTGTCGGGTTTATGACCGGTGCCTAGCGCCAACCGGCGTCGGTGATCGCCTGGTTGCAGCCGGCGCTGACCTGCTTCTCATTGCTCAGAAGGCAGCGAAGGATGCGCCCGTTGCCCGGATCATACTCCTTGCAGAAGCGCCTGATGTCTTTTTCGCACAAGGGGAAGGCGGCTTCCTGGGCGGCGGCACGCAGCTCCAGCGACCGGATCGTCGCGTCCAGCGTGGTCTTGCAGGTGTCGGAGATCTTGGACTCGTTCTTCTTCATGCAGTTCAGCATCCTGGCCTCGCCGATGCTGACGCCCTTGCAGGTCCGCTCGACATCCTTTCCGCAGGCTCTCGTGAAGAGCCGCATTGCCTCGGCATAGCTGACTGTCTGGGCTGATGCCGGCAGGCTGAGCGCGAAAATCAGCGCCAGTCCGCCCAAAATCCGGATCGCTAAAGTCAATTCTTCCTCCAATGCGCGATGACCAAGGTTCAGTCTGGTTCCCATCGTATTACGGCCCGAACGTGCGCGGCGGCAAGGACTCAATTCGTCTTTCGGCCCGCCACGAAGCGGTACGCGACTGCTTTTTCAATACAGGGCGCCGATAGACCGTTTATCAGACGGGCAATTCAGCGTCGAGATCGTGCTCGATCGCCGCAACCAGGGCGGCGGCCAGGCGATTGGTATCGAGCGGCCGGTTCGCGATGGCCGAGATGCCCGCCTCCTCAAGCGTCTCCGGCGACAGCTCTTCGGCGCCGAGCGCGACCAGTGGCGGCAGCGCCGCGCCGGCGAGCGTGTTCAGCGCCCGCGCCGCGCTAAGGCCTCCCAGCCCGTCCATCGCGATGTCGAGCACAATCGCGTCGAACGGCTCGCGGGCGAAGCGATAGATCGCCTCTTCGCCGCAGCCGACCGCGACATGGTCCAGCCCCAGACGGTCGAGCAGGACGCCGATCAGCAGCCGGTCGACCGGGTTGTCCTCGACAAGCAGAATACGCGGCCGCACGGTGGAGGCACCGGAACGGCGGTTGACGCTTGCAGCGAGCGCGGACGGCGATACGCTCAACGGCGCCGCGTCGTCGGGATGGCGGGCGGCCAGTTCAGCCAGCGCCGCGACACCGGCGGCGTCGCGGTCTTCGGCGATTTCCGCCGTTGCCGGGGTTTCAGATATTGCCGGGGCTTGAGACGGGGTCCGGATCTCGATCCGAGAGGTCGTTTGAGTGTCGGGCGGCCCGAAGGCACTGCTGGAGGGGACGGCGGAAGCGCCGTCGTTGCGGCCGCTGTCTGCGTCCATCTTGATCTTGCCTCCGACCGTTGCGCCGCGTGTCCGTCGCCTTGCGATCGGTGCCGTGGATTTTCGGGCGCGGCGTATTCGCTGTTATGGCATCGCCTCCGCCGGCTGTTCGTTGCGGATGCCGGCGGAGGCGGCGCCTCCCTGTATTTGACGTAGCATGCTAGAGAATGCGGCTTAAGAGAAGATCAAGCAGGGTGGTTTATGGTCTTTAAGGTAAACGGCGGTTCTCATACGGTGTTTTCATGCGATATGGGACGCGGGGAAGCGCTCCTGTATGATAGCCGCGCCCTCCCATGTCTTCCTCCCGCCTGAGCGCGCTTTAAGGTCCCTGTTTCATGAGCGCTTCGATCGTCCAGATTTTCTGGATCGTGTTGCCCGTCTTCGGCGTCGTCGGGCTCGGCTATCTCGCCTCCTGGAGCAAATATCTGCCCGATACGGTCGGCGAGGCGCTCGGCGATTTCGTCTTCATGGTGGCGATCCCCGTCCTGCTGTTCCGGACGCTGGCGACGGCGGAGTTTCCCGATACCTCGCCCTGGCCGCTCTGGATCAGCTATTTCGGCGGTGTCCTGGTCGGCTGGATCGCGGCCGACCTGATGGTCCGCAAGATGTTCAGGCGCGATGCCCGCGCCGGCGTCATTGGCGGGGTCTCGGTGGGGTTTTCCAACGCGGTGCTGCTTGGCCTGCCGCTGACCCTGTCGGCCTTCGGCGAGGAGGGCGCCGTGCCCAACCTGCTGATCGTCGCGGTGCAATTGCCGGTCATCATGGTGGTCAGCACGGTGCTGATCGAATGGGCCGAACGGCGCGATGGGGAGAACGCCGCGCCAATGTCGATCGGGCTGATGGCGCGGTCGATTGCCTTGAATTTCATCAAGAACCCGCTGGTGCTCGGCATCCTCGCGGGCACCCTGTGGCGGCTGGCGGAGTGGCCCTATGACGGGCCGCTGGAAGTGCTCGGCAACCAGATCGCGTCGGCCGCGATCCCCTGCGCGCTGTTCGCGCTCGGCATGAGCCTGACGCGCTATGGCATTCGCGGCAACGTGCTGCCGGCGATCTGGATATCGCTGTTGAAGCTGTTCGTCATTCCGGCCATCGCCTGGGTGCTGGCAACGCAGGTCTTCACGCTGCCGCCGCTGTGGGTGACCGTGGTGACGCTGATTGCGGCCTGTCCGACCGGGGTCAATGCCTGGCTCCTGGCGAACCGGTTCCGCACCGGCCACGCGATCGCGGCGAATACGATCACCCTGACCAGCGCCCTGTCGGTGGTGACGCTGTCATTGTGGCTGCTGTTCCTGGGATATTGACGGCGATCGGCTCGCCGGCGGCAAGCCCAGCCGCCGTCTGATCTGCGCCGGCGTGGCGCCTGCTTCGCGAAGCGCCTTCAGGCCGGTGTCGCCCAGCGACTTCGACAGCTTGCGCCCGTCGTCACCCAACAGCAGCCGATGATGCGCATAGAGCGGCTCGGGCAGATCGAGCAGCACCTGTAGCAGCCGGTGAATGGCGGTCGCCTCGAACAGGTCCATGCCGCGCGTGACATGGGTTATGCCCTGCAGGGCGTCATCCATCACCACGCTCAGGTGATAGCTGGTCGGCGTCTCCTTGCGGGCCAGCACGACATCGCCCCAGCGGGCGGGCGTCGCGGGTATTCTGCGTGGCGCGGGCAGGGGCGGGCAGCCGGTTTCGAACAGGTCCTCCCCGATGTCCCGCCAGGTGATCTGTCCGGTCAGGTCCGCCAGCGCCCGGTCCATGTCGAGCCGCAGGGCCGCGCCCTTGCCCAGGACCGTGTCGAGATCGACGGGTGCGGTGCGGGCGGGCCGGCAGGTGCCGGGATAGAGCGGCGCGCCGTCGGGATCGCGCGGCCATGGCGTCCCCGTTCGCTCGCGCTCGGCGACCTGGCCGGCGATGCCGGACCGGGTGCAGGTGCAGGCATAGAGGAGGCCGTGCCGGTTCAAGGTGGCGAGACCGTCCCGGTAGCTGTCGAAATGCTCCGACTGGCGCCGCACCGGAGGCTCCCAGGCAAGGCCGAGCCAGGCGAGCGCCTCCAGCAAGGCCTGTTCGTGTTCGCGGCGGCAGCGTCCGGGATCGATGTTCTCGATGCGCAGCAGGAAGCGGCCGTTGAGCCGGCAGGCCGCGTCGTAGCTGAGCAGCGCCGACAGAGCGCTGCCCAGGTGGAGCGGGCCCGTCGGGCTTGGTGCAAACCGCAGGACGGCGCGGTCGCGGGGGCTTAATGGATCGGCACTTGGCATCGCCTGAGAAAAAACCGTGCGGCGCGCGGAACCGCAAGGGGGAAGCTGCGGCCGGTTGCGATTTGCGCTGCGGAATCGGATAGGTTCACGCAATGACCGCATTCGACTACCGGATCGACAGCAGGGCGGATATCGGCGCAGCGCTTGAGCGGCTCGGCCGTAAAGACCCCGTCCTGTCCCGTCTTCTCGAGCAGACCGGCATTCCCGCGCCGCGCCGCCGCGCGCCGGGTTTCGCCGGGCTTGCCCGGATCGTCGTTGGCCAGCAGGTATCGACGCAAAGTGCCGCGGCGATCTGGTCGCGCCTCGAGTCAGCGTTCGATCCGCTGACGCCGCGTGCGGTTGCCGGCAGTTCGGACGATGTCCTGCGCGCGGTCGGCCTGTCGCGCCCGAAGATCAGGACGCTGCGGGCGATTTCCGAAGCGATCGCAAGCGGGTCGCTGGTGCTGGAGGATCTCGATCGGCTGACCGCCGACGATGCGCATCGTGTGCTTTGCGCCGTTCACGGGATCGGGCCGTGGACGGCGGATATCTATCTGATGTTCTGCCTTGGCCATGCCGATGCCTGGCCGGCCGGCGACCTCGCCTTGCAGCATGCGGTCGGCGCGGCGCTGGGTATGCCCGACCGGCCGGACGCGCGGGTGATGGCTGAGATCGGCGAGCGGTGGCGACCGGCGCGCGGCGCGGCGGCGCTGTTGTTCTGGGCCTATTACCGGACCTTGAAGGACCGGTCGGGCGTGCCGATGTGATTCGCTTAGGTGCCGCTCCGGCAGGGCGCCGCCTGTCCGCCGCTGCCTGCCGCAGGTGAAGGACGCTGCGGAGCCGCGCTTTGCTTGATCGGGTCCTGCGTCCAAAAGCGTAATCTCTTGAATCACTTGCCGTTCGCCGCCCCGTCGGGGGCGCGACTTTGTGTCCAAGCTTCACAAGTTTGACATGGGGCCTATACTATATCTCGTCTCGCTCGCGGGTTCGCGGGACCAGACACGCCATCGACCACAGCATCGGGCGACTGCTTTTTTGGCGCCCGAGAGCCGAAGAGGTAGTCAAACGATGGGACGTCGATACGCGATGATCGGCCGTTTTCCGGCGGAGAGCCGGGCGATGGCGCATTGCGGTCCAAGGGGCGGCCTAAAGGGCCGTGACCCGGTCGATCAACCGGGGAGCGGACGGTGACGTTCGTTTCGCCGGAAGCCTGTCCAGCGCTTGTCTTGAATGCGGATTTTCGTCCGCTCAGTTATTTCCCGCTTTCCCTCTGGTCCTGGCAGGACGCGGTCAAGGCGGTGTTTCTCGATCGGGTGAACATCGTCTCGGAATACGACCGGGTGGTGCGAAGTCCCAGCGCGGAGATCCGCCTGCCCAGCGTGGTCTCCTTGCGCGAATATGTCAGACCCGCCCGTTTTCCAGCCTTTACCCGATTTAACGTTTTCCTCCGCGACCGCTTCACCTGCCAATATTGCGGCTCCCCCGAAGACCTCACCTTCGATCATCTCATCCCGCGCGCGCTCGGCGGCCAGACCGCCTGGGACAATGTGGTCGCCGCCTGCTCGCCCTGTAACCTGAAGAAAGGCGGCCTGCATCCGCGCGATGCCGGCATGTGGCCGGAGCAGATGCCGTTCCGCCCGACCGTCTTCGATTTGCAGAAGAACGGCCGGCTGTTTCCGCCCAACTACCTGCACGACAGCTGGCTCGACTATCTCTACTGGGATACGGAACTGGAGCCGTAGGAGCCAGATCCTTACGCTCAGCAGGACACCATGACCGAGAAGCCGGTGCTGATCAGCTGCTGCGAATCGTTGTCGTAGACGAACACCTCGATCGTCTTGTTGTTCTTCGAGCTCAGGCGCGACCAGAAGGTGACGCTGCTCGGCCCCTTGGTGCCCGACTTGTGGCTGCCGGCGGTGGCGACGACCGCGCATTTCTTGATGCTGTCGTTGAATTTCACCTGGTACTCGCCGGTGCCCAGGCTCTTGGTGCTCTTGACGTTCGATCCCTTGACGAGCGTTCCGCCATCGTCGAGCACCGCCCAGCCGCCGGTCTTGGCCAGGCCCGCGGCGGGCAGAAGCAGTCCGGTTGCGGCGAGCGCGGCGAGGAAGGTCAATGCCTTGTTCATCTAAAGATCCCCTTCGAAAGTCTTGCGGTTGAAAACGCTGGTAATCACAGCGTGAGACTACACCAAATCCGATAGGCGGCATATTGGCGATCCGCCCGGCTTCCAGGGACGAAGATAAAAAAGGCACCGCAACGGCGTGGCCGTTCCGGTGCCCGGAAAATTTCGTCGGTCAAAGGCGCATCCGCGCCCTGGCGTCAGCAGCTGACGACGACGGAGAAGCTCGTGTCGACAAGCTTCTTGGAAGCATTGTCGTAGGCGAAGACTTCGATCGTCCTGTTGTTCTTGGAGCTCAGCCGGGACCAGAAGGTGACGCTGGTCGGCCCCTGGACATTGGCGATATAGGCGCCGGCGGTCGCGACGACCGCGCATTTCTTGACGCTGGCGTTGAACTGGATCTGGTATTCGCCGGTGCCGAGGCTCTTCACCTTCTTGACGTCGGAGCCCTTGATCAGGATGCCGCTGTCGTCGATAACGGCCCATCCGCCGGTCTTGGCGGCCTGGCCGGCGGCCGGGAGGACAAGGCCGGCGGTGGCGACGGCAGCAATCATCAGCAGTTTCTTCATTGGTTGGAATCCCTCATGGTTGCGCAAGTCGAGTTTCCACGACCGGGTGCTCCCCCGGACGCCCCCGGGGATCACCGAATCGCGGACAGCGGCAGTTTATCGCTTTGCGGCTGCCCGTAGGGAAATACCTGCCATCGCCGCCGAGATGATGACGTTCCAGCCGGCCAGCGACAGGCCTGCGATGCGCAGGGCCGGCTCGTCGCAGCGGATGAGCGTGGCCTCCTCGAGGGTCTGCAGCAGGTTGCCGGCCGAGACCTGCCCCCCGGCGCCGGCTCCAGCCCCCGCTCCGCAATCGGTCGGGCCGGGCCAGAACTTCCACTCGACGCCGGCATGATAGGCGGCGTAGACGGCGCTGCCGACGAACAGCACGCCGAGGATCCCGACCAGGACGCGGCCCAGGCCCGAGCCGGGCATGGCCCGGGCAACGAGGAAAGTGATCAGCGCCAGCGGCACGCCGACATAATAGGGAATGCGCTGCTCCAGGCAGAGCGGGCAGGGGGCATAGCCTGCGAATTCGAACATCCACGCCCCGGCGATGGTGGCGAACGAGATCAGCAGGACCGCGAAGGCGGCAAGGCGGACGGGGTCCGCGCCCTGCGGGGATTGAACCTGCGGGGATTGAACGGCCGAATTGCGTCCGGCCGTATCGGTCTGTCCTGTCTCGGCCATGCGACCCTCCATCGCCAGGTATCCGGTAAAACGCTGATGCCCCGGACCCTACCCCGAAATCGGGCAAAGCTGGGGCGGGATCCTCATAGCAGATATCGAATGGCGACGAAGCCGCCGAACAGCGCGATCACGAACAACGTGAACAAGAGGCCGAGCCAGCGTTCGATGAAGTCGCGGATCGGCGGGCCGAGCCACCACAGCAAGGCGGACACGGCGAAGAACCGCAGGCCCCGCGACAACAGACTGGCGATGATGAAGACCGGCAGCGACAGGCCGGTCGCGCCGCTTGCGATTGTGATCACCTTGTAGGGAAACGGGGTCAGCCCGGCAAAGAAGACGATCCAGGCGCCGTATTCGTTGTAGCGCTCTGCGAAATCCTCGAATTCGTGGGCATAGCCGTAGACCTGGAGGATCGGCTCTGCCACCGCCTCGAACAGGAAGGCGCCGATCACCCAGCCGGCGAGGCCGCCGGCCACCGAGGCGATGGTGCAGATCGATGCGTAGAACCAGGCCTTCGCCCGTTTCGCCAGCACCATCGGGATGAGCAGGATATCGGGCGGAATCGGAAAGAAGGAGCTTTCGGCAAAGGAGACGCCCGCCAGCGCCCACGAGGCGTTGCGGTGCGCGGCGAAGGCCATGGTGCGGTCGTAGAGGGCGCGGAGCATTGGCCGCGTTTACGCGGTTTGGATTAACAAGTCCATTGCCCGCGGGACGGTTTACGCCCGGGTCGGCCGCGACCGGACAAAGGACCGGCTGCGCGCCTGTCGAATTCGTCCTGAAACGCCGAACAAGACCGTTGACCGCGGTGCGCGCGTCCCTATGATCGCGCGCCGTGCCCCTGTGGCGGAATTGGTAGACGCGGCAGACTCAAAATCTGCTGCCCGCAAGGGCGTGCTGGTTCGAGTCCGGCCAGGGGCACCACCTTGATTTGTCTCACGGCTATTCCTCGCTTCGCTCGGGCCTGCGACGGCGCGGCCAACAATGGCCGGCGCGCAATTGCGCTTGCGAACCCTTAACGGGTTCGGGGCTGTTGCGAGAGGCTCACAGGATTTGTCCTGCGCTTCTTCGCCGACCGTCACCGATTCGTCCAGGCGCAGGAATCCGCTGCCCGGCCCTTCAATGAAGGCCCTGCGATATCGGGAGGCCGGCGTGGATCAGACGAGGCCGACGGCGCGCAGGCCGTCCGCGACATGGTTGGCAACGGTTCTGATCATGTACCCGTCGTTTTGAGCCATGTCCCAGACCACGATGGTCGTAAACAGGAATACGGCGATGGTGCTACGCATGACGCGCGATATAACACGGCACCCGTTAGGGATTCGTTACGCGGGTAACTTGAATTTTAGCAGCTTGGAACCGGGCCGAAACGGCGCCTGAGAAAAAAAGCGCGGCCTGGACGGGGGCAATGGCCAGGCCGCGCGTTTCCTTCCTGCCTGTCTGCGGGAGCAGAAAGGAAAACCAAGTTTGGGGCAAAGTTCAGGTCAAATCCGATTGACCGGGCAGTTCAGCGAAAAGGTCCTCTTTTACGTAAACGGTAAGATCAATTGTCCTCGGTCTCCGCCGCGTCCCGGTCGCGATGGTGATCCGGCCGGTCACCGTGCGGTCCGCGGCGCGGCTGCATGCCGTGCCGGCCCGGTCCGTGCGGCCGGTCGGCCGGCGACAGGACGCCGTCCCGGTTGCGGTCGAGGTGACGCGCCAGCCGGTTGGCGGGGCGTTCGAATTCCTCGACCGTCACGACCGCATTGCCGTCGGGGTCGAGGAACTGGAAGCTGCGGACCATCATCGGCCGCATCATCTCGACGAAAAGCGCCTCGTATTCGGCAAGCGTCAATTCGCCGTCGCCGTCGGCATCGTGCCTGGTGAAGGTCTTGGTCCGGGCGGCTTCGATCTCTTCCATCGACAGTTCGCCGTTGCCGTCCGTATCCGCCTCTTCGAAAAACCGCTTCATGGCGACCGGGCCCATCATCGCGAACATGCCGTGACCGGGGCCGCCGACCATGCCATGGCGCATCGGGCCATGGCGCATCGGGCCCCCCGCGCCCATATGTCCCCGCCCCATTGCGTGATAGCGCATCTCGCCAACCGCACCCCGGTCATAACCGCGCTTGTATTCGCCGCGATCGTTGCCGGCATTCACCACGGTCGCGACGCCGGCCAGCGTGGCAAGCGCGCCGACGGCGATCAGGGCCTTGGTCGTGGGTTTCATGCATCGCTCCATCTGCATCGAGACTTAGGTCTTCGAGACTGGGTCTCGTGACCCGGGTTTCGTCGTTTCACGGGATGCATTAAAGGCGCAACACGTCGCAGGAGTTTGTCGGGGGACGGTGAAAGTGTAACGGAGTGTAATCAGCCGTGATCGAAAACCCGCGCCCGCCGGCCGCGGATCGGGTACCCTTTGATACATATTGATACACGCAGCCGATAAAACTGGATGTATCAGGGAAAAATGGACGGAAAGCCGCATATCCTGGTCGTCGACGACCACCGCGACATCCGCGAGCTGGTCGGCCGCTATCTCGCCAAGAACGGATTTCGCACCAGCACGGCCGAGGATGCCGAGGCCGCCCGAACGGTGCTGCGCAACGGTGCCGTCGACCTTGTCGTGCTCGATATCATGATGCCGGGCGAGGACGGCCTGTCGCTGTGCCGGCATCTGCGCGAGTCGACCCTGGTGCCGGTGATCCTGCTGACCGCGATGGCCGAGGAGACGGACCGGATCGTCGGCCTGGAGATCGGCGCCGACGACTATCTGACCAAGCCGTTCAATCCGCGCGAGCTTCTGGCGCGGATCCGGTCGGTGCTGCGCCGCACCCAGGCGCTGCCGCCGAGCCGCGAGCCCAACCGCGACGGCGTCTACCGGTTCGCCGGCTGGACGCTCGATCCGGCCCGGCGCGAGCTGACCGATGCCGACGGCGTCGCGGTGCCGCTGTCGACCGGCGAATTCCGGCTGCTCGTCGCCTTCCTGGATCGGCCGGGTGTCGTTCTGAGCCGCGATCAGCTTCTCGACATCACCCGCGGCCGCGAGGCGGTGCCCTTCGACCGGTCGGTCGACAACCAGGTCAGCCGCCTGCGCCGCAAGATCGAGCCGGACCCCAAGGTGCCGGTCCTGATCAAGACGGTCTGGGGCGGCGGATACAGTTTCGGCGGGGACGTGGAGCGGGCATGAGGCTCCTGCCGCGCAGCTTTACCGGACAGCTTGCCCTGCTTCTGTTCCTGGCGCTGCTGGTCGCGCAGCTGATCGGCTTTCTGCTGTTTACCGGCGAGCGCATGCGGGTGACGCGCCAGGCCTTCCAGGACACCGTCGTCGAACGGTCGATCACCCTGATGCGGCTGGTGCGCAGCCTGCCGCCGCGGATCAGCAATCAGCTGCTGGAGGCCGCCAGCACGCCCTTCCTGCGATACCGGATCAGCCCGACGCCGCAGACCCGGGCGGGCACGGACCCGACCTCGCGGTTCCTGGCCGAGGAACTGGCCGAGGCGCTGGATCTGCCGAGACGGCAGGTTCTCGTCTCGGTGGGGTTCGACGAGCCGCCGCCGCGGCGCCCGCTCTGGCAATGGCTCAGTGGTGACCGCCGGCCGCCGCCACCACCGCGGATCGGCTGGTTCAAGGCCGCCGTCGCACTGCCCGGCGGGCGGTGGATGAACATCGCGACCGGGCCGCCGCCCGATCCGCGGCCGTTCCGGCGCACGCTGCTGGTCAGCCTTGCCCTGTCGACGATCGCGACGCTGCTTGCCGCCGTGTTCGTTGCCGGGCGGATCGTGCGGCCGATGCGGCGGCTGGCGGAGGCGGCCGACCGGCTCGGCCGCGGCGAGAGCGTCGGCGCGCTTCCCGAAACCGGACCGAACGAGGCGCGCCGGTCGGCCCGCGCCTTCAACGAGATGCGCGAACGGCTCGACCGGTTCGTGCGCGACCGCACCCAGATGCTGGCCGCCATTTCGCATGACCTGCGCACGCCGATCACCAGCCTCAGGCTGCGGGCCGAACTGGTCGAGGACACGGAGACGCGCGACAAGCTGATCGAGACCATCGAGGAAATGCAGGGCATGACGGAGGCGACGCTGGCCTTCGTCAAGGCCGACCAGGCGGAGGAGGAAACGCGGCCGATCAATCTCGCGGCCCTGGTCGACAGCCTCGCCGCCGACCTTGCCGAACTGGGATATGACATTGCGGTAGAGGAACAGGCGCAGCCGGTGGTGCGCGGGCGTGCGGTGGCGTTGCGCCGGGCGGTGCGAAACGTGGTGGAGAACGCCGTGCGCTACGGCGAGCGGGCGCGGGTGACGGTCACCAGCGTCAACGGCAAGACGCCGGCGGACGCCCGGATCCTGATCGACGACGACGGGCCGGGACTGCCGGAGGGCGATCTGGACCGCGTGTTCGAGCCGTTCATGCGCGGCGAGACGTCGCGCAGCCGCGAAACCGGCGGGATCGGCCTGGGCCTGGCGATCGCGCGCACGATCGTGCGCTCGCATGGCGGCGATATCCGGCTGGACAATCGCGACGGCGGCGGGTTGCGCGTGCTGATCACCCTGCCCACCGACACGCCTGCGTCGCAATAGGAGCGAAAACGGACATGTCGGCCGGAACCCGGACAGGCAAACGGCCCGGCGGACTGCCGGGCCGTTGCATTGATTTGAAGGTTTTCAGGGATTTGATGGTTTTCAGGGCCCGAATGCGTCGGCCTACTCCTACGAGCCGCTCGGCGACTGCCAGATGAAACGGTAGATCAGCTGCGACAGGCTGATCTCGCCGAAATCCGTGGTGATCGCGACGGACAGGAGCGACTTGCTCTCGAGTTCGACGACGACATTGGTCGGCGTTGTGCAGGTGCCGGCGCCCACGACCGTGCAGCTCAGGGCCGTGTCCTCGCCATTGATGCGAACCGTGACGGTATACGACGTCGGCATCGGCTCCAGCGGGCAGGGCACCTCCTCGACGCAGGCCTCCTCGGCGACCCGCACCTTGAGCCGGTTGATACGTCCCTGGCGGGCCTTGAACTGAACCGCGCCCTCGGGATCGGAGAAGGGCTTGTCCGGATAATACAGTTCCGGCGTCAGCGGAGAGGTGTAGCCGGTCATGGACTCAAGGCCGGCCGGCACCGACACGGCGTCGGAGGGGAGTTTGTCGGCCACTTCGTCGGCCAGCAGATAGTAGAAGAAGACGGCGTCGCCGCCATAGAGCTGGCTGTCGGCCTTCGCCGCCGGCGGTCCCGCCAGCAGCATGCCGACACCGGCCAGTGTCGCAATTGCCCCGAGTTTGAATGACGATAGAAGGGATACAGACATGACGTTACCTCGATTACTACTAGGGGTGATATCGGCCAAACGGGACCGTATCGCTTGCCCGGCACGCTGTTGACCGCGTGTTCGCCAGGCGGCAATGCCGGTATTTTAACCGTCTATTAATCAAAAACAACCCGAGGGAAGACGCGGTTCAGTCGAGAAAAGGAATTTGGTTAAGTCGAAATAATACTATTGGACAGAGCCCGTTTTGAGGTTTGACCGGAGGTTATAGTTGGTGTTCTCGGCTTAAAACACACGCGCGCAACTGTTTATCGACGTGTGCGTTGTTTGCGCCACCCACCGGCGTTGCGGTCAGTCCTCGACCGCGAAGCAGGCGATCTTGGTCCGGCCGCGCGACGCAAGCGCCGGGGTCGATTGCCGGCAAAGCACCGTGGTGCGCGGGCGCCGCGGCTCGAAGGCGCGAACGGCGCGGGCCGGCCGGGCGCCCATGCCGAGATAACCCGGTGCCGCGACGTCGTGGATGACGTTGGAAAGGGACGGGGTCCCCCGGGCGATCAGGGGCGCGGCGCAACTGGGCGGGATCGTGCGAGTACTGACGCAGCGTTTACGGTATTTTCAGCGTGCCCGGCGACTATTCGCGTTAACCGCGAAACATCAGGACCGCCAGAGGATCGTGCCGGATCGTGAGCAAGCTGCTCGCCAGGATTCACCGAACGCTGAAAAAGCGAACCGCATTCGCTCGCGGCCTTGGCGCGCGCGTCGCGGCGATCATGTTCGTGGCGATGATCGTGATCCAGGCGGTTTTCACGGTTCCCGACTATGTCCGCGAGCGCGGCGCCCTGATCAACTCGGCGCGTTCGGAAGCCACCGGCCTGTTCCTGGCGGCGATCGATCCGACCGATTTCCCGAGCATCGAGGGTCTGAAGGATATCGGTGGCAAGCTTGTGGCTGCGACCGACATCGCCGGCGGAACGGTGATCAGTGGCGCCGGCGAGATCCGATCGGTCTTCGGCCAGGTGCCGGAACTGTCCTGGGTGCGCGCCCGGCTGCATGGCGAAACGGCGCGGCTGTTCGCCGACCAGGGCATGTTCGACCTGTTCCTGCCTCCGGAAACCACCCGCATCCCGCATGGCGTCATCCTGCGGATCGATGTCGGCCGGCAATGGGCGCGGATCGAGGCGAACCTGGTCGAACGGGCAGTGCTGTCCGGGCTCATCGCCTTGATGGTGGCCGGGCTTGCCTGGTTCGTCATCGCGCGCATGGTGGTGCGGCCGCTCGATCGGATGCGCGATACCGTCGACATGGCGCTGATGGTTCCCGACCAGCCCGAAGGCTGGCATGTGAACGTGCACCGGTCCGACCAGATCGGCGCGCTTGCCCATACGCTCAACCAGTTCCTGTTTCTCGCCTCCACGACGATCAGTGACGATCTCGCGGCATCGGCGACGATCGTCGACCGGCTGCCGCACGGGGTCGTGGTTCTGTCGGAGCACGGCCATATCGTTTCGGCTAATACGGCGGCGCTCAAGCTGTTTGGCGCAAGCGATGTCGGTTCGCTCGCCGCCCGGCCGGGCACGTCGCTGTTCCGCTTCGAGGGGGAGGCCGTCGATCTTGCCGAATTCGCCGGTTCCGGACAGCAGTTCGGCAATGGCGAGATCCTCGACGGCGACGACACGTTTCCCTGTCTCGTCGGCAGCGGTCAGGCGAAGCGGTCGGACGGGTCCGTGCTGCGGCGGTTCCTGATTTTCGTCGATATGCGCTCGCTGGTCGACGACATCCGCGCCGAGGTGAAGCGCCGTGAGGAGGCCGAGGCGGGGCTGATACGACTGCGCAAGGATCTCCGCCGGATGAAGCGCATGTTCGACGCCTGTCTGGTCATCACGGAGTATTCCAACGGCGAAGCCGGCTCGACCCGTATCGTCACCGTCACGCCGGAAACCGCCATCCAGTCCTGGCAGGACAGGCTGGAGGCGGAGGAAGAGGGGCCGATCACCGGCCTGTCCGCCGACGGGCTGCCGCCGATCCTCGGCGATCCGATGGAGATGCGCAGGCTGTTCGACAGCGCGCTGGAGATCGTGCGGCTGCGCAGCGGCCTCGACCAGCCGGCGATCAGCGTGGTGGCGACCGTCGGAGCCGGCGGCATGGCGACATTCGTGGTGCAGGAAAGTGACGGGGAGGGCGATATCGCGACGATTTCGTCGCAGACCGACGTCGCCCTCCTGATCGCGGCGCTGTCGACGCTGTGCACCGCCCAGGACGGCGGCCTCGTCAATTCCGTCGGCGAGAACGAGGCCAACACCGTGGCGTTCCGCCTGAAGGTCGACGAGACGTCGCTTGCCTTCCAGAAGGGCAAGGTCGGCGCAGCGGCCTGACCTGATCCGCATCCGGTTCGATTTTCATCAAACTGTGTCCCGTCGGCCTTTGCGTCGGACCCGGAATCCCGATAAGCAGGGATCCGTGTTTATTTAATCGGGTTGATTTCATCATGGGCTGGCGGATCGGCATGCGGCGCGCGGCGCGGGTTTTCATCGGCATGGTTTTGGCTTTTGTGGCGGTGCTGGCCGTTCCCCAGCCCGGCCGCGCCGGACCGACCCTGGTCTTCGACGTGCGGACAGGCGAGATCCTGCATTCCTACAATCCGTTCACGCCCTGGCATCCTGCCTCGCTGACCAAGCTGATGACGGCCTATGTCACCTTCCAGGCGGTCCGGCAGGGCAGGGTCAGCCTCAATTCGCCGGTGCGTGTTTCCGCTGCCGCGCTGGCCCAGCCGCCGAGCAAGATGGGCTTTCCGGTCGGCACCGAGATCACCGTCGAATACGCGCTGCGGATCCTGATGGTGAAATCGGCCAACGATATCGCCCACGCGCTGGCCGAATCCGTCTCCGGCAGCCATGACGGCTTCATCGCCGACATGAACGCGGCCGCGCGGCGGCTTGGCATGCGCGACACGGTCTACGCCAATCCGCACGGCCTGCATGACGCCCGCCAGGTGACCACCGCGCGCGATATCGCCGTGCTTACCCGGGCGCTGGTGCGGGAATTCCCGCAGCACCAGCGGTTCTTCGAGATCAGCCGGATCCAGGTCGGACAGCGCGTCCTGTCCAATCACAACAAGCTGATCGGCCGCTTCCGCGGCGCCGACGGCATGAAGACCGGCTATATCTGCGCGTCCGGCTTCAATATCGTCGCAACCGCGACGCGCGGCGGCCGGCGGCTCGCGGCCGTCGTGCTCGGCGGCATGTCCAGTGCGAAGCGCAACGAGGTGACGGCGCTCCTGCTGGAGGCCGGTTTCGAGGCCGGCGGCGGCTTCGGCCTGATCGGCACCGGGCGGCCCAATCTCGACCGCCTGCAGCGTCCCGCCTCGATCGGCAAGCCGGTCGACATGCGGCCCTATGTCTGCCAGAAGCGCAAGGCGCCGGCCCATCTGGCCTCGTTCGGCATCGAGGAAGGCGCCGTCCTGACGACGGGGGGCGCGAGTTCCGGCGATCCCTCCCGCACCGTCGAGGCGAATGCCGGCGGCGGTTTGTTGAACAACGGCTTCAGCGCCCTGTCGCTGGTGCGCGGCGCCAAGCCGAAACTCGACGGCGTTGCGACGCCGACGGATCCGCTGGTGGCCTTCGACGTGCCGCTGCCGCGCCCGAAGCCCTCCGCGCGTGGCGGAACCATCCCGCAGGGAGCGGTTTCTCAGACCTCGGCGACGCCTTCCTCATCGCGGCAGCAGGTGCCGGCATCGGCCAGCATGTTGTCGTTGCCGCGTCCCAACCCGCGCCGCGACTATCGCTGACGCAGGGCGAGCGGTCGTCCGGCTGCTGGTGGGGGACTAAGTCCCTTCGGGGCGCCGCTTGATGACGAAGCGGTAGACGCCGTCGGCCTCCGACTGGTCGACCAGCGCATGGCCGGTTTCCGAACAGAAATGCGGGATGTCGATGACCGAGGCCGGATCGGTCGCCTCGACCGTCAGCAAGGCGCCGGGCGCCAGGCCGAGCAGCACCTTGCGCGCCTTGAGGACCGGCAATGGACATAGCAGTCCCTTGACGTCGAGCAGATTGTCCATCGCCACTTTCCAACAGACCCAACAGCGATACCTATGCTGATGGGAAGCACTCCGCGGGGCATCTGTCAAATCCGCCTGTCTGGCAAACCCTGCGGCCTCGCCCTTCGGCGCGGCTGTCCCGATGCGGCTTCGTGACGATGGGCGGAACCGGTGCGTTTGGGCTTGCGACGGCACAAACCGTGTGCAGGAATGCTCACAACCGCGTGCCGTCGCCTGGAAACAGGATCCGGGTTCGGGCCGGATCAAAGAGAGTGTATGGGGATCCCACATGTCCGTTTTCGAACGGCTGCGCAGCGAATACACCTATCTGACGGGTGCGGTGCGCATACTCAGGAACGTTTCGCCGATCGCGAAGAACCGGACGCGGCTGTTTCCCGACGTTCTGGACGATCTCGCCGAAAAATACGCCGACAATGTCGCACTTCTGAACGATACGGACAGGCTGACCTATCGCGGGCTCTGGCAGCGCGCCAATCAATATGCCCGCTGGGCGCGGGCCGCCGGCATCGGCAAGGGTGATACGGTTGCCCTGATGATGCTGAACAAGCCGGACTATCTGGCCGTCTGGATGGGGATCATCCGGGTTGGCGGGGTGTGCGCGCTGATCAATACGAACCTGACCGGCACCGGGCTTGCCCATTGCCTCAATCTGGTCGGCGTCCGGCATGTCATCGTCGACGCGGACCTTGGCGAGGCCTATGCGACCGCGCTGCCCTTCCTGGAGGAGGCGCCCAAGGTCTGGACCGCCGGCGCGCCGGCTGCGCACGCCTCAGACGATGGCGAATCGATCGATGCGGCGCTGGCCCAGATGTCGGCGGAGGCCGTCGATCCGGCCGAGCGGCCCGACCTGACGATCGAGGACCCGGGCCTCTACATCTATACCTCGGGCACGACCGGCCTGCCCAAGGCGGCCGTCATCAACCATTACCGGATCCAGGCGATCATGGCGGGCTTCGCGGCGCTGTGTGATTCGCAAGCCAGCGACCGGATCTATGTCGCGCAGCCGTTCTATCACACCGCCGGCGGCATTCTGGCGCCGGGCATCGCGCTGATGAATGGCGGCTCCTGCTTCATGCGCCAGCGCTTCTCGGCGGACCGGTTCTGGGCCGATATCGTGAAGAATGACTGCACGATGTTCCAGTATATCGGCGAGTTGTGCCGCTATCTGCTCAACGCCCCGCCCGATCCGAACGAGACCAAGCACAAGCTGCGGCTGTGCAACGGCAACGGCCTCAGGCCGGATATCTGGATGGACTTCAAGACCCGGTTCCAGATCCCCCGGATCATCGAGTGGTATGCGGCGACCGAGGGCAATGTCACGATCTTCAATCTCGACGGCAAGCCCGGCGCCGTCGGCCGCATTCCCGGCTGGCTCGAGAAGCGTTTCATGACCAAGGTCATCCGCTTCGACGTGGAGACCGAAACGGTGGTGCGTGGCGATGACGGGTTCTGCATCGAATGCCTGCCGGAGGAGATCGGCGAGGCGATCGGCAAGATCGTGATCGATGCCAAGGCGCCCGGACAGCGGTTCGACGGCTATGCCGACAAGCAGGCGACCGAAAGCCGCATCCTGCGCGATGTCTTCGAAAAGGGGGACGCCTGGTTTCGCACCGGCGACCTTTTGAGCCGGGACGCGCAGGGCTATTTCTTTTTCATCGACCGCATCGGCGACACCTTCCGCTGGAAGGGGGAGAACGTCTCGACATCGGAGGTCGCCGAGACGATCTCCGTGCTTCCCGGCGTCCAGGAGGCGAATGTCTACGGCGTGCAGGTCAGAGGCTATGACGGGCGCGCCGGCATGGCCAAGATCGTCGCCCCGGACGGCCTTGATCTCGAGGGGCTGATGGCGCATCTGAACAAGGAACTGCCATCCTATGCGCGGCCGCGGTTCCTGCGCCTTGCCGATGAGATGGAGATCACCAGCACCTTCAAGCAGAAGAAGGTCAGCCTGCGCCGGGAGGGCTTCAATCCGGACAGGATTTCCGACGCGCTGTTTTTCCTGCGGCGGGGAAGCGAGCACTATGAGCCGCTCGACGAGGACGCCTATCGCAAGATCCAGTCCGGCGAGATCGGGGTCTGAGAGCCCTTCGTCAAGCCGACACGGCCCGGCAATCGGTGGTATCGCGACCGGGATAGACAAGACACCGCCGCGCGAGGAAGGAGACACCCGCCATGACCGAACTTCCAATCCCCTTCGACGTGCTCTCCTTCTGGTGGAAGGCGGGGTATGACAAGTGGTATGGCGGCGGCAAGGACTTCGACGAGGAATGCCGCGAACTGTTCCTGCCGCTCGTCGAGGCGGCAGCCGGCGGGGGATTGACGGACTGGGAAGCGACGCCGCACGGCGCGCTGGCGCTGATCATCGTGCTCGATCAACTGCCGCGCAATCTGTTTCGCGGCTCGCAGCGTGCCTTCGCGCAGGACGAGCGGGCCCGCGCGGTCGCGCGAAAGGCGATCGCTGCCGGGTTCGATGCGGTGTTTCCGATGCCGGCGCGCAATTTCTTTTACATGCCCTACACGCATTCGGAGGACCTGGCCGACCAGGACCTGTGCTGCGACTATTTCCGCAACAGCGGCGATAAGGAGGGCTACTATTACGCCCTGCTTCACATGGACGCGATCCGCCGGTTCGGGCGCTTTCCGCACCGCAATCCCGTCCTCGGCCGCACGACCACGCCGGAAGAACGCCGCTACATGGAAACCGGCGGATTCTCCGCGTGAACGCCACCGCGGGCGACACGACGCTTCCCCCTCGCCGCACTGATACGGTCGCATCCGCGCTGGAGGCGGAAGCCGTCGACTGGCACGGCCTCAAGGCGATCGCCGGTCCCTGGAAGGCGCTTGCCGGGCGGGCGCTCGAGCCGAATGTCTATGCCGATCCGGATTTCATGATCCCGGCGCTCGAGGGGCTTGGTCTGGCCGATCGCGTGCGCGGCGTGTGTATCTGGAGAACCGGCGGGTCGGACAAGGCACGCCGTCTGGACGGCCTGATGGTCTTTACGCGGTCCTATCGCTGGGGCCTGCCGCTGTCGGTCGGTGACGGGCTGATGCATGCCTATTCGACGAGTTCAGCGCCGCTGGTTTCGGCTGACGATGCCGAAGACGTCCTGCGCTGCCTGTTGGCCTGGCTGGCGGCGGCGGCAGGGGCGGGCGCGCCGTTTGCGATGATGTTCCCGCAGTTGCCGGGCGAGGGGCCGCTGTTCGACCTGATCGGACCCCTCGCCGAGGAGGTCGGGCTGGCGGTCTCGCTGACCGGCCGGCACGAGCGGGCCGTCCTTGATGTCGCAGCCGCCGGAGCGGACTATCTCACCCGGGCGGTCAAGTCGAAGACCCGGTCGAAATACCGCCGGCTGCGCAAGCGGCTCGGCGAGACGGGCGTGCTTGTTGATGCGTGCGTCGACGATCCAGGCGGGCTGGCCGCCACCGTTCCGGCGTTTCTCAAGCTGGAAGCCGCCGGCTGGAAGGGCCGGCAGGGCACGGCGATGGCGGCTGAGCCGGCGACGGCGGCGATGATCGAGCGGATCGTCTCAGGGCTCGCGGCAACCGGCCAGTGTCGCATCGAGATGGTCGAGCTCGACGACGCGCCGGTGTCGATGATGATCAGCCTCGGGGCGGGCGATCGCTGGTGGATCTGGAAGATCGCCTATGACGAAGCCCATGCGAAGATGTCGCCGGGCGTGTTGCTGGCGCTGCACCTGACCGAGGCGGCGCTCAAGCGGCAGCCGGCGGAATTCATCGATTCCTGCGCCGCCCCCGGCCATCCGATGATCGAGCGGATCTGGACCCAGCGCAGGCCCTTCGCCGACCTGCTGCTGGTCTCGCCGCGCCATGGCCGCGCCGGGCAGGCGTTCGCCATCCGGCTTGAGGCGGCGCGGACGAAGCTGCGCGGGCTTGCCAAGGCCCTCCGCGACAGGCTGCGCGGCGGCTGACCTGCCGGGCGGGCCTCTGGTCAGGCCAGTTCGCGCAGCAGGCGGCGGATCACCTTGCCCGTCGTGGTCATCGGCAGTTCCTCCAGGAACACGATCTCGCGGGGATATTCATGCGCCGACAGACGGTCGCGCACGAAGGCCTGGATGTCGTCGATAAGATCCTGCGAGGGAACGACCCCGTCGCGCGGCACGATGAAGGCCTTGACGATTTCCGTGCGCACCGGATCGGGCTTGCCGATCGCCGCGGCAAGCGCGACGGCGGGATGGGCGATCAGGCAGTCCTCGATCTCGCCGGGGCCGATCCGGTAGCCCGACGAGGTGATGACGTCGTCGTCGCGGCCGACGAAGGAGACGTAGCCGTCGGCATCGAGGGTGCCCTGGTCGCCGGTCTTCATCCAGTCGCCGACGAACTTGTCGGCGGTTGCCTGCGGTTGTCCCCAATATTCCAGGAACATCACCGGATCCGGCCGCCTCACCGCGATCTGGCCGATCTCGCCGGCCGGCAGCGGGTTGCCGTCGCCATCGATCACCGCGACCGTGTGGCCGGGCACCGGCTTGCCGATCGCGCCGGGTTTGCTGACGCCGATCGCCGCGCAGGAGGAGAGCACCAGATTGGCCTCGGTCTGGCCGTAGAATTCGTTGATCGTCAGCCCGAGCGTCTCGCGGGCCCAGTCATAGACCTCGCGGCCAAGCGCCTCGCCGCCGCTGCCAATGGTGCGCAGCTTCAGGTCCCAGCGGTCTTGCGGGCTTTCGACGCCGCGCATGATCCTGAGCGCGGTCGGCGGAATGAAGGCGTTGCGTATGCCGAACTCGGCGAGCAGGTCATAGGCCTGTTCGGGATCGAATTTCTCGTAGCGGCAGGCGACGACGGGCACGCCGAGCGACAGGGCGGGGAGCAGCGCGTTCAAGAGGCCGCCGGCCCAGGCCCAGTCCGCCGGCGTCCACATGATGTCGCCCGGCTGCGGCAGGAATTCGTGCGGCAGCTCGACACCGGGCAGATGGCCGAGCAGGACGCGATGGGCATGCAGCGCACCCTTCGGCGGGCCGGTCGTTCCCGACGTGTAGATGATCAGGGCGGGATCGTCGGGACCCGTGTCGACCGGCGCGAACTCCGGGCTCGCCGCCGCGCAAGCCGCGTGGAAGTCGACCGCGTGCGGAGCGTCGCCATCCGCTGGTTCGATCGAGAAGACGGTTGCAAGCGTTTCGGGCCAGGTCTTGAAGCGGGCAAGCTTGGCAAGCCCGGCGGCGGTGGTGACGATTGCCCGCGCGCCGCTGTCTTCGAGCCGGTAGCGCAGCGCATCGATGCCGAACAGGCTTGCCAGCGGCACGGCGATGGCGCCGAGCTTGTAGGTGGCGAGGTGCGCGATCAGGGTTTCGGGACTTTGCGGCAGCAGGATCGCGACGCGGTCGCCGCGCTCGACGCCTGCCGCGCGCAGGACATTCGCAAAGCGGTTCGACCGCTCTTTCAGCGCGCGGTAATTGAAATCCTCCACCGTGCCGTCCGGCCGCTTGTGGCGGAGCGCGATGCGGTCCGGATCCCGCTCGGCCCAATGATCGCAGCAGGCGACGCCGATATTGTAGCGATCCGGGATCTGCCAGTCGAAGCGATCGATCAGCGCGTCGTAGTTCTGCGCCTCAGGAAGCATCGCCGGTGTCCGGTTCGGCCATCACGAGGACCCAGTAGACCTTGTATTTCGTGCCCGGCCGGTAGGCCGCCGCGATGCCCATCTCCCGCGCCGAGGCCATCAGCATGGTGTCGCGGTGCGGGCTGCTGTCGCGCCAGCCCGAAAAGGCCTCGGCGAGCGTGTAATAGCCGGCGCTGACCGACTCGCTGACCGCGCCATGCGCATATCCCGCCGCCGCGAGGCGGGCCTCGAGCCGGCCGTCGGGGGTGATCGTCGCGCCCTTGCCGGCATCGGCCGCCAGATCGCCCGCATAGGCGCTTGCCAGCGCCGTCAGCCGGCCGTCGAGCGCAACCGCGCCAAGGCCGTTATTGGCGCGGTAGGCATTGATCATGTCGCGGGCGGCCGCCTCGTTAAGGTCGCCGGCGCTCTCGGCGAGGTTCTGGTAAAGCGGCGGCTTGTCGGCCGTCGACGGGCCGAGGCAGGCCGCCGTTGCCAGCGGCAGGACAAGGGCGAGGAGCGCCAGCCCGGTGCGGCCGGCGTCGAAGCCATTCAATCTCACGGGTTCAGGCCTCCTTCGGCGCGGCGGGTTGGGGGACGCCGGCAAAGGCGGTTTCCAGGCGGTCCATGTCGCGCAGGTTGATGTCGCGTTGCGGGAACGGGATTTCGATATTCGCCTCGCGCAGCCGCTTGAAGATTTCGAACCGGAAGTCGCTGCGCACGGTGAGCGAGGAATTCACGTCGGCGATATAGGCATAGAGATCGAACACGAGCGCAGAATCGCCGAAATCGGTGAAGAACACCCTCGGTTCGGGATAGGCGAGCACGCTTGGGTGTTCGCGGGCGATTTCGAGCAGGATCTCGCGCAACGCTTCCGGGTCGGTATCGTAGCTCACGCCGATCGACACGATGACGCGGCCCATCATGTTGGAATGCATCCAGTTCTTGACCGTGCCGGTGATCAGGTCGGAATTGGGGACGATGACGGTCGCCCGGTCGAAGGTCTCGATCTCGGTCGCCCGGATCGAGATCTTGCGCACATAGCCCTGCTCGGTGCCGGCGACGACCCAGTCGCCCTCCTTGATCGGCCGTTCGGCGAGCAGGATCAGGCCGGAGACGAAGTTGTTGACGATCGACTGCAGGCCGAAACCGATACCCACCGACAGCGCGCCGGCGACGATCGCGACGTTCTGCAGGTTGAAGCCGATATAGGTGACGGCGAAGATCGCCGCGATCGTGATGCCGACATAGCCGACGACCGTGCGGATCGAATTGCGCAGGCCGACATCGAGCTTGGTGCTGGGCAGGAAGCGGTTGCCGAGCCAGTTCTGGATGGCGCGGGTGGCGATAATGCCGACGACGAACAGTATGATCGCGACCAGGATCGAGGCGATCGAGATGTTGACGTCGCCGAACCGGAAGCCGAAGAAGGCCTTCTGCAGCCAGATCCGCCATTGTCCGGTGTCCAGACCCCAGGGCAGCAGCACCAGGACGATGCCGATGACGATGACGGAGAGCCGCACCAGGCCGCTTGCCACCAGCGTGATCTGCTTGACGCCGTTTTCCGAGATGCCCAGGCCGACCGACATCGGGCCGCTGATGCGGTTGTCCGGCGCCAGCAGGATGTTGACGACCTCTTCGAGCAGGGCCAGGACCAGCCAGACGATCGTTGCGACCGTGACGATGAAGACGATCTGGATCGCGATGAAATTGGCAAGCGCGATGAAGCCGGTGGCAAGGGCGCCGAGGATGACGAAGATCGACAGCCAGACCACCCGCCGCATCCAGGAATAGAACAGGACCGGCTGGACGCCCTCGGCTTGCGGGCGGTTGCGAACATCGGCGCCGAACCGCCACAGTCCGGTCGCGCCGAACAGCGCGATGACGAAGGCGACGATAGCGTGTTTGGCGACATAGATGGAAATCGGCGAATAGAGCAGGTCGAAGACCGTTTCCAGAAACGTGCCGATCGCGATTGCCCCGCCAATGACCGTGAAGGTCGCCATCGACTGGCTGGCATTGGCGTCCGACAGGGGAATCACCCGCCAATGGGGCCTGAGCGGTGCGCAGATTGCCCGTGCCATGCCGAACAGGAAACTGAACACGGCGACGGAGAGGACGAAACCGCGGCTCAGCTCGGCAAATCGCGGCGACAGAAGCCCGCCTGCCTGAAAGGCGAGGTAGAAGATGCCGACAATGGCGAGGGGAATGAAGCCATCGGTGATGATGACCAGCCAGGCGCGCAGAAGCTTGCGCAGGCGCGGGTCGTCCTCCCGGTCGTTGTCGGAGGTGGCGGCGAAGCGGCGGATATAGCTGCGCACGAAGATGCCCAGCACAACCGCCGCGGCAAAGGCGCCGAGCAGGATCAGCGCCGAGGCGGCATTCATCGCGTCGACGGCATAGGACCAGGAATCGCTGATCAGAAACCCGAACGAACGCTGCAGCCGCGGCCGGGCCTCGGCGGCATCGAGCCAGAAATCGGGGTCGAAGACCGAGCGGTTGCGCACCAGCAGCGACTGGGTGAACCGGTCGCGGCGCAATTCGGCGATATCGCGGATGATCTGCTCGGCCTCGAAGACGGTGAGCCGCGCCTTTTTCAGGGCCGCGTCGGTATTGGCGAGCGCCGTGCTCAGCCGGTCGCGGCGCTCGGCGATATCGGCGGCCTCCGCCGGCTCGCCTTCCGCCGGCGCCGGGCCGAGCTGGGCCAGCAAGGTCTTCAGTTCGGAGACTTCGGGCGACAGTTCGCTCTCGACCTTGTGCGCCTTGTCGATGATCTCCTCGGCGCGGGCGCGGATCTGCGTGAGTTCGCTGTTGTCGATGCCCTCGCGGGCCAGCGACAGCGACATGTTCTGGATCGCGATCTCCCAGCTGTCGGCGATCGTCGCCGCCGCGGTGGTCGCCGCGTCGCCATTCGCGGCGGGGGAGGCGGCGGATTCGGCTGCCGGGCGGGGCTGTGTCGTCGTGTGGGCGTTGGGCGGATAGGGCTGCGGTCCGTCGATCGTGTCGGCCGGTGTGGGCGCAGGCGACGAGGGCTGCGATGACGCGGGCGCCGATGAGGAGGGCTGATCCGTCTGTGCCGGCGCGGCCGTGCCGCCCGCCTGCTGTGCGGCAGTGGTCGCGGGGCCCGCGCAGGCCAGGGCAAGGGCGATAAACGCCGCCGGAAGGCAATGCCGGAACCGTCGGGACATCTGCCCGTATCTTGAATGGCGAAGCGCTGCGCGCGGCTTCATCGTGCCTCTCCAGGACAAAAGCGCGAATCGGGCCTCACCATAGACAGGAAATCAGCCGACTGGAATTCGGCCATTGGCTGGACGGCGACTGGCGCGCCTACCTCGGCCGGGCGACCGGCATTGGACCTCGCGGTCATCTTGTTTCAGCCGGTCCGGTGCCGGACCTGCCACCCCCGGAGTCGTCGGGTGCGGTGCGCAGGGCAAACCAGCCGACCGCGATCACGACGATGAACAGGCCGCCGGCGACGGCGGTGATGCCGAGCGGGCCGAGGTGCTTCAAGAGGTCGGCGATCGATCCGGCCTCACCGGCGAAGACATAGCTGCCGATGCTCCAGACCCCGACCCACAGCGTGGCGCCGATCATGTTGAACCCGAGGAAGCGCAGGAACGGCATGCCGGCGGTGCCGGCGACGATGCCGTTCAATTGCCGCAGGATGTCGAAGAAACGGGCGAATGCCACGGCAATCGCGCCATAGCGGTTGAAGGCGCGCTCGACGCGGGCATAGCGCGCCTCGGTCAGGCCGATCCGGGCGCCGTGATGGATCAGCAGGCTGCGGCCGAGCCGCATGCCGATGAGATAGCCGACACAGTCGCCGGCCACCGCCGCGCTCCAGGCAAAGGCGATCAGCGGCACCAGATGCATCTCGCCGCGACCGGCCATCGCGCCGGAAAGGATCAGGATCGTCTCGCCGGGCAGCGGCAGACCGAAGGATTCCAGGAAGACGATGACGCCGACGGCGACCGGGCCATGCACGGACAGAAAGGCTTCGGCGTCGGAGAACAGATGGGCGAAGGACATGCGCGTCTCGGTTTCCGGTGCGGTCCGGCGAGGTGTCGGGATCCCTTTTGGGGGATCCTGGTTCCCGGTCGCGAAAAGCATGCGGCGGCCGGCGGGAAAAGGCAAAGCCCGCGTGATATGGCACAACGGTCGATTGCCGGCCAGGACGCATTGCTGTCCAGTTTAAATGTGTTGATGTCACTTAACCAGTTGTCTGGCATGGCCTTTCAAGCAGGTTGCGGCGGCTTGACACTTGCCTTCACCACCGCCTCAGCCGTCATGGTCCGGCTCTGCGGGTCGCGGCGGGGCGCGCGCCTCCCTCGTCATCCCGGAAATCGCGGTAGCGATTATCCGGGATCGGGGAACCGAGGCGGTGCGGAGTCCCACCAGCACCGACACGGGCTCTCCGATCCCGGCTCGGCCTGATGGCCGTCCGGGATGACGAGGGAGAGGGGATGCGATGGCGCAACCGCGGCAAAGGCCGCACAGGGTGTCACGCCGGGGCCTGAAGCGGCGTGTCGCTCAGGTCTTCGGTTCCGGCTTTTCCACCGGACCGCCGTGTTTCTCCCAGGTCGAGAAGCCTTCCTTCAGATGGGCTGCCGGAAAGCCCATGTCCTGAAGCGTCGCCACCGTCAGGGCCGACCGCCAGCCACTGGCGCAATGGAAGACGAAGGTCTTATCCTCGCCGAAGATGTCCTTGAAATAGGGGCTGTCCGGGTCGACCCAGAATTCGATCATGCCGCGGGGCGCGTGAAAGCTGCCGGGGATATATCCGGAGCGCTGGCGCTCGCGGATGTCGCGGATGTCGACGATGACGACGTCGGGGTCGTTCCTCCTGGCGATCAGGTCCGGCGTCTCGATCTCCTCGATGCGCACGCGGGCGTCGGCGACAAGCTCGGCGGATGTCTTCTTCAGGGTCGGCATGGGGCATGTTTTCCGATGCGGGGAAACGGGCGGGGAAACGGATCGCCCAGACATTGATACGATCCGTCAGCCTCTGCAAGTATAGCCACGAAGAGCTGGCGCGGGGTGGAGAACGATATGGCCAGGGTCGAAACGGTTTCGCTGTGGGATCACTCCGCCCAGGAGCAGGAGCCGGCCGGGGATGCGGCGCTCCCAGACCGGGTCGACGTCGCCGTGGTCGGCGGCGGCTATACCGGCCTTTCGACGGCGCTGTTCAGCGCCGAGGCGGGGCTTCGGGCGCAGGTGCTGGAGGCGCGTCATGTCGGTTTCGGCGGATCGGGGCGCAATGTCGGCCTCGTCAATGCCGGGGTCTGGCTGCCGCCGGCGCAGGTGCGCGAAAAGCTCGGTGCGACCCATGGTCCGCGCTTCCTGGAGCAATTCAGCAATGGTCCGGCGATGGTGTTCGACCTGATCGAGCGCCATCAGATCCGCTGCGAGGCGGTTCGAAACGGGACGATCCACGCAGCCCACGCGCCCTCCGGCCTCCGCGACCTTAAGGCGCGCTGGAGGGAATGGGACGCGATGGGGCAGCCGGTCGAGCTTCTCGACCGGGAACAGGCGGCGGCGAAGACCGGGACGGACGCCTTCCATGGCGGGCTGCTCGACCACCGCGCCGGCACGATCAACCCGATGGCCTATTGCCGGGGCCTCGCGCGGGCGGCGACCGGGGCGGGCGCCCGCATCGCCACCGGCGTCACGGTCACCGCGCTTGCCAGGGAGGCCGGCGGCTGGCGGGTCGAGACGGATCGGGGCTCGCTGCGGGCCAGGGCGGTGGTGCTGGCCACCAATGCCTATACCGACAGCCTGTGGCCCGGCCTCGGCGGAACCTTCACGACGATCCACTATTTCCAGCTTGCCACCGAACCGCTCGGTGCGCGGCGGGTGGCCGATATCCTGCCGGGCGGGCAGGGTCTGTGGGATACCGGCCGTATCATGTTCTCGCTCCGGCGGGATGCGGCCGACCGGCTGATCATCGGCTCGATGGGCAAGGTGATCGGCGGCAAGGAGGCGGGGATATCGCACCGCTGGGCGCGCCGGCGGCTTGCGCGGCTGTTTCCCGGTCTCGGGCCGGTCCGGTTCGAGGATGCCTGGCATGGCCGGATCGCCATGACGCCCGATCATCTGCCGCGCATCCATGTTTTGGATGAGCATCTTTACACCGCGATCGGCTATAACGGGCGGGGAATCACCACGGGAACGATCTTCGGCAAGGCCATCGCCGGACTGCTTACAGGCGCGGATCCGGCCGATCTTCCGCTTTCGGTCACCGGAATGACACAGGTTGCGTCGGCACCGCTGATGAAACGGATCTACACGCTTGCCTTTTCCGCCAACCAGGTCCTGAAGGGCCTCTGATGCCGTTGCCTGATATTCGTGTCGGCGTCGATATCGGCGGCACCTTCACCGATGTCGCGCTGCAGACGCCGGCGGGCCTGTCGACCGGCAAGGTGCTGACCGACTATGCCGAGCCCGAACGGGCGATCCTGGCCGCGATCGAAGTCGCCGCCGGTCAGGCCGGCGTCGCGCTCGGCGAGATCGCCCAGGTCATCCATGGGACGACGCTGGTCACCAACGCGCTGATCCAGCGGCGCGGCGCGCGGACGGCTTTCATCACCACCGAGGGCTTTCGCGACGTGATCGAAATGCGCTCGGAGAACCGTTTCGAGCAATATGACCTCAATCTCGAACTGCCGAGACCACTGGTCCCGCGCAAGGACCGCTTCACCCTGAACGAGCGGATGGGGCCGACGGGCGAGGTGCTGCTGGCGCTCGAGGAGGCCGAGGTCCGGGCGATGGCCGACCGTATCGCCGGGGGCGGCTACGAGGCGGTGGCGATCGGGCTGATGCATGCCTATGCCAATGACGCCCATGAACGCGCGATGGCGCGGGCGCTGAGCGAGGCGGCGCCGGGCCTGCCGATCTCGCTGTCGTCGGTGATCTCGCCGCAGATGCGCGAGTTGCAGCGCTTCAACACGGTCGTCGCCAATGCCTATGTGCAGCCGCAGGTCGCCGGCTATCTTAGCCGTCTCGTCGAGCGGCTGCGCGGGGCGGGCATCGCCGCGCCGGTCTTCCTGATGCATTCGGGCGGTGGGCTGATCACGGTCGAGACGGCCGCGCAACAGCCCGTCCGCCTGCTTGAATCCGGCCCGGCGGGCGGTGCGATCTATGCCGCCGACTATGCCCGCGCGCATGGGCTCGACAAGGTGCTGAGCTTCGACATGGGCGGCACGACGGCGAAGATCTGCCTGATCGAGGACGGCACCCCGAAGACGGCGAACACCTTCGAGGTGGCCCGCACCTACCGGTTCAAGAAGGGATCGGGGATGACGGTGTCGACGCCGGTCGTCGAGATGGTCGAGATCGGCGCCGGCGGTGGCTCGATTGCAAGCGTCGATCAGATGGGCCGCATTCAGGTCGGGCCGCAATCGGCCGGCTCCGAACCGGGCCCGGCGTGCTATCAGCGCGGCGGCACGGAGCCGACGGTCACCGACGCCAACCTGCTGCTCGGCCGGCTCGACCCGGAAACGTTCGCCGGCGGCGCCATTCCGCTGTCGACCGACAAGGCGGAGACCGCGCTCCAGACGATCGCGGCGGCGGAGGCGATAACCTCGCCTGAGGCTGCGTTCGGGGTTACCGAAATGGTCGACGAGAACATGGCCAACGCGGCCCGCGTGCATACGGTGGAGAACGGCCGCGACATCGAGCAGTTCACGATGATCGCGTTTGGCGGCGGGGCGCCGCTGCATGCCTGCCGGCAATGCGAGAAGCTCGGGATCGACCTGGCGCTGATCCCGCCCGGCGCCGGTGTCGGCTCGGCGATCGGCTTCCTGCGCGCGCCGTTCAGCTACGAGGCGACGCGCGGGCTCTTCCAGACGCTCGACGGCTTCGATCCGGCAGCGGTGAACGCCGCGCTTGAGGGAATGGAGGCGGAGGCGCGGACCTTCGTCGAGGCCGGCGCGCGGGGCGAACGGACGGCGGAGAAGCTGATCGCCTATATGCGCTACAAGGGGCAGGGCTGGGAAATCCCGGTGCCGCTGCCGCACAAGCGGTTCGATGGCGCCGATGTGCCCGATATCCGCGATGCGTTCGAGACCGCCTACCGGACGCTGTTCGGTCGCATCATCGAGGGGCTTCAGCCGGAAATCACCAACTGGTCGCTGACGGTCGCGACCGTCCTGCCTGACCCGGTGGGCGTTACGCGCATCGATAGCGGATCGCCGGCGGCGGCGGGCAGGACGCGGCGGTTTTTCGATGCCGCCCTGCGGTGCGATGTGGAGGCCGTCGAGGTCGAGCGGACGGCCATGGTGCCCGGCGCGGTCATCGACGGCCCCGCCATCATCGTCGAGCCCGAGACCTCGACGATCGTCACCTCCGCCTACCGCGCTGTCGGCCAGGCCGATGGCTGCCTGCTGCTGCTGCGCAAGGAGATCGTGTCATGACCCCGACCGCGATCGACTACCAGATCATGTGGAACCGGCTGATCGCCGTCGTCGAGGAACAGGCGACGACGCTGATCCGCACGGCGTTCTCGACCTCGGTGCGCGAGGCGGGCGACCTGTCGGCCGGCCTGTTCGACCGGCAGGGGCGGATGATGGCGCAGGCCGTCACCGGCACGCCGGGGCATGTCAACGCCATGGCGGAAAGCGTGACCCATTTCATCCGCGAGATCGGCCTTCAGCACCTCTACGAGGGCGACGTGCTGATCACCAACGACCCGTGGATGGGGACAGGCCATCTGCATGACATCACGGTGGTCACGCCCGTGTTCCGCAAGGGTGTCCATATCGGCTTCTTTGCCTGCACGGCCCATGTCGTCGATATCGGCGGGCGGGGTTTCGGGCCGGATGCCGGCGAGGTGTTCGAGGAGGGACTGCTGATCCCGATCTCGAAATTCGCCGAGCGCGGCGAGGTCAACGCCTTCCTCATCAAGATGGTGCGCGCCAATGTCCGCACGCCCGACCAGACCGTCGGCGACATGTATTCGCTGGCCGCCTGCAATGAGGCCGGCAACCGCCGCCTGCAGGCGATGCTGGACGAATTCGGCATCGACGGTCTTGACAGCCTGTCCGACTTCATCATGGTCGCGAGCGAACGGGCGACCCGCGAGGCGATCGCCCGCGTGCCGGCCGGCACCTATCGCAACACCATGAGGGTCGACGGCTTCGAGGCGCCGATCGACATCGTCGTGACCCTTAAGGTTGAGGGAGAGCGGCTCATCGCCGATTTCGACGGCACGTCCGGCATGAGCGCCTTCGGCGTCAACGTGCCGGAAGTCTATACCCGTGCCTATGCCTGCTATGGGCTCAAATGCGCGATCGCGCCGCAGGTGCCCAACAATACGGGCTCGCTGTTGCCCTTCGAGATCATCGCGCGGGAAGGCTCGATCCTGGCGGCGCGCCGGCCCGCGCCCGTCTCGATCCGGCATGTGCTCGGCCATCTGGTGCCGGACGTGGTGCTGGGCGCGCTGCATCAGGCGCTGCCGGGCGTCGTGCCGGCGGAAGGCTCCTCGGCGCTCTGGAATATCCAGATCTCGGCGCGTGCGACCGATCCCGACAGTGGCCTGCCCGGTGCGGAGATCCTGATGTTCAATTCCGGCGGAACCGGCGCGCGGCCGGCGACCGACGGGCTGTCGGCGACGGCGTTTCCCTCGGGCGTCTCGACCATGAGCGTCGAGGCGACCGAGCATGTCGGACCGATCATCATCTGGCGCAAGGATCTGCGTGAGGGCTCGGGCGGTGCCGGGACGATGCGCGGCGGGCTCGGCCAGGTGATCGAGATCGAGGCGCGCGATGGCTATGCCTTCTGGTTCAACGCCATGTTCGACCGGGTCGTCCATCCCGCCCGCGGCCGCGAAGGCGGCGGCACCGGGGCGCGGGGGCGGGTCGAACTGACCGACGGCACCGTCCTGAAGCCGAAGGGACGGCAGAAGGTTGCCGGCGGCAAACGGCTGCGCCTCAGCCTGCCGGGTGGCGGCGGCTACGGCCCGCCGGAGGGCCGCGCCCGCGCGTCGGTGGCGGCGGATTTGGAGGCGGATCTGATTACCGGGAAACAGGCCCGCGATGACTACGGATATGATGGAGATTGATTGATGAGTGAACGGATCGCGCTGGTCACCGGCGGGGCGCAGGGGATCGGCTTTGCCTGCGCGCAGGCGCTTGCCGAGGCCGGCCACCGGATCGTGCTCGCCGACATCAAGGACAGCGTCCGCGCCGCCGCCGAGGGGCTCGGCGGCACCGGCTATGTCTGCGATATCGGCGACGGCGAGGCGGTCGACGCGCTGTTTGAAGCAATCGCCGCCGAGCACGGCCCGGTCGCGGTGCTGGTCAACAATGCCGGCATCGCGCTGCCCGGCGATTTCCTGACCTATTCGCGCGCGGATTTTCAGCGCGTGCTCGACGTCAATCTTATCGGCCTGTTCGATACAACGCAGCGGGCGGCGCGGATGATGGTCGACACCAAGATCGCCGGCGCGATCATCAACATATCGTCGATCAACGCACAGCTGGCGATCCCCGCGATCCCGGCCTATTGCGCCTCGAAAGGCGGGGTGATGCAGATAACGAAGGCGGCCGCCCTGGCGCTCGCGCCGCATGGTATCCGGGTCAACGCGGTCGGGCCCGGCTCGATCGACACCGAGATGATGGCCGGCGTCAACGCCAATCCGGACGCGATGCGGGTGGCGATGTCGCGCACGCCGCTCGGCCGCCTGGGGACGGCGAAGGAGATCGGCGACACGGTCGCCTTCCTGGCCTCCGACAAGGCAAGCTACATCACCGGCGAGACGATCTATGTCGACGGCGGCAGGCTCGGCCTGAACTACGTGGTGTGAGGCCGGTGGACCGGGGCTGAGACCGTTTTCTATAGCGGACGGTGCGGAAGCCGCGGTTGGTCAGATCGGCTAAACCGGTCCGTCGGGCCGGATTTCCTCAGGCCTCGGGCTTCCTTCCGGCGTCGTTCGTATTGGGTAGGAGAGGGCAAAATATCTATTGATTTCAATGGTTTGATACTTCCAGGGCGCGGCCTTCACAGGCCGTCTGCCTCGCCGGCGCGGCTGGCGCGCGCATCAGAGGCGGTGGCGACAGGCGGGCTATAGGTTTCCTCTATAGCCATCATATTCCGCTGCGTCCTTCCTCAAGTCGCGGCTTTCCAACATGGTTTTCCTCAATCCGCCGATCATTCCTTTGCGGTGGTCATATTGGGGAGGAAGCTCATGAAATCATCCTTGAAACCGTGGCTCCTGGCCGTGCCCCTGGCGCTCTACGGGGTCGCAGCCCAGGCGGACGGACACAGCGCCGTCGGCGAACTGCCGCCGGAGACCGCGGCCGCCTATGAGGGCGTCGATGACGGCCAGCCGATCGGCAAGTCCGCCTATCGCGACTGGACGCCGCGATCGCAAGCGCCGTGGACGATCGGCTATGCCAGTTCCTACGCCGGCAATACATGGCGGGCGGAGGGCCTGAAGCGGCTCACCGAGGAACTGCTGCCGGCCTACAAGGAAGCCGGCATCGTCGACGACATCATCGTCACCCAGTCCGATCTCAACGACGCCCGGCAGATCCAGCAGATGCGCCAGCTCGTCGATCAGGGCGTCGATGCGATCATCGTGTGCTGCTCCAATCCGGTGGCGCTGAACAAGGCGGTCGAATACGCCTATTCCAAGGGCGTCGTCGTCTTCTCCTATTCCGGCTACCTGACCTCGGACAAGGCGCTGAACGCCTCGTCGAACTACACGCTCGGCGGTTATGAGATCGCCAAGGCGATGATCGAGGAACTGGGCGGCAAGGGCAATTTCCTGCTCGTCTCCGGCATCGCCGGGGCAGCGTCATCCGAGAGTTTCGACACCGGCGCCAAGCGCGCGCTGGAGGAATTCCCCGAGGCCAACCTGGTCGGTCAGGTCTGGGGCAACTGGACCGATCAGGTCGCCCAGACCGAGGTGCAGAAGTTCCTCGCCACCAACCCGGCGAAGATCGACGGCATCATCGCGCAGGGCTCGCAGGAGACCGGCGTTCTCAAGGCGGTGCTGCAGTCGGGCCGCGAGGTGATGCCGATTTCGCTCGCGGGTTCGGCGGGGGCTGCCTGCTATCTCAAGCAGAACCCGGGCTGGATCAGCCACGCCTTCCAGATCTGGCCGCCCGGCGACGAGATGGAACTGGGCTTCAACTCGGTCATCCGCACGTTGCAGAACCAGGGCCCGATCGTCCAGTCGATCCTGCGCGGTGTCTACCGGGTGCCGGCGGAGGAGTATGTCGCCGCGCTGCCGGATGATTGCTCGGTCGACTCCACCGAGTACATCCAGCCGGGCATCGACGTGTGGTTCCCAGACGAGGTCGCCGCGACCTACTTCCTGCGGCCGTCACCGCCGCTGGAGTGGAAGACGCAGTAATCCTCACGGCAGGCGCCCGTGGTCGACCACGGACGCCTCATTCGTCTTGCACCGTCGAACGGGCCGGACCATGCCTGCCATCGCCCTCTCCAAC
>JANQKY010000049.1 GCA_028280885.1 Tepidamorphus sp.
CCGACAGCCTGACCAAATCCTTCGGCGCGCTGAAAGCGGTCAACGCGGTCAGCTTCTCGGTCAGCGAAGGCGAGATCCTCGGCATCGCCGGGCCGAACGGCTCGGGCAAGAGCACGTTGTTCAACATCATCACGAACATCCCGTTTCGCGCCGACAGCGGCCGGACGCTGTTTCAGGGCCGCGAGATCCAGCGGCGCGCCGGCCATGAGATCGGCCGGCTCGGCCTTGCCCGCACGTTCCAGCGCGAGACCGTGTTTCCAAGCCTGCGCTCGATCGACAACGTGCTGATCGCGATCGAATTCGGCGGCCATGCCGGCGCGCAGCGCGACAACGAGGCACGCGCCGAGGCAGCACTCGAGACCGTCGGTTTCCCGGCGACCATGCACAATACCCCGGCCGGCGGGCTGCCGGTGTTCCACCGCAAGCTCGTCATGATCGCAAGCGCGCTGGCGCTCGATCCGACGCTGTTGCTGCTCGACGAGCCGGCCGCGAGCCTGACCGAGGGCGAAATCGAGCGGATGCGCGCGCTGATCCTGAAACTCAAGGCCGGCGGCATGACGATCCTGCTGATCGAGCATGTTCTGCCGCTCCTGACCGGCGTGTCGGACCGGCTGATCGTGCTCGACCAGGGCACGCTGATCAGCGAGGGCGCGCCGCAGGACGTCATCGCCGATCCGCGCGTCGTCGAAGCCTATCTGGGAGGCGCGGCATGAGCGAACCGCTCCTCCGGGTCGAGGGCCTCGCCGGCGGCTACGATCCGGTGCAGATCTTCCAGGATATCTCGCTTGCCATGCCGGCGAATGCCAGCATCGGCCTGTTCGGCCCGAACGGCCACGGCAAGTCGACGTTCCTGCGGACGCTGTCGGGCCTGATCGACCCCTGGCGCGGCGACATCTATTTCGCCGGCGAGCGGCTCAACCTGGCCGGCGAGCGCGGCAGCCGGCGCTTCCGTAATTTCAACTACGACGCTGTCCGGCGCCGCCGCATGAACCCCAAACAGGTCGCGCGCGCGGGCCTGATCCACGTGCCGCAGGGCAACCTGCTGTTTCCGGAGATGACCGTTGAGGAGACCCTGTCGGTCGCCCCGGCCGCCGCCGCCGGGCGGGGCAATGCAAAAGCACAGCTCGATCAGGTCCACCGGCTGTTCCCGCGCGTCCATGAGCGGCGCTTTCACAAGATCCGCTTCCTGTCGGGCGGCGAGCGGCAGATGGTGGCGATCGGCGTCGGGCTGATGGCGGCGCCCAAGCTGCTGATCCTCGACGAACCGACGCTCGGCCTGTCGCCGAAACTGCGGCACGAACTCTGCGCTGCGATCCAGAAAATTCGCGACGCAGGCGTCCCCCTGCTGCTCGTCGATCAGGATGTCGAGTTCCTGCAGTCGCTGATCGACACGCTCTACCTGTTCGACCACGGCCGCATCTCGCGGAAGATCGAGAAGGCCGAAATGCCCTCGCACGAGGAAATCATGGCCATGCTGTTTGGAGCGCCCGCTGGCGGGATTGACAATGGGGTTGGGCGATGAGCTTCGAAACGCTGCTCTTCGTCGCCGCCGGCGGCATCGTGCTCGGCGGGCTCTATGCGCTGATGGCGACCGGGCTCGCCGTGGTCTGGACCACACTCGGCATCTTCAATTTCGCCCATGGCGCGTTCATCGCCGCCGGCGCCTATATCGCCTGGCAGATCAGCAGCACCGAGGCCTTCGGGCTTGGCTATTTCGCCGGCGCCGCCGTTTCGGTTGCGGCGATGTTCGTGATCGGCGTCATCACCTACGCGCTGCTGGTGCGCCCCTTCGAGCGGCAGCCGAACCTGGTGCTCTTGTCGGTGATCACGACGCTTGCCGGGGCGACGATCCTGGAAAGCCTGCTCGATATCCTCTGGGGCGCCCGCTCGAAACAGATCGCCCGCGTCGTCGAGGGCGACGTGTCGCTTGCCGGCGTGACGATCTCGGCCAACGAGGCCGTGCTGCTTGCCCTCGTCGTCGTCATTCTCATAGGTCTGGGCCTCTTCCTGCGCCGCGCGCCGGCCGGCCGGGCGATGCGGGCGGTCGCCCAGAACCGGGAAGCGGCGCAGCTCATGGGCCTCGACGTGCCGAAGCTCTACGCCATCGCCTTCGGCCTGTCGGCGGCGCTTGCCGGGCTTGCCGGCCTGTTCATCGGCTCGATCCGCTTCATGACGCCGACCATGGGCACCGACCCGCTTTTGAAGGCGCTGATCGTCGTCATCTTCGGCGGCGTCGCGCGGTTCACCAGCCCGATCTTCGCCGCCTTCATCGTCGGTCTGATCGAGGCCTTCGCGACCTTCTATGTCGGGCTCTACTGGGCGCCGGCGGTGCTGTTCGCCATCATGATCGCGGTGCTGATCGTCAAGCCGGAAGGGCTTTTCGGCAAATACGAGAAGACGGTTTAGGCCCGCCGATGCGCTACGATCCGCCGTTCCGCAAGACCACGGGCCTGATCCCGACACTGATCGCGCTCAGCGTTCTGGCCTTGCTGCCGTTCGTCTTCACCGATTCCTATTCGCGGCACATCCTGATCCTCGCCTTCGTCTTCGCGATCGTCGCCTCGAACTGGGATCTGAGCCTGGGCTTCGGCGGGCTGTTCAACTTCGCCCATGTCGCGCTGTTTGCGATCGGGGTCTATACCTACGGGATCCTGGCCAAGACGCTGGACGTCTCGCCGTGGCTGGCGATGCCGGCCGGCGGGCTCGTCGCGATGGTGGTCGCGGCCCTGATCGCGCTGCCGGTCCTCAGGCTGTCGGGGATCTACGTGATCCTGGTAACGATCGCCTTCTCGCAACTCGTCTACCAGATCGTCATCAGCCAGTCGGACTTCACCGGCGGCACCTCGGGGATGGTGCTCTTACCGGCGCTCGATATCGACGGCTACCGGTTCGTCAAGAACAACCGGCTCGGCTACTACTATACCGGCCTCGTCCTGTTGATCGCCTCGACGGCGTTCCTGTATACCTTCACCCGCTCGCGCTACGGCCGGGCGATTATCGCCATGCGCGACAACAAATATTACGCCATGGCGCGCGGTGTCTCGGAGGCGCGCACCCGGCTTGTCACGCTGATGGCGAGCGCCCTGTTCACCGGGATCGCGGGCGGCTTCTACGGCTCCTATGTGCGGGTCGCCTCGCCGGATGCCTTCGGGCTCGGATTCCTGACGCTGCTTCTGTCGATCCTGCTGCTGGGGGGCGCAGGAACGATCTGGGGGCCGGTGGTCGCCGCCTTCGTCATCACGGTGTTCTCCGAGGCGATCGGCGATCTCGGGCCGTGGCGCAATATCCTGATCGCGCTGATGATCGTGCTCGTCCTGGTGTTCTATCCTGGCGGGTTGTGGGCGGCGATCCAGGAGGGCCGCGAGATCCTCAATACCGCGATCAGCGGCCTTAAGGCGCGGATCCGGCGCGGCCGGGAGAAGGCGGCGCGGGAAGCGCGGCTCGGCGCCAGGGAACGGATGATCGAGACCCGGCACGGGCCCGTCGCCGTCTCCGATACGGGCGCGCCCAAATCCGCCGATCCGGCCCCGCCGGTCCTGATGATCCATGGCAATTCCTCCTGCAAGGAGGTGTTCACCCACCAGTTCGCGGCCTTCCGCGACCGCCACCGGATGATCGCCTTCGACCTGCCCGGCCATGGCGTCTCGGCCAATGCCGATCCGGAAAAGACCTATAACGTCCAGGCCTATGCGGAAGTCGCCGAGGACGTGCTCGATACGCTCGGCGCCGAAGCCCCGATCGTGTTCGGCTGGTCGCTCGGCGGCTATGTCGCCCTGGAGCTTGCCGCGCGCGGCAGGCCGGTCTCAGGCGTCGCGATCTCCGGCACGCCGCCGCTTGCGGTCGCGCCCGACGATATCGGCGCTGCCTATGACGCCACCAGCCATTTCATCCTGGCCGGCAAGCAGTTCTACGCGCCCAACGAAACCCGCGCCTTCGCAACCTCCACCGCCGGGCCGAAGACGGCCGAAAGCGCCTTCCTGCACGAGGCGGTGACGCGCACCGACGGGCGGGCGCGGTTCTACATGATCACCAAGCTGATGGTGATGAACTGGCCGCGCCAGATGCGCATGCTGCGCGAGGGCACGGTGCCGTTTGCGATTCTGAACGGGTCCGACGACCCGTTCCTCAACCACGCCTATATCGCAAGCCTTGCCTATGGCGCGATCTGGACGGGCAAGCCGAACGATATCGAAGCGGGCGGCCATGCCCCGTTCTACGCAAGGCCGGAGGCCTTCAACGAAGCCTTTGCGAGTTTCATCGCGGAGGCGTGCCACCCGCCTGTGGCCGGTCAGCGACCCGAATAGACCGGCGTGCGCCGGTTGATCCAGGCATCGAGCGCCTCGGCCGTGTCGGCGGTCGCGGCCATGCGGGCGAACTGCTCCTGCTCGATGATCAGTCCCTCGCCGATCGTCGTGTTGAGGCCACGCGTTGCCGCCGACAGCACGCGGGCGACGGCAAGCGGCGAATGGCGGGTGATCCGCTCGGCCATCGCGAAGGCGGCGCGCAGCAGGTCGTCCTGCGGAACGACCGCATTGACGAGACCCATTTCACAGGCACGCCCGGGCGAGAAGGGATCGCCGGTCAGCAGCAGTTCCAGCGCCCGCTTGCGGCCGGCAAGCCGTGGCAGCCGCTGGGTGCCGCCGAAGGTCGGGGGAATGCCGATCGCGATCTCCGGCTTGGCAAAGGAAGCGGTTTCGGCGGCAATCGCCATATGGGCGGCCTCGGTGATCTCGCAGCCGCCGCCATAGGCGATGCCGTTGACGGCGACGATCACCGGCTTCGGGAAGGCCTCGATCCGCGCCGTCAGCGCCTGGCCGCGGCGCACGAAGCGCTTGACGGCGAGATCGGGGCTTTCGGCGATATCGCGGGAGAATTCGTGGATATCCGCACCGGCCGAGAACGCCTTTTCGCCGGCGCCCGTCAGGACGATCGCGCGGATTGCCGCATCGTCCTCGATGGCGTCGAGCACGCCCATCAGCCGGTCGACAAGCGCATAGTTCAGCGCGTTCAGCTTTTCGGGTCGGTTGAGGGTCAAAAGCGCGACCGCGCCGTGATCTTCGCGGAGGACAAAGTCCTCGGCGCCGTGTTTCGGGTTGTTCGCGTCGGGAACGGATTTCAAAACGGGGGCGGTCATCGCGCACTCCTGTCGTCTGGCTATCGGATGACGCGAGCGTAGAGGCAATGCGCGGTTGCCTAAACTCACTGGTTAGTATATATAAATCTCATGCCAAGGAACGCCGACGAGACCCGAAACAAGATCCTGAACGCCGCCTCGCGGCTGTTCTACACCGAAGGCCTCAGGGCGGTGAGCGTCGACGCGGTCGCCGAGGCGGCCGGCGTCACCAAGAAGACGCTCTACTACCACTATCGCAGCAAGGACGACCTGATCGCCGCCTATATCGCCAGCCGCGACAACCCGACCCTCGATGCCTTCGACGACTGGTATGCCGCCTCCGAGGGCGATGTCGCCGAGCGGATCGGCGCGGTGTTCCGCAAATTCGCCGACGCGGCCGCGTCGCCGAAATGGCGCGGCTGCGGCTTCATGCGGGCTGTTGCCGAACTCGCCAACATGCCGGGCCATCCCGCGATTGCCGCCGGCGTCGCCCACAAGAAACGGTTCGAGCAGTGGATCGCCGCGCAATTGGAAGCCAGCGCGATCGCCGATCCGGCCGATCTCGCCCGCGAGATCGCGATCCTCTTCGAGGGCGCCGCGGCGACCATGCTGATGCACCGCGACAGCGCCTATGTCGAGACGGCGGGTGCGATGGCGGTCGATCTCATCCGCCGGGCCGAGTCGGACGGGAAGACAGGTCCCGGCAACCGGTGAGACCTTGGTGCGGGCTTCCCTGCCCAAGACAGGGTTCATGGATGTCCTGAATACGCTCGCACCTGTTCGGTTCAGCGGTGTGCAGGTCCGGTATTGCCAGGGCGCGGGACACATCTGCGTGCGGTATTCCTTGCGCGGCTGCCCCCCGGCGCTCGGCCTTGGGCCTCGCGCGCCAAGGGGGAGAGGGAAAGAGCGCGTTGGACGGACCGGACACAGTGGTACCGATATCATTCGCGGTACCGAAGTTTTCTATCCGCTTACGGTTGCGATCAGCACTCGGCCCATCAGATGCACTGGTACCCTCTCCCCCTTGGCGGGAGAGGGTCGGCCCGAAGGGCCGGGGTGAGGGCGCGTGGCACGGCCGCTCATCTCGTCACGCCACAACACAGTCGCCAGCATGGGTGTTCATGGATTGCCGGGGCAAACGCGGCAATGATATCGATGGCAACTAGGAAACCGCCGGCCGTCGCCCTGCTCCGTAACGGCGAACAGACCAACCCCCTGACGGAAAAAACGCATGACGCTTCCAACAGTGCCGCTTGAAGACTGGTACGAGACGGTGGCGCTGGATCACGGCGTCACGCTGATCCACGAGCCGCATATCTTGCCGTTCTACCGCTGCAACATGTGGCATGTGCGCGGGCGCGAGCGCGACATGCTGGTCGATACCGGGCTCGGCTGGTTCAGCCTGTCTGCGGCCGAACCCTGGCTGCACGACCGGCCGCTCGTCTGCGTTTCAAGCCACACGCATTTCGACCATATCGGCTCGACACACGAATTCACCGAACGGCTGGTGCATCCCCTCGAAGCCGCTATCCAGGCCGATCCGCAACCGGCCCTGACACTCGCCGATCCCTATCTCGTCAAGACCCCGCCGGGCGATATCTTCACCGCGCTGCCCGAGGGGTGGGATCCGGCGGCCTATGTGGTCGAACCGGCACCCGCCACCGGCTTCGTCGACGACGGCGATGTCGTCGACCTGGGCGACCGGCGCTTCCAGGTCATCCACACCCCCGGCCATTCGCCGGGCGGCATCGCGCTATTCGAGGAGCAGACCGGCATCCTGATCTCCGGCGACATCCTCTATGACGAGGCGCTGGTGACCGACTGCTACCATTCCGACATGGACGATTACCGCGCCACGATGGGCTTCCTGCGCGATCTCGAACCGGCCCTCGTCCATGGCGGCCACGGCCCGAGCTTCGGGCTCAAGCGATACCGCGAGATCATCGACGGGTTTCTCGCCGAATACGATTGAGGCGCGGGTGCCCTCTACATGCCGGGCAGGCTCATGCCCGGCGGCAGCGACAGGCCGCCGGTCAGGTCCTTCATCTTTTCGGCCATCGCCTGCTCGGCCTTGCGGCGGGCGTCGTTGTGGGCGGCGGCGATCAGGTCCTCGAGGATCTCCGCCTCGTCGGGCTTGATCAGGCTCGGGTCGACGCTGAGACCGCGCATGTCGCCCTTGGCCGTCAGCGTCACCGTGACGAGGCCGCCGCCGGCGGTGCCCTTGACCTCCAGCCGGTCGAGCTCGGCCTGCATCTCGCCCATCTTCGACTGCAGGTCCTTTGCCTGCTTCATCATCTTCAGGAAATCCATACCGGTTCCTTCGTCTACGCTTCCAGGTCGATATCGTCGTTGCCATTAGCATCCGGCCCGGTTTCGGGCTCCGGATGCGATGCCTCTGTTGCCGGTGCCGCCTCGACATCACGCACCGTGACGATCTCGGCGCCGGGAAAGGCGTCCAGAACGGCGGCAACCGCCGCTTCGCCGCGCATCTCGGCGATGCGGCGCGCGCGCCTTTCCTTGGCCTGCGCACGCAGGGTCGGCGCGCCCTCCTCGCGCGAGACGGCGACCACCCAGCGCGTGCCGGTCCAATCCTTCAGCTTGACCGACAGGTCCTGGACCAGATCGCCCGGCGCGCCGTCGGCAAGGGAAAACTCGATGCGGCCCGGCTCGAAGCGGACGAGATGAACGAACATCTCAAGCGCGGTGCGCAGCTTGGCGTCGCGCTTCCGGTCGGCCAGTTCGACGACCGCCTCGAAGGTCTCCGGCTTCGCATAGGCCACCTCCACCCGCGGAGGGGCGTCCGGGACCGCCGCGGCGGGAGCCGTCTCGAGACCAGCCTGCCCGGAGGGGACGATGCCAAGGCGCGCGGTCGCCGGCATGGGCGTGAAGACGGGCAACGGCGCCTTGCGCGGCGCCTGGGCTGCCATCGCACCGGATTGCGTCCCGAGTGCAACCCCCTGGGCCGCTCCCCCACCGCCGGAGGCGCCAGCCGGAGCGGGACCCGGGACCGGCCCTGAATGGCCGGACGTCGCCGGTGCCGCGTCGAGGCGCTTGATGACATCTTCCGGGCTCGGCAGGGTCGCGGCATAGGCAAGCCGCACCAGCACCATCTCGGCAGCCGCCAGCGGCCGCGGTGCGGTTTCGACTTCGGCGATGCCCTTCAACAGGATCTGCCAGGCCCGGCTCAGCTCCGGTACCGGGATCTTCGCGGCGAAGTCGCGCCCGCGCTTGCGCTCGGCCTCCGACAGGGCGGCGTCCTCGCCGGAATCGGGAACGATCCGCAGCCGGGTCACCAGATGGACGAAGCCGGCGAGATCGGTCAGCACCATGTCGGGCGCCGCGCCCTCGGCATACTGGGCGTTCAGCTCGGTCAGCGCGGCGGCGATATCGCCCGACATAACCTGCTCGAACAGATCGACGACCCGGGCCCGGTCGGCGACGCCGAGCATCGCGCGGACCTCATCCGTCAGGACGTGGCCGCCGCCATGGGCGATCGCCTGGTCGAGCAGCGACAGGGAATCGCGCACCGATCCCTCGCTCGCCCGGGCGATCAGGCGCAGCGCCTCGTCCTCGACATCGACCTGCTCAGCGGTGGCGATGCCGCCCAGATGGGTGACCAGGAGATCCGCCTCGACCCGGCGCAGGTCGAAGCGCTGGCAGCGCGACAGGACCGTGATCGGCACCTTGCGGATCTCGGTCGTGGCAAAGATGAACTTCACATGCTCCGGCGGCTCCTCGAGCGTCTTCAGAAGGCCGTTGAAGGCGGCCTTCGAGAGCATGTGCACCTCGTCGATGATGTAGATCTTGTAGCGCGCTTCCGCCGGCCGGTAGCGCACCGCCTCGATGATCTCGCGGATATCGTCGATGCCGGTATGGGAGGCGGCGTCCATCTCGATGACGTCGACATGGCGCGATTCGAGGATGGCGCGGCAATGGCGCCCCTCGGTGTCCATCTTAAGCGTCGGGCCGGCCTCGTCGGCCGTCTCGCCATCCGGCTGATAGTTGAGGGCGCGGGCGAGGATGCGGGCCGTCGTCGTCTTGCCGACACCGCGCACGCCGGTCAGCATATAGGCCTGCGCGATGCGGCCGGAGGCAAACGCATTCGACAGCGTGCGGACCATCGGCTCCTGGCCGATCAGGTCGGCGAAGCTTGTGGGCCGGTATTTCCGGGCGAGCACGCGGTAGCCGGCGGCGCCGGGGGCGAGAGTCCCCGTGGACTCCCCCTGGGGATTTACAGGAGCAGAATCTGGCGGACCGTCCGGCGGTCGCTGATCCATCAAACGTCCCCGCTCAAACCGCCCCGGCCGGCAGATCCCCTTCGAGGAGACCGGGTACGGTCGCCGGCCCGTCGCTACTTTGAGGAGCCGGTCATTTCTTCTGACTTGTCGTCTGGCCTGCCGGGAGCCGCCTGTTGCGGGCCGGACATCCAGTGGCAAGCGGGAGGCTGGTCGACAACCCGAACCATGACTCGTTAGGGCTGCTTCCTTCCGGACCTGACCCGGTTGGCGAGCGGCTCGTCCACCGCCAACCTCCCTGCCGCCCTATATCGGGCGAAACGGCCGGCAACGCAAGTGGGCATAAGCGCCGTGCTGGGGATAGGTGTTGCGCGGATGCGGTTCTACCGGGACAATCGACCGGACCCGCACTCGCCCCCCTCACTCACATCACCCAAGGGACCGCTTGCAATGACCGATCGCGGCAGACCCCGGCACGGACCCACGCGGTTTCGCTGGGTCATCGTCGGCCTGCTTTTCGCAATTTCCGCCATCAACTTCGTCGACCGGGCGGTCCTGTCCTTCGCCATCACGCGCATCGAAGCCGCCTTCGGCCTCGACAATGCGTCCGTCGGCCTGATCCTCGGGGCCTTCGGGCTGGGCTATTTCGTCTCGACCGTTGCCGGCGGCGCGCTCGTCGATCGCTGGGGCGCCCGCAACGTCCTGGCCATCTCGGTCTGCCTGTGGGGCGTGTCGATGTGCGGCGCCGGCGCCGCCGTCGGGTTCGCGTCCATCTATATCGCCCGCCTGTCCCTTGGGCTGGCCGAAGGGCCGGTGTTTCCCTCGATCAACCGCAGCGTCGCCAACTGGTTGCCGGTCGAGGAGCGCGGACGGGCCCTGTCGCTGACGATCATCGGCATTCCGATCGCGATCGCGCTGAGTTCTCCGGTGATTACCGCCCTGATCGCCGCGATCGGCTGGCGCGGCGCCTTTATCGTCCTGGGGCTTATCGGGTTTCTGTGGCTGCCATTCTGGCTCCGGCTGTTTCGCAACTGGCCCGAGAGCTCGGACCGGGTCGATGCCCCGGAACGCGCCCGCATCGTCGCGGGCCGGGAGGACACCGCGCAGGCGGATCGGGAACTGGCGCCCGTCAGCGGCGCGGACTGGCGCTTCGTCGTCCTCAACCCGACGATGCTCGCCAACAACTGGTCCTATTTCGTCCTCGGGACCAAGTCGTTCTTCTTCATCACCTGGCTGCCGAAATACCTGGAACAGGAATACGGCATGAGCCTGATCGGCATCGGCGTGTTCTCCGTCGCCCCCTGGGGCCTGGGCGCCGCCCTGATCTGGCTGCTCGGCGATGTGTCCGACCGGCTCTATGGCAAAACGGGCAGCATCCGCGTCGCGCGGACCTATCCCATCCTCGTTGCGCAACTCGTCTCCGCCCTGGCCATCCTGCCCCTGGCTTTCGGGCCGGGGCTCGGGATGACCATGGTACTGATCACGATCGCGCTGGCCTTCGCGATCTCGCCCAATCCGCTCTATTCGGCGGTCTGCATCGATATCGCGCCGAGGCTGGCCGGAACGGCCTACGGCGTGATGAACGGCGCCTATGCGGCCGCCGGTTTCCTCGCCCCGTCCGTCACCGGCTTCCTGGTTGCGCACTCCGGCAATTATCAGATGGTCTTCTGGCTGATGGCGCTCCTGGGATTTTCAGCGGTCCTGGCCCTTGCCCTGTTTCATTGGCCCGACGCAAGCGCGCGTCGCTTCCAGTCGGGATCGTGAGGAGGCCGGGTCGGATCCACCGCTGTTCGGTTCAGCGAGGAGGAACCTCTGGTTCTCAGCCTGGCCACCCCCCTCGGATGTCATGCCCGGACTTGTTCCGGGCATCCATGACCACAGTCGCCAACGTGGGTGTTCATGGATTGCCGGGACAAGCCCGGCAATGACAGGGAGGGTAAGCGGCCGGCGATACCAGGACAACGCTTCCATCAGGGGAAACAGAATTTATGACGTCCGAGCTGGTGGTTGAGTGAATCCATGTCCAGCGGACATCTCTTGTCGAAAAACCCATGTCCGACAAGGGGGTAATCGACGTCACCGAAATTACGCCGGACAGCAGCGATTCGGACCGGACTTGCCGGTCCGGGCGAAAGAAACGATGATCCGAATGGTCGAACTCCATGCCAAAGGCGAACCGCCGTGCCCTCCGGATCCGAACCCCAAGGCAACAGGACCCATTTCAGATGGGCCATCGTGGCGATGCTGTTTGCCATCACCGTGATCAACTATATCGACCGCTCGGCGCTCTCCTTCGGCATTCACGACATCGCCCGGGACTTCGGCTTCGACACCAAATCCGTCGGATTGCTGCTCGGCGCGTTCGGGGCGGGATACTTCATCACGACCCTGGTCGGCGGCGTCACCGTCGACCGATACGGCGCGCGCGGGGTGATGATCGTGGCGGCACTGGCCTGGAGCCTTGCCATGCTCGGCACCGGCCTGGCGATCGGCTTCATCATGCTCTATGCGGCCCGGGCGGCGCTCGGGCTGGCGGAGGGGCCGAACTTTCCGGCGATGAACCGCAGCATCGCCAAATGGCTGCCGATCGACGAGCGGGCGAGCGCCCTGTCCTTCTCGCTGGTTGCCGTGCCGGTGGCGCTGGCGATCGGCGCGCCCCTCGTCACGACGCTGATCACCCTGTTTGGCTGGCGCGGCAGTTTCATCGTGCTGGCGATCGCCGGCTTTGCCTGGCTGCCCCTGTGGATCTGGCTGTTCCGCAACCGGCCGGAGGAGTCCGGCCATGTCGGCGAGACCGAACGAAACTATATCGCGGCGGGCCGGGAGGAGCCGGCGGGCCAGGGCCGCGATTTCATCTCGCGCGGCGAGGTGAAATTCCTGCTCTCCAATCCGACGCTGCTCGCCAACACCTGGGCGTTCTTCGTCTTCGGCTATTTCCTGTTCTTCTTCATGACCTGGCTGCCGGAATATCTCCGCCAGGCCTACAAGCTCAGCCTCACGGAGGTCGGCGCCTTCGCCTTCCTGCCCTGGGCCTTCGGCGCGCTGCTGATGTGGTTCTGCGGTCCGCTCGCCGACCATCTCTACCGCCGGCACCGACGGCTGCGGGTCTCGCGCAGCTATCTCATCATGGCGACCCAGTTCATCGCGGCGATCGCCGTGGTGCCGGCGGTCCATGCCGGGCATGTCGGCTGGGCGATCCTGTTCATTTCGCTTGCGGTCGGGTTCGGCCTGGCGGCGAACGCCGCCTTCTATGCCACGACGATCGATATCGCGCCGAAACGGGCCGGAACCGCGCTCGGCATCACCGATGCCGGCTTCGCGATCTCCGGTTTCGTGGCGCCAACGCTGACCGGCTATGTCGTCTCGTGGTCCGGCAGCTTCCACGCGGCGTTCTGGATCCTCGGCGGCCTGGCGCTGTCCTCGGTGATCGTCGTGTGGCTGTTTCACCATCCCGATTCCAGCCGCCGGCTGACTGCGGCCGACGCGTAGTTCTCAATCCAGCGAGGCCCCTCGACATGAACGCGACCTTCTCCCTCAATCCAAGCCTCGAGGCCGACAGCGTTCCCGTCACCACGCTGTCCTTGTGCGACGTGCGGCTGATGATGGATGCCAGTTATCCCTGGCTGATCCTGGTGCCGCGGCTGCCCGACGCAATCGAGATCATCGATCTCGACCCGGAGACGCGACATCAGCTGATCGACGAGATCGCGCAAGTCAGCCACGCGCTGCGCGAGAGCACCGGGGCGGAAAAAATGAACGTCGCCGCGCTTGGAAATCAGGTCGCGCAACTGCATATTCACGTCATCGCCCGGTTCCGCAACGATCCCGCCTGGCCCGGTCCGGTCTGGGGCGCGGCCGATCGCAAGGCCTATGGGCCCGACGAGCGGGACCGGCTGATCGACCTGCTTGTCGGCCGGCTCGGCTGACACCCGCCAAGCCGCCCCGCCCCAGCAGCCCCCCTTGCGGCCTCCTCGTGGCCCCCTCGTGGCCCCCTCATGACCATAGATAACAAGAAGGATTCCCCATGCCCGATCGAAGCCAGCGTACCGGCTATAGCGAAAGCCTGCTCGACCGGGCAGCCGACCGGCGCCAGGACGACGGCTGGCTTCAGGACGCGGCCCGGCGCGGGCGGTTCCTGCTGTTCGTCGACGACCGGCCGCTGTTCAATGTCGCCAACGGGGCCGCGCCCGACCCGGTCTTCGCGGCAGAGGCGATCGAGCGGTTCGACCCGGACCTGTCGCGATCGATCTTCCTGGGGATCGACGGCGACGTGCCGATGTTCGCAGCCCCGATCACCAGACAGCCGGTCGAGGAGCAGGCCGGCGAGGCGTTTCTGGGCGACGGGTCGCTCAAGGCGATCGACGTGCGTTCGATCGCCATCCAGGGGCTCGTCCAGCCGGCGATGCTCGGCCCGATCGCCCAGGCCAAGAGCATGCTCGACTGGCACGAGCGGCACCGCTTCTGCGCGCGCTGTGGCGCCCGGACCACGAAATCGGACGCCGGCTACCGGCGCGACTGCGGCGACTGCGGCGCCCAGCATTTTCCGCGCACCGACCCGGTCGTCATCATGCTGGCGATCTCCGGCGACGACTGCCTTTTGGCGCGCAGCCCGCGCTTCCTGCCGAACATGATCTCGGCGCTCGCCGGCTTCGTCGAGCCGGGCGAAACGATCGAGGACGCGGTGCGCCGCGAGGTCAAGGAGGAGACCGATATCGACACGGCGCATGTCGCCTATCATTCAAGCCAGCCCTGGCCCTTCCCCGCCTCGCTGATGATCGGCTGCTTCGCCGAGGCCGTCTCGCGCGATCTCGTGCTCGACCACAAGGAGCTCGAATACGGCCGCTGGTTTTCGCGCGAGGAGGTCGCGGCGCTTCTGAACGGCACGCATCGGGAAGGCTATGTGTGCCCGCCGAAAATGGCGATCGCCCATCAGTTGCTCAGGAGCTTCGTCGAGGGCGAGACGATATTGTAGCGCCGGCATCGCCCGCCATTCTCCTCAGGGTCATTGCCGGGCTTGTCCCGGCAACCCATGAACACAGTCGCTTGCGCCCATTCTGGCGGCGGTGGTCATGGATGCCCGGAACACCTCCACTGCTGTCCGGTTTAACTGCCGGGCGCGGGTAACATCTGCGCGCAGAGTTCCTTGCCCGGCCGCGGCTCCCTCACCCCGGCCCTGCGGGCCGACCCTCTCCCGCGGAGGGGAGAGGGTGCGAGTGTATGTGAGAGGCCGTGCGGCGGACGCCACCGCCGGTGGACAGAAAACGCCGATGCCGCAACCCTCGACGACGTCGAGCACGGTGAACAGCAGTTCGCGCGTCTTGACATCGAGTTGGCCCTCCGGCGGCGTCGCATGCACGTATTCCCGCAGCACCAG
>JANQKY010000063.1 GCA_028280885.1 Tepidamorphus sp.
GACTTATGCTCCAAATGGAAAGCAAATGATGACTGCGGCGCAAATCCTTCTGCATATCGACGCCAGCGCACAGCTTGAAGAGCGTTCGCATACGCGTAAGCTGACAAGTTCCTTCATCGAGCGCTGGATGAGTCAGCGTCCGCAGGATCATGTGATCCGGCGTGACATCGGCCGCTCTCCGATCCCGGCGATCGATCAGAATCGGATCACCGCCGCCTTTACAAGGCCCGAGGATCGAACATCCTCGATGGTCGAGCGCCTGGCGCTTTCGGACCAACTGGTCGATGAGGTGATCGCCTCTGACATCATCGTCATGGGCGCGCCTATGTACAATTACGGCGTGCCGACCGCTCTGAAGGGATGGATTGACCAGATCGCCCGTATCGGTCGGACGTTCTCCTTCGATCTCGATCGTGGCGACGTTCCGATCGAACCGGTTCTTTCGGGTAAGACGTTGGTGATCCTCTCCGCTCGCGGAGAGTTCGGCTTTGATCCAGGCGGTATGCGCGCTCATATGAACGCACTCGATCCGGCGCTTGCGGCCTGCGCCCACTACTTCGGCGTCGCGCGCGAAGACATTCACACGATCACGATCGAGTACCAGGAGTTCAAGGACGAGCGCTATCGCTGTTCGGTCGCTCAGGCCGAAGCGGCCGTCTCAACGCTTGCTGATCAGCTTGCGGCCCAGGAACAGCGCGCGGCCTGATCGCGCTCCGTGCATGTTAGACGTACGCACCATTCCCTTATAATGCGACAACATGTTTGCGCCGGTCAGATCGGCAATGTGGCTTCAACTCGTCAAGCCGCCTTCAGGACATTGAAGGGGCCGGATGACGGGACGCAGGCCTTACCATGCCTGCGATGGGCATGGCGAAGCCGGCGACCGGTCCCATCAGTCCGCGCGCGCCGCCGGACCGGCCACGGGATCGGGCCATGCGCGCAGGTTCCAGGCGCTGTCCCAGAACATCCATTCCAGCAGCGTGCTCCTGGCGAAGGCGGCGTGCATCCGCTTGCGTTCGGCCGCGCCGGTGCTTTCGGCGAGCCTGTCGGCCAGGGCGCAGGCGGCCTCGACCGCCGCGTCGAACTCCTCGCCCGCATAGGTGTCGATCCACGCGCGATAGGGATTGTCGGCGCGCGCTGCGGCATGGATCGCGCGGCCCACGTCGCGATAGACCCAGAAGCAAGGGAGCAGCGCGGCCATCGCCTCGGCCACCCCGCGGGTGGCCGCCGTGGCGACGAGGAAGCTCACATAATGCTCGCAGACCGGTGTGGGCGGCGTTGAGGCGAAGACCGCCGTGCTGACGCCATAGAGGCCGAGATAGTGTTCGTGAAGTTGACGCTCCACGGCGATGGCGCCTGCGGCGGACTGCGCGAGCTGGCGCACGCCGTCCGCGTCGGGCGCGCGGGTCGCCGCGAGCGCAAGCGCCCGGGCGAAGCCCTCAAGGTAATGGGCGTCCTGGATGATGTAGTGGCGGAAGGCTTCGCCGGACAGGGTGCCGTCGCAGAGTGCGCGGTTGAACGGCATCGCGCGGATCTCAGCGCAGAGATCGGCGGTTTCGGCGAGTACGGTTTCGGTGAAGGTCATGGCGTCGCTCCGTCGAGAGAATGGAAGTGATGGGTGGGACCGTGGCCGTGGCCGACATCGAGCCGACCGGCGGCCGCGATCGCGGCGGATAGGTCTTGGCGCGGGCGGCGGCCTCCCATGGCCCAGATGGCAGGCGAGCGCGGAGGAGAGCGTGCAGCCGGTGCCGTGGGTGTTGCGGGTTGCGTGCCGCGCCCCGCCAAGATGCCCGCCCTTGATCAGCACGGCGGCCGGGCCGAGCGCGCGCAGGCGGGTGGCTTCATCCGCCATCGCGTCCATGTCTTGTGCGGGCGCGCGGCCAAGCAAATCGGCGGCTTCGGGCAGGTTCGGCGTAATCACCGCGGCCATGGGCAACAGCCGCTCGCGCAGCGCCGCCACCGCCTCGGGCGCGAGCAGCCGGTCACCGCCCTTGGCAACCATCACCGGATCGAAGACGATGGGGGCGGCGAACCCACCCAGCGCCTCGGCCACCGCCGCGACGATCCCCGCTGTCCCCAGCATGCCGATCTTGACCGCATCAATACGGATATCGTCCCGGATCGCCGCGATCTGGTCGCCGACCATGGCTGGCGACACGGTCTCGAACCCGCGCACCCCTTGGGTGTTCTGCACGGTCAGTGCGGCGATCGCCGCCATCGCATAGCCGCCATCGGCCGAGATCGCCTTGATGTCGGCCTGAATATCGGCGCCGCCCGAGGGGTCCGACCCGGCGATGGAGAGAATGTTGGGGGTCATGCGTTCCCCCATTCAAGGGGCGCCAGCATTGGGCTGCCTGCCAAGATATGAGCCATTTGAGTCTCCTTAAGGCCGGCGTTTCAAAGTGGGGAATGGCCAACAGGCCGATCGGGCCCGGCCAGCGCTGGCCAAGCGTTTGGGCTGCGTTGAAGGCGCGCAGGCCGGTCCGGCAGGCCAGCACGACCCGCGCGGTGTTCGCCGGTGGCATCAATCCTGCCAACCGCTCCGGCGGCAGGTGCAGCGCGTCGGGGCGGAACGGTGCGGCAGCCTCGGCGCGCAGATCGACGATGAGGTCGTCCCGGCGGAGCTGCGAAATCGCCACGAATTGATGGGTGCGTTGTGGCTCGGGTGCCGCATCGAACCGGAACCGGGATGTGCGCAGTGTCAGCGCATCGAAGATCATCATCGTCCCGAGCGGGCTGGGCGTGAGCCCCAACATCACGGCGAGCGCCATGTGTGCCTGTACCGCGCCGATCATCGCGACCACCGGCCCGAGCACGCCGGCGCTCGCGCAGCTTGCGGCGGTTTGCGGCAAATCGGGAAAGACAGCGCGCAGCGACGGTGCGCCGCCGCAAAAGCCCCCGGCATAACCGTTGAGCCCAAGCGCCGAGCCGGAAATCAGCGGCAGGTCGGCATCGCGGCAGGCATCCGACAAGGTGAGGCTTGCGGCAAAGGTGTCGGCGCAATCGAGCACGATATCGGCGTCCGCCACCAGCCCGACCGCGCATGCTGGATCGAGCCAGCGCGTTTGCGGCTGGATGACGGCATCAGGATTAAGGGCGCGAAGGGCCTGTGCGGCCGCCTCGGCCTTGGACCGCCCCAGATCGTCCATGCGGTAGAGCGGCTGGCGGTGGAGGTTCGCCTCCTCGACCCGGTCGCCATCCACCAATGTGACGGTGCCGACCCCGGCACCGGCGAGATAGTGCAGGACCGGCACGCCAAGCCCTCCCGCGCCGATGACCAGGACCCGGGCCGCGCGCAACCGGTCCTGACCGGCGGGGCCGACCTCCGGCAGCGCGATCTGGCGGGCATAGCGGGTCATGCGCACACCTTAAGCCAGTCGCGCATGCGCGTATCGGGATCGGAATGAAGCGTGATGTCGGTGACCGCGGCGATCAGATCGGCGCCGGCCTCGAAGGCCGCGGGCGCACGCTCCACGTTCATGCCGCCGATGGCGCAAAGCGGCGTGGCGCCCACGCGGTGCTTCCACGCGGCCAGCCGGTCGAGGCCCTGCGGCGCCCAGGGCATTTTCTTCAGGATCGTTGGATAGACCGGCCCCAACGCGATGTAGTCGGGCGCAAACGCCAGCGCGCGATCGAGTTCGGCATCGTCATGGGTCGAGATGCCAAGACGCAGGCCGGCGCGGCGAATGGCGGCGATATCGGCACTGTCCAGATCCTCCTGCCCCAGGTGAAGCCAGTCGGCGCCAAGCGCGATGGCCAGTTCCCAATAATCGTTCACCACGAGGGCGGCGCCGTGCCGGCGGCAAATGTCCAGCGCCTCGGATATCTCCCGGCGCAGTTCCTCCTCCGGCCGGTCCTTGATGCGCAGTTGCACCAATTTCGTCCCCAGCCGGACGGACCGGGCGACCCAGGCCGCGCTGTCGAAGACGGGATAGAAGCGTGGCAAGCTCATAGCCAGGCCCTGCCGATGACCGGGGTGGAGGGTTGGGCCATGTCGCGCACGGGCATTGGCCCGGCAGCCGATGCCACCGCGCCCGCCTCGGCGGCCAGCGCGAAGGCCCGCGCCATGGCCGCTGGATCCCGGGCTTCAGCCACGGCGGTGTTCAGCAGAACCGCGTCATAGCCCATCTGCATGACTTGGGCGGCATGGCTGGGCAGACCCAGTCCAGCGTCTACCACCAGCGGGATGTTTGGGAACGCGGCCCGCAAGGCTCGAAGCCCGCGCGGATTGTTCAGCCCCTGACCGGACCCGATCGGCGCGCCCCAGGGCATCAGCACCCGGCAGCCGGCATCCACAAGCCGCCGGGCGAGGACCTGATCTTCGGTCGTATACGGAAAGACCTTGAAACCATCGGCGCACAGCGCCTCGGCAGCCTCCACCAGGCAGAAAGGATCGGGTTGCAGCGTATCGGCATGGCCGATCACTTCCAGCTTGACCCAGTCGGTCTGGAAATATTCGCGCGCCATGCAGGCGGTGGTGATGGCCTCGCGGGCCGTGTGGCAGCCTGCGGTGTTGGGCAGCACATGGATACCGAGCGCGCGGACGATATCCCAGAAGGCCTGTCCGCCCTCGCGCTCGCGCCGGAGCGAGACCGTGGCGACCGAGGCACCACTTTCACGGAAGGCCGCTTCCATCACGGCCGGGGACGGATACCGCGCCGTGCCGAGCATCATGGGTGTGGCCAGGCGTACGCCATAGAAATCGCGCATGCCTAGCCTCCCTGCATCGCGGTCAGCACTTCCAGCCGGTCGCCGGGCGATAGTGCCGTCTTGTCGCGCGCGGCGGCGGGAACGAAGGTTCCATTGAGCGCCGTGGCGACGCGCTGCCCGCCCCAGCCCAGGATTTGCAGAGCCTCCTCAACCGTGGAGGCGTCGACATCATGCGGCACGCCGTTCACGTCAATCTTCATGGATGAGATCCCCTTTGTGTCCGTCGGCAAGATAAGCTGCGGCCTGCCGCGCCAAGGCTGGCGCGATGAGGTAGCCGTGGCGGAACAGCCCGTTCACATGCAGCACGCAGCCGCGCCGGATGATGCGCGGCACGTTGTCGGGAAAGGCCGGGCGCAGATCGGTCCCCATCTCGACGATCTCCGCTTCCGCGAAGCGTGGATCGAGCGCATAGGCCGAAGACATGAGTTCCACTGCCGTGCGGGCCGTCACGCCGGACCGGTCGGCGCTTTCGATCTGCGTCGCTCCGAGCATGAACAGTCCGCCCGGGCGCGGGACGACATAGAGCGGATGGCGCGGATGCAGCAGGCGTATGGGGCGATGCAGCACGATCTCGCGGGAGCGCAGGACGATCATCTCGCCCCGCACCCCGCGCAGATCGCCAAGGGCGTCCCGCGCGGCAAGGCCACGGCAGTCGATCACGGGGCCGGTCACATCCTCCGGCCGCACCTGTACCTGCTCGATCCCGACGCCCTTGTCGGCAAGGTGCCCGACCAGGTCGGCCAGGGCCCGTCGCGGTTCGATATGCGCTTCGCGCTTGAAGAAAACTCCGTGTCGGTGCCGGCCTTCCAGCCCGGGCTCCAGCCGGGCGATGCCGGTGCCGTCGACCGGATGGTGCCCCAGGGTGCGGCCGGCGAACGCATCAAGATCGGCCCGGTCGCGTTCGGTTGCGAGCACCAGCGTGCCGCGTTCGGTCACGTCCGTAACCTCGGCTCAGGCCGAAGCAGCGCCGCGGCCATGGGCGACGACGATCGGCTCGGCAAACGCGCCCTCGCAGTCCGGCGCCAACATGCCGCCGGCCCACCATGAGCAGCCATGCGGCCCGGGCGCGCCGGCCCGGTCGACCAAGTGCGGCGTTAAGCCCCGTTCAAGTGATGCCCATGCGGCCCAAAGGCCGGCCACGCCCGCGCCGATGACCGTGACGTCAGCCTCGGCCATTGGACCACAGCGCGTGAAACTGGTGCACCGGCCCATGGCCCCGGGCGGCATGCAGCGTGTCGGCGGCCGCGGGCCTGCGGTGAAGGGTCCTTGCCGGGTTCTTCATGTCTCCCCTTTCAGGCCGGGGAGACGCGATGACAATCAGGACATGGGCGTCCGAGAGACAAACATCGCGGACTCCCTACGCCAGCATGATCTGGTTCAGGTTCTAAGGGTGCTTCTCAGACCGCGGCCAGCGCGGACGCCCCCGTCCATCGCAATCAACCTAGGCATCTGCTTTGGAAACATCAATGCGTATGCGTCGAAACACGGGCGAATATCGTCGAGCGGTGTCTTTTGGAGGCCCGTCGTCAAGCGGCTCTCGAATTGCTGGCCTGCGAGATGCGGCTGGTGCCGCCCCTGACCGATCCAGGCCTTGGCACCAATGTCTCGACGCCGAGATAGGCGCTACTGCTGATCTGCATCTTCTTGGGCCTCCGCTATCGACTGTCAGAAGATTGGGAAAGGGTGTCATTTAGTTTGGAATCGAAATCATATCCTTGCCAAGATAGTTTGGAATCGCTATTATATGAAGTGACCCGAGGTCCTCTGGGAAGGAAACCGACATGGACAGCCGCGCGATCGCCGAATTGATTCTTCATCTCGGGCGCATCGCGTCGGGCGACGGCCTCGTGGGTGGGCTGACCCCGACACAGTGGACCGGGCTGAGATATTTCGCGCGGGCCAACCGCTTCTCGCGCACGCCTTCGGCATTCGCGGCGTTTCACGGAACGACACGGGGCACCGCATCCCAAATCATCAAGGGCCTGGTCGCGGACGGCTATCTGAAACAGACCCGCTCCAGGACCGACGGCCGAAGCATCAGACTGGATCCGACGCGGAAAGCCAGGGCACTCCTGAAGGACGATCCCCTCCAAGCCCTGGTTCGAGCCGCGGACGCTCTGCCCCCCGGCGTCCGCGGCAGTTTTGCCGCAATCCTGCAGCGCCTGCTCGGCAGCGTCGCCGTACAGGCGGGCAAACCGCTGTTCGGCACGTGCGAGACCTGCGCTCATTTCGAAGGGGACGATTGCTGCCAGGACGGCGTCAGCGCCTATGAATGCGGCTTCGTGAACGAACCTCTCGCGGCGGGCGAACTGGACCAGCTCTGCATCAATTTCTCATCCGCTAAGCCCGGGCAGCCGGGTATCGGAACGGCGTAGCGATGACCTCGATTCCTCACGCAGCCGTCGAGGTGGGACATGCGCAGATCACCATCGATGCCGAAGTGCTGGCGCCCAGGCTCGGCCTCACGGTCGAAGCGCTGAAGGAGAACATGGCCAGGGGCCTGGTCGTGAGTGTCGCCGAAACCGGACAGGATAAAGACGCGGGCCGCACCCGCCTTACGTTTCGCTATCGGACGCGGGTCTGGCGCGTCGTGATAGACACCGATGGCAGTCTGTTCGAGGATCCGGTGCCGGTTGTTCAAAACGGTCCCGCGAAGGGCATGTTCAGCCTCTTTGATCTCGCCAAGGGCGTCTCATGATGGTCATGCCCGAAAACGCCGCGCCGACACCGCAAGCACTGGCCGGACGTGCCCGGACCTGCCTTCAGCGGATCGCGGCGCGGGGCGAGCCGATCACCTACAAGGCGCTCGCCCAGGCTCTGGAGCTTCAGCCGCCGAACACCATCCATCAGGTCACGGAAGCGCTTGAATGGCTGATGCGGGAAGACGCGGCCAACGGACACCCCTTCATCGCGGCGCTCGTCATCAGCCGCGCCCGCGGCGGATTGCCGGCGCCCGGCTTTTTCGACATCGCCAAGGCGCTGGGGCATTTCGACGGCGATCCGTCGGGCTTCGACGCGGCGGCGTCTTACGGTGCCATGTTCGATGCAGCAATCGCATTCTGGGGCGTGACCGGCCTTCCCGAACCAGGAGCATCCCATCATGTTCAAACAAACCAAAGGAACGCCGAAAGACGGCAGCGAGACCATGCTGCGAGGTGACATCCTTTCCATTATCGAAGCGCGGCCGGCATGACACCGAAGCGATGTGAATCCGTCTCTCGAGGCCAGCACGGACCGGAGGCGAATCCTTGGGCGACGTTCACCAGGGCTGAACTTGAGGCGAAGCTCGGCGAGCTTCGCAAGCTGATCGACAGCGGCATGCTGACCGACCGGTCGCTGGAACATCAGCTTACGGAAGTCGGCATCATCGAGAACGAGTTGGCTGGGCGCAATGGCCCGTGAAAACCATGCAAAGTTCAAGAACGACCAAGGCGTTTCGGAGATTCGCATCGGCGCGAAGGAGTTCAAGTGCGCCGGCGCCTCCGCGCCGCAGGACCACCCGCACGTCTATCTCGACATGGGGAAGGACGACACGATCCTCTGTCCCTACTGCGCGACATTGTTCCGCTACGACGAACGCCTTGGTCCGCGCGAGGCCGATCCACCGGATTGCGTATTCGTGGATGCGAACAGTTACTGAACGAGCGATCCCGGAAACGCTTGGTGTCGGCGCATGAGCGGGGCGGACCAGATGCAGCAAGCAAGTCACGATATCGGCGTTCATCAACTCGCCGAAATGCGAAACGAAGGAACTCCCCACCTCGTGCTCGATATTCGGGAACCGGAAGAACTGGCGGTGTGCATAATCGATGGCAGCGTCACCATTTCCATGCAGCAGGTTCCAAATGAGCTCGAGGGGCTGCCCCGCGAGACCCCGCTCATCATTGTCTGTCATCACGGCATGCGCAGCGCCATGGTGACGGAGTTTCTTCGCAGGAACGGATTTGACAACGCCTGGAACCTGGCCGGCGGGATCGACGCATGGTCGCGCCATATAGAACCGGATATGCCCCGCTATTGAGGAAGATGGATATGAACCCTGTGAGTGGTTGCATACCGATAGGCACAGTGCGTTTTCAACTCTGCGGTCGTCACCGACCACGCCCCGCGTTGCATGATGGCCTGCGCGGCGCTGGAATCGACCTGTGAACCGCCAATCATCATCGCCTCCGAGCGGCTGTTCCAGAAGCGTGGCCGACCCAGCGCCATCCGAAGCGACGATGGCCTGCCTCTCGGCTCACCCGACGGCCTCCTCAATCTCACAAAGCTCCCCGTCCGGTGTCTGAGGTTCGACGCCGCCATCGAGAGGATCGAACCCGAAGGCCCCATCAGAACGGCAGCCACGAGCGCATGCTAAGCATCTGGATTGGTGGTAGCGGAGGAGGGACTTGAACCCCCGACACGCGGATTATGATTCCGCTGCTCTAACCAACTGAGCTACTCCGCCCCAAGGGCCGACGCGATTTGAGGTGTCGCGTCAGGATCGGCCCGACTGTGGCGCTGAGCGCCCGGGCGACCGTGCCGGCGATATAAGGAGGGGGACTTGAGCGTGTCAAGCGGGGAAGACGTTTAAGTTCCAGTCGGGCGTCAAACCGGCCAGACCCCGCCGGCACGGACACATCCCCCCGTGGGATGCGCCCCTATTCGGCGGCCAGCGTCGCAGCGGCCGCCGTGTCGTGCAGACCGGCGGCGAATTCGTCGGCCGGGCGCGCCGCGTCGATCCAGCCGCCGCCCAGGACACGGCTCTGATCGGTATCGCTTTCATAGAGCACGCAGGCCTGCCCGGGCGAAACACCATACTCGCCGTCGAGCAATTCGACCTCGAGACCGGCCTCACCGGCGATCAGACGCGCCGGCTGCGGCGGCCGGGTGGAGCGGACCTTGGCGTGGACATCCAGAGGGCCGGTGTGCTGCGGGTGTGCAGGCAGCGGCCCGTCGCCGACCCAGTTGACCTCGCGCAGGGAAACGAAGCGGGTCGACAGCGCCTCGCGCGGGCCGACCACGACGCGCCGCGCCTCGGCGTCCAGATCGACCACATAGAGCGGCTCGCCGATGGCGACGCCAATGCCGCGGCGCTGGCCGACGGTGAAGTGGATGATGCCCTCGTGTCGGCCGAGCACGCGCCCGTCGAGATGAACGATGTCGCCCGGCTCCGCGGCGCCGGGGCGCAGCCGCTCGATCACCTGGGCATAGCTGCCCGTGGGCACGAAGCAGATATCCTGGCTGTCGGACTTCTCGGAGACCGACAGGCCGTATTTGCGGGCAAGCGCGCGGGTCTCCTGCTTGGTCATGTCGCCAAGCGGAAAACGCAGGAAATCGATCTGCTCCTGCGTGGTGGCGAACAGGAAATAGCTCTGGTCGCGCTCGGGATCGCGGGCCCGGTAAAGGGCGCGATGCCCGTTTGCGCCGGAGATCGAGCGGCTCGCCACATAGTGGCCGGTCGCCAGCGCGTCGGCGCCGAGATCGCGCGCGGTCTGAAGCAGGTCCTTGAACTTGACCTGCTGGTTGCAGGCGATGCAGGGAACCGGCGTCTCGCCGGCCAGATAGCTGTCGGCGAAGGCGTCGATCACGGCCTCGCGGAAGCGCGATTCATAGTCGAGGACATAGTGGGGAATGCCCAGGTCCTCGGCGACCCGGCGGGCATCATAGATATCCTGGCCCGCGCAGCAGGCGCCGGCGCGATGGGTCGCCTCGCCATGGTCGTAGAGCTGCAGCGTCATGCCGATGACATCGTAGCCCTGATCCTTCAACAGGGCCGCGACAACGGAGGAATCGACGCCGCCGGACATGGCGACGACCACCCGCGTGTCGCCGGGCGCCCCGGGCAGATCCAAGCTGTTGAGCGTCGTTTTCGTCATGATCGTCAGATGTCAGGGACCGGACAGGGTCTCCGTCCGGTCGGCCAAACGGCCTGCGCTTCAGCCAATGATAGGCACGCAAACACCGCATTCAAGGCCCCTGTCAAGCCTGGCGTCCCCGCGCGCACCCGGCAATTGCGTCCGCAAACCGGCAAAATCTGCCGCTTGACGCTTTCCCCAGCGCGCCAGCCTTCGGGTAAGGCGCTGTTTTCAAAGGGGTTTCGAATTGGCCCGGAACTTGCGACAGCCTCGGCAAGCGGCGCGTGGTGCGCCTTGACGAAACTTGACCCGAGCGAAACCGGACCTGATCGACAACGGGCGCGATCGAAAGCGGACATGACGGACACCCTTTTCTCTGCACTGGCTCTCAAGACCGCACCGCCGTCATCGGGGGACGGCGGACCGGGTGCGTGGGGCCGGCCCGGGCTCGGGGGCCGGGCCGGGCCTGCCTCGCCTTTCGGTGCCCTGCCTTTCGGGGCCTCGCCCTTCGGCGTCGATCGGATCGGACCGACGGGATCCGCCGGCGGAAATCCGGCAGGCGGGCCGGCGACGCAGACCGGCTGGCCGGATTTCCGGTCGCTGCTCGGTCAGGTGGCGTCCGATGGACAGGACATAGCCGGACAGGGTGCGAGTGGGCAGGGTGTAACGTCGCCCGCCCCGTCTGGTTCCACCCAGTCTGGTTCCACCCAGTCTGGCCCTATCCGATCTGGTCCCACCCAGTCTGGCTCCACCCCGGCCGGTCCTGCTCCGTCCGGCCCCACCCCATCTGGCCGGACAGGGGTATCCGGCGGGCCCGTGGCAGCAGCGATCGCGACGATGGCGGCCGCCGCGTCGCGCGAACCCGCGCGCGCGCAACCGGCACAGGGTCCCTCCGACGGCACCGTGAGGACCGGACAAGACGCGGTCCTTGCGAGCGGACAGGATACGATTGGAACCGGACCGGCCGGAAGCGCGAGCGCCCCGGCACCGACCCCTAATCCAGCGCCTTTCGCCGACACCGACGGATCGCCGCAGACGGGGCCGACCCGGGCATCGATGGCGGCATCGCCCCTCACCGGAGCGCAGTCCGTCGCCGACCCGGCGGAACACGCGGGAGTATCGACGGAGAAAAGCGCGGCAAGCCCGACACGCCCCGTCGACAATGACGGACAGCCGACCGGCAATTCGGCCGTGGCGGATCGGGCAACACCGGCTGCCGCTGACGGATCGAGCCCGACCGCCTCCGCACCGCGCGCCGGGGATGGATCACAGGCCAGCGCGACACAGGGTTCGGCTCAGTCCATTGACGGGGCCGCAACCGGCGCGGCGCCGGCCAATCAAACGGTGGCCGGCCCCGCCGATGCGAACCCGGCCCGTGCCGACGCGGCGCCGCGTGATGATCGGCCGCAGACCGCGGTGACGGCCGCGCCCCGGCCCGGCAGCGGCGCGGGTGTTTCCGATACCGCCGAAGCCGGCGGCAAGACGGTTGCCACAACCGTTGCGAACGCGACGGCCGGCAACGCGCCGATCGACCAACCGCAGGCGGCCGAGTTGCACAATGGCGGATCGCAGCCCGCAGCGGCGGCGAAACCGGCCGGCCCCGACGCGCCGGCCACGGCCGCCCCCAAGACACAGGCAGCCGCTTCCACCACCGGCGACCGGGCCGCGCCGCAACAGGCGGGCGGACCGGCATCGGCTCCGGCCGAGGCTGCAGAACCGACACCGATCGCACCTGCAGCGCAGCGCGCCGCACCGCAGGGCAACACGGCGCCATCCATGGCCGCAGCCGCCTCTGTACCCGCGCCGGGCCCGGTCGTTCCGACACCGCGCCCGGCGCTGCCGGGACTGTCCGGGCGAACGCTGGAGCGGGTCCTGTCCTCCGCCGGACACAACGCAACCCCGGCCCCCGCCGCACAGGCTTCGACACCGACCGCGGCCTTTGCGGCCCTGTCCAATGAAGCGCCCGCGCCGAACGGGCAGACACCCGCGCCGGCAGCACCGACTGACCGGCTTGCGGCCGGAGATACGGCGCCGCATCGTCCGGCCACCCCGGCGCAGCCATCGGCGAGCGACCGGCTGGCGCCCGCCCACCCCGCCCGCACCGACGCAGCGCCCGTTGCCATGCCGACCGGCAAACCGCTGATCCATGCCGATCGCGTCGCATCGCGGACGTCGGGTATCGAGCGCCTGATGGAAGCGGCATCGCGGCCTGCCGGCGCCCCGTCCACCGGTGCCTTGGCCACCGGTGCCTTGGCCACCGGTGTCGCGGCGACCGGCCTGACCTCCGCCGGCTTGACCGCCGCGAGCGCCCTTGCCGGCTATGGCGAAGCCGCGATGTTCGCCGCCGAAGCGGCAAACCCGCAATACTCCGCCTCCGGCATGCCGTTGGGCGGCATGCCCCATGGTGGTGGCGCAGCGGCCACCGCGGCTTCGGCGTCGCTGCTGCCGATGGCGGCGCGGCCGGATATCGCCTCGATCTCGATGCGCATCGCCCAATCGGCCCGCGACGGCAAGCAGCAGTTCGAGATCGCCCTTGATCCGCCGGAGCTCGGGCGGGTCGACGTGAAGCTCGAATTCGGCCGCGACGGCCGGGTGACGACCCACCTGATGGTCGAGCGCAGCGATACGCTCGATGCGCTCTTGCGCGATTCCCGCGGCCTGGAGCGGGCGCTGCAGAACCAGGGCCTGAAGCTCGACGAGGGCGGCCTGCAATATCACCTGCGCGACCAGTCGGCCTTTGCCCAGCACCGCGACGGCCAGACGCCTGACGGACAGGCCCGGGACGGGCAGTCCGGCCCGGACGGCCGGGGCGATGACGCGCGGGCCGGACCCGAACCCGCCGATGCCGCCGCCTCGAGACGGGCCGTTGCCCTGCGCGGCCTCGACCTGACGATATAGGAGCTCCGACATGGCTCTCGACGCCATCTCAAACGTCACCTCGCTCGGCCGCGCCACGGCCGACCGGGGCATGATCGCCGAGGACTTCGATACGTTCCTGCAGCTCCTGACGACGCAGCTGCAGAACCAGAACCCGCTCGATCCGCTCGACACCAACCAGTTCACCCAGCAGCTCGTGCAGTTCTCCGAGGTCGAGCAATCGATCAAGGCCAACGAGAACCTGGAATCGCTGCTCGAGATTTCCGCCGCCAATATCGCCACGGCGGCGACCAGCTTCATCGGCAAGAAGGTGATGATCCAGTCGACGACGACGGATCTGACCGACGGCAAGGCGAAATGGGACTTCATCGCCGGCAGCGGCGCGACGACGGCCACCTTCACCGTGCGCAACGAAGCCGGCGATGTCGTCTGGAGCGAGGACAAGAGCATCGAACACGGCCGCGACACCTTCAAGTGGAACGGCTTCGACAAGGACGGCAACCAGCTCGGCGACGGCCGTTATTCGCTGACAATCGACGCCAAGGACGCCGACGGCGAAGCGGTGGCGACCGCCGTCGAGGTCTCGGTGATGATCGACGGTGTCGACTTCAGCGGCGTCGAGCCGGTGCTGCTGGTGGGCGACGAGGGCGTTCCGCTCAGCCATGTAACGGCTGTGCTCGGAGCGTGACACCGGCGCCGGATCTTAATCTTTCTGTTTCAATTTGAGCCCTGCTTAAGGAGATTGTTAAGAAAGTCGCGCGGATTGCCTTAGCCAAATTTTAAGTCGCGCCGACTAGATTGCGTTTCGTGTTGGTCAGTTGAGTATGTGAGTTAGTGATGACCGATCATTACCGCCCGCGGGCGAAGTACGTCATTGGACCGGACGGCAGTCCCCTTACCGTTGCCGATCTGCCGCCGAAAAATACCAAGCGCTGGGTCATCCGGCGCAAGGCGGAAGTCGTTGCCGCGGTGCGCGGCGGGCTGCTCAGTCTCGAGGAGGCCTGCGACCGCTATACCTTGACCGTCGAAGAGTTTCTGAGCTGGCAGCATTCGATCGATCGCCACGGCCTGCCTGGCCTTCGCGCGACGCGCGTCCAGCAATACCGGCAATAGGCCGGCCGCCAAGGCCCCTGTCAGCCACCCTCCCGTTTCAAACCGTAGACGTCACGACGCCGGCCCTCCCGCCGGCGTTTGGCGTTGCCGGGGTCATTGCCCTTCCGGCCGCTTCCCGCACGTTCCGGCCAAACCCTGCTACTGCCCGGTTCAGCGGGGACGGGCTCTTATTTTTCAGCCTCGCCACCCCCTCGGAGGTCATGCCCGGACGTGTTCCGGGATCCATGACCACCGCCGTCAGAATGGACGCAAGCGACTGTGTTCATAGATTGCCGGGACAAGCCCGGCAATGACACGAAGAGGGAGTGGCGGGCGATACCAAGACACCGCTTCCATCGAGGAAAACAGAGTCGATGACGGCTGAGCGTGTGGCCGGGCCGAAAACCGAAGCGCGTTCCCGCCAAACCATGCAATTTTTGCCGGAATCCCATGCCGCAACGTCACTCTCTAAGCAAATCGTAACGCTTTCCAGCCCTTTTCGCCGGCCGGCTGTCCCAACCTGACCCGGCCCGCGCGGATTTCCGTGGCGGCGTTAACATCTTGTTTAGCATTCCGGTAGGAAATTCTTGCCGGGTGGCTGTCGGGCCGGATTCGGGATTCGGCGGTGCGGTCCGATGAAGCCCGCCGTCGGCGGGCTGGAGCGCCGACAGGGCCGGTCGCCGGCCAGACGATTGATTGCGGGGCATTGGGGAGCAACGTGCAGGGGGGGCTTGAATTCATCAGGACGATGGGCGCCGCGCGGCTTGCCGCGATGGGGGCCGTCGGCGTCGGGCTCATCGGCTTCTTCGCGTTCGTCATCCTGCAACTGTCGTCGGAAACGATGGTGCCACTCTATACCGATCTCGATTTCGAGGATTCCGGCGCGGTCGTCCGGCAGATCGAGCAGCGCGGCATCCCTTATGAATTGCGCCACGAGGGCGCGACCGTGCTGGTGCCGGAGAGCAAGGTGCTCAGGCTGCGCATGGATCTCGCCTCCGAGGGCCTGCCGACCGGCGGCGGCGTCGGCTACGAGATCTTCGATCGCGGCGATACGCTGGGCGCGACGAGCTTCGTTCAGAACATCAATCACCTGCGCGCGCTCGAGGGCGAACTGAGCCGGACGATCAAGGAACTCGACCGGGTCTCGGCGGCGCGCGTCCATCTGGTCATCCCCGAGCGGCGGCTGTTTTCCCAAGATACCGTCAGCCCGTCCGCCTCGATCGTCGTGAAGACGCGCGGATCGCTCGATCCGGCGCAGATCCGGGCAATCCGCCATCTCGTCGCCTCCGCCGTCGAGGGCCTGATCCCGATGCGGGTGGCGATCGTCGACGATACCGGCCGGCTGCTCGCCGACGGCAGCGGCGAGGCCGATCCCGGCTCGGCGACCGCGCTCGACGACCGGCGCCGCGCCATGGAACAGCAGATGCGCCTGCAGGTCGAGAACATCGTCGGCTCGATCGTCGGTCCGGACCGGGTCCGCGTCCAGGTCGCCGCCGAACTGCACCACAACCGCATCACCGAGACGACCGACCAGTACGACCCGGAGGGCCGGGTCATCCGCTCCTCGCAGCTGCGCGAGGAATCGACCCAGTCGAAGGATGCCGGCGCCGGCGAGGCGACGGTCGGCAACGAATTGCCGGGCGCCGAGGCGGGCGGGGCCGCCGGCGGCGCCAGCGAGAATGTCGAGACCACCGAAGAGATCACCAATTACGAGATTTCCCGCACCTCCAAGACGGAGATCATCGAACCGGGGTCGGTCAAGCGGCTGTCGGTCGCCGTCGTCGTCGACGGCATCTACACCCAGGCCGATGACGGCTCGATCACCTATGCGCCGCGCGCCCAGGACCAGCTCGACCGGATCGCCGCGCTGGTGCGCTCGTCGATCGGCTATGACGTGGATCGCGGCGACACGGTGGAAATCGCCAATCTGCGCTTCGCCGCAGCCCCCCAGAGCCTGCCGCTTCAGGAGAACGATTCGCTGCTGCCGACCTTCACCAAGGGCGACATCATGCGCTTCGCCGAGCTCGGCGTCCTGTTCCTGCTCGGGCTGCTCGTGCTGATGTTCGTCGCCCGTCCGCTGGTGCGCCGGATCCTCGCTCCCGATGCGACGGGAAGCGCGATCGGCACCGCCCTGGTCACCGCCGAGGCGGACGGGACCGCGGCCCCGGCCGATGGCGAGGCGGCAACGCCGCAACTGACCGGCCCGCCCGGCCTGGATGCCCAGGCGGCACAACTGCCCGGGCCGCCGACCTTCGACGCGCTCGACCTTGCAGAGCAGATGAGCGAGGTGCAGGCCGCCTCGCTGCGCAAGGTCGGCGAGATGATCGAGCAGAACCCCAATGAAGCCGTCGCGATCATCCGCAACTGGATCCACGAGCCCGCCACATGAACGTTCCCGCCAAGAAGGACCCGAGACTTGCCGACCCCCGCGAGGTCGAGTCGATCGATGACCTGAACGGCGCCGAGCGGGCCGCCGTGCTGCTGCTTGCGCTCGGCCGCGAACACGGCCAGCGGGTCTGGGCGGAGCTCGACGACGAGGAGGTCCGCCTGATCTCGGTCGCCATGTCGCGGCTCGGCAAGGTCCAGGGCGAACTGATCGAAAAGCTGATGGTCGAGTTCGTGCTCGACATGGGCCATGCCGGCGCGCTGGTCGGCAACTACGATTCGACCGAACGACTGCTCGCCCAGTTCCTGCCCGAGGATCGCGTGTCGATCATCATGGAGGAAATCCGCGGGCCCGCCGGCCGCAACATGTGGGAGAAGCTCTCCAACGTCCAGGAGCAGGTTCTCGCCAACTATCTGAAGAACGAATATCCGCAGACGATCGCCGTGGTGCTGACCAAGATCAAGCCGGAATGCTCGGCCCGGGTCCTGTCGATCCTGCCCGAGGAGCTGGCGCTCGAGGTGGTCAACCGGATGCTGCGCATGGAATCGGTCCAGAAGGAGATCCTCGCCGGCCTCGAACAGACGCTGCGGCTTGAATTCATGTCGAACCTCGCCAAGACCCAGCGCCGCGACAGCCACGAGCAGATGGCCGACATCTTCAACAGCTTCGACCGGCAGACCGAATCCCGCTTCATGACCTCGCTGGAGGAGCACAACCGCGATTCCGCCGAGCGGATCAAATCCCTGATGTTCACCTTCGAGGATCTCGGCCAGCTCGACAATGCCAGCACCCAGACGCTGCTGCGCCAGGTCGACAAGGACAAGCTGGCGATCGCCATGAAGGGCGCCAACGAGACCCTGCGCAACTTCTTCCTGTCGAACATGTCGCAGCGCGCCGCCGGGCTTTTGAAGGACGACATGGAAATGCTCGGCCCGGTCCGCCTGCGCGACGTCGACGAGGCGCAAGGGCAAATGGTCAATCTCGCCAAGGACCTCGCCGCCAAGGGAGAGATCATGATTTCGAAGAACCGCGGCGAAGACGAGCTGATCTATTGACCGGTAACGCCATGCCCCCTGCCCGACCCGAAACGATGCCGCGAGGCCGCCGATGAGCGCCCGGACCGCCGCCAAGCCGACCCTTGATACGGGCACGAAACCGTCGCGCTACCTGTTCGACGAGGTGTTCGCGCTGGACGCCGACCACACCCCGCAGCCGGCCAACACGGTCGGGCTTGCCGAACACGAGGCAGCGCTGGCGCAGGCCCGCGAGCAGGGGCGGGCGGCCGGTATCGCCGAGGGCCGGAGGCTTGCCGAGGACGAACAGGCGAAACGGCTCAGCAGCGCGCTGGAACGGCTTTCCGGCGGCCTGGCCGGGCTTGGCGAGCGCGCCGCCGCCGATCGCGCGGCGATCGAGCAGGCCGCCATCCGGCTTGCCCGTCACGCCGCCGCAAAGCTCGCCGAGGAGTTGATCGCCCGCGAGCCCGAGGCCGAACTGACCGCGCTTTTGCGCACCTGCCTTGCCGAAATCCGCGCGGTTCCGCATCTGGCGATCCGGGTCGCGGAGGATCAGGTCGAGGACATGCGCCGCCACGCCGGCGAGGCCGCGCGCCTGGCCGGATTCGCCGGCAAGGTGATCGTCATCGGCGAGCCGCAGATCAGCGCCGGAGACGGCCGGATCGAATGGGCCGATGGCGGCGTCGTGCGCGATGTCGGGGAGATCAAGCAGGCCATCGACGCGGCGGTCGAGGAGTATCTCGCCAGCCCCGATGCAGCCAGCCCACAGTCAGGGAACCAGGCGGATGAGTGAAGACGCAGAAAGCCCGTTCGACGAACTCGAGCAGGACCCGTCGGCGACGCCGGCGCAGGCCGGTCCCGACGACGAGAACGCGACCCACGCGGCCTCCGAACTGGAAGCCGTGTTCGACGTTCCCGTCAAGGTATCCGCCGTGCTGGGACGATCGCGGATGGATATTTCCGAGCTGTTGAAACTGAAGGCGGGGGCCGTCGTCGAGCTCGACCGCAAGGTCGGCGAGGCGATCGACATCTACGTCAACGAAAGGCTTGTCGCGCGCGGCGAGGTCGTTCTGGTGGACGAGCGGCTCGGCGTGACGATGACCGAGATCATCAAGGATCGTGGCTAATGGGGGCGCCAGAGGCTACTGAAGAGGGTTTTGTATCATGCGATTAATGATTATCGGCTCCCTGCGGGGCCAGTTGAGCGAGGCGACGCGGATCGCCATGGATCGCGGCGCCAAGGTGCTCCACGCCGAGACGATCGACGACGCGATGAAGGCGCTCAGGACCGGACGCGGCGCCGACCTTCTGATGGTCGAGGCGACCCTGAACATCGCCGATCTGGTCGCCCGGCTCGATCACGAGCGGATCTGCGTGCCGATCGTCGCCTGCGGGGTGCAGAACGATGCCCGCGCCGCGGTCGCCGCGATCCGCGCCGGCGCCAAGGAATACATCCCGCTTCCCCCCGATCCGGAACTGATCGCCGCCGTGCTCGCAGCCGTCGCCGATGACGGGCACGCGCTGATCTTCCGCGACGATGCGATGGCCGGCGTCGTCAAGCTCGCCGAGCAGATCGCGCCGTCGGAGGCAAGCGTCCTGATCACCGGCGAATCGGGCACCGGCAAGGAGGTGCTGGCCCGCTACGTCCACCAGAAGTCGAACCGCGCCGACAAGCCGTTCATCTCGATCAACTGCGCGGCGATCCCCGAGGCGCTCCTGGAATCCGAACTGTTCGGCCACGAGAAGGGCGCCTTCACCGGGGCGGTCGCCCGCCGGGTCGGCAAGTTCGAGGAGGCCAATGGCGGCACGCTGCTGCTCGACGAGATCAGCGAGATGGACATCCGCCTGCAGGCAAAGCTGCTGCGCGCCATCCAGGAGCGGATGATCGACCGGGTCGGCTCGAACAGACCCGTCCAGGTCGATATCCGGATCCTGGCGACATCGAACCGCAACCTCGCCGAAGCCGTGCGCGAGGGCTCGTTCCGCGAAGACCTGTTCTACCGGCTGAACGTCGTCAACCTGAAACTGCCGGCGCTGCGCGACCGGCCGGCCGATATCCTGGCGCTGGCCGACCATTTCGGCGGCAAATACGCCGAGGCGAACGGCCTGCCGAACCGGCCGCTCTCCGACGACGCCCGCCGCCAGCTCACCCTGTCGCGCTGGCCGGGCAATGTGCGGGAATTGGAAAACACCATCCATCGCGCCGTCCTGCTCGGCACCGGCGACGTGATCGGCGTCGACGCGCTGCGCATGCCCGACGGATCGCGGCTCGATGCGATGATCGGCGCGCATGAGGATACGATCGTCGGCCAGGCCGCCCAGGCGGCCGAGGCCGCGACCCGCAGCTTCGTCGGCCGCACCGTCGCCGATGTCGAGCGCGAACTTATCCTCGACACGCTCGACCATTGCCTCGGCAACCGCACGCACGCGGCCAACATCCTCGGCATCTCGATCCGCACCCTGCGCAACAAGCTGCATCTTTATTCCGACGAGGGCTTCACCATCCCGCAACCCGGCGAATCCCGGGTGGCGGCCAGATGATCGCGGCGTCTGAATGACCGATACCTCCGCCAACGGCCCGCCCGGCGGCACGCGCCCCACCGGCGGCACCGCGCTGCCGGCGATCGGCGACATCGTCGCCTTCCTGCGGCGCGGCGACATCGCGCTGGCGCTCGGCGTGATGATGATCCTGGTGGTCCTCATCCTGCCGATGCCGGCGATGATGCTGGACATGCTGCTGGCGGTCTCGATCATCTTTTCCGTATTGATCCTGATGACGGCGCTGTTCATCCAGACGCCGCTGGAATTCTCCGCCTTTCCGACCGTGCTGCTGATCGCCACCATGCTGCGGCTGGCGCTCAACCTGGCCTCGACGCGGCTGATCCTGGCCAACGGCCACGAGGGCACGGATGCCGCCGGCCACGTCATCGAGGCCTTCGGCAATTTCGTGATGCGCGGCAATTTCGTCATCGGCATCATCGTCTTCGGCATCCTGGTGATCGTCAATTTCGTCGTCATCACCAAGGGCTCGGGCCGCATCGCCGAGGTCGCCGCCCGCTTCACGCTCGATGCCATGCCCGGCAAGCAGATGGCGATCGACGCCGACCTGTCGGCCGGCCTGATCGACGAGACCGAGGCGCGCAACCGCCGCAAGACGCTGGAAGACGAATCCTCCTTCTTCGGCGCCATGGACGGCGCCTCGAAATTCGTCCGCGGCGATGCGATCGCCGGCCTGCTGATCACCTTCATCAACGTGCTCGGCGGGATGATCGTCGGGGTCGCGCAGAACGGCCTGTCGCTTGGCGAAGCCAGCACCACCTATACGCTGCTCACCGTCGGCGACGGCCTGGTCTCGCAGATCCCCGCCCTGATCGTCTCGACGGCGGCGGGCCTGCTCGTCTCCAAGGCCGGCGTGACGGGATCGGCCGACAAGGCGCTGATCCAGCAGTTGTCCGGCTATCCCAAGGCGCTCGGCATGTCGGCCTTCGTGATGGTCGTGATGTCGGTCCTGCCCGGCATTCCGATGATCCCGTTCCTCGCCCTTGCCGCCGTTGCCGGCGCGATGGCCTGGTCGGCGGCGCGCAACCAGAAACAGGCGGCCGAGGCGGAGGCAGAGGCGCTGGACCCGGATGCGCTGGCCGAGCCGGAAGAGGAGCCGATCTCCACGGCGCTCGCCATCGACGACGTCAAGATCGAGATCGGCTATGCCCTTCTGCCGCTGATCAACGGCAGCGACGGCGAGGACCGCCTGACCGCGCAGATCAAGGCGCTCAGGCGGCAACTGGCAAGCGAGATGGGCTTCCTGATGCCGCCGGTCCGCCTGCTCGACAACATGCAGCTCGAACCGAACTGCTACATCGTCAAGGTCAAGGAGGTGGAGGCCGGCCGCGGCACCGTCTATCCCGGCCAGGACATGGTGATGGACCCCTCCGGCAAGCCGATCGAACTGCCCGGCATCCGCACCACCGAGCCGACCTTCGGCCTGCCGGCGACCTGGATCGACACCGCTCTGCGCGACGAGGCCCAGCTCAAGGGCCTGACCGTGGTCGACCCGGCGACCGTCGTCTCGACCCATCTCACCGAGTTGATCCGCAACAACATGTCGGATCTGTTGTCCTATGCCGATGTCTCGAACCTGCTCAAGGAGCTGCCGGACGCCCAGCGCAACCTGGTCGACGACCTCATTCCCCAGCAGATCTCGATGTCGTCGGTCCAGCGCATCCTGCAGGCGCTGCTGGAGGAGCGGGTGTCGATCCGCGACCTGCCGACGATCCTGGAGGCGATCGCCGAGGTGTCGGGCTCGAACCTGTCGAACAAGGCGATCACCGAGCATGTGCGCTCGCGGCTTGCCCGCCAGCTCTGCGCCCAGCACCAGGCGCCGGGCGGCTACGTGCCGATCATCGCGCTGACGCCGGACTGGGAGCGCGCCTTCCTGGAATCGCTGCATGGCGAGGGCGACGAGAAGCAGCTTGCGATGGCGCCGTCGAAGCTGCAGACCTTCATCGCCGCGGTGCGCGACAGTTTCGAGACGGCGGCGCAGTCGGGCGAGATTCCGATCCTTCTGACCTCGCCGGCGACGCGCACCTATGTCCGGTCGATCATCGAGCGGTTCCGGGCGCAGACGCCGGTCATGTCGCAAAGCGAGATCCATCCGCGCGCCAAGCTGAAGACGATCGGATCGGTGTGAGGGATGGGGGCCGGTTGGTCGTCGGGCGGGCTCGTTGACGATTGGCGGAATGATGATGGGCCGTAGGTTCGAGATCGCCTCCGGCGCTCTCGAAGCCGCCCTTGCAGGCGGCGCCCCCTCACCCCAGCCCGCTCCCGCAAGGGGAGAGGGAGTGCAACCGTCGTGCCGTTTAGCTCTAACGCCTCGCAAACAGCACGGCGGACCAGATTTCCCTCATGCCGTGCAGTTACCGCCCCCTCTCCCCTCGCGGGAGAGGGCCCGGGGTGAGGGGTACATCGCTTTGACCGGCTCGATGCCGGTCAAAGCGATACCGGCCACCCACCCCTTCAAAGTGTGACCTGCCTGCTACAGGTGCGGCCAAACGTACCGGCTCGGGATTTTGTTTACGGGATATGATCGGTAAACACAGATGGTGCGTATAACGCGTGGGTTCAGGATGGATTGGGCGGAGTTTCCGGCGTGAAGAAGACTATCGGTTTGGCGGCGCTTGCCGCCAGTGTGGCTGCGGCGCCGGCGATCGCGGCGGATTCCGGCGATCAGAGCCAGTATGATGCGCAATTCGCCGACCCGACACCGGTCGATACCGGTGTCGACCTGTCGATCCGGATCGGCATCGGCGGCGTCTACAAGCCGGACTACGAGGGCTCCGACGACTACGAGCTGTCGCCTTGGCCGATCGTTTCGCTCGAATATCTGAAACTGCCGGGCCTCAACGAGATCGGCGGCCGCAAGGTCGGCTTCTCGATCGGCCCCTCCTTCAACTTCATCGGCAGTCGCGACCAGGATCAGGATCCCGCGCTGATCGGTATCGGCGATGTCGATTCCGCCGTCGAGGTCGGGCTGAAAGGCACCTACGAGGTCAACAACTGGGGCGCCTACGCGGCGATCCGGCGCGGCTTCGGCGGCCACGAAGGCGTCGTCGGCGAAATCGCCGCCTATGGCATCTGGCGGCCCAACGAACGCTTCGTGCTGCGGGCGGGGCCGGACCTGTCCTTTGCCAGCGCCGACTATTTCGACACCTATTTCTCGGTGACGCCGTCCCAGGCGGCGGCGTCGGGCCTGCCCGCCTACAATGCCGGCTCGGGCCTGAAGGCCGCCGGCCTGCAGGCGGTTGCGGTCTATTCGTGGACCGAGAAGGTCGACCTGCATTTCCGCGCCGGCTACGAACGCCTGCTCGACGGGGCAGCCGACTCGCCGATCGTTACGGTCGCCGGCAGCGAGAACCAGTTCTCCGTCGGCATGGGCATCAGCTACCGGGTCGATCTCGACCTGTTCCGGTAGCGCGCTGCACCCTTTGGCCTTCACCTAGTGGGGATCACCCGGTCTTCAGCGCATCCGGTGTCCGGGCCTGCACGTCCGTCGACGAGGGCTGGCCCGGCTCGTCGGAGCGGAAGGCGCCCTTGAGCCGTATCACCGAGACCTCGCCCGAAACACCGGCGAAGGTATGCGCGCCGGCGTCTTCCCGCTCGTCCTCCGACAGGCCGCCGTCCTCGGCGGCGAGACGGGCGGTGTCGGCGCTCATCAGGACCACCGCATCGCTGCCGTCGTCGAAACGCCTGCCGAGCGTCTCCAACCGCTGCGCCACGTTCACCGTGTCGCCGATGATGGTGTAGTTGACGCGTCCGGGCGCGCCGATATTGCCGACGACGGCCGCGCCGGTATGCAGGCCGATGCGGATGCGTATCGGTTTCAGGCCCTTGCGGGCGCGGCGGCGATTGTCGCGGGTTATCGCCTCGGCGATCATCCGCGCGCAGGCGACCGCCCGGGCGGCGTGGTCGTCGAGCCGGTCGGGCGCGCCCCAGAAGGCCATGATCGCATCGCCGATATATTTGTCGACGCTGCCGTTCTGCGCCTGGATGCAGTCGGCCAGGATGCTGAAATGGCGGTTCAGGAACTGCGCGGTCTCGTCCGCGCCCATCCGGTCGGCGATCGCGGTAAACCCGACGATATCGGTGAACATCACCGTCAGCTCCCGCAATTCGGATTCGACGCTTTCCTTCTCGCCAAGCGCGATCAGCCGCTGCACGAGCTGTTTGGGCACATAGGTCTCGAACACCTTGAGCCCGTCGAGCATGACGTTGAAGGCACGCGCCTGATCGTCGATCTCGGCAATCGCGCTGCCCTTGGGACGCGGTGCGGTGGCCGTCTCCAGCCGCGCGATCGCCGTCGCGCTTTCGGCCAGGCGCCGCACCGGCCGGGACAGAATGCCGCCGATCAAAAGCGCGGTGATAACCGCGACGACAACGACGACCAGCCCGGCGATGCCCGACAGGAACAGCCGGTCGATCGCGCCGCCGACCTGATCGGCGCGATAATAGGCGCCTATGGTCAGCGGCTTGTCGCCAAAGCCCGAGAGCTCGCGGGTCATGACGATGAAGATGTCCTCATCGCCGAGTTCGACCTGCCGGGCCGTGATCCCCTCCGCCTGCGCGCCCCTGGTGAAGGGGAGCGCCTCGGCATCGGGCAGCGCCGCGATCACCGGATCGAGAGCCTCGGAGATCGGAACGACACCGAACGCGTCCGCGCCCTCGCCCGGACCGGCCAGATAGGGATGCGCGGCAAGGGCATCGTCGCCGTAGAGGATGAAGGCCGTGGCGCCATAGCGCTCCCCCACGGCGGAAACGTATTTCGAGAACTGGGCAAGCGACACGGCGGCGCCGACATAGCGCACGTCGTAGGTGTTGTCGGGGACGCGCGTCACGACGTTCAGAAAGGTCTGGCCTTCCGAGGCAACCGGCGGTCCCCAGACATGCGGCAGATCCGCCGGCACCGTCTCCAGGCTGTGGCGCTGACGTGGATCCGTGACCCTTTCGGGGGGAAGCTGAAAGAGCGTTCCGTCGGGCTCGCGGGCGACGCCCCGCAGGACGAAATCATTGTCCCAGAACAGCAACACGCCGACATCCGGCGCCGTCGCCAGCACCACGGTCAAGACATCGGTGATCTCCTGCGGCGTCGTGGCGTGGGAATGGGCGGTCTGCAGTTCCGCGGCGATCCCATCGACGAGGCTGCTCGCCGAGCCGAGCTTGTCGCGCACCTCGTTCTCGATCCCGTCGAGGACGAGCACCATGCGCTGGTTGAGCAGTTCGAAGGTGTTGCGCATGCTCGCCGAAAACGCGATGCCCAGTACGAGCACGGTGGCGATGAGGACGAGGCCGCCAAGCGTCAGGGCGAGAAGGGTTCTGATCCGAATTCTTCGCATGGGGCGTTTCTATCCCGATATTGAGCCGGATGCACGCCGGACCTGCGCAAGATGCGCGGAGGCGATCGGCATTGCATTTCGCAGCGCGGCGGCGTATCGCGGGCGTCATGACCACGATCGACCTCAACGGCTATACCGACCTGCCCGGCGACCATCTCGTCGCCGTCGCGACGTTTCTGGAGATGCACGCGCCGCCGGCGGCGCTGGACGCGCCCGTGCCGCCGGGCGTGCGGCTTCAGCACCTGCCGGAGATCGATCTGGCCACCTATCGTGGGCTGTTCCGGGATGTCGGCGACGACTGGCTGTGGACCTCCAGGCTGAGATATGACGATGCGGCGCTTGCAGCGGTGATCGGCGATCGGCTGGTCGAGGTCTATACGCCGATGCTGGACGACAGGCCGGTCGGCCTGCTGGAGCTCGACTTCCGCTTTCCGCCATCCGCCGAACTCGCCTATTTCGGCCTGATGAAGGCGGCGATCGGGGCGGGCATCGGCCGCTGGCTGATGGCCGAGGCGCTGCGCCGGCTGTGGCGCGACAATATCGAGCGCGTCTGGGTCCACACCTGCACGCTCGACCACCCGTCGGCCCTGGGCTTCTATCAGAAGAACGGCTTCAGGCCCTATGCCCGCAAGCTGGAGATCGCTCCCGATCCGCGTCTGGACGGGATAATCGCGCGGGAGGCCGGCGGGCACTTTCCGATTATCGAATAGCGCGGATTCAGCGCTGCGTCAGAGCCACGGCCATCCGGCATGACGAGGGAGAGATTTTTGGCCTCTCGTCTCCCTCGGAGGTCATCCCCGGACTTGTTCCGGGCATGACAGCCGAGGGGGTGGCCAGGCTGAAATCAAAAAGCCCCGTTCCCGCTGAACCGAACAGCAGTCAAGTCACACCCGCCCGGCGGTGACGTCGCTGAGCGCTGTATCGAGCCTGTCGAGGCCCTTGTCGATCTCCTCCTTCGTCACGGTGAGCGGCGGGGCGATGCGCCAGACGGCAGCCATGCCGCCGACCGAGACGATGTTCATCGACAGGCCAAGCTCCATGCAGCGCCGCGTGACCGCCGCGCCGGTTTCCGGATCCGGCTCGCGGCTCATGCGGTCCTTGACCAGTTCCACCCCGTAGAGCAGGCCGAGACCACGGATATCGCCGATCACCTCGTGACGCTGCTGCAGGGCGTCCAGGCCCGATTTCAGGTGGGCGCCCATTTCGAGGGCGCGCCGGTTGAGGTTGTCCTCCTCGAGCACGCCGAGCACCGCAAGCCCGACCTCGGCGGGCAGCGGATCGGAGACGTGCGAGGTCAGGTGGAGGAAACCCTTGTCGTGGCAGTCCTCCTCGATCGCCGCCGTCGTGCAGGCGGCCGCCAGCGGTACCCCGCCGCCGAGCGTCTTGGACAGGCTCAGGATATCCGGCGCGACATCGAAGACCTCGCAGGCGAAATTGGCGCCGAGCCGGCCGAAGGCGGTCTGCGCCTCGTCGACGATCATCAGCATGCCGCGCTCTTCGCATTTCGCCTTCATCGCCTTCATATAGCCCTCCGGCGGCACGATGACGCCGCCCGACGACTGCACCGGCTCGACCATAACGGCGGCCGGTGCCCCGGAGGACTGCGCGTCGACCATGGCGAAGCCGACATCGAGGCAGGTCATGTCGCAGGTGCCGCTGCAATGACGGATCGGACAGCGATAGGCGTTCGGCGCGGGGATCGCGCTCGTCCCGGGCATCGCCGGTCCATAGCCCTTGTGGCCGGCGACATAGGTGGAAGACGATGCCCCCGCCGTCATGCCGTGCCAGGAGCCGGTGAGGCCGACCACCTCCCACTTTCCGGTGTGGAGCTTGGCCATCCGGAGCGCCGCCTCGTTCGCCTCGCCGCCGGTCGACAGGAAGATCGACTTGGTCAGGTCGCCGGGCAGGATATCGGCGAGCCTTTCGGCGAGATCCACCACGGCCGGACTGAGCATGCCGGAGAACAGATGGATCGCGCCGTTACACCCTCGCTCGATCGCCTCGACGATGCGCGGATGGTTGTGGCCGAGCGTCGCGCACATCTGGCCCGAGGTGAAATCGAGGATTTCGCGGCCCTCGGTGTCGTAGACGAAGGATCCGCTGGCCCGTTCGATCAGCCAGGGGCTGAAATCGGTCCCGTAGCGAATGAGATGCTTTTCGTGCCGGTCGCTTGCCATGTTCCCTCTCCTCCTCCGACCGAACGATACCAGTGGGCGGGCATGACCGCCATTGTGCGTTAACGGCTTCCTGCGATACATCTCAGGCAATGGCGTGGCCGGAACGGGATGACCGGCCGAGCGGAGGGCGGCGGGTGTCTTCGACTGCGACTATCGGGCGGTTTTCCGGCTTCAACCGCCGCAGGGCCATCCTGGCGGTGCTGACGGTTGCGATCGCCGTCGCGGCGGTGCTGATCCTGCGTCACCAGCTTGCCAATGTCAGCGTCAGCGAGATCGAGACCGCCATCCGCGCGGTGCCTCCGGCCAATATCGCCCTGTCGCTGCTCCTGGTCGCGATAAGCTATTTCTGCCTGTCCTCCTATGACTGGCTGGCGCTCAGGATCGTCGACCGCAAGGTGCCGGCCCGCCACGCGCTCCTGACGGGCTTCACCTCCTATGCCTTTTCCAACAATCTCGGCTTTGCCGTCCTGACCGGCGGATCGATCCGCTACCGGGCCTATTCGGCCCTCAACGTGCCGCTTGCCGACGTGGCGCTGATCACCGCCTACTCACTCGGATCCTTCATCATCGGCGCCGGGATCATCCTGGCGGCCGCCGGCGTGTTCGACACCGCGCAATTGGCGCAGGCCGTCGGCCTGCCGCCGGTGCTGGTTCGGGGGCTGGCAATCGGCGGCGCGGTCGTCGTTATCGGCTATCTCGGCGCGTCGGCGGCCGGCGGCGGCAAGGCGATCGAATTGCGCTGGGTCTCGATCCCGATCCCCAAGCCGCAGATTGCCTTTTCGCAGGCCGGCGTGTCGACCGTCGACATCCTGGTGTCGTCCGCCGCCCTCTATCTTCTCGTGCCCGTCGACCTGCCCTTCGGCTTCATCACGTTTGCCGGCCTCACCGTCGCAGCCTTCGCGGCCGGGTCCGGCAGCGGCGTTCCCGGCGGCCTCGGCGTCATCGAGGCGATCCTGCTCTTGAGCGTTCCCGAGGACGCCAAGGTCGGCATGTTCGCAGCCCTTCTGACCTTCCGGGTGTTCTATTACGTCCTGCCGCTGTGCATCGCCGTGGCGCTGGTCTCGTTCGGCGCGGCACGGACGGGCGCCGGCCAGATGCTGGGCGGAACGGCGGCAGCCACCCTGCGCACGGTCGCCCCGCAACTGCTCGGCGCCGGCGTGTTCCTGGCCGGCGTCGTCATCCTGTTCTCGGCGATCAGCCCGGTGCGGGCCGAGAAGATCGCCGGGCTTCAGGCGATGGTGCCGCTGAGCGTGCTGGAGGCCTCGCACCTGATCGCCAGCCTTGCCGGCATCGCGCTCCTGATCCTGGCGCGCGGCCTGATGCGGCGCTTGAAGATCGCCTGGCGCATGACGGTGATCGTGCTCGCGGTCGCCATCGCGGTCTCGCTCGCCAAGGGGTTCGCCTGGGCGGAGGCGGCGCTTCTTGCCGCGATGCTCGTCCTCGTGCTGATCGCGCGGCCCGCCTTCCATCGCAATTCGGGCTTTGCCGCCGGCACCTTCTCGGTGCCCTGGTTCGCCGCGATCAGCACCATCCTGGTGATCGCCGTCTGGTATGCGCTGTTTGCCTATGGGCATGTCGAATACAAGAACGAGATGTGGTGGCAATTCGCCTGGGACGGCGATGCGCCGCGCGCGATGCGCGGCTTGGTCGCGGTCGGCGCGGTCGGCTTCCTCTATCTGATCTGGCGCATCCAGGCCCCGACCCGGCCGGCCGGCCCCGCCTCGATGCCGGTGCCGGATGCGGTCCGCAAGCTGCTCGTCCATGCCGAGGACGCGGAGGCCAATGTCGCCCTGCTCGGCGACAAGCGGCTGTTGGTGACGCCGGACGAGGACGCCTTCGTGATGTATCAGATCCAGGGCAACAGCTGGATCGCGCTCGGCCCCCCGATCGGCACGCCGGAGGGCCGCAGGCAGGCCGCCTGGGCGTTTCGCGAACTGGTCGACAGCTATGGCGGCACGCCGGTCTTCTACAGCTTCCGGGCCGACGACCTTCCGCTGTTCCTCGATATCGGCCTGACCGTCGCCAAGTTCGGCGAGGAAGCGCGCGTGAAGCTTGCGGATTTCTCGCTGGAGGGCCCGAAGAACAAGGATGCGCGCTATGCCGTCAACCGCGCGCACCGGGAGGGCGCGAGTTTCGAGATCATCGCCAAATCCGACGTGCCCGACATCATGGCGGAGCTGAAAGAGGTTTCCGACGAATGGCTCGAAGGCAAGACCGGCACGGAGAAGGGCTTTTCGCTCGGCTTCTTCGATGAGGCCTATCTGTCCAATTTCGATATCGCGGTGGTCCGCTTCGAGGGGCGCATCGTCGCCTTTGCCAATCTCTGCCGGTCCGGCGTCGACAAGGCGGAGGTCGCGATCGACCTGATGCGCCATCGCTCCGTCACGCCCTACGGCACGATGGACTATCTGTTCGCCGAGGCCATGCTGGCGGCAAAGGAGGAGGGTTATACCTGGTTCGATCTCGGCATGGCGCCGCTATCGGGCTTCGAGACCCATCCGCTGGCGCCGACCTGGCACAAGGTCGGCACCTTCCTGTTCGCGCACGGCACGTCGCTCTACAATTTCACCGGCCTGCGCGCCTACAAGGAAAAGTACCACCCGGTCTGGACGCCGCGCTATCTGGCCATGCCGGGCGGCTTCACGCTGCCGCGGGTGTTGATGGACGTCGCGACCGTGATTTCCGGCGGGCCGAAGGACTTCGTCAAGCGGGCGGTCAAGCGGTAGCAGAGAGATGCCCGGTCTTGCACCAGATACGGGCGCCGGTCTGCGTTCTCGCCATCTGGCGTGACCCCGCCGGCAGGCGCAGCCAGGCGCCGGCCGAATACGTGCCGTCCTCGTCGGAGAAGTCGCCGTCGACGACGAAGAACTCCGCGCCGCCGGGAAAGGCCTGTGCATCGAAGGCTGAGCCCGACTCCCAATGCAGCATCGATACCGTCTCGTCGGGCGCTTCAAACAGCGGCAGCACGCGCTCGCCCGGACGGCCGGGCCGCCACCCGGCCTTGCCCAGCGTATCGATCCGCACGAAGGTATCGTCGTCCGGCCGCATCTGGCGCAGCTTGACCAGGATCACGGCGCCCGGCGCACTGGAGGGGACATGGGCCGAGCCCGGCGGATTGCGGACATACATGCCGCGGGCGAAATCGCCGCTCTCGTCGGAAAACACCCCGTCGAGCACGAGAAACTCCTCGCCGAGATCGTGGGTGTGGGCTGAAAACGCCGAGCCCGGCGCATAGCGGACCAGGCTGGTCGCCCGGGCGACCTCCTCGCCGTCGCGCTCCAGCATGCGGCGCTCGACACCGGCCATCGGCGAGGGCACCCAGTCCAGCGTCTCACTGTCGACGACCGCGCGCGCGGACAGATCGGCGTTGATTTTCATGGCGTTCCTTTCCGGTGTTCCCTGGCCTTTCCGGTGTTCCCTGGCCTGCCGGATACGGTGCGGCATCCGGGGCAGCAACGCCTACCGCACCCCGGACGCCAAAGGCAAATCACGGTTCAGACGCTAAGCTGCCGCACCATCTTTGAGCGGCAGGCAGATTTCCGTCAGCAGTTCGGTCGGCGGGGTATCGCGCGGATTGTTGAGATAAATCTCGAAACAGGGCCGGTCGCCGGGCTCGGCGCCCGATTGCGGCAGCCATTGGCCGAACAGCCAGTCATAGGCCGCCTTCATGTCCGCATAGGGCCCTTTATAGGTCAGCACCGCGCAGCGGGTTTCGGGGATGACCGTTTCGACGAGCGGCGCCTCGGCCGGCACGGTGCCGTCGAAGACCAGGCAGGCGCGCGACTTGAGTTCGTCTTCCGGCACCGCCGTGGGGTCGGAATAGTAGATCCCCACCATCTGCATGTCCGGCCGGAACAGGCCGCGCGACATGAGGCAGCCATAGAGCGTCTCGAAGGCCTTGCCGACCGTGATGTAGGGGCCGGTGTGGTCAACGCCCACGCCCTTCATTTCGGCAAGCGTTCGGGTTTCAACGTCATACATCGCATTTTCCCTGTGTCTGGAGGTGTCGAGGAAACGTCGATGAGACCCGTTCTTGCGATAGGCGGCCGGCGGCATGCCGAAGGCCGATTTGAAGATCCGGTTGAACGACTGCAGGTTGGGATAGCCGCAGGTCCCGGCGATCTCGGCGACCGGCCTGTCGGTCGTGGCGAGATAGTAGGCGGCCCTGTGCAGGCGCAGCCGCTTGACCGTCGCCGCGATCGTCTCGCCGCGCATCGCGTGATAGACCCGGTGCCAGTGATGCGGCGACAGGCAGGCGATCTCGGCGAGCGTGTTGAGGTCGATCTCCTCGTCCAAATGGGCGTAGATGTAATCGGTGACCCGTTTGAACCGCTCCTCATAGGCCCGTCTGGCGGCGTCGTTCATGGTGTCCGTCCTTCATCTCATCGACGCAGCGGACCATGACACGGGGCGATTTGACAAATCTTGCGGAGTTAAGTGCGTGGGGCGGAAATGCGATGCGTTCAAACGCATCGCCGGGAGCCGAACGCCGGGCAAGCCGTTTTGACCGGCTCGATGCCGGTCAAAGCGATACCCTCCAGGCAGTCCTCACGCCCCGGCGTGCGCCGCCGCTTCCATCTTGCGGGCAGCGGACGTCACCGCCTTCTGCACCTTCTCGAACGCACGCACCTCGATCTGGCGGACGCGTTCGCGCGAGACGCCGAATTCCTCCGACAAAGCCTCGAGCGTCAGCGGATCCTCGTCGAGCCGGCGCGCGGTGAAGATGCGCTTTTCGCGGTCGTTCAGCACATCGAGCGCCTCGGCGAGCATCTTGCGGCGGTTGTCGAGCTCCTCGCTCTCGGCCAGCACGGCCTCCTGGCTGTCCTGGTCGTCGACGAGCCAGTCCTGCCACTCGCTGGCCGATTCACCATCGGCCCTGAGCGGCGAGTTGAGCGAGGCATCGCCCGACAGGCGCCGGTTCATCGACACGACGTCCTCCTCCGGGACACCGAGCCGTTCGGCGATCTCGGAGACCTGATCGGGCTTCAGATCGCCCTCCTCGAGGGCTGCGATCTGGCCCTTCACCTTGCGCAGGTTGAAGAACAGCTTCTTCTGGTTGGCCGTGGTGCCCATCTTCACAAGGCTCCACGAGCGCAGGATGTATTCCTGGATCGAGGCGCGGATCCACCACATCGCATAGGTGGCGAGACGGAAGCCCTTTTCGGGCTCGAACCGCTTGACGGCCTGCATCAGGCCGACATTGCCCTCCGAAACGATTTCACCGATCGGCAGGCCGTAGCCGCGATAGCCCATGGCGATCTTGGCGACCAGGCGCAGATGGCTGGTGACGAGCTTCTGGGCGGCGTCGCGATCGTCATGCTCGCGCCAACTCTTGGCGAGCATGAACTCCTCGTTCGGCTCAAGCATGGGAAAACGGCGGATTTCGGCGAGATAGCGCGACAGTCCGCCTTCCGCCGAGACGGCGGGAACAGTAATGTTGGCCATGATATCCTCCTCTTGCGGCCCCTGCGCTCTGCCCCCTGTGCAGGTCGACTGCACCTTCGGGCGACAACCGTCGCAGGTCCTGGATTTCAGCCAAGGTCTGAAGAGAAACGCCTATTATGTCTAAATGATGGTCCCTCTCTGGCTACCCGTCCCGCAAGCTGTCCACCAAGGTCTGAAAATCGGCCGGGAACGCGCTTTCGAAGCGCAGAACCTTACCGCTCACGGGATGGCTCACTTGCAACAGATAGGCATGGAGGGCCTGTCTTCCAAGAGTGTTCAGCGCAAATCGTTGATTTTCCGTCAATAATCGCTCCTTGGACCGAAAGCCGGCGGCATAGACCGCATCGCCCAGGATCGGATGGCGCAGATGCGCCATATGGACGCGGATCTGATGCGTACGGCCGGTTTCGAGGCGGCATTCGACAAGCGCCGCGCGCGGCACGCCATCGGCGGCGGCGAAGGTTTCACACAGCGCGTAATGCGTCACCGCGTGACGGCCGCCGTCGCGGACGACCATCTTCTCCGGCGCCTGGCGGGAACGGCCGATCGGCGCGTCGATCGTGCCGCGCGGCCGGCGCGGACAGCCCCAGACGAGCGCCCGGTAGCCGCGTTCGAGCGGCCCGGTGCGGCCATGATCGGCAAACTGGTCGGCCAGCGACCGGTGGGCGATATCGGTCTTGGCGGCGACGATCAGGCCCGACGTGTCCTTGTCGAGCCGGTGGACGATGCCCGGCCGCTCGACCCCGCCGATGCCCGACAGCGAGCCGGCGCAGTGATCGAGCAGCGCGTTGACCAGCGTGCCGTCGGGCGTGCCGGCGCCGGGATGGACGACCAGGCCCGCCGGCTTGTCGACGACGATCATCTGGTCGTCCTCGAAGACGACGGTGAGCGGGATCGCCTGCGGCTTCGGCGCCGCCGGTTCGGGCGGGGGAATCGTCAGCGTGACCTCGTCGCCCGCGTTGACCCGGAATTTCGGCTCGACTATCGTCCGCCCGCCGACCGTGACACGGCCGTCGCGGATCAGCGCCTGCAGCCGCGACCGGCTCATGTCCGCGCGCGCGGCCACGAGAACCCGGTCGAGCCGGTCCGCGGGCTGCTCGGCGGCAACCTCGAAACGAAATTCCTCAGCCTCTGCGGCCACGACCCGTCCATCCCAACATCAGCACACGCGTTTCCAACACCATGACCAGCCAACAAGACCAGCACAATAGCGATAGCGAGGCCTATCCCCCGACATGGTCGGAGCGCAACTACCAGGCCCTGAAGATTTCCGTGATCGTGATGGGCGTGCTGATCGTGCTCGGCATGGTGCTGGTCGTCGTCACGATCATCAACCGGGTCTCCTCGGCCGAGGAGGAGGCAGCGGCGCAGGCCATGTCGATCGCCGTCGATGCCGACATCGCCCGGCTGCTCGACCCCGACGGCGAGGTGGTCGCAACCGAGACCGACGGCAACCGCTTGGCCGTGGTGATCAGGCGGCCGGACGGCAATTCGATCCTCGTCATCGACCTGCGCAGCGGCCAGGTGCTGAGCGTCCTGTCGCCCTCCCTTGGCGGAGCGCCCGCGCAGAGCCCGCCGGTCGCCTCGGAATAACGCGAACCGTCAAGGCTGGCGCAATCGATGCTCACGGGCCTTGCGGGGAGAAGCCTTCCGGTCTATATGCGGGGCCTTACGCGTAACTACCGGCGCCGCCCCCTTCGTCTAGCGGTCTAGGACGCCGCCCTCTCACGGCGGAAACAGGGGTTCGAGTCCCCTAGGGGGCGCCACGGTAACTGCGCCACCTGTATCTGCGACAGCCGGACCTGAGGGCGCATTGCTAGCCGCTGCGACGCACCGGCTTCACTCCGGCCGATACGACAGTCAGCCCGGGATCTCGCCCTTCTTGATGATCGACCCCTTCTTGATGATCGACACAGATCGGAACGGACAGTCATGAACGAACACAGCGCAGCCGCGACCGCCGCGGCCCCCAATTCAGCGGCCCCGAATTCAGCGGCCCCGAATTCAGCGGACGAGATCCGCGCGTCCCTGATCCGCGCCTTCCGCCAGTCGGCCCGAAACACCACCCCCTACACGCACTGGATCCTCGACGACGTGATGCCGCTGGCAACGTCGCGGGCCATTCCGGCCCTGCCCTTCCCCGCGCCCGTGATCGACGATACCGGCGGCAAGCGGGACACGCATAATTCGACCCGGGTGTTCTTTTCCAGGGAGAACCAGGACGCCTATCCGGTCTGCGCGGCGGTCAGCGAAGCCCTGCAGCACCCGGAGACCGTGGCCGCGATCAAGGAGGTCACCGGCGCCGATCTCGACGGGTCGTCGCTCAGGATCGAATACGCGCAGGACCGCGACGGCTTCTGGCTCGAGCCGCATACCGATATCGGCCCGAAACGAATCACCTTCCTGCACTACCTGATCGACCTGCCGGGCGCCGAGACGCTGGGCACCGACATCTACGAGGACGACGAGGCGCACAGCCATTTCGGCGCCTCGCCCAGCGCCTTCAACCAGGCGATGGTCTTCGTTCCGGCCAACAATACCTGGCACGGTTTCGAGCAACGCACGATCCCCGGCATCCGGCGGTCGCTGATCATCAATTATGTCGGCCCCGAATGGCGCAACCGCCAAGAACTGGCCTTTCCGGATCAGCCGGTTTAAACGGCTGATCTATTTGAGCCGCCCGTTGCCAGGCGAGAAAAACACGGGCGATACTTTGTTTGCCGGGCGAATAGGCCCGGGTGAATACTGGATATTAACGATCCGCGTTAATTGAAATCTAAACTCCGGATGCGAGAACTGCGGCCCTCACCGCGTCGACACCGTCTGTCGCACGCAGCCTCGGGCGGCGCCTTAACGGTCCTGCCCCAACGCAGGGGCGCACAATCCAGTGTCGGACCTGATCGAGCCAATCAAAGGGGCGATCCGCCTCGTCCGTGACATGCGCGGCAGCGACATCGCCCTTGTCGCCGCCTGCCTGTGTCTTCTCGCCTTCGGCTTCGTCCGCGATATCCTGGACCTGCCGTATTATCGCACGCTCGCCCTGATCGGATTGGCGGCGGTGTTCCTGGGCGTCGGCTGGCACATCCTCGCCGCGATCAAGCGGCGGCGGATGCTCGACTATTTCCAGGAAGCGATCCAGAAAACCCCGTCGACCTTCGCGCTCTACGACAATCACGGCCACCTGATCGCCCATAACGCGGCCTACGAGGCCTTTCTCGACACCGATATCGGCTCGCTGCCCCGGCCGATCACCGCGCGGGACCTCGTCAGGGCGACACTTCCCGCCACGCTCGACGATATGGCGCGCGAGCGCGAGTTCAGGGAACGGCTGCGCGGCCTGGAGGAAGCCTCGGAGGTCGCCACGGACCGGCGCTATCCCAACGGCCGGTGGCTCAGGATGCTGGCGGCGCAGACCGAGTGCGGCGCCACCGTCGCCGTCGGGATCGATGTCAGCGAACTCTACGAGGCCAAGGCACTGGCGAGCCACGAATATGCCCGGTTCCGGGGCGTCGCCGAGACATCGCCGGTGGGGATCTGGCATTTCGACCGGGATGGCCGGACCCTGTTCGTCAATCAGGCGCTGCTGATGCTGTTCGGCCTGTCGGCGGAGGCCGATCTGCGCGCCGTCCGGGCGCCCCGCTTCATCGCCGACCATCTCGACGGGCTGGAGATATCGACGATCGCCGCCGGCGGCGCGACACTCGGCACGAAGACGCTCAACCGCAGCGGCGGCGACATCCGCCAGGTCATCGTCTTCGTTTCCGACCTGCCCGACGACCGCTATACGCAGGGCGAAAAGCTCGTCTCCTTCGTCGACGTGACCGCGCTCAAGGATGCCGAGCAGCGCGTCAACTATCTCGCCCATCACGACCTGCTCACCGGGGCGGAGAACCGGGCCGCCTTCCAGGACCGTATCGATGCGCTCGCCGAGGTGGCGACGCGCGAGGTGCCCTGCTGGATCCTGGTGATGGATCTCGACGGCTTCAAACCGGTCAACGACCAGTACGGGCACGCGACCGGCGACTCGCTGCTATGCGCCTTCTTCGAGCGGATCGACGCCATCCGGCCGCGCGGATCGGGCTTCTTCCGGCTCGGCGGCGACGAATTCTGCCTGCTGCTGCGCGAAGCCTCGCGGGAGCGGGTCGACATGCTCGCCACCGCGATCGTCAATGCCGCCTCCCAGACCTTCCTGCTCGAACAGGGGGCGGTGCGGATCTCGATGAGCGTCGGCATCGCGGCGATGCCACTCCACACCGAGACACCGGAACTGGCGCAACGCTACGCCGATCTCGCGCTCTATGTCGGCAAGGAGGCCGGCGGCAAGCGGCATGTCTTCTTCGACTCAGAGCTTGCCGAGCGGGACCTGCGCGAACGGATCATGACGCTGGATCTCGGCCGGGCCGTCGCCGATGACGAGTTCGAGCTCGTCTATCAGCCGGTGTTCACGCGCAAGACCGGCAAGGTCGCCTGCGTCGAGGCCCTGCTGCGCTGGACCAACAGGCGCAACGGGCAGCAAATGACGCCGGGCGATTTCATCCCGATCGCCGAGCGGGTCGGCGTCATCGCCTCGATCGACATGTGGGTTCTGGGGCAGGCGGCGCGCCAGCTCAAGGACTGGAAGGCGCGCGGCGTGGCCGTGTCGCTGCTGATGGTCAACATGTCGCCGCCGACGCTGGAAGACCCGGATTTCCTCGACCATGTCGACCGCATCCTGGAGCGCTATCCGGAAATCGCCGGGCATATCTGCATCGAACTGACCGAGGGCGTGGTCGTTCAGGACCGGATCCGGCTGAGCGAACGGTTCGAGGCGCTTAAAAAACGGGGCATTCAGACCGCGATCGACGATTTCGGAACCGGCCATACGTCGATCGCCCTGTTGCGGGACCTGCCGGTCAGCTTCATCAAGATCGACCGCAGCTATATCGACGGCATCGAACACAATCCGCAGGCCCGCGCCATCGTCACCACGGTCATTACGCTTGGCCGGGATCTCGGCGTCGACGTGATCGGCGAGGGCGTCGAGACGGAGGCCCAGCTTGCCGCGCTCGATGTCGCCGGCTGCGCGCTGATCCAGGGATATCTGCTGGCAAAGCCGGTCAGCGGCGACGAGATCGAAGCCATCCTCGACGTCGATCCGCCGTCATGCGGCGGTCAGGATGCCGACCGGATCGCGGGATAGGCTGATCCTCCGGTTCAGCGGGACGGCCCCCCCTCCCCCCCGCATCATCCCGTAATTCACGATAGCGAATATCCGGGATCAGAGAGCTGGCATGATGAGAGGCCATGCCATGCTCCCTTGCATGTTGTTCTGACCGTTCTGTGAGAGATTGAGCGGTGTACCCGGGCCGGTGGCCACCGGCCCGGGTACGGACGGACGGGACCGTTCTCCCT
>JANQKY010000074.1 GCA_028280885.1 Tepidamorphus sp.
TGGTGTGCTGCGTTGTGGCCATGCTGACTGCTCCGACACAGTTCCCAAAATGTGTAAGGGATGTGTAAGAGTAGTTTCTGGCTGACTCGGAGGGCAAGCCCTACCGCAAGATGATGTTTTTGTTGGGGTTTTTGGCGCGCCGGGGAAGATTCGAACTCCCGACCCCCAGATTCGTAGTCTGGTGCTCTATCCAGCTGAGCTACCGGCGCCCGGATGTGCGTTCGTCCGGGAAAGGACCCGGCACGCACGCCGTGTCTCGTCCCCAATCAGGGACGAGCGAGCGGCATACCTAATGGCATCGCAGGCGGAATGCAAGATCGTCGCGTAAATCGCTGTTGGTAATTCTCCGGCAGCCGAAAAACAGCCGGCGACCAGCGTCCAGATCCCGCGCGGCCGTCACGATCCGCTCAGGCTGCGCGGCTCCTCGGGAAGCGCGCGGATGTTGACGACCCTGTCGGGGATTTCGATCGAGAAGGTCGCACCCAGCGTGCCGTCGGCCAGCTGGATCCGGCCGCCATGCGCCCGCACCAGCTCCGCGGCGATCGCCAGGCCAAGCCCGGTGCCACCCTGGCGGGTCGAACCCTGAAACGCCTCGAACAGCCGCTCCCGGGCCCGCTGCGGAACACCCGGACCGGTATCGGCGACCTCGATCATCACCACGCTGCCGTCGCGCCGGGCGGAGACGCGGATCATGTCCGGCGCCGGATCGACCTTGCCCGCACCCTCTACCGCCTGGTTTTCGGAGGCTTGGCCCTCGATCGCCTGGGCCGCGTTGCGGACCAGATTGACGATCACCCGGAACAGCTGATCGGGATCGGCGTCGATCTCAAGTTCCGGCGGAACGGCGTTTATGAAGGCGATACCGCGGCCAAGATCGACCGTGTCGCCGACCTCGGCGACGAGACCGTGCAGCAGGAGGCGGCGGCGCTCCGGCGGCGATTCCTGGGCGCTGCCGTACTTCAGCGTGTTGGTGCAGAAATCGACCGCGCGGTCGAGCGTCCGGATCAGCTTCGGCGCGAGCCGCTTGACCAGCGGATCGTCGGCCGCGCCGACCCGGTCGACCACCAGCTGTGCCGAGGACAGCATGTTGCGCAGGTCGTGATTGATCTTCGAGACGGCAAGTCCCAGGGCGGCCAGCCGGTTCTTCTGGTTGAGCGTGCCGATCAGCGCCCTCTGGAGATGGGCAAGCTCGCCCTCGGCGATGCCGATCTCGTCGCTGCGGCCGGATTCGGCGATCACCCGGGAGGAATCCTCGGGATTCTCCGTGAAGGCGACCATGTTCGCGGTCAGCCGCCGCATCGGCCGCACCAGGAGCCAGTTGAGCGACAGATAGACGAACGTGGCGGTGATCATCGAAATGATGATCGACAGGGTCAGGATATTGATCGAATAGGTGATCATCGCCTGGCGCAGCGGCGCCTCGTCCATGACGAGCTCGATGAATTCGCCGCCGGTCGGCGCATCGCCGATGACGCGGATCGTGCGTCCGTCACCCGCCGCCAGGGCCGCGAAGGAATCGCGGATCTCGCCGATCACGCTCATCTCGCGCAGATCATAGGTCGCGTCGACATCCGGCGGCATGTCGGACAGGGCCAGAAGCCGCCGCGACGCGCCGCGCTTGTGGGCGACCGTATAGGCGCCGACCTGGCCGAGCAGCTCCAGCTCCAGCTCCTTCGGCACCATGTTGTCCGGCGCGGCTTCGAGCACGAGCGCGGCCGTGCGGGCCGAGTTCAGCCGGTCGTTCAGCCAGGTCTGGCGAAAATTGGCGATCGACGGCACGTAGATCAGCACCTCGCTGATCATCACGAACAGGATTGTCAGCATCAGGAGCTTCGAGGACAGCCCCATGCCGCGCCGCCGCGGCGTCGGCCGCCGCCGGGCCGCGTCTATCTCGGCGGGTCCGTCGCCCTTCTGGCCGTTGTCGTCACTCGGGCCGATACGCATTCCGGCTTCGCACGCTCCTAAAGGTCATCGCCCGCCCTGCTTCATCGCTTCGCGCCGGCGGGTCGGCCCGGCGGGCTCGCATCATCAGCCAAGGCGGCGCAGCAAGGCGATGATGCGCTTCAGCCAGGGGTTCGTCAAACTGGGCCCGTAGAACTGGATCGCCGCCCGCTTGCCGATTTCCGACAGGGTCGGGTAGGGCGATACGAACTCGGTCATCGCGCGGACCTTCATGCCGTTGAGGATCGCCAGGCCCCACATCTGGATGATCTCGCCGGCTTCCGCCCCGACGATGCCGGCGCCGAGGATCTTGCCCTTCGGCGTGACGATCACCTTGATCAGCCCCTCGGTCGACCGATCCGCCCGGGCCCGGTCGTTCTCGCCATAGGACCAGCGCAACACGCGGATCGCCCGGTGGGTTTTACGCGCCTCGGCCTCGGTCAGCCCGACCTGGGCGAGTTCCGGATCGGTGTAGGTGACATGGGGAATGTGGTCGTAGCGGACCTTCGCGCCCATCCGGAACAGGATGTTCCGCACCACGATGCCGGCGTGATAATTGGCGACATGGGTGAACTGGGGGCCGCCGGCGACGTCGCCGATCGCATAGATCTTCCTGTTCGACGTGCGCAGCCGGCTGTCGACCGTGATGCCCTGGCGTTCGACGGCGACATTGGCCTTTTCCAGGTCAAGTCCGTCGGTGACCGGGACCCGCCCGGTCGCCACCAGCAGCATCGATCCGTCGATCGTCTCCGCCCCACCGTCAGACCCGTCGCCGGACCCGCCGCCATCGAGCGTGACGCGGACGCCGTTGCGATATTTGCCGACCTTGGCGATCCGCGCGCCGGTCCGGATCGTGACGCCGTCGCGTTCGAGCCGGCCGACGACGAAGGCGGCAAGCTCCGGATCGTCGCGGCCGAGCGCGCCCGCCGCCTCGACGACGGTGACCCGCGATCCCAGCCTGCGAAAGGCCTGCGCCAGTTCGAGCCCGATCGGGCCGCCGCCGATGACGATCAGATGGGCCGGCCTGCGGGTCACCTCGAAGACCGTCTCGTTGGTGTGATATTTGACCGTGTCGAGGCCGGGGATCGGCGGCACCGCCGCGCGCGAGCCGGTCGCGATGACGAAGCGCCGCGCCTCGATGCGGGTATCGCCGGCCTGAACCGCCTTGGGATCGACGAACCGGGCCTCCTCCTCGATGACGGTGACGCCGAGCGCGCGGAAGCGTTCAGGCGAATCGGTCGGCCGGATGCCGTCGATCACCGCCTGCACATGAGCGTTGACCTTGGCGAAATTGATGGTCGGATCTACGGGCTCGATGCCGAATTCGGCGGTTTCGCGCATCGCCTGGGCGCGCCGTCCGGCCGCAATCAGCGCCTTGGAGGGGACACAGCCGGTATTCAGGCAGTCGCCGCCCATCTTGCCCTTTTCAATGAGGACGACGGAGACGCCGAAGGCGGCGGCGGCAGCCGCGACCGACAGGCCGCCCGACCCGGCGCCGATGACACAGATATCCGGCCTCAGGATCTCGGCCATCGCTTTTCCTTCGCTCTAAAATGAAAACCCCAGCAAAATGAAAATCCCGGTGTCCCGCGGACCGGCCCGGCAGGCGGGTTCACCCCGAGATCACTCCCGGCTCACTCCGAGATCACTCCGGGCTCACCCCGCGGAACGCTGCCCGAGCACCTTCTTAGCGGCAATCGGCACGAGCGCAAGGACGCCGAGGGCGGCAAGGCTCCAGAGCAGGCCCGGCGTGATCAGCGCGGCGGTGTCGAAATCGAAGGCGCAGACGGTCTCGACCGCCTCGCCGCTCGCCATCGCTGCGGCGACGCAGTCGTCATAATGCTGCATCTGCGCATCGATGACCGAATTCAGGCCGGCGCCGACGACGGAAAAGGCGAAACCGCCGGGGATGATGCCCACAAGGGTACCCAGCACATAGGTCCTCAGCCGTACGCCGAGCAGCGCGGGTGCGATATTGACCAGCCAGAACGGAAACACCGGGACCAGACGCAGAAACAGGAGATAGTTGAAGCTGTCGCGGGCAAAGCCGTCGCGAAAGGCGGCAAGCCGCGGCCCGGCCCGGCCGGCAAGCGCATCGCCGATCGACGACTTGGCGACGACGAAGACGGCGGTCGCGCCGATGGTCGCGGAGATGACTGCGACCGATCCGCCGACAAACCAGCCGAACAGGAAGCCGCCGGCCAGCGTCAGCAGCAACCCGCCGGGCAGCGACAGCGCCACCGCGACGATATAGATCAGGCCGTAAAGCGCCAGCGCCGCGATCCGGTTTTCGGTGACGAAGTCATGCAGCGCCTGCTCGTTGATCGCCAGCGTTTCCAGCGACAGGTATTTGTACCAGCCCTGGCTGATCGCGATCGCCATCAGGATGGCGAGGCCGGCAAGCGGCAGCCAGCGGCGCAAGGCGAGATCGCGCTTGCTGGTGGTTGCCGGTTTGGCCGGGATCTTGAGTCCGGTTTCGCTGTTCTCGGTGGTGGACATGCCGTTTCGCTGCATTTGTTAAAGAGTATCGCCTGATCCGCGCCGGTCAAACCGTGCCGTCCGGATTGTTGTGATCTGCTCGTCGTCCAGCAAGGTAGCGATTATTTCTGACAAATGTGCCCGCTCTCACCGTTTAGTGATGGGGCGGCAGCAACCGTGATCCGGCGTGATCGCCGACAAGGGGGCCCGATGCCGAACCGTCCTTGCGGGCGACCGGGGGAGGCGGGTCAAACGGTGACGGGGCCGTTGCGGGACAGTGTGACGCCTCTCCCGCGGCCCGCTTTTCGTTGACTTGCCCGCACGCTCTCCCGTATAAGCCCGCTCGACTTGGTGTCGCCTGCGCGCCCGGGCCGTTCCTGTATTATCCGACGATCAGCGGCTCGACTGATGATCCGCCGTCGAAGCGCGTGCGGATCGGAGCTTGCCGGCAGGCGGCGAACTCAGACAACAGCCGAATAATTGGAGTGCGGCAGTGAAACGGACGTATCAACCCTCGAAGCTGGTGCGCAAGCGGCGCCACGGCTTCCGTGCGCGGATGGCGACGAAGGGCGGCCAGAAGGTGATTGCGCGGCGCCGCGCGCGCGGACGCAAGCGGCTGTCGGCCTGACCGGCGCCTGAGATTTGCAAGGCCCGCGGCTCTCGGGCCCGTGCCTGCCAGGCCCGCAACGTCCAGGCCGGCGAGCATCGGGTCCCGGCGAGCATCGGGCCAATGCGTATCGGCCCCATGCGTGTCGGCCAGTGCATATCGGAACGGGTGCCTTGGCAATCGAACGACTTCGCCCGCGGCGTGGACAGCAGTCCCCCGAACAGCGATCTGAAGAACGGCCGGCCCTTGGGCGGTCGTCTCTGGAGCGGTTGCCCCTGGAGCGCTTGCGCAATCGGTCCGACTTCCTGGCCGCCGCAAGGAACGGCCGCAAGTCGGCGACGCGCTCGCTGGTGCTGCAGGCGAACCATCGTGCCGGCGCGACCATCGGCCAGGCTGGCGATCCCGCACAGGATCGCGACGGGCCGGCCGCGACCCGGCTCGGCTTCACGGTCAGCCGCAAGGTCGGCAATGCGGTTGAGCGCAACCGCGTCCGCAGGCGGCTGCGCGAAGCCGTGCGCCTTCATGCCCCGCCGCTCGTGCGGCCGGGCTACGACTATGTCGTGATCGGCCGGCGCGGGGCGCTGGCGGCGTCCTTTTCCGCGATCGTCAAGGATCTTCAGTCGGCGTTTCGACGGGTTCACGCAGGCCGGCAACAGGACCACAGCAAGGGTTTCAATCGATGTTAGGTGGGGACAACAAGAACTACATCCTGGCGATCGGGCTTTCGCTGATCATTCTGATCGCCTGGCAGTACTTCTATGCCATCCCCCAGATGGAAGAGCAGCAGGCCCGCGAGGCCCAGCGGCTCGAATTGCAGCAAAGCCAGGCATCGAACCAGCCGGGGGGCCAGTCGGCGCCGTCGGAGGCCGGCAGCAACGTTCCCGGCGCGCCCGGTTCCAATGTCCCAAGCGCGTCCGGATCGTCGGCCACCAGCCCGTCGGGTTCGATTTCCGCGCCGGGCGGCGAGGCGACCGTCGCCGAGAACCGCGAGGCGGCGCTTGCCTTGAGCCCGCGCGTGCCGCTGGAAACGCCGGCGCTGAGCGGATCGATCGCGCTGAAGGGCGGCCGCATCGACGACGTCGTCCTGAACGACTATCACGAGACCGTCGACCCCACGAGCCCGAAGATCGTGCTGCTGTCGCCGTCGGGCAGCCCGGATCCCTACTATGTCGAGTTCGGCTGGGTGCAGGGCGGCGACAAGGTCGCGCTGCCGAGCCGCGACACGGTCTGGTCGGCGCCGGCCGGCGCGACGCTGACCGAGGACAGTCCGGTCACGCTGACCTGGGACAACGGCGAGGGCCTCATCTTCTCGCGGACCATTTCGATCGACGACCACTACATGTTCACCGTCGTCGATTCCGTCCGGAACACCGGCGACAGCGCCGCCCGGCTCCTGCCCTACAGCCTCGTCTCCCGCCACGGCGAGCCCGATACGGTCGGCTTCTTCATCCTGCACGAAGGCATGATCGGCGTGCTCGGCGAGGAGGGGCTCGTCCAGATCGATTATGGCGACCTGGAGGACGGCCCGCAGAAATACCAGAATACCACCGGCGGCTGGGTCGGCATCACCGACAAATACTGGGCGACCGTGCTCGTGCCCGACCAGCAGATGCCCTACGAAGGCCGGTTCATCGAAGGGGTGGCGAACGGCAAGCCGACCTATCAGGCCGACTATCTGCTCGGTGCCGTCGACATCGCGCCCGGCGCCACCGCCGAGGTGACCGGCCGGGTCTTCGCCGGCGCCAAGGAAGTCGACGTCATCGACGGCTACGAGACGACCTACGGCATCCAGAAATTCGAGCTGCTGATCGACTGGGGCTGGTTCTATTTCCTCACCAAGCCGCTGTTCTTCGCCATCGACTTCTTCTTCAAGCTGGTCGGCAATTTCGGCGTCGCCATCCTGATCGTCACCGTGCTGATCAAGCTGGTGTTCTTCCCGCTCGCCAACAAGTCCTATGTCTCGATGAGCCGCATGAAGCTGGTTCAGCCGGAGATGATGGAGCTGCGCGAACGCTACAAGGACGACCGCGTGAAGCAGCAGCAGGCGATGATGGAACTCTACAAGAAGGAGAAGATCAATCCGCTGTCGGGCTGCCTGCCCATCCTGTTGCAGATCCCGGTCTTCTTCGCGCTCTACAAGGTGCTGTTCGTCACCATCGAGATGCGCCACGCGCCGTTCTTCGGCTGGATCCAGGATCTGTCGGCGCCGGATCCCACGACCATCTTCAACCTGTTCGGGCTCATTCCCTACGATCCGCCGCAATTCCTGATGCTCGGCGCCTGGCCGCTGATCATGGGCATCACGATGTGGATCCAGATGCGGCTCAACCCGCCGCCGCCCGATCCCACCCAGGCGATGATCTTCAACTGGATGCCGGTGGTGTTCACCTTCATGCTGGCCTCGTTCCCGGCCGGCCTGGTGATCTACTGGTCGTGGAACAACTTCCTGTCGATCCTGCAGCAATACACGATCATGCGCCGCCAGGGCGTCAGGGTGGACATTTTCGGCAACATCCAGGCGACCTTCTCCAAGAAGAAGCGCGAGGAGCTGGCCGAGAAGGAAGCCGCCAAGACCAAGGCCGACGCCGAAAAGCGCAAGGCGGCCAAGAAAGGCGAAGCCGCGGACGATTCCGAAGCGGACTCCGACAAGGCCGACGCCGCGGATACCGAGACCGCCGAGGCCAAGGCGAACGGCGAGAAGCCCGCTCAGGCCTCGGGAGGCCAAGCATCCGGGAACCAGCCGTCAAAGGGACAGAAGAAACGGCGGCGTTCCAAGGCCGCGAAGACGGCGAAGACCGGCAAGCCCGCCGGCTCGGAAGCCGGCGAGTAGCCGCCGGGCCGGAGCCTGCCGTGACGCCCGAGGATGGCCCCGACCGGTCCGATGAGGACAGCCGCGCCCGGATCGTAGAAGCCGGGCGCCTATTGTTCGCTCGTCCTTGGACCTTCCGGCTCGGCGTCGTCCGCCTCGACGGCCTGCCGCCGGCCGACCGCACCGAGATCGCCTTTGCCGGCCGTTCCAATGTCGGCAAGTCCAGCCTGTTGAACGCGCTGACCGGCCAGAAGGGTCTCGCCCGGACCTCCAACACGCCGGGGCGGACGCAGGAACTGAACATTTTCGAGACGGCCGATACGCCGCTCAGGCTGGTCGACATGCCCGGCTACGGCTATGCGGCGGCGCCGAAGGCGAAGGTCGAGGCCTGGACGCGGCTGATCAAGCAATATCTGCAGGGCCGCCCGACGCTGCGCCGCGTCTTCCTGCTGATCGATTCCCGGCATGGCCTGAAAAAGGCCGACGAACCGCTTCTCGACCTGCTCGACCAGGCCGCCGTCTCCTATCAGGTGGTGCTGACAAAGGCCGACAAGGTCGGCGCGACGGCGCTTACAGAGGTTATGGAAACGGTTCGAGGCGCGCTTGCCCGGCGCCCGGCCTCCCATCCGTTGATCCTCGTCACCTCGAGCGAAAAGGGAACGGGGATCGCGGAGCTGCGCGCGGCGATCGCCGATCTGGTCTGATCGCCCCCGACCGGTTCACTCGCCCGCCCCGCTGACCGGCGTCCGGTCGACGCCGGCATAGTCGACGATGATGATGCTGTCGCGGATCCGCGCCTTTTGCTTTGATTTGTTGCGCGCCTGCACCGTCAGCCGGTAGGCGCCGGGTTCGATGGCCGGGAAGACGAAATTGGCGCTCGATCCCTCCGGCACCAGCGCGATGGCCTGATGCGGCATCGGGTCGGCATGGCTGTCGGTCTCGCCGCGCTTGTGCAGGACGACGCGATATGCGATCGACTGGGTCGGCTTCAGCGAAATCCTGACCAGCACGCAATTCGTCTCGCGCTGTTTGAACTTGATCGACAGGTCCCTGACGTCGGCGAAGGTGCGCTTGCGCACGGCACGGCCCTTGTCCTGCGCCAGGAAGTCGGTCTCGTTGGGCCGGCACAGGGCATCGGCAAGGGCTGCGCCAGTCGATCGCAGGCTGGTACCGCCCATGCCGGGAATGGCCGATGCCAGAACGAGCGTTGCAAGAAACAAGTTTGTTTTCATAGCTCTTGTTGCCAATTAAAGGGTCCGGTGCGGTCGCGCGAACGGCGCGTTGTTCGCGAACGGCGTGCAGGAAAAACGGTCTTCCAAACTCAGGATTGTCAGAACAGGGTAAACGAAGACTTTATGCCGGCTCGGTTGTGGCGCATCCGGCTCATGCCGACCGTGCGCCTTGAGCCGGTGCCCGCCCTCGGCTATGACCCAGGCCACGAGAACAGCGACAGACACGCCATGTCAGAGACGACCTCCCCCCAGACCCAGGCCGAAATCCTCGCCGAGGCGCTGCCCTTCATGTTGCGCTACCAGCGGAAAACGGTGGTCATCAAATATGGCGGCCATGCCATGGGCGATCCGGCGCTGGCCCGCGCCTTCGCCAAGGACATCACCCTGCTCAACACCTCGGGCCTGCAGCCGATCGTCGTGCATGGCGGCGGCCCGCAGATCGGTGCGATGCTCGACAAGCTGGGGATCAAGTCGGAGTTCCGCGAGGGGCTGCGCATCACCGACCGGGCGATGGTCGAGGTGGTCGAGATGGTGCTGGCCGGCCGCATCAACAAGGAAATCGTCCAGGCGATCAATTCCGCGGGCGGCAAGGCGATCGGCCTGTGCGGCAAGGACGGCAACCTGATGACCGTGCGGCGGGTGACCCGAACGGTCGTCGATCCGGATTCCAACATCGAGAAGGTCGTCGATCTCGGCTTCGTCGGCGAGCCGGACATGGTCAATCCCGCTGTCCTCAGCATGGTGGCGAAGGAGAACCTGATCCCGGTCGTCGCCCCGGTGTCGCCCGGCGCCGATGGCGAGACCTACAACGTCAACGCCGATTCCTTCGCCGGCGCTGTTGCCGGCGCGCTCAGCGCCAAGCGGCTCCTGTTCCTCACCGATGTCGACGGCGTTCTCGATCCCGGCGGCGCCCTGATCGAGCATCTGACGGTCGCCGAGGCGCGCGCGCTGATCGCGGACGGAACGATTTCCGGTGGCATGATCCCGAAGGTCGAGACCTGTATCGAGGCGGTCGAGAAGGGCGTCGAGGGGGTCGTCATCCTCAACGGCAAGGTGCCGCACGCGGTGTTGCTGGAGCTGTTCACCGAACATGGCGCCGGGACGCTGATCACGCCATGAGGGGTGAGGCTCGGCCCGCGAAAGCGGACGAAACGCGAATACATTTCGAGTGCTCGCACAGGCCGTGCCGGGGTTCCCCCACCCCGACCCTCCCCCACAAGGGGGGAGGGAGAGTTACCGCCGTTCCGGGTGGCCCTAACGCCTTGCAAACAGCAAGGCGCATCAATTCAACCGCATGTCGCACCGCTGTCGCCCCCTCTCCCCTTGCGGGAGAGGGTCGGGGTGAGGGGTGCCGCCCGCAGGGCGGCTTCGATAGCGCCGGAGGCGATCTCGAAATGGCGGCCGGTCGCAACATCACCGCAGAAGCCGTCCCGGAGCGCCCGATCTCATGAAACACCGCCCCTCCACCGTATCCGCGCGTGCCTTTGGTGGCATCGACACCTGGATCTTCGATCTCGACAACACGCTCTATCCGCCGCACTCCAACCTGTTCGCCCAGGTCGACGCGCGCATGGGCGCGTTCATTGCCGATCTGCTCGGCATCGATGTCGCCGCCGCCAAGCGCCTTCAGAAGGACTATTATCGCGACTACGGCACGACCCTGCGCGGCCTGATGACGGTGCACGGCATCGATCCGCACGATTTCCTGGCCTTCGTCCACGATATCGATCACTCGCCGATCGAGCCCGATCCGGCGCTCGGCAGCGCGCTCAGCCTGCTGGAGGGCCGCAAGTTCGTGCTCACCAACGGATCGCGGGCCCATGCCGAGAAGATCATCGGCAAGCTCGGCATCGAGGGACATTTCGAGGACCTGTTCGACATTATCGCGGCCGATTTCGAGCCGAAGCCGGCCCGGCCGCCCTATGACCGCTTCGTCGCCCGGCATGGCATCGATCCCGCCCGCGCCGCGATGTTCGAGGATCTGCCGCGCAATCTGACCGTGCCGAAGGCACTGGGCATGCAGACCGTGCTGGTCGTTGCGCGCCAGGAGGTGTCGGACGAGACCGTCGATTTCCGGCAGCGCTGGGAAACCGATGTCGAGGAGCCGGAAACGATCGACCATGTCACCGACGATCTCGCCGATTTCCTGGCGACCATCGCCGAGGATCAGCAGGCGCCGTCGCGCCGGGACGATTGACAGATGCCGTGGCGGCGGCTACGTCGCCCCGATTCAAAGAGACTATCGACAGGACTTCGGACAGGGACATTGGCCGGACACAACGCGTCGGCCGGTAATGCGTGGGGAGATCAGGACCGTGGACAGCGCCGCACTTGAAAAGATCATCGAATCCGCCTGGGAGGCGCGTGCCGACGTCACCCCGGAGACGACCGGGAGCGTGCGCGAGGCCGTCGACGCCGCCCTGCTGATG
>JANQKY010000108.1 GCA_028280885.1 Tepidamorphus sp.
ATCGGACCGAAAAGTGGGAACCGGTTTTCGGAACAATCCGATGCGTGAACAAAGAGATAGAGCGGCGCTGCGATTCCAGCTGAATGCATGCCGCTCTAGCGGGGCGGTGCCGGCAGTGACGACGGGGCGGCGGTATAGACGCCCCCTCACCCGGCTCGCTTGCGGCAATTGGGGAAGGGACGTGCCAGTGGGTCTCTTACCCTCTCCCCCTTGGCGGGAGAGGGCGGCCCGAAGGGCCGGGTGAGGGCCAGTCGGCGCCTGCTGTCAGTCACCATCCTCGAAGCCCGTTCCCCGGCCCCGCGGGCTCACGACCGCGCCTTGATCTCCTGTTTCAGCGCCACCACCTCGGCGCGCAGCGACCGTACCTCCTCGAGGATCGTTTCGGCCTCGGTGTGGATCGCCTTGCGATCGGCCTCGGCGAGCTGGTCGTGCTCCTCCTGCATGGCGGAAACGATGATACCGATGAACAGGTTGAGCACGGTGAAGGCCGTGCACAGGATGAACGGCACGAAGAACAGCCAGGCCATCGGATAGACCTCCATGACCGGCCGCACGATGCCCATCGACCAGCTTTCCAGCGTCATGATCTGGAACAGCGAATAGGTCGACTTGCCGATATTGCCGAACCAGTCGGGGAACGCCGCGCCGTAGAGCTTGGTCGCCATCACCGCGAAGACGTAGAACACCAGCGCCATCAGCACGACGATCGAGCCCATGCCGGGCAGGGCGGCGACCAGCCCGCCGATCACCCGCCGGAGCGAGGGAATGACGGAAATGAGGCGCAGCACCCGCAGGATCCTGAGCGAGCGCAGTACGGTAAAGGCGCCGCTTGCCGGCATCAGCGCGATGGCGACGATGATAAAGTCGAACAGGCTCCAGGGATCGCGGAAGAAGGCCAGCCGGTTGGCATAGATCCGGCAGGCGATCTCGATGGTGAAGACGACCAGGACGAACCGGTCGAAGCCGGTCAGCAGCGGTCCCGCCGCCGCCATCGCGGCGGGGCTCGTCTCCAGGCCGAGTGAGATAGCGTTCAGGACGATCAGGCTCATGATCGTCATTTCCCATTGGCGGGAACTGGTCAGGGCCTTCAGGCGCGCGCGCATGGTCGGGGCAGGGCTCCGGAATTGGGGATGTCAGCATGGAGGCGAACCGGGGTGAAGCGGTTGGCCGAGGCTTCATATAGGGGATGAGCCGGGGGTGGGTGAAGGTGTGCGGTGGAGAAAGGGGTGGTTTAGGGCTGGATTGAGCGCGATGGACGTCAGGGGTGTTGACGCTACGGATAGCGGGGACGTCTGGATTGCGGACAAAGCCGACGTTGCCTACACCTGCCAATGCGGCTTCCTGATGCGCTTGGCCAAGTCGTTGTATGAAGCGGGATCAATCTGATCACCTGTATCGAAGTGTCTTGCTGCTTGGGCAAGTTCATCGCACTCTGACAAGGCTCTCTCAGTCATCAGCTTGTCGTCTTCGACTTGGTCACGCCACGTGTCCCAGCTCGACACCTCGTCTTTCGTCAAAGCTAAGAAATCACGTGCTAGATTGACCCTTACAAACCAGAACCCGGTCGCGTCACCATGGCCAAAAGCATTTAGCTGCTCCAGGTCGTTTCGGTACGCTTCCCAAACTTCCCAAGGAAACAGGAACTCATCTCTAGGCATGTTCGCCGTATCGAAAGCAATCGACAGATGTTCAACGTGAGCATGGTCAAGTTGCGCATCGACCATTTTCCAAGAACTTGTTTCTGTGTCCCAAAACTCGCAAATCCAATGATCTTCGTAGGTAGGTGGATGAAAGTATCGAGCAAAACCGCATCTCACCCTGGCAGGCACGCTATGATGTCTCATAATTGAGCAGCTGAGTAGAGCGAAGTCACGGCACGTGCCAACCCTCCGGTTTTTTGTTCCACGTGTCTCGGAGAGACGGACAGTTCCGAAGTCGTGTAGGGTGGGCAAACGCTCTACTATTGGCAGAGTCGCGCGGGACGCTGTGTCGAATTCATCTGGCCGCTCCGCATACAGATGGGCACCAAAGTAATCATGCAAGAGCAAACCTTGCACAGTAGAAGCGATGGCTGTTGGCTGCGCGTCAATTTCGTCGAAAGCCCACTTGAGTGCTCGTGGATCGCTCCACTCACCGTGACTTACATAAAACTCTGTCGCACTCTGGGCGTTCATGGTCGTCCACTCTGACGATGAAAATGAAGTCCAGTTGCCGTATACACGACACATCGCGGCGGTGGTAGGTATGGGCTCGTTCAAGACTTTCGCCGCGGCGATAAAAATCATCCGCTCGTCTATGCAGCGCCGAGCGCTTTGATCCAAAACGGGCCGTATACCTATGCCAGCTGCGTCGTCTCTGCCGCCGCATCCCGCCCCAACGCTTCCATCACCTTCGCGACGATGCCGGCGGCATCCAGGCCTGCCCTGGCATACATCGCCGCCGGACTGTCCTGATCGATGAAGGCATCGGGCAGGGTCATGCAGCGCACTTTCAGGCCGCTGTCGAGCGTGCCATCGTCGGCCAGGAAGTGCAGCACCTGCGAGCCGAAGCCGCCGATCGAACCCTCCTCGATGGTCACCAGCACCTCGTGATGATGGGCAAGCTGCCGGATCAGCGCGTGGTCGATCGGTTTGGCGAACCGCGCATCGGCGACGGTCGCCGGCAGGCCGAGGGCGGCGAGATCTTCCGCCGCCTTCAGCGCTTCGCAAAGCCTGCCGCCGAGCGACAACAGCGCCACCTTGCCGCCCTCGCGGACGATGCGGCCCTTGCCGATTTCGAGCACCGCGCCGCGCTCGGGCATCTCCACGCCGACCCCTTCGCCGCGCGGATAGCGGACGGCCGAAGGCCGGTCGTCGATCGCCGCGGCGGTCGCGACCATGTGCTTCAGCTCCGCCTCGTCGGCGGCGGCCATCAGCACGAAACCGGGCAGGCAGCCGAGATAGGCCAGATCAAAGGCGCCGGCATGGGTCGGCCCGTCGGCGCCGACGAGGCCGGCCCGGTCGATCGCAAACCGCACGGGAAGCGACTGGATCGCCACGTCATGGACGACCTGGTCATAGCCGCGCTGCAGGAAGGTCGAATAGATCGCCGCGAAGGGCTTGTAGCCCTCGGTTGCAAGGCCAGCTGCGAACGTCACCGCATGCTGCTCGGCGATGCCGACATCGAAGGTGCGGTCGGGAAAGGCCTTGCCGAAGATGTCGAGGCCGGTGCCGGACGGCATCGCGGCGGTGATCGCGACGATCTTGTCGTCGTCCTCGGCCTCCTGAACGAGGCTCTGGGCAAAGACCCTGGTGTAGCTCGGCGCGTTCGGCGCGCCCTTGGCCTGTTTGCCGGTGATCACGTCGAACTTGGAGACGCCGTGATACTTGTCGTCCGACTGCTCGGCCGGCTCGTAGCCCTTGCCCTTCTGGGTGACCACATGCACCAGGATCGGGCCTTCCTCGACGTCGCGCACGTTGCGTAGCACGGGCAGCAGGTGGTCGAAATTGTGCCCGTCGATCGGGCCGACATAGTAGAAGCCCAGTTCCTCAAACAGCGTGCCGCCGGTGAAATAGCCGCGCATGTGTTCCACGCCGCGGGTGATCATCCGGTCGACCGGCTTGGGCAGTTGCGCGGTAAGCTGCTTGCCGCGCCGGCGGATGGTCATGTAGCTGTGGCTTGAGATCGAGCGGGCGAGATAGGCGCTCATCGCGCCGACCGGCGGGGCGATCGACATGTCGTTGTCGTTCAGGATGACGATCAGCCGCTTGTCCATGGCGCCGGCATTGTTCATCGCCTCATAGGCCATGCCCGCCGACATCGCGCCGTCGCCGATCACCGCGATGACGTTGTTGTCGCCGCCCTCAAGGTCGCGCGCCACCGCCATGCCGAGGCCCGAGGAAATCGAGGTCGAGGAATGCGCCGTGCCGAACGGGTCGTACGCGCTCTCGGCGCGTTTGGTGAAGCCCGAAAGGCCCCCGCCTTTGCGCAGGGTGCGGATCCGGTCGCGCCGGCCGGTCAGGATCTTGTGCGGATAGGCCTGGTGGCCGACATCCCAGATGATCCGGTCCCGCGGCGTGTCGAAGACGTGATGCAGCGCCACGGTCAGTTCGACCACGCCGAGCCCCGCGCCGAGATGGCCGCCGGTTACCGAAACCGCGTCGATCGTCTCGGCGCGCAACTCGTCGGCGACCTGTTTCAGGTCGCCATCGCCAAGCGTGCGCAGGTCTTCCGGCGTCTTGATGGTATCGAGAAGCGGCGTTTTCGGGGACGTCATGGTGCGTTGCTACCGGTTCTTGTCGTCACGTCCGGCCTGCGCGCGGCAGGAGGCCCGACGTTTAAGTCCAAGCGTTACACCACTTCAATATAGGATGCCAGCGCCGCCCCGCCGAGCCGCCCGGCTGCGGCATAGTGCCGGGCGGGACATGCCTCTGGAGCGGGGCCACTAAGGCCGCGGGTCGTAGGGCTTGCTGTCCTTCCAGTCGCGCATCAGGTCCTCAAGCTCCGGCTCGGGCGTCTCCGGCAGCATGATCCGGAGCGAGACATAGAGGTCGCCATGGCCGCCCTTCGGCTTGGGCAGCCCCTTGCCCTTCAGGCGGAACACCCGTCCGCTGGAGGAATTGGCCGGGATCTTCATCTCCACCTGCCCTTCCAGCGTCGGCACCCGCACGGTCGCGCCCAGCACCGCCTCGTAGAGCGACACGGGCAGGTCCTCGCGCAGGTCGTGGCCGTCGACCCTGAACAGCGGATCGGGTTTCACCGTCACCGTGACCAGCGCATCGCCGTCCGGGCCGCCGAAATGGCCCGGCATGCCCTGGCCGCGCAGGCGGATCTGCTTGCCGTCCTCGATGCCGGCGGGGATCTTGACGTCGAGGTCCTTGCCGTTGGGCAGCGTGACGCGCCGCGTCGTGCCCTTGGCGGCTTCGGCGAGTTCCACCGTGACACTCAAGGTCACGTCATTGCCGCGCACCGCGCCCTGCGTGCCGGTGCCGCCCATTCCCGCGCTCCCCCAGGAGCGGCGGCCGCCGCCGACGCCGGAAAAGCCGCCGCGTCCGCCGCCGCCCATGCCGAAGATCTCGTTGAGCAGGTCGTCGGGATCGATGCCGGCGCCCGGCCCGCCCCCCGGACCTGCCCCCGGGCCCGCACCACCGGGACCGGTGCTTGTGTAGGTCCAGCGCATGCCGCCGGGCCCCTCGCGGGTGGCGCCTGCGCCAAATCCCTCGAAGCCGGCGAATTTCGGATTGCCGTCCGCGTCGATCTCGCCGCGATCGTACTGAGCGCGCTTTTCGGTGTCGTTCAACAGGTCATAGGCCGACGTCGCCTCGGCAAAGCGCTCCTTGGCCTTGGGGTCGTCGGCATTCGTATCGGGATGATAGGCCTTGGCGAGCTTGCGATACGCCTTCTTGATCTCGCTCTCGCTTGCGGAGCGGGACACGCCAAGAACGTCATAAGGATCACGCGCCATCAACGGTTACCGGATTGGATGAGGGCCCGGCCCGGCCAGCCTGCTTTCGGCGAACCCGGCCCGGACCCTATCGGATGAGAAGAAAAAATTCCCATTGCATGTGGGGAATCTTACGCAAATTCGCAAGGCCTGACGAGCCCCCCGGGGCGGGTACCCCGCGATCCGCGTAAGCCTACCGGCCGGGATCGGCCGGACGCACCCGCCAGCCGCCGTCATCGCTGCGGCAGGCTTCCGCGGCGAAGCGTTCGGAGCGCTGGTAGGCGGTCGCGGTGATGGCGAGGTCGCGGCAGACGACGCCGTTTTCGTCGAAAAAGGCGTTTATCGCGGTGACCGTGCCCTCGACGGCGGCATCGCCGCTCTTCCAGGAAAAGGTCTGGCCGTCCTCGCCCGTCTCGGCCGCGGACGCAACGGCATGCTTCAGCGCCGCCCAGGCCTTGGCGCCGATGCGCTCCGAAATGCCGGTTTCCTCGATATCGTCCGCCGGCTGCGAGATCGAGCCGGTGATGATGCCGTCCTCGTCCGCCGCGGCCATCGGCCCGAGCGGGATCGTCACCGGAACGGAACAGGCCGCAGCCTGTATCGCCATCAGGCCGATCGAAAACAGGCGCAGGCCGGGCGCATGTCGGCAGGTCGCCCTTACCAAGCGGCCGGTGCTCCGATATATGACTTGCAACGACATCGCGCTTGAGACCGATTACCAACCAGGACTGACTGCGGGCGGAAGGCCGAACGCAGGTGGAGATGCGGCCGGACGGCTGCCGGTCTGGGGCGCCGCAACCCGCCGAAGGAGGATTGACCTGAAATGGATCAAACCGTGGAAGCGTTAATTTCCGGTGATGAACACGAGGCCGGCGAACCGTTTCGGCTGTTCGGCGACTGGATGGCCGAGGCGGAGAAGAGCGAGATCAACGATCCGGCCGCCGTGGCGCTGGCGAGTGTCGATGCCGACGGCCTGCCGAATTGCCGCATGGTGCTGATGCGCGGCGTCGACGAGCGCGGCTTTGTCTTCTACACCAATTTCGAAAGCGCCAAGGGCGGCGAGATCCTGGCAAGCCGCAAGGCGGCGATGTGCTTTCACTGGAAGAGCCTGCGCCGCCAGGTCCGGGTGCGCGGTCCCGTCGAGATCGTCTCCGACGCCGAGGCGGACGCCTATTTCTCCTCCCGCCCGCGCGGCAGCCGCATCGGCGCCTGGGCCTCGCAGCAGTCGCGGCCGCTGGAGAGCCGGCTGGCGCTGGAGAAGGCGGTCGCCCGCTTAACCGCCAAATACGCCGTCGGCGCCGTGCCGCGCCCGGACTACTGGTCGGGCTTCCGGCTGAAACCGGTCGAGATCGAATTCTGGCGCGACGGCACCTTCCGCCTGCACGACCGGCTGGTCTTTCGCCGCGCCGCGCCGGAGGGCGGCTGGACGACCGAGCGTCTCTATCCCTGACGCCCGGACCTCTATTCCGGGGACCTCAATCCCCTTAACGCTGCAAGGAGCCGACCGGTGTCGCTGCCCAACGATACGAGAAAGACGCTGATCCTGACCGGCGCGAGCCGCGGCATCGGCCACGCCACGGTCAAGCGCTTTTCCAGCGCCGGCTGGCGGGTGATCACCTGTTCGCGCCATCCCTTCCCCGAAGACTGTCCGTGGGAGGCGGGGCCGGAGGACCATATCCAGGTCGACCTCGCCGATCCCGTCAACACCGCCGAGGCGGTCGCGGAGATGAAGGAGCGGCTCAAGGCCGACGGCTCGCGGCTCAACGCGCTGGTCAACAACGCGGCGATCTCGCCCAAGCTGCCGGGCGGCGCCCGCATGGGCTCCATCGACACGACGATCGAGGACTGGAAGACGGTCTTCAACGTCAATTTCTTCGCCCCGATCATGCTGGCGCGCGGGCTGGTCGACGAACTGGCGGCGGCGAAGGGCGCCGTGCTCAACGTCACCTCGATCGCCGGCAGCCGGGTCCATCCCTTCGCCGGCGCCGCCTACGGCACCTCGAAGTCCGCCCTTGCCGGCCTGACCCGCGAGATGGCCCATGATTTCGGCCCGTTGGGAATCCGGGTGAACGCGATCGCGCCTGGCGAGATCGACACCGCCATCCTGTCGCCGGGCACCGAGAAGCTGGTCGAGCAGATCCCGATGCGCCGGCTCGGCACGCCCGAGGAGGTCGCCAAGATCATCTATGTGCTGTGCACGGAGACCTCGTCCTATGTGAACGGGGCGGAGATCCATATCAATGGTGGTCAGCACGTGTAGGGCGCAGGGGGCGCAGGGCAGTTCCGGCGGGCATCGAGCCCGCTTGGGCGTTCGACCCTCCGCACTGGCGCGATCGTGACTGGTCAGTGAGCGGCAGGCCGCGCTATCGGGCAGGACGGAAACCGGTCGACCGACCGGGCGGGACGGAAATCGGGATCATGAAACGCGTCGCCAACTGGCTGTTCTACGGAATGCTGATCGCAGTCTGCCTTTGGGGCATCGCGCCGGCCTTCGCGCAGACCGCAAAACGCCTGCCCGACGGCGGCACCGCACGCGCCGGCGGCAGCGGCATCGTGCAGGCCTACTACGTCGCGCCGACCACGCGCTATGCCCATGCCGTGCTCGGCGATGCGGTCGAGGCGGGTGGCCTCGCCGCGCGCGATGCCTCGGGAAAGCAGCATGTCCTGATGCTGCCCGACAGCGCGGTCTTCGAGGACATAACGCCGAGGCTCGCCGATCTGAATGGCGACGGCGGGGCCGAGGTGATCGCCGTCAAGGCCTATCTGAGCCGCGGCGCGGCGCTGGTGGTCTATGGCGTGCGTGGCGGTGAACTGGTGCGGATCGCCGAGACCGCGCCGATCGGCCGCCCGGCGCGCTGGCTCAATCCCGCCGGCATCGCCGACTTCAACGGTGACGGACAGCTTGAAGTCGCCATCGTCAAGACGCCGCATATCGGTGGCCGGCTGGAATTCTGGCGGCTTGCCGGCAACAGGCTGTCACGGCTTGCGGCGCTGAACGGCTTTTCCAACCACGTCATCGGCTCGCGCGCGCTCGGCCTGTCGGCGATCGTCGATGTCGACGGTAACGGGATCAGGGATCTGGTGCTGCCGAGCGCCGACCGCATGCAACTCGTGGCGGTCAGCCTCGCCGGCGGACGCGCCCGCGTCCTCGGCCGGGTCGCGCTGCCCGCACCCGTGACGGGTAACCTGTCCGGAAACGGCCGGTCCGTTTCCGCCGGCCTGGCCGGCGGCAAGCGGATATCCGTGGCCGTTGCCGACCTGAACGGCTGACCGCTTGCGGTCAGCCGCTGCGCCGATCGATTGACGCAACCTCAGTCGGTTGCGAAATCCGTCTCGACATACGGAAACCGGCACTGCCGGGACGCGCTGTCGGTTCCGTTCGCCGTCTTGCCGGGCGACTGGCCCTTGCAGACATGGGCGGCGGCGACGGCATTGATCCCGATCCGCGACCAGCTGGTTTCGGTCGTGGACTGGGTCCCCTGGTTCGTCGCCGATGATGAACTCGTAGGCATTTTGGTCACTCTCTAAGCACCGCGTTGAACAAGCGCGCGGCATATCCTGCCAGACTGTGGCCTCTATGCGGCGATCGCAACACGCAGGTGCATAGCTGGTAGTCAGTATCCGCAGTGTGTTGCGATTTCGATACAACTGACCGCACTGACACCAATTTGTCACATAGTTACGCCTGCTTAAAGTTAAAGCTTTGTTAAATACTTCACAATTTCAGGCCGCCATGGCCACCCACCATGGCCACCTGGGCGGGAGCCGGTTGCCGCAACGGCAAAAAAAAGCCCCGCCGCAAAGGGCGGGGCAGTTTGCGGGGGGAGGAAACTGCGGAAGCGTCGATGAAGGGTCAGCGCGTCCCGGCGAACAGCAGCGCGGCGGCGACGGCGACGATGCCGATCGTGCCATAGGCGCGGGTCAGGGGCGGGTTTGCCGGACGGCTGATGCAGGGCCTGGCCATGTCTGTCTCCTGTCGCCTCGTGGATCACGGTGGACGTCAGGAAAGCACGGGCTGCTTGAACGGTTGCGGAACCGCCCGTTCAAGCGCCGTTCATGTTGGAAAGCCGGTCTGTGGCCACTCCTGTCCGGTTCAGTGGAGACGGGGCTTTTTATCTTCAGCCTGGCCACCCCCTCAGGCGTCATCCCCGCGCAGGCGGGGATCCGGTAACCCCATGCGTTTGCTCAGGTTTTCGGCCGTTCTCCAGATGCCAGCACACGGAGTACTGGATCATCCGCCTCCGCGGATGATGACGCCTGAGGGTGGGACGTCACGTGTCTCTCAGCCGTCGATTGCTCGAAAAACCATGTCAAGCAATCAGTTAGGCGAAGTCGTCGGATGTAAACCGGACAGTAGTGGTCTGGGGCAGGCTCGCCTGCTCGTCAGGCCTCGGCCGACCGCAGCGTCACCATGGTGACCTCCGGCGGCACGCCGAAGCGGATCGGCAGGCCGGAACAGCCAAGCCCGGCCGACACGACGAGGTGCCGCCGGTTCTCGACGATATGGCCATAGGCATAGCGGTCGCCGTATTTCGACGGGATCACCGGCCGGCCGATGCCGGGCAGCCGGATCTGGCCGCCATGGGTGTGGCCGGCCATGGTCAGCGCGACGCGCGGCGGCATCTTCACGAAGATGTCCGGCTCATGCGCCATCATCAGAACGGGCCGTCCGTCCAGCGTCTGCTGCATGGTGCCGCGCAGGTCGTGGACGCCGCGATAGGCGCCGCGGGCGTTGCGATAGGCAAGCTGGTCACCGAGGCCGGCAAGCCAGAACCGTGCGCGGCCGTGGCGTAAAAGCGTCGCGTCGTTTTCGTAGGTCTCGATGCGCGCCCGTTTCAGGCCCGTGCGGATCGCGTGGACGTCTGTCCACCAGTCGTGATTGCCAAGCACCGCATGCACGCCGAGCGGGGCGCTCAGCCGCGACAGCGGCCGGGCCCAGTCCTCAGGGGCAAGCGGGCTGTAATGGAGGTAGCGCAGGCTCGCGGCGAAATCGCCAAGCAGGACGATCAGATGCGGCCGCTGCGCCAGGGTGGCATCGACGATCTCGTCGATCCGGGTGACCGGCATCCACGGGTCGCAGGCATGCAGGTCGGACAGCATGGCGATCCGGATCGGCGGATAGTGTTTCGGCCAGGCGATGCTGCGCACGTCGTGCTCGGCGACGTGCAGCCGCAGATGCGGCTCGATCGCGAAGGCGTAGCCGCTCAGGCCCGTCGTCCCGAAGGCGGTCGCGGCCATGCCGGTCAGGAACCCTCTGCGGGTCACGCCCATGCTGCAACGAACCTCCGTCACGACCAGACAATCGAAAGCGCCGGCCTGTCGCGGCCGGCGCCGTTCATCCGCGATGTATCACCGCGCGGATGAACCTAACTTAAACGGCGGTGGCGCAAAAAGAACGCCCAATTTGTATCAGGCTGTACGCAGGCCTTCCTTGTCGACCATCGCCTCGGCCTTGTCGAAGGCGCGGCCGAGCCGGTCGAACAGTTCGTTGACCTCCGCCTCGGTGATGATCAGCGGCGGGCAGACGGCGATGATGTCGCCGCCCAGCGGCCGCACGATCACGCCTTCCTGCTCGGCAAGCGCGGCAAGCTTCGCGGCAACCGTCTGTTTGGGATCGAAGGACCGCTTTGTGGTCTTGTCGGCGACGAGTTCGAGCGCGCCGATCAGGCCCATGCCGCGCGCCTCGCCGGTCAGCGGATGATCGCCGAGCGCCTTCAGGCGCTTCTGGAAGGTCGGCGCGACGGCGTTCACCTTGGCGACGACGTCGATGCGCTCGTAGATCTCCAGCGTCTTCAGCGCCACGGCGGCGGCGACCGGATGGCCGGAATAGGTATAGCCGTGACCGAACACGCCGATCTTGCGGCTTTCGTCGAGCGTCGCCTGATACATCGGCTCGTCGATGATCACGGCGCCGATCGGCTGATAGGCCGACGACAGCGCCTTGGCGACAGAAACGGTGTTCGGCTTGATGTCGAAGGCTTCCGCACCGAACATCGTGCCGAGCCGGCCGAAGCCGCAGATCACCTCGTCGTCGATATAGAGAATGTCGTGCTTTTGCAGCACCGCCTGGACCTTCTCGAAATAGGTCTGCGGCGGGATGATGACGCCGCCCGCGCCCGTCACCGGCTCGGCGATGAAGGCGGCGATCGTGTCGGGATCCTCGCGCTCGATCAGCGCCTCGAGATTGGCGACGAGCCGGCTGGCGTAATCCTCTTCCGTTTCGCCCGGCTCCATGCCGCGATAGGGATGCGGCCCGTCGGTATGCAGGATACCGTTGATCGGCAGGTCGAAATCCATGTGGTTGGCCGGCAGGCCGGTCAGGCTGGCCGATGCGACCGTGACGCCGTGATAGCCGCGCTGGCGCGAGATGATCTTCTTCTTGTCGGGCCGGCCGAGTGCGTTGTTCATGTACCAGACCAGCTTGACCTGGGTGTCGTTGGCCTCCGATCCGGAATTGACGAAGAACACCTTCGAGGCCTCGTTCGGCGCGATCGCCTTCAGCCGCTCGGCAAGCTCGATGCCCGGATCGTGGCTCTTTGAGGCGAACAGATGGCTGTAGGACAGCCGGCGCATCTGTTCGGTCGCCGCATCGATCAGCTCCTCGTTGCCATAGCCGAGCGCCGTGCACCACAGGCCGGCCAGGCCCTCGATATATTCCTTGCCCGCCGTGTCGTAGACATAGATCCCCTCGCCGCGCTCGATCACCATCGGACCCGTCTCGCGATGGGCGGCGAGGTTGGTATAGGGGTGCAGCATCGTCTCGATATCGCGCACGGCGAGATTGGACAGCGGCTTCATGGCGCTTCGCTCCGGTGTTTGGGACAGTGTCGGGCGGCATCAAAATCCCAATGGCGGGCGGATGTAAACCCGTAGTTTGGCCGGACCAGCCATGCGGGCCCCAGGGATGCGGATTGGAGCGTCGATCGAGGCGCCGATCGGGGGCGTCGATATCGGAGATGACAAACGGATCGGAATTGTCGACATTCGGGGCTTCCTACCTCCGAATACCGACCGGGATGACCTGAATGACCGCCGATGCTTCCCTGATTTCCCGCACCGCGACCGAGATCCGCGACCTGCTCAAGACGGGCGACGTCTCGCCGTTGGACCTGCTCGATACACTCGAAGCGCGGATCGCCGAGGTCGATCAGAAGGTCAACGCGCTGCCGACACTGTGTTTCGACCGGGCCCGCGCCCATGCCCGCGCGCTGATGGACAAGCCGGTCGGCGAACGCGGCCCGCTTGCCGGCATGCCCGTTCCCATCAAGGATCTGACGGCCATCGACAGCGTCCGCACGACCATGGGCTCGACCGCCTTCGAGGACCACGTGCCCGATCAGTCCGACATCATGGTCGAGCGGCTCGAGGCCGAGGGCGCCGTCATCTACGCCAAGTCGAACACGCCGGAATTCGGCGCCGGCGCCAACACCTTCAACGACGTCTTCGGCGCGACGCGCAATCCCTGGAACACCGCGATGTCGGCTGCCGGATCCTCCGGCGGCGCCGCCGTCGCGCTTGCGACCGGCATGGCCTGGCTCGCGCACGGCTCGGACATGGGCGGGTCGCTGCGCAACCCGGCGAGCTTCAACGGCATCGTCGGCATGCGTCCCTCGCCCGGCCGGGTGCCGTCCTCGGTCTCCCCGCCCATCGACGGCACGCTGGGCATCGATGGTCCGATGGCCCGCACCGTCGCCGACCTGGCGCTCCTGTTCGACGCGATGACCGGCGAGGACGACCGCGACCCCCTGTCGGCGCATCATGGCGGCACGTCGTTTCTGGACGCCGCCCTGTCGGCGAAACCGCCGGTCCGGGTCGCGTTTTCGGCCGATCTCGGCATCACGCCGGTCGATCCGGAAGTCGCGGCGGTCTGTGAGAAGGCGGCCGGGCGCTTCGCCGAGGCCGGTGTCGAGGTCGTCGAGGCCCATCCCGACTTCACCGGCGTGCACGACTGTTTCCGCGTCCTGCGGGCGAAGACCTTCGCAAGCGCGCTGAAGCCGGTCTACGATTCGCACCGCGACAAGCTGAAGCCCGAACTCGTCTGGAACATCGAACTGGGGCTCAATCAGACCGGCGCCGACATCGCCGAGGCCGAGCACCAGCGCGCCCGGCTGTTCCACAATGCGCGCGACTTCTTCAAGACCTACGACCTGCTGCTGACGCCCGCGACGATCGTGCCGCCCTATCCCGTCGAGCAGCGCTTCGTCGCCGCGTGCAACGGCCATACCTTCGACAACTATGTCGAATGGCTCGGGATCGCCTACGCGATCACGCTGATCGCAAGCCCGGCGATCTCCATTCCCGCCGGCTTCACCGCTTCGGGCCTGCCGGTCGGCCTGCAGATCGCAGCCCCGCCGCGCGGCGAGGCAGGCCTGTTGTCGGCCGCGGCCGTGTTGGAGAAGATCCTCTGGCCGCAGCCGATCACGCCGATCGATCCGCGTGGCGGCGATTGACCGTCAGGCCGAAGCGGCCTTGCCGCTTACGCCGGCGCAGAAGCCCTCCGGCAACTGACGGAAGGCTTCGACGAGATCGTCGGAGCCTGCCGCAAACAGCGGCCAGCCGTCTTCCGCATCCGCGCCGTGTTCCGGTTTGTGCTCGGGAATGGCAAAGACCAGGAAATCGCCGGCATCACCGTCCGGCGGTTCGGTCCGCCCGACAATCCAGTGCACCGCGCCGAAATCCGGATGCGGCGTCTCAAGGCCGAACAGGCTGACCGCCTGGGCCTCGACCAGCGCCATCCGGGCGCTTTCGACGATGTCGTGGATATCGGATGAGAGGTCGGCGGAACTGAGGGCCTGCCGGACACTGTCGGAAACCCGATCCACCGTCTTCCTGTCCCCGGGCGCCCCCCTGTCTTCGAACGCTTGGGTCATATGCATGGGTTCAAGTGAAACCCAGAGAAAGCGGCGGATTTTGGGCAACGGCATGCGATCCG
>JANQKY010000109.1 GCA_028280885.1 Tepidamorphus sp.
ATCGGACCGAAAAGTGGGAACCGGTTTTCGGAAAAATCCGATGCGCAAACAAAGAGATAGAGCGGCACCGCGATTCCAGTTGAATGCATGCCGCTCTAGACGCGCGGGCCCGGCACCGGCCCTTTTCGCCCATCCGGTAGTTTCCCGCCGCCCGCACGACGTCGGCTGACGCCATGACGCTGAGGCAGATATACCATCATTGGATGCAGGTTTTGATATAAGCACGAAATAAGCGTATAGTCATTCGGGAAACAACCGGACCGGATGGCCTTGCGGCCAAGCAACCGTCAAGGTCTGTCCAGAGGGGGCGGACATGGATGTTCTCGAAAGCGTTCTGGCCTTTGCGCTGGTGATGATTCTGTTCTCGACGATCGTCTCGGGCATCAGCGAGCTTGCGATGCGGGTTGTACGCGTGCGCGCAAAAAACCTGTGCGACGCCGTGACGGCGCTGGTTGATGACCTGAAGCTGAAGTCTACCGGCAGCAAAGAGGATCTCGTTGAAGCGCTTTTGAGGAATCCCTCCTCAACGTTTGATAAGGAAGGCGGGTTTTTTCGTACTTTCTTCGGCATAGGCGAAAACAAAATAGACACTCTTTCGGCAAAGGCCTTCGTGCAACGCTTTGCCGGCACCGCCGCCGGCAAGCGCTTTTACGAGCGGGTGGAACAAAATGGGGGTGAAAAAGGCGACGCGCTGGTCGTCTCCCTGATCAACACATTCGAGCGCTACATGGCGGCGTCAAGCGAAGTGTTCCGCAAGCGCGCCCAGCGGGTGGCGTTTGTATCCGCCATCGTGCTCGCCTTCGCCATCAACATAGATGCGACGCGCCTGTTTTCTCATGTCTATCAAGACCGCGAACAGCGTGCGGAATTGGTTGCCAAATTAAGCGACGCCTTGTCGGAAGACGCACAAACGACAAACGACGCCACCCAGCCAGGGAATGCCGGAAACACGGGTTCGGTCGAGGCGCACGCGAAAGCGATCGCAGCAATCAGCAAAGAGATCGATACAATACAAGATGTCTACAACTTGCCGGTCGGCTATGACTACGCGCCATGGGGTGAAAAGGGCGATACGGGGCTGAACGATACCGCTGCAGTCGTGTTGTGGTTCGTTAAAATCTTCTTCACCGGCGTACTGATTGGGCTTGGTGGACCGTTTTGGTTTCGTATCTATGCAAACCTGTCTCAGTTGGTGCAGGTTCTGAAGGCGTTCGGCGGCAAAAGCCCCGAGACGGTCGCCGATCTGCGGCCGCAAAAGGAGACGCCCGGCGCCGGCCGGTCTTCGGTCGACGAAATCACCGAACTGGTCAAGCTGTTCAAGGAAACGGCCGTGTTCCGCCACAACACCAGCCCTAGCAGCTAGAGCATATCCCGGATATCTTCACCGGTGACCTCCGCGGCTGCTTTGCCGCCGCATTCCAAAGCGATTTCAGACCGGAAACGCCGTCGCGGCCGCGACCGCGATTTCCTGATGCGTCAACGGGTAAGGTTTGCTAGAACGCCGCCGATCAATCCTTCCGGCCGCCCTTGCGACGGTTTCGTCGAACGGGCGCTTTCGAGACCCTGACAGGCCCGCCAACTGGTTACCGTCCGGGCTGCCGGAGAGATTTGCCAGCAACGCGCCATCCGCGAGACAAGCGACATGAAAATCAACGGAAACCAGATCACGCCGGGCAACGTGCTCGAACACAAGGGCGGCCTGTGGGTCGCGGTGAAGACCAACGCGGTGAAGCCCGGCAAGGGCGGCGCCTTCAACCAGGTCGAGCTGAAGAACCTGATCGACGGCACCAAGCTGAACGAGCGCTTCCGCGCCGACGAGACGGTCGAGAAGGTACGGCTGGAGCAGAAGGACTTCCAGTTCCTCTATGCCCAGGGCGAACAGCTCGTCTTCATGGACCTGCAAAGCTACGAGCAGCTTGAACTCGCCCAGGATTTCGTCGGTGAGCGCGCCGCCTTCCTGCAGGACGGCATCACGGTGACGGTGGAGCTCTACGAGGAACGGCCGATCGGCATTTCCCTGCCCCAGCACGTGACGCTCGAGATCACCGAGGCCGACCCGGTGGTCAAGGGCCAGACGGCTGCCTCCTCCTACAAGCCGGCGATGCTCGAGAACGGCGTCCGCGTGATGGTGCCGCCTTTCATCACGACGGGTGAACGCATCGTCGTCGACACCAACGAAATCACCTACGTCAAGCGCGCGGACTGACACAAGATGGCCCGTTCGGCGCTTCTGAACGTCATGGTGCAGGCGGCCACCAAGGCCGGCCGCGCCCTCATCCGCGATTTCGGCGAGGTCGAGCAGCTTCAGGTCTCGATGAAGGGACCGGCCGACTTCGTCTCAGCCGCCGACCACCGCGCCGAGAAGATCCTGCGCGAGGAATTGCAGCGCGTCCGGCCGACCTACGGCCTGCTGATGGAGGAATCCGGCGTCATCGAGGGCAGCGATCCGGCCCACCGCTGGATCGTCGACCCGCTCGACGGCACCACCAATTTCCTGCACGCCATCCCGATGTTCGCGGTCTCCATCGGCCTGGAGCGCGACGGCGAGATCGTCGCAGGCGTCGTCTTCAACCCGGTCATGAACGAGCTGTTCACCGCCGAACGCGGCGCCGGCGCCTATCTGAACGACCGCCGCCTGCGGATTGCCCAGCGGCGCGATCTGTCGCAGGCGGTGATCGCCACGGGCGTGCCGCATCAGGGCCGCGGCCATCACCCGACTTATCTTAAGGAACTCGCGGCGATCATGGCCGATGCCGCCGGCATCAGGCGCATGGGGGCGGCCGCCCTCGATCTGGCCTGGGTCGCGGCCGGCCGCTTCGACGGGTTCTTCGAAACCGGCCTCAACCCCTGGGATGTCGCGGCCGGCATGCTGATCGTGCGCGAGGCCGGCGGCTATGTCAGCGATTATTCCGGACACGGCGATCCCTTGAACGCCGGCTCGATCATCGCCGGCAATCCGGACATCCACCGCGAGGTGCAGCGCCGGATCGCCGCACGCTAACCCTTATCGTCAACCCTGATCGCCGCTTCCCTTTGGACATGGCGGCAACTCGGCGGTAACTTGACTTTCAGGAAGCCGCCCTGATTCGCCCACGATTGGGGCGGTCAGCGCATCTATGGAGAGCCATTCGGGAAGCCATGGCCCGTCGCCAAGACCCCCACAAGCTGTCCACGCCCCGCGTCTATCTGTTGCGGATGGTCGTGTTCCTGATCATCGCCGGCTTCATTGGCGCGATCCTGTTTCCGCAGGTCTATTCGGCCTTCATGTCCAATCCGGGACTGAACGGCCTGATCATCGGCGTGTTGTTCATCGGCATCCTTTTGACCCTGCGCCAGGTCTTCCGGCTGTTCCGCGAGGTTGCCTGGGTCAACGATTTCCGCCTCGCCGATCCGGGCCTGGAGGTTGTCCGCACGCCGGTTCTGCTGGCGCCGATGGCCTCGCTGTTGCGCGACCGGGTCGGCCAGATGGCGATCTCGGCACAGACCATGCGGTCGATCCTCGATTCGATCGGCATGCGGCTCGACGAATCGCGCGATCTGGCCCGCTACATGACCGGCCTGCTGGTCTTTCTCGGCCTGCTCGGCACCTTCTGGGGCCTGCTGCTGACGGTCAGCTCGGTCGCTGGCACCATCCAGTCGCTCGATATCGGCTCCGGTGATACCGGCGTCATCTTCGAGGACCTGAAGGCCGGCCTGCAGGCCCCGCTCGCCGGCATGGGCACGGCCTTTTCGTCCTCGCTGTTCGGCCTCGCCGGCTCGCTGATCCTCGGCTTTCTCGATTTGCAGGCAGGCCAGGCGCAGAACCGCTTCTACAACGACCTGGAGGACTGGCTGTCCTCGGTCACGGAACTGACCGAGGTGGCCGAGCCGGCCCGCGACGAACCGCTACAGGCCCCGGTCGAGCCGATCCCCCAGCCCGCCCCCGCCCCGCCGGCACCCGCCGGCCCGGATCTGGAGGACTTCCAGAAGTCGATCGACAAGCTCAGCCAGGTGATGAGCGAGGGCGGCCCGAACCGGGCGGCGACGGCCGCCATGGCGGATCTCGCCGAGGGCATCCAGGGCCTCGTCCAGCACATGCGCTCGGAGCAGAAGATGATCCGCGAATGGGTCGAGGCGCAGGCCGACCGCCAGAACGAGATCCGCGACCTGCTGGCCCGCCTCGCCGACAAGGAAAAGGCCTGAAGCGATGGCAACCGGCCTCGGACGGCGGCGGCGCAGCCAGATCGACTACTGGCCGAGCTTCGTCGACGTCCTGACCAATGTGCTGCTGGTCTTCATCTTCCTGCTCTCGGTGTTCGTGCTGGCGCAGTTCTTCCTGAGCCAGGAGATCTCCGGCCGCGACACCGTGCTCAACCGGCTGAACTCGCAGATCGCCGAACTGACCGAACTGCTGGCTCTGGAGCGGGCGGGCAAGCGCTCGATCGAGGACCAGCTCGCCCTGCTCCAGTCGACCCTGACCGCCTCCGAATCCGAACGTGACCGGCTGCAGGGCCTGCTCGCCATCCAGACCGGCGACGCGGAAACCGCCTCCGGCGCCGTCTCGGAGCTTTCCATCGAACTCGACGCGGAAAAGCGCATCAGCCAGCGCGCGCTTGCCCAGGTCGAATTGCTGAACCAGCAGATCTCCGCCCTGCGCCGCCAGATCGCGGCACTCGAGGACGCGCTCGATGCCTCCGAGAACCGCGACCGCGAAAGCCAGGCCAAGATCGCCGATCTCGGCCGCCGGCTGAACGTGGCGCTGGCCCAGAAGGTGCAGGAACTGTCGCGCTACCGCTCGGATTTCTTCGGCCGCCTGCGCGAGATCCTGTCGCAACGCTCCGACATCCGCGTTGTCGGCGACCGCTTCGTCTTCCAGTCGGAAGTGCTGTTTCCCTCCGGTTCCGACCAGATCAACGCGGCCGGCACGGTCGAACTGGACAAGCTCGCCGAAGCGATCCTCGAGCTGGAACAGGAGATCCCCGCCGAGATCAACTGGGTGCTGCGCGTCGACGGCCACACCGACGCCCGGCCGATCAGTTCCGCCCGCTTCCGCTCCAACTGGGAACTGGCGGCCGCCCGCGCGATCTCGGTGGTGCGCTACCTGATCGACAAGGGCGTCGACCCGCAGCATCTCGTCGCCGCCGGCTTCGCCGACAACCACCCGCTCGTCGAGGGCGACACGGATGACGCCTATTCCGCCAACCGCCGCATCGAGTTGAAGCTGACGGAGCGGTGAGACCGCGTCTCATGACGGCGAAGAAACGCCGATCCTACTGCGCCGCCACTTGTGAAGCGCCCTCGGACGCCTCACCCTTCTGGAACTGCAACTTCGCCAGCCGCGCATAGAGCCCGCCCGCAGCGGTCAGGCTCTGATGGGTGCCCTCCTCGACGATGCGGCCCTGATCGAGCACCAGGATGCGGTCGGCAGTGAGCACGGTCGCCAGACGGTGCGCGATCACCAGCGTCGTCCGCCCCTTCATCAGGTCCTCCAGCGCCGTCTGGACGGCGGTCTCGCTTTCGGCGTCGAGCGCGCTGGTCGCCTCGTCGAGCAGCAGGATCGGCGCGTCGCGGAGGATCGCCCGGGCGATCGCAATGCGCTGGCGCTGGCCGCCCGACAGCGTCACACCGCGCTCGCCGACCAGCGTATCGTAGCCGTCGGCAAGGCCGGAGACGAAACCGTCGACATGGGCTGCCCTGGCGGCGGCGCGGATCTCCTCTTCCGACGCACCGGGCCGGCCATAGGCGATGTTGTCGGCAACCGTGCCGACGAAGATCACCGTATCCTGCGGGACGACCGCATAGCGATCGCGTACCGAGCGCGGATCGGCGCGGGTAAGCGGCACGCCATCGACGTCGATCACGCCGTCATCGGGGTCATAGAAGCGCTGCAGCAGGTGGAACAAGGTGCTCTTGCCCGCCCCCGATGGCCCGACGATCGCCACCGTCTCGCCCGGCGCGACCGAAAAGCTGACACCGTCGAGCGCCTGCTTGTCCGGCCGGGCGGGAAAGGCGAAGCGGACGTCCTGAAGCGAAACCGCGCCACGCGGCGGCACGGGTAAGGCCTGCGGATCCTCCGGTGCCCGGATCGACGGCTGCTCGGCGATCAGTTCGCCGAGCCGCTCCGCCGCGCCGGCGGCCGCCTGTACCTCGCCCCAGGTCTCCGACAATGCCCCGAGCGCGCCGGCGGCAAAGACCGCGTAGAGCACGAACTGGCCGAGCGTGCCCGGCGACATGTTGCCGGCCATCACATCGCGGGCGCCATACCACAGCACCGCGACGATGCTGGCGAAGATCAGGAACATGGCGATGAAGGTCAGCGCCGCCCGTGCCTTGGTGCTGGCGAGCGCGGCGTCGAACGCCTTTTCGACCGATCCCCGGAAACGGCCGGCGGCATAGGCCTCGTTGGTATAGGACTGCAGCACCCGCACCGCGCCGATGCTCTCCGAGGCGAACGCGGTCGCGTCGGCCAGCGTGTCCTGCGCCAGGCGCTGACGCCGCCTGACGGCACGGCCGAAGGCGATGACCGGAACGAGAATTACCGGGATGACGATCAGCACCATCGCCGACAGGCGCAGGCTGGTGACCGCCATCATCACGACGGCGCCGGCGCCCAGCAGCATGTTACGCATGGCAACCGACACGCTCGATCCGACCGCCGCCTTGATCTGCGTGGTGTCGGCGGTCAGTCGCGAAACGACCTCGCCGGACTGGTTGGTATCGAAGAAATCGGCGCCGAGCCCGATAACCCGCTCGAATACATCGGCGCGGACATCGGCGACCACCCGCTCGCCGAGCCAGGTGACGAGGAAATAGCGCGAGGCGCTGGCGGCAGCGAGCACCAGAACGACGATGATCAGCATCGAGAAATACTGATTGACCAGCGCCGGGTTCTGCTCGTCGAAGCCGTAGTCGATCATCCGCCGCACCGCCTGCGGCACGACAAGCGTCGCCGCGGCCGCCGTCACCAGTGCGATGAGCGCGAAGACGATGCGCGCCCGGTAGCGGCCGAGATAGGGCAAAAGCAGACGCAACGGCCCCAGATCGCGGCGCGACCGGGCGGGCTCCTCCTGCTTGGCTTCCTGATTGGCGTCCTGATTGGCGTCCGGGCTGATCGGCGCCGGGTCTTCAGGCATGGCTGCCTACCTGTCTGATCGTTTCGGTTATCGCTTCGGAGCGGGAAAATGCAACACCGGCGGGCCGCTAGGCAAGCCGTCAGCGCCGTGCCGGACGGAATGTCACGGCGCAGCCTTCCGCGCCGGCCCGGACGTGAGAGTTGAGACTGATTGATAACTCACCTAACGTTATCGGCAAGCAGATCCGCTGTCTGCGACCCGACAACGAGAACCAGAGGACCTGGACCGGAATCCCCTCAATCAAAAACGGATAGGACCACGGACATGATCAATCGCTGCACGCTTGCCGGCATCACGCTGATTTCCGCGTTGTCGCTGGGCATCGGCGCCGAAGCGGCCGACACGGTTTTTCCCGACGATGTCATTGTCGACGGCAGCCTGTGCACCGGCCTGGACTGCGTGGAAAACGAGGCGTTCGGCAGCACCACGATCCGGATAAAGGAAAACAACACCCGCATCGATTTCGTGGACACCAGCATATCGAGTGGCTTCGCCACACGGGACTGGCGGATCGAAGCCAACGTCCTGGGCGCAAATGGCGCGGAAAGGTTCGCCATACTGGACATGGGCAACGACAACTCCGACGGAGACGGGACCGGCAACGCGCTGCTGACGCTGATGGCCGGCGCCCCGGCGAACGCCATGGTCCTGGGCGCGGACGGCAATCTGGGCCTGGGCACCGATGCCCCGGAGCGACGGCTGAGCCTTGTAGGCAGCGACACGCCGACGATCCGGCTGGAACAGGACGACAGCGAATCGCCCGCCCGGATCTGGGATCTCGGCGCCGACCACAAGCAGTTCTTCGTCCGCGACATCACGGGTAACAACAAGAGGCCGTTCCGCATCCGCGCCGGCGCGCCGTCGAGCAGCCTGGAAATCAACAAGTCGGGCCGGGTCGGCATCGGGGTCGCGAGCCCGAAGGCCAATCTCCATGTCGCCGGCAGCGTGCGGCTCGCCGGCGTCGACGGCTGTTCGGCGGGCATCCGCTCGGCGGGCAACGGCAAACTGTCCTGCATCACCTCCTCGCGCCAGTTCAAGATCGTCACCGGCGATCTGTCGCCGGAGGTCGCCCGCGCCAACATCATGGCGCTGCGCCCGCAGACCGGCGCCTACAAACAGACGCCCGACACGCCGGAACACTGGCTGATCGCCGAGGAGGTCGCCGCCGTCGATCCCGCCTTCGTCGGCCTCAAGGACGAGAAGCCCTATACAGTCAAGATGCAGAACATCGTCGCCGACCTGATCGCCGTCGTTCAGGAGCAGCAGCGCCGCATCGAGGCACTCGAGCGCGAACTGGCGCAGTAGCGCCGGAGACCGCCAGATATCGGGTTTTAAGGGGCGTCGCGACGGCGCCCCTTTTTCGTTTCAGGCCCGCTCCGCCCTTTTCTACCGCGCCGGCCTCAAGAGATTCTCCCCTTCCTGCAATAGGTTAGGGATGAACTCGACAGCGCGCTGGCTTGGTGAACGCTTTCTGAACACCGGGTTCAGGCGCGGTTCCGGCAGCGCCCTCTAGAACCGTATCCGTCAACGACGCGGCAGCACTGCCGCAAACCCCAGGAGACGGAACAATGACCCGCAAGCTCATCCTCGCCACCGCCCTCGCCACGGTTCTCTCGGTCACCACCGGACCGGCCTTCGCCAACAGCGTGTTCCTCAACCAGTGGGGCTTCGGCAATGCAGCCGGCGGCGCGCAGACCGGCTTCGGCAACTCCATCGGCATCGATCAGAACGGTGTCTTCAATGGCGCGGCCTCCCAGCAGTCCGGCAACGGCAACGTCGCCGCGATCGGCCAGCAGGGCTTCAACAATTCCGGCGACACCTGGCAGAACGGCAACGCCAACCAGGCCGGCATCGGCCAGTTCGGCTCCAACCACAACGCCATTATGAGCCAGGACGGCAACGGCAACATCGCCGCCGGCGTGCAGGTCGGCAACGGCTGCACCGGCAGCGTCTCCCAGGCCGGCGGCGGCAATGTCGCAGCCTTCGTCCAGACCTGCCCGTAAGCCGTATCCCCAACCACGACGCAAGGGCACCGGGCCGGCCCGACAGCCGCCCGGGCCTTGCCATCCCTCGAAGCGGTTCATCCCGCAAGCCGACCAACGGAGACTTCAAGCGATGCATGCCAATCACAAACGGGTCGCCGCCCGCCTCCTCCCGGTCCTGCTCGCGCTCGGCGCCGTTGCCACCGCGGCGGGCCTGGCCGGCGGCGCGGCAATCGGTGCCACCACCGGTACGTCCGGTCCGGTCCGATGCGAGATCAAGGAAATCGCCTCCGGCCGCACCATCACGCTGCAGGGCGTCGTTCATACGGATACCGCGACGGACGGCTCCTACACGTTCCGCGTCACCGGCGGCGGCGGATCGGGCAACACCAATATCCGCCAGGGCGGCGCCTTCCAGGCCCGGCCAGGCACGCCCGCCCTGCTCGGCCAGGTGATGCTCGGCGCCTCCGGCGCGATCTATGACGCGCAATTGCAGGTGACGGTGGCCGGCAAGACCATCAAATGCGCCGAAACGGTCGGCGGTAATATCTGACCGATTTGCAGTCCCTGTTCTACGACAAGGGGGTCCGGGCAGCCGGGCCCCTTTTTCCGTTTGCGGGTTTTCATGGTGAACGCTTTCTGGGTGAACGCTTTCTGGGTGAACGCTTTCTGAACACCGGGTTCCGGTCCGGTTCAGCGCCGCCTTCCTAGAGTGGCTTCATCGGCTGGGGAGACACCCGGCCAACCGGACAAGATATCCAGGAGACGGAACGATGAAGACCCTCACTGCCACGCTGATCGCCGCGACGATTGCAACGACCACGCTCGCCACCCCGATCCTGACCACCCCGGCGGCTGCCGGCGGCTCGGTCGCTGTCAGCTTCGTGCCCCAGGACCACGACCAGGCCCAGGCATTGCGCGCCGGCCTGCAGATCTTCTCGATCGTCAAGGGCACCAAGGCCGGCGGCCATATCGGCCAGAACGGCTTCGGCAACATCGCCGGCATCGGCCAGAACGGGGCGGGCAATCTCGGCATCGTCCACCAGGACGGCAACAACCACAACGGCTCGATCCAGCAGAACGGCAACAACAACGCCCATGGCCTGTTCCAGTTCGGCGACGGCACAAACGGCCACGTCACCCAGAACGGCAACGGCCAGACCGGCGCGACCTTCCAGTTCGGCTGGCGCTGAGGCGCCCGGTCAGAAACAGGACCGGAACGATAGGGCGCGGCCTTCGGGTCGCGTCTTTGCTTTGGGCGCGCAGGCGATACGCGCCGCTTGCCCTTCCGCCCGTTTCACGCTATAGGAGCCGCCGATTTCATCGACATCCGCGATCGACGATGCCAGCGGGGCGGGCCGGATCGGCCGCACATCCGGTCGCAGCGAGTTTGAAGGTTCAGACCAATGAAGAAAGACATCCATCCCGACTACCACATGATCACCGTGGTCATGACCGACGGCACCGAGTACCAGACGCGCTCGACCTATGGCGAGGAAGGCGCGAAGCTCAATCTCGACATCGACCCGACCACGCACCCGGCCTGGACCGGCGGCAGCCAGCACCTGCTCGACCGCGGCGGCCGCGTCAGCCGCTTCAAGAAGAAATTCGAAGGCTTCATCTGACACCGGTCGGATCGCCGCTGTCACCGACAGTCGGTCAGGAAACGAAAAAGCCCCGGTTTTACTGGGGCTTTTGCTTTTTGGGGCTTTCGCTTTTGGCGGGATCCTGACCGATGAGCGATTGGCTCTCGTGATCAGGTGTCACCGTCAACTCTCGGGGGCGCCGAAGGCCGAGCGCAGCTTGTCGAACTGGCTGAGCACCGGGTGGCCATCGGAGCCGTCGGCCGCGTCCGTGGACGCCCCCAGCCGCTCGCCGCTCAGCTGGCGGTCGAGATGGCGCACGCGGGCCTGCAGCCGCAGACTGCGCTCGATCAGCGCCTGCAGACCATCGGGCAGATCCTCGTATCCGACCGATCGCTCCCGGTCCTCGGGATGATCGAGACGGACCTTCGATTTCTCCGTGGCCGCCTGCGTCGACGACATCTCGCCGTCATTGACGGCGCGCTGCAACAACAGCCAGGAAGCCATCTGCATCAGCCGCGTCGTGAGCTTCATGCTTTCGGTTGCATAGGCAAGGCCCGTGACCCGGCTGAGCGACCGCGACTCGCCGCGGCCCGGCCCGTCGAGATAGTCCGCCGTTTCTTCCAGAAGCCCCATGCCGTCGCGGAAAAGCGCCGTGAAGCTGCCGGACCCGGCCAAGCGTTCGGCAAACGATACCGTGTCCAGGTCATAGGGTGCGCCCGCTTTCGGGCCGGGGATATCTTTGTTCCCCGTCAGATCCTTGTTCATTGTCGTCCTGTCGTCTCTTTTTGACCGGCCGGTTCGCATATCGGGACAGTTCAGTGTCTTATCGATACGCGTCAAACAGCCATGTTCGGAGATGTGCACCTGGCATGCCAGACAGGGCAGCCCGTCCAGATCCGAACAAATCCTTAACGTGATAATCGCGGCTGGGAGACGGCTACGCAACGCCCAAAAGAAAAGAGCCGCTGCAAAAGCGGCTCAGTTGGTTAACAGGGAGGCGTCAAACAGAGTGGACAGGAGCCACTCAAAATCCAGAAGACTGGATAACGTCATGTTTACCTTGAAAAGCCTAACAAGCAGTTAACCGGTATATATTTAGTCAAGATCGAGCGAAGACACCCTCGCAACCAGCGTCAGGATTTCGAAAACAGGCTTTCCGCTGCGGCACGGGTCGATCCCTTCGCTTCGATATCGGCCTCCAGCCGCGCGATTTCGGCCCGCAGGAGCGCGATCCGCTCCTTGAGTTCGGCAACCGACAGCGCCGACAGATCCATTCCGATCTCGTGCGCGTATGTTCGCTTCGGCTGGTCGTCTTCCATCAACATCGTCGCTCCTCCTCGCCGGTCCGCCGCTGTGTCCGCTCTTGCCCGGTCCATTCCGGGCGCCGCGATCCAGCCGTTTGGGACCGATACCATCGAAACCGCAACACTACGCAGGAAGACGTTGCCAGGATAGGCATCCGCCTATATTCCCAAGCCACAATCAACACAGGATCCAACGATGACCGCCTCACCCGAGACAGTGCCCGATACGATGATCGCGATCGAAATCACCGAGCCCGGCGGTCCGGAGGCGCTCAAGCCCGCGGCGCGGCCGGTGCCGCAGCCCGGCCCCGGCGAGGTGCTGGTGCGCGTGTCGGCGGCCGGCGTCAACCGGCCCGACGTGCTGCAGCGGATGGGCAACTACGCGCCGCCGCCCGGCGCCAGCGACATTCCCGGCCTCGAGATCGCCGGAACGGTCGTCGCGGCCGGCCCCGGCGCGACCAAATTCGCGGCCGGCGACGTCATCACCGGCCTGGTTCCCGGCGGCGGCTATGCGGAATACGCCACCGTCCATGAATCCAACGCCATGCCCGTCCCCGCCGGCGTCTCGGTCACCGAAGCAGCCGGCATCCCGGAGACCTATTTCACCGTCTGCAGCACCCTGTTCGACCGCGGCGGCCTGCGCCCGGCCGAATCGATGCTCGTCCATGGCGGCACCAGCGGCATCGGCACCACCGCGATCCAGCTCGGCAAGGCCTTCGGCGCCACCGTCTTCACCACCGCCGGCTCGGACGAGAAATGCCAGGCCTGCCGCGATCTCGGCGCCGATGTCGCGATCAACTACCGCACCGAGGATTTCGTCGAGGTGATCGCCGAGGCGACCGGCGGGCGCGGCGTCAACGTCATTCTCGACATGGTCGGCGGCGACTACGTGCCGCGCAACTACAAGGCCGCCGCCGAGGACGGCCGCATCGTCCAGATCGCCTTCCTGCGCGGCTTCAAGCCTCAGACCGATCTGAACCTGTTGATGCGCAAGCGGCTGACCCATACCGGGGCGACGCTGCGGCCGCGCTCGGTCGAGTTCAAGGCCGATATCGCCAACAAGATTTACGACCGCGTCTGGCCGCTGTTTGCCGCCGGCACGATGAAGGTCGTGATGGATTCCACCTATCCCCTCACCGAGGCCGCCTCCGCCCATGCCCGCCTCGACGAGGATCACATCGGCAAGATTGTTCTGGAAACCGGGCTGTAGCACGTCGCTTGCGAATTGCGTCCCGGCGCCGGCATGCGTATATAGGGGCATCCCACGACACGTCGAAATCGACCGGGACGCCCCGCTTCAGGCGGCGGCGCGCAAGGGAGAAACTCATGTCGAATACACTGCTGATGCCGAAAGCCACGGCGATCTGGCTGGTCGACAACACCTCGCTGTCCTTCAGGCAGATCGCCGAATTCTGCGCCCTGCACGAGCTTGAGGTGAACGCGATCGCCGACGGCGAGGCAGCCCAGGGTATCAAGGGCGTCGATCCAGTGCTGACCGGGCAATTGACCCGCGAGGAGATCGAACGGGCACAGAACGACCCGGCCCACAAGCTCAAGCTCGCCGATCCGAAGGTGCGCATTCCCGCGACCAAGAAACGCAAAGGGCCACGCTACACGCCGGTGTCGCGCCGCCAGGACCGGCCGAACGCCATCCTCTGGCTGGTGCGCAACCATCCCGAACTGCGCGACGCCCAGATCATGCGCCTCGTCGGCACCACCAAGACGACGATCAACGCCATCAAGGAGCGCACCCACTGGAACGCGGCGAACCTGCAGCCGATGGACCCGGTGACGCTCGGCCTGTGCTCGCAGATCGACCTGGACATGGAAGTCCAGGCCGCCGCCAAGCACAAGCCGCCCGAGGCCGAAGAGGGGCCGCGCCTGCTGTCGCCCGAGGAAAGCCTCGCCTACGGTCTCGACACCGAACAGCCCGATATCGGCCCGCCGTCGGACCCCGACGAACTCGACGCCGATGCCGTCTTCGCCAAGCTGAAGTCGATGAAGGGCGAGGACCCCGAACCCGACGAACAGCCCTAGCCGTTTGCGTGGCGGTTCTTCCGAACCGCCACGGCCAATTCTGCCCCTAGACCGCCATCGCCATGCCGTCGGTCGCCGGATCGGCGCCGCCGTCCCACTTACCGTCGACGATGCGGACCGCATGGACCCAGGCGAAGGCATAGCTCTGGGGCCAGCGCCGCACGGGATAGCCCATCGCCTTCAGATCGCGCTCGGTCGACCGCAGGATGCGGTTGGACAGATCGATCGTGTCCGACGTCGCCGAGAAGCGCGGCGCGCAGACGGCGTCCTGGGCGCTCATGCCGAAATCCATGGCGTTCAGCATCACCTGCAGGTTGCCCATGGTGATCTGGGTCGCGCCCGGCGCGCCGAGCACCAGGAATGGCGTGCCGTCCTTGAAGATGATGGTCGGCGACAGGGCGGAGAAACGCGCCTTGCCCGGCGCCAGCGAGCCGGCCCTGCCGGGGCGCGGATCGAACACCGTCATCGAGCCGTTATACATGAAGCCGAGCCCCTCGGTGACGACACCGGAGGGATTGCCGAGCGTGTGGGTCATGGTGACGCAGTTGCCGGCCGCGTCGACCACCGAGATATGGGTCGTGTTCTTCGACTCCGTGCCGCCGGGATTGAGCCGCTCGACATGGGCCTTGTCGCCGCGCCGGATCGCCTCGGCCATCTCCGCGGCATAGGCCTTCGAGGTCAGCCGCTCGACGGGCACGTCGACGAATTTCGGGTCGCCGACATGGCGGTCCTTGTCGATGGTGGCGATCTTCATCGCCTCGGCGACGACGCGGATATACTCCGGGCTGTTGTGGCCCAGCGCGGCCAGGTCGAAATTCTCCAGGATATTCAGCATCTCGATCAGCTGAATGCCACCGCCGGGCGGCTGGTTGGAAGCGATCTCGAAGCCGCGATACGTCCCTTTCAGCGGCGGGTTCTCCTCCGGTGCGCAGGTCTTGAGATCCGCATGCGACAGCATGCCGCCATTGGCCTGCATGTCGGAAACGATCCTGTCCGCCGTCCCGCCGGAATAGAACTCCGCGATGCCGTTTTCCGCGATGCGCCGGTAGGTGCGCCCCATGTCCGGGTTCTTCAGGACCTCACCGACCCGGTAGAGGCTGCCGTCGTCATGGCAATAGATCTTCCGGGTCGCGGCGACATTGGTCATCATGCCGATGGTGCCGTCGCGACCGGCCTCCGGCGGCTTGTCCCAGTATTCGCGCACATGCGGGCGCACCGTGAAGCCGTCCTCGCAATAGCCGATCGCCGGCTGCAGCAGGTCGGAAAGCGACATCGTGCCCCAGCGCGTGAGCGCCGCCTCGAAGGCGGCCAGCGAGCGCGGCGAGGAGATCGCGCCGTAGCCGTATTCGTTGACCCGGCCCTTCAGGATGAAGCCCCAGCCGTCGCTTGCCTCGCGCTCGATCAGGTGCTCCCACATGTCCGGCCTGGCGCTGAGCGGGGCGCGGCCGTGGAAATCGAGCGTGGTGTGGACGCCGGAGCCGGGCAGATAGACCTGCATGTTGCCGAAACCGGCGATACCGCACATTTGCGGGTCGACGGCGGTCTGCACCAGCGCGCAGGCGATCGCGGCGTCGACGGCATTTCCGCCGGCCTTCAACGCATCGAGCCCGGCCTCGACGGCCTCGGGCTGGGGGGCGGAAATCATGCCGTGTGTCATGGAGGCTCCTGATGTCGTTGATGTGCGGCGCGGACACCGAACTATATCCGGTTCGCATACGATGAGTAGTGCGCGCGCAACATGGCAGGCGGTCGCCGTCGACCCGCCCCCAAGGGAACGCCCCACGGACAGAACGCCCCATTGCCCCGGCCCGCACCTCTGCTATAAACCGGTCGAAACCATCCATTCCTTTTCCGGGGGTGCCAACATGGCAGAGAACGGCGACGCCACCGTCGATATGACCGAGCACGAGAAGACCTATACGGGCTTCATCCACTTGACCGTGCTGACAACCGCATTCTGCATCGCCGTCGTGATCATGCTCGGCGTCGGCGGCGTGGGCGGTGCCTGGGGACTGGCCGGGCTCGGCATCTTCCTGTCGGTGATCGCCGCGATCGTCGGCTTCCTGATGAACGGATCGGCCCTGCCGACTGCCGCGGTCACGGCCGGCATCCTGGTCCTGAAGCTGCTGCTCGGCTAGCGGGCTCGCGGGCGTCCCGTCTGCGCCGTGCCCGTTTGCGCCGTGCCCGTTTGCGCCGTGCCCGTTTGCGCCGTTAGAGAGTTGAACGATGTCCGACCTGTCCCCGCAGCAGGCGATCGAGCAGGCCGAGAAACTGGCCAACAAGGCGCAGAAGGCAGCCGACGCGGCAGCCGCCCATGCCGACGCGCTGGCCGATGCCCTGGCCGCCGGCGGTCATGCGGCAAGCGGCGGCGCGTTCGATCCCGTCGTGCTGCGGATATCGGTCTTCATTCTGGCGGGTTTCGTCGGCTGGTACGCGGTGACGCCCGTCGCGTCATCGCTTCACACGTTTGTCCTGGCGCTGGCGGCAATGCTTGGCTCGGTGATCATGGTCGCAGGCCTTATCGCCGTGGGGATCGACGTCGTCTCACCCCTTGACGATGACGGCATCCGGGCCAAGGGTTTCGGCTTCGCTGCGCTAACGCTTGCCTCGATCGCCCTGTTCGGCGGCATTCTGGTCACCCGGCGTCTTGCATCCGTCACCCGGACGGGCGGCGGCTAGACCATGTCCGCGACCCTGATCGCCCTCCTCTATCTCGCCGCGGGTATCCTGTTCATACTCGCCCTGCGCTTAAGCCCGCAGCCGCGGACGGCGCGGCCCGGCCTGGCGTGCAGTATCGCCGGTCTTGTCGTGGCGATCCTGGCGACCTTTGGCCTGGCGGCGCCCTCGACGGGCAGTTCCTGGCTGCTCGTCATCGGCGGCATCGCGGTCGGCGGCACGATCGGCGCGACCATCGCGCGGCGCATCCGCATGAGCGGCGTGCCACACCTGATCGCCGCGCTGCAGGCGCTCACCGGCCTCGCGGTCGTCCTGGTCGCGGCCGCCGTGCTGCAGGCGCCGGACGCATTCGGCCTCGGCAAGACGGGCGCCGTGTCGCCAGACCGGCTAACCGGAATGGCGATCGCCGCGGTACTCGGCGCGATCGCCTTCGCCGGAAGCGCGACCGCGTTCCTGCGGCTTGGCGGCTTTATCGGCGCGGCCCCGTACCGGTTGCCGGGGCAGGCCCCGATCCTGGTCACGCTTGGCGTGCTGATCCTCGTTCTGGGGATCGCGTTCATTGCCGGCGGGCGCCCCGTGCTCTTCTGGCTGACCGCCCTGCTGGCGCTGCCGGTCGGGGGCCTGGTCACCGCGTCGTTCGGCCGCGACGACATGACAGCGGCGCAGTTCGTGCTGAATGCCTGCTGCGGCCTTGCGATCGCCGCGACCGGCTTCCTGCTCGGCAACCTGATCCTGATCCTGGCGGGCGGACTGATCGGCGCATCGAGCCTTTCGCTCGCCGTTCGCATGGACCGGGAGGGGAACCGACCGTTCGTCTCCCTCCTCTTTGGCGGCGATACGGCGGGGGCAAGCCCTAAAGGCGACGAACCCGGGCAGGCGGAGACCGGGCAGGCGGAGACCGGACCGTAGCCACGCGACGAACGACTTACTCGCCTCACCTTATCGTTTCGTTAGCGCCTCTCGCCTATGGCTCTGCATGGGGGAACCGGCCTTTCGACGGCCGGTCCGGCTGCCGGAAACGGCGAACAAGGGGTTGGGACATGTCCATTCATGCAATCTTGGGGCGGTTTGCCGCCGGTGCCGCAGCGCTCGCGGCAGCGGCGCTGGCGTCCTTCGGGCCCGCGACGGCCGCAAACAATATCGGGCTTGACACGATCGAGCTGAAGGTCGTCAACACGACCGGCAACAAGGGCGACCTCTACATGTATGTGTGGGGCCAGTCCGGCGATACCTGGTACTACGTCACCGATACGAACGGTGACGTCTCGGCCTATTCGCCCTCCTCGGATTACGAGACGATCGGCATCAATATCGGCTCCAAGAAGCGGGTCTCGGTCGAACTGCCGCAACTGAGCGCGGCCCGCGTCTACTTCTCGCTCGGCAAGGCGATGCAGGTGACCGTCGGCAGCAACAACGCGCCGAGCACCCCGTCGGGCTGGACGATCCCCTCCTCGACGGTTGAGAACCCCAATTACAGGACGATCTTCGACTGGTTCGAATACACCTGGGCCGACGTCCAGCAGCCTTCGAACTTCACGACCTCCTTCAACGGCAACCTGACGCAGGTCGACATGGTCGGCATTCCGATGCTGCTCAGGCTGAACGGCCAGAACGCGACCCAGCAGACCGTCTTCACCGCCGCCGGCTTCTCGAACAAGAAGTCGCGCACCAAGCTGATGCGGCTGATGGAGAAAGCGCCGAAGCCCTGGAACAAGCTGATCGTCGGCAAGAACAGGAAGGTCCCGTTCCGCGTGGTGTCGCCCTATAACGGCATGGACCTGGGCGGCGGTATCGGGCTTGGCACCTTTCCCTCCGACTTTCTGGACAGCTATATCGACAGCGTCTGGTCAAAATACGCCAGCACCCACATGCTGGCCACCACGACCGGCCCGAGCGCGACCTACCATGGCCTGGTGCAGGGCGGTTCCCTGGTCTTCACCAATGCCGGCAATCCCGGCGACACGGTCACCTTCGCCAAGCCGACCAGCCTGATGGCGTTCAACGGCTATCTCGGCACGCTGTCCAACCCCGGCGATTCCAACCTCCAGGCCGAGGGCGCGGAACTCGCCCGCTACCTGCAGGCCGGCCTGATGCGCACCACGATCCTCAAGAACGGCAATATCAGCGCCTGCCCGAAGAACCCGAACAAGGTTTACTACAAGAACGCCCCGGTCAATCAGTATTCCAAGCGCATGCACCGGGTGGCGCACGACCACAAGGCCTATGGCTTCGGCTGGGACGATGTCTGCGACCAGGCCTCCGACTTCACCGTCTTCGACCCGAACTTCATCAAGGTGAAGCTGCTGCCGCTTAAGGCCAAGTGAGCGGGCCGAGGGCAATCTGCAGTTCAGGCAAGGACACCGACGAGAGCGAAGAGTGGAGTTATCCACCTTATCTCTCGTCATCCCGGCCGAGCCCACGGGTCCGCGCAAAGCGCGGCCCGAGGATAAACTCCGCGAGAGCCGGGATCGGGCGCCCGTGTCGGTGCCGGTTTCACGGCCGGGGGCACACCGAACCGCCCCGGTTCTCCGATCCCGAATAATCGCTTGCGCGATTTCCGGGATGACGCGGGAGAGGGTGGTGTCCCACCGCCAACCATTCTGATGTCCCGCTCCGCTGTCATTGCCGGGCTTGTCCCCCGGGGTGTCATTGCCGGGCTTGTCCCCCGGGGTGTCATTGCCGGGCTTGTCCCCCGGGGTGTCATTGCCGGGCTTGTCCCGGCAATCCATGAACACAG
>JANQKY010000008.1 GCA_028280885.1 Tepidamorphus sp.
ATCTATGCCTATTATCACCTGCGCTCGTTCACGCCGATCTGGGTGCGCGATTCCGGCCCCAAGACCAAGGGGCGGGAAGTGCTGGCAGTGTTGCAGAACGCCGCCGCCGACGGGCTCGATCCCAACGACTATGACGTCACCCGGCTTGCCGAACTGATGGGCCAGTCGGACCTGCGCAGCCTCGCCCTGCTCGACCTCGGCCTGACCCGCGCCTTTCTCGACTATGGCCGCGATCTCAGCGCCGGCCGGGTCGCGCCGGGATCGGTGAACAAGGAAATCCACCTGAACCCCGAGGCGCTCGACGCCGGCACGCTGATCCACGGCGCCGAGGCGGCCGACAATATCGGCCCCTACGCGATTTCGCTCGCGCCGCAGACCGGCGAATACGCAAGGCTCGCCGTCATGCTCGCCGAATTCCGCGAAATCGCCGAGGCCGGCGGCTGGCCGACCGTTTCGGACGGCGAGACGCTCAAGCCCGGCATGGACGATCCGCGCGTCGTCGAACTGCGCCGGTATCTCTCAGCCGTCGGCGACTACGAGGGCGATCCCGACAATCCCTCGACGCTTTACGACGAGGCGCTGCAGGCGGCCGTCGACCGCTTCCAGATGCGCCACGGCATCGATGTCGACGGGGCCGTCGGTCCGGCGACGCTGGCCGAGATCAACACGCCGGTCGAGGAGCGGATCGCGACGATGGAGCTCAATCTGGAACGGCGGCGCTGGATGGAGGACGATCTCGGCGAGCGCTACGTCTTCGTCAACCTCGCCGACCAGTTCCTCAAGGTCGTCGACAACGGCAAGACGATCCACACCGCCCGCACCGTCGTCGGCAAGCCCTATCATCGCACGCCGGTGTTCACCGAGATCATGAAATACGTGGTGATCAATCCCGACTGGACGATCCCGAATTCGATCGCCCGCAACGAATATCTGCCCGAACTCAGGAAATCGCCGGGCTCGCTTGCGGAAAAGAACATCCACATCTATGCGGGCAACGGCCGGATCGATCCCTATTCGGTCGACTGGAACGCCGTGCAGCCGTCGAAATTCCGCTATACGCTGCGCCAGGATCCGGGCCCCGGCAACGCGCTCGGCGTCATCAAGTTCATGTTTCCCAATCCCTACAGCGTCTATATCCACGACACCCCGTCGAAGAGCCTGTTCTCGCGCTCGCAGCGCACCTTCAGCCATGGCTGCATGCGTGTCGAGAACCCGGTCGACCTGGGCGGCGTCATCCTCGGCACGCAGGGCTGGACGACCGAGAAGATCGACAATGTGGTGAAGTCCGGCAGGAAGACCGTCGTCAATCTGGAAACGCCGATCCCGGTGCACGTCACCTATCTGACCGCCTGGGTCAACAAGGATGGAACGGTGCATTTCCGTGGCGACGTCTACGGCCGCGACGAGCGCCTGGCCGAAGGCCTTGCCGCGACGCGCAGGGTCCAAGGCGGCTGAGGACAGGATAAAAGCCGGCGACCCCGGGCCGCCGGCTTTCAAAACCCATCGCAATGCGTCCGGCAGCCCTTCGACCGCCGGCGACCGTTGGCCTTACGGACCCACTATCTGCAGGGTCTTCGGGACGGTAATGAGGGTCAGGCTGCGCTTGCGGACCGAGACATTGTCGCCGGAATTGGCCCTGCAGACCAGCCGCACGGTGTGGAGGCCGGAAGAGACATCGATGAACACACCCGTGGCGGCGAGGGCATGTTCGTCCAATCCGACAACATTGCCTGCATGCGCGCCGTTGCTGAAGGTATCGGAATAGGCACTCGAGTTCAGCCTGATCGCGCAGTCGGCGCCTTCATTGTCGTTCAGGCCGAACTGCCAGGTGGCCGTCGCGACGATATTTGCCGGGTTCGGCAGTGAGATCGGTACAAAAAGCGCCGTAACGGTTCCGCCATCACCAGTTCCTACCGAGCCGTTTTCGTAAACATTGTTGGCATAAGCGGGCTGGGCGCCAACGGTCAGGTCCTTGGCCTTGACGTTGCCGTCCTTGATCGACTTGGACCGGACGGCGCCTTCGCGGATTTCCTTCTTGCCGACGCAGCCGTTACAATTGAGATTGGTCGCCGTCTGGGCGGCGGCCGGCTGGGCGGTTGCCATTCCGAAGACCAGGGCCAGGCCGGCAAGCGCCAGGGGGGCGTTTCGCAGAGTGCAGACAGTCATTGCGGTTTCCTTTTTGGATGATTAGGTGTCGCAACGTCATGCTGCTGAGGCCGTGTTTCAGTCGTGTTTCACCGTCAAATTAAACTGGTTTCCTGTTCATCTTTTCTGACTCTGGGTTGCTAATAAAGATAAAAATCTCTTATAGGTTGCAATCTTGTGTATCTTCCACTCTCACTCAGGCGAAGCCCCCATGCCGATTGCGGCGCCGGCGCCGGCCTGCGCCACGCTGTCGCCGCGTCTGGATCGTGTCGGAATGGCTCGGTATTAGCCGCGCTGGTCCTGCGAGCTGTGATAGAGATTCATCCGGCTCAGGTCGGTCACCTGCCGTTCGCCGCACAGCGCCATCGTCGTGTCGAGCTCCTTGCCGATGATGTCGAGCGCCAGCTTGACGCCAGGCTGGCCCATCGCGCCGAGACCGTAGACGAAGGCCCGGCCGATCATCACGCCGCGGGCGCCCAGGCACAGCGCCTTTAAAACATCCTGGCCGGAGCGGATCCCGCCATCCATCATCACCTCGATCTTGTCGCCGACCGCGTCGACGATCTCCGGCAGCACCGAAATCGAGGAGGGCGCGCCGTCGAGCTGGCGACCGCCGTGGTTGGAGACGATGATCGCATCCGCGCCGGTCTCCACCGCAAGCCGTGCGTCCTCGGTGTCGAGAATGCCCTTCAGGATCACCGGGCCGCCCCAGCGCTCCTTGATCCACTCGATATCCTTCCAGTTTAGCGTCGGGTCGAACTGCTCCGCCGTCCAGGCGCTCAGCGAGCCGAGGTCGTCGACGCCCTTGGCATGCCCGACGATGTTGCCGAAGGTGCGGTTTTTCGTGCCGAGCATGCCCAGGCACCAGCCCGGCCGGGTGGCCATCTGCCAGACATGCTTCGGCGTGAATTTCGGTGGCGCCGACAGGCCGTTGCGGACATCCTTGTGGCGCTGGCCGAGCACCTGCAGGTCGAGCGTCACGACCAGGGCGGAGCAGCCGGCGGCCTTGGCCCGGTCGATCAGTGCGTTGATGAAGCCGCGGTCGCGCATGACGTAGAGCTGGAACCAGAACGGCTTGCCGGTTGCCTCGGCGACGGCCTCGATCGAGCAGATGCTCATGGTCGACAGCGTGAAGGGAACGCCCCATTCGGCGGCTGCCCGGGCGGCCAGGATCTCGCCATCGGCATGCTGCATGCCGGTCAGGCCGACCGGCGCCAGCGCCACCGGCATGGACGCTTCCTGCCCCACCAGCGTCGTCTTGAGCGATCGGTTGGTCATGTCGACGGCGACGCGCTGGCGCAGCTTGATCAGGTCGAAATCCGTCTCGTTGGCCCGATAGGTGCTCTCCGACCAGGAGCCCGAATCCGCATAGTCGAAGAACATCTTCGGCACCCGGCGCCGGGCAAGCTGTTCCAGATCGTGGATATCACAAACCGAGCTCATGTAGGGACCTCCAGGCAGGCAAGTTCTCGTCGCACTTGCATTGTATACGTCGTGTTGCGACGCGACCCTACAGGGGCTTGCGGCCGCGTTAAAGTCGTCTTTCGCCATAAATCCGCCCGCCAGTCCAACCAGGACCGGCGATGACGTCACTTAAGGACCGTGCCGCTTTGTCCGCGGGGCGAATAAACGCGGTTCTCAAGGAGGCGAACTGTTCTTATTGTCGCGCGCAAGATCGTCCCTTTTCGCGCGCAAGATCGCACAGCCGCCGGTGCCCAGATGAATGAGTCCGCCCCCCCTGACGTCTCGCCCCCCGCCACCCCGCAGGAGACGCCCGCCCAGGCCAGTCAGGCGTCGGCCAGTCAGGCGTCGATGCCGTTCGCCGTCCATCCGCTGCGCGACCTGGTCGTCGGCGAGGTGCATGCGCGCCCGTTCCGGCCCGTCGAGGCGCCGCGGGTGCTGCACCATCTGGCGTTCCAGTCGGATGCAGATGGCGAAATCGACTATCTCGCCCGCTTCTGCAAGGCGCATGGCGTGCTGCCGCCGGGCCCCGGCGCCCGTCATCACGTGATGACGCTGGGCGGCGCGGAACTGCGCTGGGAGCGCCACACCGAATTCACCACCATGACCCTGTCGGTGACGCCGCCGCCGGATGATCCCTTCGCGGCCCCCAACATTTCCTCGCTCGCCGCCTTCCTGCCGAACCCGCCGGGGCCGCTGATCGTCGCGACCCGGCTTGCCCTTGTTACCCTCGACGGCGATCTGCCCGACCTTGAGATGTTCGATCATTCGAGCCTGTGCGTCACCCGCGCCGATGCCGGCGGCGCCGTGGTGGCGACCGACTTCCGGCCGGACCCGTCCGGCTTCACGCGGATCCTGATCGCCAACGCGACACTGCCGGCCGCCCGCACCGGCGCGCTGGTGCAGCGCATGCTGGAGATCGAGACCTATCGCACGCTGGTGCTGCTCGGCCTGCCCGAGGCGCAGCGGATCAGGCCGGTGCTCGACCGCATCGAGCAGGAGCTGGTCGGCCTGACCGAGCGGATGAAATCGGAATCCGGGCTGGCGCTCAGCCGCGAACTGCTCGAACGGCTGGTTGCGCTCGCCGCCGAGGTCGAGGCGGAAACCGCCGGCACCGCCTACCGCTTCGGTGCGACGCGGGCCTATTCCGACCTGGTCGAGCAACGGCTCAGCGCGATCATCGAAAACCGCGTCGCCGGCTTCGGTTCGATCGCAGGCTTCCTCGCCCGCCGCATGAACCCGGCGGTCAGCACCTGCGAGATGGTCGAGCGCCGGCTGGCGCAGCTCTCCGAAAAGCTCGCCCGCACCGCCAATCTCCTGCGCACCCGCGTCGATATCGAACTGGAAAGCCAGAACCGCGATCTGCTGCAGTCGATGAACCGGCGCGCCCGGATGCAGCTTCGCCTGCAGCAGACGGTCGAGGGCCTGTCGGTCGCAGCCGTCAGCTACTATGTCGTCGGGCTGATCGGCTATCTCGTCAAGGGCGGCGAGAAGGGTTTCCAACTCCCCTTCGATCCGGCGATCGCCACCGCCGCGACGGTGCCCTTCGTCGTGCTGCTCGTCTGGTTCGTGGTGCGCCGGATCCGGCGCGGACACAGCGCGGATTAATCCCCGACGTTGCGCGGATAGCGGCTTGCCCGTTCCAGGTCATTGAGATCCAGATGGTTGCGCATGAAGCGCTCCGAGGCCCGCCGCAGCGGCTGGAAATCCCAGGGGTAATAGGCGCCGTTGCGCAGCGCCGCATAGACGATGTGGCGCCGGGCCTGGCTCTGGCGGACCTCCTGGTCGAAGCGGCCGAGATCCCAGCGCGCCTGCATCTTCGCGGTCAACTCGGTGAGAACGGCGGCATGATCGGGGTCGGCGGCGAGGTTCCTGCGCTCATGCGGATCAGCCTCGAGGTCGAAAAGCTGCGGGGGGTCGAGCGCGCACAGGGCGAGCTTGAAGCGGCCGTCGCGCAACGCGACCAGCGGCGCTTCCGACCCTTCGGCGGCATATTCCATCGGCACCGGCGGACGCGTCCCGGTCCCGCCCGCGAGCGGCGCCAGGCTGTGCCCGTCGGTCCAGGGCATGATCTCGGCAATGTCCAGGTCGGCGAGATCGGCGAGCGTCGGGACGACGTCGAGCGTCGAGACCGGGTCGGTGATCAGGCCGGCGTCAAGGCCGGGCGCGCGGATCATCAGCGGCACGCGCGAAGAGCCCTCGAAGAAGCTCATCTTGAACCACAGCCCGCGCTCGCCGAGCATGTCGCCATGATCGGACAGGAACAGGATGATCGTGTCCCGGTCCATGTGGCCGTCCTCGAGAACCGCCAGGATCTCCCCGAATTTCTCGTCGAGATAGCTGATATTGCTGAAGTAAGCCCGGCGCGACCGGGCGATGTCGTCCTCGGTGATGGTGAAGGCGGTGTGGTCGCTTGCCGCCATCAGCCGCTGCGAATGCGGGTCCTGATCTTCGAAGGCGATCGCCGGCACGGTCGGCTGGAGCGCCGGGCAGTCGGCATAGAGGTCCCAGTGGCGCCGCCGCGCGACATAAGGGTCGTGCGGATGGGTGAAGCTCACCGTCAGGCACCAGGGCCGGTCGTCGCGCCGTCGGGCAAGATCGTAGAGCTTGCCGACCGCGTTGAAGGCGACCTCGTCGTCATATTCGAGCTGGTTGGTGATCTCTGACGTTCCGGCATCCGTCACCGAACTCAGATTGTGATACCACCAGTCGACCCGTTCGCCGGGCTTTGAATAGTCGGGCGTCCAGCCGAAATCGGCCGGATAGATATCCGTGGTCAGGCGCTCCTCGAAGCCGTGCAACTGGTCGGGGCCGACGAAATGCATCTTGCCCGACAGGCAGGTGTGATAGCCGGCCCGGCGCAGGTGATGGGCGTAGGTGGGAATATCGGAGGCGAATTCGGCCGCGTTGTCGTAGACGCCGGTGCGCGAGGGCAATTGCCCCGACATGAACGAGGCCCGGCCGGGCGCGCAGAGCGGGCTTGCCGTATAGCAATTGGCAAAGCGCACCGACTGATCGGCCAGCCGCCGCAGGTTGGGCGTATGGAGAAAACCGGCCGGACCATCGGGAAACAGCGTCCCGTTGAGCTGGTCGACCATCAGGATGAGGATATTCGGTCTGGTCACGCGCGTCGCCTTGAAGGTCGGGAGATAGCCGTAGTCTAGCAGCGGCGCGGATCGTCTATCCAGCGCCGCTGCCGCGGATCATCAATCGTGATTGCGTCGGAACGCCTAAAGGCCGAGCTCCGCCGTGACGGCGGCATGCCCCGGATCGCCGGCAAGCGTCGTGACGTTTTCAAGCCAGGGTCCGACGGCGTCGGGATTGGCCTTCAGCCAGGCCCGTGCCGCGTCGGCCGGCTCCTCGCCGTCGTCGAGGATCATGCCCATCATCTCGTTTTCCATGGCGATCTCGAATTCCAGGTTGCGGAACAGCTGCGCCGCGTTCGGGCATGCTTCCGCCCAGCCGGTCCGCGCCAGCGTATAGACGTCGGCGCCGCCGTAATTCGGGCCGAAATAGTCGTCGCCGCCCGACAGATAGGTGAGGTCGAAACGGGAATTCATCGGATGCGGCGCCCAGGCCAGGAACACGATCCAATCCTTCGAGCGCGCCGACCGGGCGACCTGCGCGAGCATCGCCTGCTCGCCGGATTCGACCACCTTCCAGTCGCCGAGATCGAAATCGTTGGTATCGATCATCTTCTGGATATTCGCATTGCCGGCCGCGCCCGGATCGATGCCGTAGATCTTGCCGTCGAACTTGTCGGCATGGGCGTTCAGGTCGGCGAAGTCCGTGACGCCGCTCTCTGCGACGTAGGCGGGAACGGCGAGCGTGAACTTCGCCCCGGTCAGGTTCTTGCGCAGGATGTCGACCGCATCGGCGGCCTGGAGATCCTCGATGAACTTCTCCTGGGCCGGCATCCAGTTGCCGAGGAACACGTCGATATCGCCGTTTTTCATCGACTGATAGCCGATGGGAACCGAAAGCGTCTTGATCTGCGGATCGTAGCCGAGCGCCTCAAGCAGCACCGAGGCGATCGCGTTGGTGGAATTGATGTCCGTCCAGCCCGGATCCGACAGCCGGATTGTCTTGCAGGCCTCGCCATCGGCCGCGAAGCCGGCGGTGCCATAGGCCAGGAGCATAGCGAACGCCGTGACAAGCGTGCGTCGTTTCATCGGTCCATCCCCTTCGGATTTTATTGATCGGGCCGGACGCCGCGGCGCAAGTCCTGCCGATTGCGACGCAAGCAATTGTTTTCCCATCCGGCCCGGGCCAATTAAACCGTAGGAGGCAACCTGTTTTGCACCCCTTGAATCTAAATCGATGCTATAAAGAAATTCTATGTCAGACAGACCCGTTGACATCGGTGCGCTGCGGGTGTTCGAGGCGGCGGGCCGGCTCGGCAGCCTGACCGGCGCGGCGCGCGAACTCGGTATCTCCCAGCCGTCCGCCAGCTACCAGGTAAGCCGCCTGGAGGCGCAGGTCGGCGTACCGCTGCTGCGCCGCTTGCATCGCGGCACCGGCCTGACCGACGAGGGCCTGATCCTGTTCGAGGCCGTCAGCGCCGGCATCGGCGGCATCGACCGGGCGGTCGACACGCTCCGCCGCAGGCGCGCGCAGCCCTCCGTGCGGCTGCTCACGGATTTCGGCTTCGCGACCTTCTGGCTGATGCCCCGCGTCGCCGCGTTCCGCCGCCAGAACCCGGGCACCGAGGTGCATATCATCGCCTCGCAGGAGCCGGCCGGCGACCTTGAGGCCGTTGCCGATCTCGGCGTGGTGTGCGGCCGGTCCGGCGATTTCGGCGCGGCGGCGGCCTTGCTGATCGCCGAAACCGTCGTGCCGGTCTGCGCACCGGCCTTTGCGCGGCGGCGGGCTCCGCTTGGCAGCGCCGCCGACATCGCTGCGGCACCGCTCCTCCATCTCGACAGCGCCAGCGAGCCGCGGTGGCTGACATGGGCGCGCTTCTTTCATGCGCATGGCATAGACTACGAGGCCGGCACGTCGGATCTCGGCCTGAACACTTACAACCTGGTCGTGCAGGCGGCGATCGCCGAACAGGGCATCGCGCTCGGCTGGATCGGCCTGATCGACCGGTTCCTTGAGGATGGGACGCTGGTGCCGGTCGGTCCGCGGCTGGCGCGGCCGGATTGGGGCTACTGGCTGGTGCCGGCCCGCTCGGGCAGCGCGGCGGCGAAGCCGGTCGCCGACTGGCTCGTTCGGGAGGTGCGCGCGTAGCCTGTCCGAAGCGGCGCCGGATTGCTCCCCTCCGCTGCCCGCTGTATCCCTACCTCTCGCCACGAACCGCAGGGAGGCGCATCCGTGATGCTCGAGCCATCGGAAGAACAGCGGCTGATCGCCGAGACCGCCCGCCGGATCGCCGCCGACCGGCTGGCACCGCTCGCCGAGACGCTCGATCGGGGCGAGGGGCGCGGCGCGTTCCTGGCCAATCTCAAGCTGCTCGCCGAGACCGGCTTCTGCGGCCTCAATGTCGACAGCGCCCATGGCGGCACCGAGGCCGGCCCGATCGGCTTCGCGCTGGCGATCCAGGCGCTCGCGGAGGGGTGCGCGTCGACGGCGGTGACGCTGTCGGTCACCAACATGGTCGGCGAGATCATCCAGACCTGCGGGTCGCAGGAGCAGAAACAGGCCTATCTGCCGAAGGTCTGCGACGGCACCTATCCCGCCGCCGGCTTCTGCCTGACGGAGGCCGGTGCCGGCTCCGATCCCGCCGGCATGCGCACATCGGCGCGGATGGACGGCAACGAATGGGTGCTGAACGGCGCCAAGCTCTACATCACCAGCGGTGAGATCGCCGGCCTGTTCGTGGTCTGGGCGGTGACCGATCCCGATGCGCCCAAGGGCAAGGGCATCACCGCCTTTCTGGTCGAGGCCGGCGCGCCGGGCATGATCGTCGGGCCGGCGGAGAAGAAGATGGGCCAGACCGGCTCGGCCACCAACGCGGTCACTTTCGAGGATTGCCGCATCCCGGCCGCCGCCGTGCTCGGCACCGTCAATGACGGTTTCCGCATCGCGGTCGGCGAACTCGCCGGCGGTCGCATCGGCATCGCGTCCGCCGCGCTCGGGATTGCCCGTGCGGCGATGGATCAGGCGATCGCCTATGTCAAGGAGCGCGAGCAGTTCGGCCGCAAGGTCGCCGACATGCAGGGCATCCAGTGGATGATCGCCGACCGGGAGACGGAACTGGAGGCGGCCCGCCTTTTGATCCTGCAGGCGGCCGCGCTCAAGCAGGCGGGCAGGCCCTTCGCCCGCGCCGCCTCGATGGCCAAGCTGCACGCCACCGAAGCTGCCCAGAAGGCGACCTACACCGCCCTGCAACTGCATGGCGGGGCGGGATACATTCGCGACTATCCGCTCGAACGGCTTGCCCGCGACGCGCGGGTCACGACGATCTACGAGGGCACGTCGGAGATCCAGCGGATGATCATCGCCCGCGAGGTGCTGCGCCAGGCCTGACCTAGCTAGCGGATCGTGATGTCGGTCGAGAACGCGCCGACCTTGCCGCTGATCGTGTCATGCAGCGTGGTGGTGACGACATAGTCGCCGGTGCCCAGGCCGCCGAACACGTAGGAAATCGCCAGGAACACGCTGTCGTCGCGGGCCGGCGTCACGACCTTGAACTCCGAAAATCCCTTGTGGGCGGCAATGATCGTGCCGTCCCGTTCGGCGATGCGGACATCGGCGACGAAGTCGGCGACCCAGCCATCATCCTCCTGCCGCCGCCCATAGGCGACCGGCTCGGCATAAATGTGGATCTCCTGGTCCTCGTCATAGATGGTGTCGGCGCGCGGCGTGTCGTCGCCGAAGGCCTGCGGCTCCTGCGCGACCAGCTCGGTCTTGCGAAAGGCAAGCGGCGCGGCGTCCCAGACGGCCTGGCGATAGCGCTCGACCAGATCGAGCGCCTTGACCGTCTCGCCGGCCTCAAGCGCGGCATCCACCTGGGTTGCGACGTCAGACGGCGTCTTGGATGTCGTCTCCGATGTCGTCTCTGCGGCGCCCGCAGTGGCGACGCAGAGCAGGAGAACCGCGGCGGCGGCCGCGGCACCCTTCGATAGGTTCATTACACACTTCCCTGTTTGCGGCTCGTTTTTGTGTGGTGCGACCAGAGGGTCGCGTGCGCCGCAGCATTTTCTTCGCTTTCGCCATAATACTGACGCAACCGCTATGCAAGCGGCAAGCCACGTAAGGAAAAGATGGTTAGCGCACCATGCCTTAGCGGGAGCCGTGCATGTTGCACATGCAAAGTATCAGGCGGCCGAGCGGCCGTCCTGCCAGGCCTGTTTCTTGCGGTAGATGGTCGAGGCGCTGATCTCAAGCGCCGCCGCGGCCTGGCCGACATTGCCTTGAAAGGCGGCAAGTGCCTGCTCGATGATGCGCCGTTCCTGGACACAGAACGGCTCGATTTCAGCCCGCTCCGGCCGGATCGCGGCAATGGCTGCCCCCGGGCCGGATTGGGGGTGGGTGACCGAATAGGCTGCCGGCGGTTGGCCGGCATGGGCGAGCGCCATCGCCAGCATTTCCGGCCCGATCCGCTCCGCGTCGTTCATCACGACCGCCCGGCGCACGACATTCTGCAATTGCCGGACATTGCCGGGCCAGTCATAGCTCCGCAAAAGCGCCGCTGCGCTGTCGTCGAAGCCGGAAAACCGGCGCTGCTCCTCGGCGCTGAAGGTCGACAGGAAGGTTTCGGCAAGCGGCAGAATGTCCTCGCAGCGCTCTCTCAGCGGCGGCAGATGCACGGGCAGGACATGCAGCCGGAAGAACAGGTCGGCGCGGAACCGACCTTCGGCGACCTCGGTCTCGGGCGTCCGGTTGGTGGCGCAGACGAAGCGCACATCGACCGGTTTCTGGGTCGAGGCGCCGATCCGCCGGACGGTGCCGGTCTGGATGAAGCGCAACAGCTTGGTCTGCAGGTCCGGCGCCATTTCGCAGATTTCGTCGAGGAACAGCGTGCCGCCATCGGCGAGTTCGGCGGCGCCCGGCCGGTCCTCATGCGCGCCGGTGAAGGCGCCGCGCGCGTGGCCGAAGATCTCGCTTTCCATCAGGTCGCGCGGAATGGCGGCGCAGTTGAGCGCGATGAAGGCGCCGGCCCGGCCGGAGCGGGCATGGATCGCCTCGGCGGTCAGTTCCTTGCCCGTGCCGCTCTCGCCGGTGACGAAGACCGGCGCGCGCGACGGCGCGATCCGCGAGATCGTCTCGAACACCCCGCGCATCGCCTCGGAGGCGCCAACGAAGGGGCCAAACGGCGCCGGATCGGTCGGCGCCGACGGCGGCATCGGCTGGTAACCGGTCTCCGCCGCGCGACGGATTGCCGCGGCAAGCGCGTCGGCGCTGGCGGGCTTGACCAGGAAATCGGTCGCCCCAGCGCGCATTGCCGCGACCGCGAAAGCAAGCGACCCTGTCGCGCTTGCCACGACAACGGAACCGAAACCGGCCGCCCGCCGGATGGTGTCGAGACAGGCCTCGCCCGTCCCCTCGATCCCGAGCACGATTATATCGCCGGGTCGGGCGTCGAGCCGCGACAATTCGGCGGCTTCGACGATCGGCGCCAGGTCGCGCAGGCCCGCGCCGACTTGGTCGCGAACGAAGCGGCGGAAAACCGGGTCGCGATCGACGACAAGGATGCGGGGTTTGGGGCAGGGTCCGGGCAAAACCGTCTCAACCGAGTCCATGACCGGCCGAACTCCTTGAAGCGCATCGGGTACAACAACCGTTACAAACGGAAATATTAGTTGACCATTAGGGTAAAAAAACGGTTGAACGGCTGCGGTCCCGGCAGTGGCGCCGTCGGCGGTTTCCTCGACGAGGCCGCTTTGATAGCCTCCGCCGCCGCATAAAGACCCAAAGGCACGAGGCCCAGTCCGTCAAGGAGCACCCGATGTCCGTAGCCCATGATCTGGATCCCCCAGGGGAGTTGTCGGCGGAACTGTCGCCCAACGACCTGGAAGCGTTCTGGCTGCCGTTTACGCCGAACCGCGCCTTCAAGAAGAAGCCGCGTCTGATCGCGCGGGCCAAGGACATGCACTACTACACGCCGGACGGCCGGGCGGTGCTTGATGCGACGGCGGGCCTGTGGTGCTGCAATGCCGGCCATGCCCGCGAACCGATCGTCGAGGCAATCCAGGCGCAGGCCGCCGAACTCGATTTCGCCCCGTCCTTCCAGTTCGCCCATCCCAAGGCATTCGCCCTGTCGACCCGGCTGGCGATGATGGCGCCCGGCGATCTCGACCACGTGTTCTTCTGCAATTCCGGCTCGGAGGCCGCCGACACGGCGCTGAAGATCGCGCTGGCCTACTGGAACATCCAGGGCAAGGGGTCGAAGACCAGGCTGATCGGCCGCGAGCGCGGTTATCACGGCGTCGGCTTCGGCGGCATCTCGGTCGGCGGCATCGTCAACAACCGCAAGTTCTTCGGCGGCCTTCTGACCGGCACTGACCACCTGCCGCATACCTATAACCGCGCCGAGCAGGCCTATTGCCGTGGCGAGCCGGACTGGGGCGCGCATCTCGCCGACGAACTGGACCGCCTCGCAGCCCTGCACGACCCTTCAACGATCGCCGCCGTCATCGTCGAGCCGATGGCCGGCTCCACCGGTGTGCTGCCGCCGCCGAAGGGCTATCTGAAGCGATTGCGCGAACTCTGCGACACGCACGGCATCCTGCTTGTCTTCGACGAGGTGATCACCGCCTTCGGCCGGCTCGGCTTCGCAACCGCTGCGGAGCGCTACGGCGTCGTGCCCGACATGATCACCTTCGCCAAGGGCGTCACCTCGGGCGCCGTGCCGCTTGGCGGCGTCATCGTGCGCAAGCCTATCTACGACGCTTTCATGAACGGGCCCGAACACGCCATCGAGCTGTTCCACGGCTATACCTATTCGGCCCATCCGATGGCGATCGCCGCGGGCCTTGCCACCCTTGATGTCTATCGCGACGAGGGCCTATTCGAGCGCGCCCGCGATCTCGAGACCGACTGGGCCGACGCGGCGATGGGCCTGAAGGGCAAACGCCATGTCGCCGATATCCGCACCATCGGCCTGGTCGCCGGCATCGACCTTGATTCCCGCGACGGCGCCGTCGGCGCGCGGGCCTACGAGGCGATGGAAACCGCGTTTGGCGATTATGGCATGATGATCCGCATCACCGGCGATACGATCGCCCTGTCGCCGCCGCTGACGGTGTCGCGCGATCAGATCGGCGAGATCTTCGACACGCTGGCCAAGGTGCTGGAGGGGCTGGCTTGATCATCCCCGGGGTCCAGTTTGCAGCCGCATCGGGGGCCAAATCCGGGGCCGAATCCGGGGCCAAATCTGGGGCCAAATCTGGGGACGGCGGACGATGAAATCCCTGCTCTTTGCCGCGGTCGCAGTCCTCATCGCCGCGGCGATCGCCTATGTCTGGGTCGTGCCGGAGCCGTTCGACCGGCTGCGCTTCGAGATGGACGACATGGTCGAGATGATCGAGCCGGATGCGGAATCCGCCCAGCCGGCCAAGGACACCTCCCGCATCGAGACGCCGACCGTGCAGCCGGCGCCCGGCGCGGTTTCGGACGCGATGCCGGATGTCGGCGTCCTCGATACCGCCGCGCTGCCGTTCGAGACCGGCTGCGGCCTGTTTCTGTCGCGGCGTGACGAAGAGGATCTGATCTTCATCGACGGTGCCGACGATAGCGCCAACGGCGCCATGCCGGCGGCGATGATGATCGACGGGCAGATCGTGCTGTTCGAGCGGACGACGGCGGACGGCGAGCCGCTCGGCTTCGGGCAGTATCCGCGCCAGGTCTTCGACAGCGCCGACAACGCCGTCCGCGTCGTTGTCGATATCGATCTGGGCGAATCCGTCGATCAGGAAGACGCGCCCGTGACCGGTGGCGAGATCACGGTGATGAAGGCGGGCCGGCCGACGCTGAACTTCCCGGTTTCCGGCGGCGCGGGCTGCTGAGGCGGTTTCCCCGATCCGATACACTGGTGTCCGGTTTAGTCTCGGTGACGTCGATTAACCATTTTTCGGACATGACTTTTTGGGAAACGACGGTCGCGGGGCATTGACTCACTCAACCACCAGCCCGGGCGTCATCAACTCCGTTTTCCGCAACGGAAGCAGGGTCTTGGCATCGCCCGCCAATTCCCCTCCGTGTCATTGCCGGGCTTGTCCCGGCAATCCATGAACACCGCCGCTTGCGTCCATTCTTAACGGCGGTGGTCATGGATGCCCGGAACAAGTCCGGGCATGACATCCGAGGGGGTGGCCAGGATGAAACCCAAAGCCCCATCCCGGCTTAACCGGACAGCAGTGGAACACGTCCGGGCATGACAGCCGA
>JANQKY010000066.1 GCA_028280885.1 Tepidamorphus sp.
GATGCATGGAACAGGCTGATCGCACAACCGCAGACAATCAAATCGATCGGAAAACGCGAATGGGCCCACGTCGGTCAATGCAAATGACCGATGTTATTAGCCGTATTTATAGCCAATTTGTTGGTGACCCAGACGGTGCATTAGCCATTCAAGAGTATGGTAGCACCGAAAGCGGGCGGATATTCCGAGAGCGGCTTGTTACACTGAGGCAAGCCGCAGATAGATACTTTCAAAAGAACTGCTGCCAGACGCGCGAGGGTGGCTTCGATCGAATTTGCGAATTTGCCGTTGGCTTCTCCGACCGAAGAAATGAGATCGCGCATTCGGTTGTAATGAACGTGGCAGGCCTTCCAATCTTCGATGCCATCTTTGAGTATGAAGAAGGTAGGCCACAATTTGTCTTGCTTCCCCCGCTGTACCTGAAGAGAAAGCATGACCCGGAAACTGGGCTGCCACATTTCATCTACACGTCAGTAGGGCTCAGGTCGGTCGCTCGAAAATTGAGCCAAGTTGTTCAGTTAGGCGCTGAATACCGGGGCATTCTTATCCCGAATAGCCAATAGGATCGAACGAACCATCCACCGGCTGTTATACTGTAGGGTGTCGAAACCCCGCCCTAAAACGTGCGCACCCTCCATAACCTCACGTGCCGTCCGGCATCCGGAAGCCACGGTTGCCGTAGGCGCTGCACTCGCCGCCCTTATGTGGTTCTGTGACTTTAATCCTATATTTGCACTCTAGTGAGGTGCTAGCCTGTCGATTTCCATCTCATTCGCGCATCGTTCTTTGTCAAGTACGTAACTATGAATAAAATCACATTCTTGTTGGAACTAAGAATGGGGAATTCGGCGCGGCTATCGCGGCCCCGACGTTTTCTCACCCCCGCCCGCAAGCACGCCCCTGACCGTCGCTTCCATCGACCGGGCCGTGTCGCGCGTCCGCCGCGTTTCCGTGCCGTAGGGCGAGGCTGCCAGACGCCGCATCACCGCCTCGGCGCCCTGGTGGAAATCGGGCGGGAGGCCGATCTCGGCGAAGGTTCGGGCGATCTGGCGCATCTCGTCTTCCCAGCGCGCGGCATCGCAGGGCAGGCGCGGGATCGCGGCGCGGGCCCGCTCAGTAAGCTGGCGCTGACTTGCCTCGGCCTCGGCGATGAAGAGATCGAGAAAGCCGTGCGCCTCGGCTGCCAGCATCACGGCGGTGAGCAGCGCGTTGCTGCCCTTGGTCATGGCCGCATAGGTCATCTTGAAGGCGGAGGCGGCGCCGGGCGGGCCTTCCATCGCCACAAGATCGAAGCCGCTGCCGTCAAGCCGGTGCAGCAGGCTGAGATCCGCGCCGCAGGCATAGAGCCGGGGCCGGGTGTCTTCGCCCGGCGGCGGGCCGACGAGGCCGGCATCGATGAAGGGCACCGCCGTGCCGTCGAACAGCGCCGCGATCTCTTGAGCCAGCGCCGGCGCGATCGCGTTCGCCTCGACATAGGCCGGCGACAGGCCCGCGGGGCGCGCGATTTCGGCGATGCGGGCTGCCTCGGCTTTCGCGCATTGGGTCGGCAGGACGGAAAAGACGATGTCGGCGGCGGCGACTTCAGCAAGCGTCGCGGGCCTGATGCCGGCCTCCTCGGCCCGGGCCCGGCTTTCCGCCGAGCGGCCGGCAAGGTCGCAGATCACCGTGTTGCCGGTGGCGATGAAGGCGCGGGCCAGTCCCGCGCCCATCTCGCCTGCGCCGATCAGTCCGATCGTGATCGGTTTCATGTCGAGGGCGCCAGCATGGCGGTCGCGACGATCTGCAGGCAGCAGCCTTCGGGCAGGATCACCTGATGGGCCTGCCGGGCGGGGCGGCGGGCGGGGTCGGGATAGAGCCGCTCCCAGTGCGGGTTGGCAAGCGGGCGGTCGGCCTTGTCGGCGAAATAGAGGTCGAGCTTGACGACGTCCTGCAGGTCGGCCCCAGCCTCGGCCAGGATAGCCTCGAGATAGTCGAAGACGAGCGCAACCTGACGCTGCCTGTCGGCCGGGTAGGCGTCGGTCTCAAGTTCTTTGCCGAGGATGCCGGAGGTGATCAGCAGGCCGTTATGGACCGCCGCGTTCGGCACCGGGTTCTTATGCTGCGCTGCCTTCGAACTGTAGATCGCCCGCACCATCAGGCGCCGCCCTTCTGGTGCCGGATCGGGTTTTCCAGGCGGCCGAGCGGCTCGATCTCGATGCCGATGACGCCCTGTTCCTCGCCGATCAGCAGGCTCTTGTGGCCGCGCGGGAAGCGGCCGGCGCCCTTGCCGGTGGTGCCGAAGGAGATGAGATCGCCCGGCTCGAGCGTGAAATAGCGGCTGGCCTCGGCGATGCAGGTCTCGATGCGGAAACGGTAGTTGCCGGTGTGGTCGAGGGTGAAGGTCTCGCCGTCGAGCGTGCCGCGGACATGCAAGTCGTTGGGATCGGCGACCTCGTCGGCGGTGGTGATCCACGGCCCCATCGGCCCGAACGTGTCGGTGCCCTTGGAGCGGGTGTGGTAGACGTAGTAGGCGTCGGTGTCGTCGGGCCCGTTGAGATGCCGCCAGGTGTAGAACTCGGGGCGTGCCATGTCCTTGTCGTAGGTGACGGCGATCGAATCCTTCTGGAACTTCAGCCCGTGGCTGGTGACGTCGTTGTGGATCAGGTAGCCGAACACGGTGTCCAGCGCCTCGTCGTCGCGCAGGTGCTTGGCGCGACGGCCGATCACGGCACAGACCTCCGGTTCCGGGATCACGGCGCCCCAGTCGGGATCGACGATGATCGGCTTGCCGTGGCCCTGCAGCGCCGAGGGGGGCTTTAAGAAGAAGTTCGGCACGCCGGGATCGCGATGGGCCTTCTTCATAAGCTCCTTGTTGTTGAAGGCGACGCCGAGGATCTTGGAGGGGTTGGTCAGCGGCGCAGACCAGTCCGCGCCGTCGAGATCGAAGCCCGGAACGGTATCGACCGCTGCGCGCAGGGCTGCCAGCAGCCCGGCATCGGCGCCGGCCAAGCGCACCAGCGACAGCGTGTCGCTCAGGGGATCGAGCCCGGCCGCCGCGCATACGGAGGCCAGCGTGCGGGCCTTGCCGTCGGCGCCCTGGAGGATCGCCGCTGCGTCGCCGTTCAGGAGGATCGTGCCGAATTTCATGCGCTTACCAGTTTGCCAGGAAGTCTTCGAGGGTGACGGGGGCTGCGTTGACCAGTGGCTCCTTCACCTTGACGCCGTCGAATTCGCTTGCCTCGAAGAACCATTTGCGCGGCGCGGGGAAGCCCCAGAGCTGCGAGCGGCGGGTGTCGGTGAGGTCCCAGCGCTTGGGCTTATGGTCAATGTCGATGACGTTGTAGTGGCTTGAGAAGATCTCGATGCGGTGTCCGTCGGGATCGCGGAAATAGATGAAGAAGGCATTGCCGATGCCGTGGCGGCCGGGCGCCCGGTCCATGCTGCCGGCAAGGTCCAGCGAGGCCATCACGTCGGCTGCGTGGATGATCGAGGAAATCTCCGGCGTGTGATAGGCGAAATGGTGCAGGCGCGGGCCTGGACCGTTGCCGAACACGACGTCCTGGGTGTTGTTCTTGCGCTTCAGCCAGACGCCCCACATCTCATCGGTGCCGTCCTTGGCGGTGTACTCGGTGAGGCGGAAGCCGAGATCGTTGTACCACTGATAGGCGCCGGCGACGTCGTGGCAGGCGATCTGGATGTGATCGAGAAAGGCGAGCCTGCCGCCTGAATGGGTGTGGAAGCGCTGCATCCGGTTTTCCGACTGGTCCATGGTTGCGCAGAATTCAACCGGCACGCCGACGCCGTCGTCAAGGCGCAGGGTCAGGCCTTGGTGGGGGCGCTCGACGAACTCCGCCTGTTCGCCGCGTGCGTTGAAAAAGTCGCGGGCGCGTTTCAGGTCGTCGTCGCAATACATCCGGTAGCCGATGCGGCGCACCACGCCGGGCCCCCCGGTCTCCGCCTTTTCGAACATCAGCGAATGATGGCCTGCCTCCTCGATCGCGCGCAGGCAGAGTCGCTCTTCGTCATGGGAGGTGACCTCGAGGCCGAGACCCGTTTCGTAGAAATAACGGGTCTTGTCCAGATCGCGGCTGGTCAGCACGATGTGGCTCAAGCGCGTGATGTTGAAGGGGATGTCGGGATTGGGCGTCAGGATCGTCATTTGAGGGTCTCTTGTCAGGCGTTTCTCCGGGCGGGAGCATCGTGCAGTCTTATCGCGCCGACGTCCGATCCAGGCAGGCTAAGCCGTGCAGCTTCACGGTATGAAGCATAAGCGGGCCGCTACCGGAGCGCACGCGCGGTGTCCGGCAGCCAGGTAACCAGGTCGGGCAGCAGGAACACGATCACGATCAGCACGATCTGCGCCAGCACGAAGGGGATTACGCCGCGATAGATGGCGCCGAGCGGAACCGACGGCATCATGCCCTTGATGACGAAGATGTTCATGCCGATCGGCGGGGTGATCAGGCCGAGCTCGACCACCATCACCACGATGATGCCGAACCAGACCGGATCGAAGCCGAGCGAGGCGACGATGGGGAAGAAGATCGGCACCGTCAGCAGGATCATCGCCAGCGCATCGAGGAAGCAGCCCAGCACCAGATAGATCAGCAGGATGATCGCCATCGTCACCATCGGCGGCAGCGCGAGCGCGGAGATGAAGCCGGACAGGCCGCCGGCGATGCCGGAAAAGACGATCAGGTTGTTGAGCGTCACCGCGCCGATCAGCACCACGAAGATCATCGTCGTGGTTATCAGCGTCTCGCGCAGCGCGGCGACAAGGCGCTTGCGGCTGAGCTTGCGGCGCAGGGCGGCGATCGCGATGGCGCCGACCGCGCCGACGCCGGAGGCTTCCGTCGGCGTGAAGACGCCCAGATAGATGCCGCCGATGATCAGCACGAACAGGAGCAGGATCGGCCATGTCCGGCCAAGGGCTGTAAGCTTTTCGGCAAACGGCGTCGCCTCGCCGGCGGGGCCGATCTGCGGGTTGCGGCGGGTGATGATGGAGACCACCAGCATGAAGCCCGCGATGGTGAGAAGTCCGGGGATCAGACCGGCGATGAACAGGTCGCCGATCGAGGTCTGGGTCAGAACGCCGTAGAGCACCATCACCACGGAGGGCGGGATCAGGATGCCGATGATGCCGCCGGCGGCGACCGAGGCCGTCGACAGGCTGTCGGCATAGGCGAAGCGCTTCATCTCCGGCACGGCGACGCGGGTCATGGTCGCAGCGGTTGCAACGGATGAGCCGCAGATCGCCGAAAAGGCGCCGCAGGAGGCGATCGTCGACAGGGCGAGCCCGCCGCGCCGGGCGCCGAACCAGGCGTAGAAGGCGTGGTAGAGCTCGCCGCTCAGGCCCGATCGCGAGGCGACCGCGCCCATCAGCACGAACAGCGGAATGATCGACAGGTCGTAGGTGACGATGGTCTCCGTGACCGTGGTGCCGAACAGCGCGAAGGCGGCGTTCCAGCCGATGATCATGGCGATCCCGACGAGGCCGCACAGGCCCATCGCGACGCCGATCGGCACCGTGGCGACGAGCAGCACGAAGAGCGCGACCAGGGCAAGGGTACCGATCGTCAGCGGGTCCATCGGTCAATCCCAGTCGCTTGTCTCCTGCCGCGGCGCCTCGGCGCCGAACAGCAGGGCGAGGATGGCGACCGCCGAGACGATCGCCGCCAGCATGGCGAAGCCGATGACCGGATAGGTCGGCCAGCCGAGGATCGGCGTGACCAGCCGGGTCTCGGCCTGGTCCAGCCCGCGCACCGCAAGCTGCCAGGCGATCAGCACGACGAAGACGAGCGTCGCCGATGTCGAGATCAGCGACAGGACGCGCCGGGCGCCTTTTCCCACGGCGTTCTCAAGCAGGTCCACGGCGACGTGACCGCGCGCGAAACTGGTCAGCGGCAGGGCGCCCATGACGGTGATCGCGACCAGCAACTCGATCAGCTCGACGGCAAAGGGCAGGGGGCTGTTGAGCAGATAGCGGCCGAAGACGTCGATGAAGATCAGCACCGCCAGGCAAACGAGGCTGGCGCCCGCGATGACCGCGAACGCCAGGTTGAGCCTCGCAAGCGTGTTTGCCAGCCGTTTCATTGCCGACCTGCACCCTCGTCGGGACGCCTACTGACCGGAATACTTGTCCATGGTCTTAACCAGCGCCTTGTAGAGCGCCTCGCCGTCATGGCCGCGCTCGTTGGCCAGTTCGATCCACGCATCGGTGACGCTCTGCGCGGAGTCTTTGAACCGGGCGAGTTCCGCATCGGAGATGACGCTGATGGTGTTGCCGGCCGCCTCGGCCGCCGCGCGGCCGTTGGCGTCCGCCTCGTCCCAGCCCTTGCCCAGGATCGCCGCGCCGGCAACGCCGCCCGTCTCAGCCAGCACCGCCTTGTGCGCGTCCGACAGGCCCTCGTATTTCCTCGGGTTCATCAGCACCACGAAGGGCGTCGTATAGAGGCCGCCCGGGATCTCCAGGTGATGGTCGACCAGTTCGAACAGTTTGTAGCCGGCGACCGCCTCGAAGGGGAACATCGCGCCCTCGGCGACGCCCTTCTGGATCGCCTCGTAGGCCTGGTTGCCGGGCATCACCACCGGGGTCGCGCCGAGCGCTTCCGACAGGCGCACACCGCCGCCGCCGACGCGCAGCTTCAGGCCCTCGAGATCCTCAAGGCCGGCGACCGGCTTCTTGGAATGCACCATGCCGGGGCCATGGACCATCAGGGTGATCACCTTGACGTCGCTGAATTCCTTGTCGAAGCCGACATTCTCGTCATACCACTCGTAGCCGGCCTGCGAGCCGACCGTGGCATTCGGCGACAGGAAGGGCAGTTCGATGCCGCGCATCACCTCGAAGGGACCCGGCGTATAGGCGGCGATGTGATAGGCAAGGTCGGCGGCGCCGCTCTTGACCACGTCATACTGGCCGGCGGGCTTGGCGATCGGCGCGGGGTCGAGCTTGATGATCAGCGTCCCGTCGGAGGCGTCCTTGACCGATTCGATCCACGGTTCGAGCGAGCCCGTGACGATCTGATGGTTCGGCGGCAGCCAGGTGGACATCCGCAGCGTCACCGTCTCGGCGGCGACCGGCATTGTGCCCACCAGCGGACTCAGCAGGGCGGCGAGCGCCGCGCCCAGGGCCAGGTCTCGGAGTGTCATAAGCGCAATCCTCCCGTGTCTTAAGCCGCTTCCGATACGGCGGCCATTGGCGGTAACGTTTTCGGGAGAACGGTGTCGATGCGACCGGAAAAACCGATCACTTCATCTGTTGAAGCGTTTTAACCGCGTTCGGCGAGGGTCTGCAGGCGACCGGTTGCCTCGCGCATATGGTCGAGGATGGTGTTGCGATCGGCGCCGGCGCCGCGAAAAAAGGTGACGCCGATCGTGGCGCGGATGCGGTCGTCGATCATCACCGGCATCGCCAGCGTCGTCGTCTGCGGATCGATCTCGTGGTCGCGTTCGGCGTAGCCGAGATGGCGGACATGCGCCAGGATCGGGCGCATGCGCGCTTCGAGCGCGGACGGCGCCAGGGTCGTCAGTTCCTCCTCGTTCAGCCGCTTGTAGAGGCTCGCCCGTTCCTCCGGCGGACAATTGGCCAGATAGGCCCGGCCATGGGCGCGGACCAGCAGGTCGAGCCGCTTCTGCAATGTCGAGTGGGTATGGGCGAGCGGGCTTTCGGGGATGGTGGAGAGCCGCACCACCATGGCGGTGCCTTCCAGCGTCGCCAGTGCCGCCGGCCAGCGTATCGCCGCCGTTAACGCCAGCAGCACGTCCTTGGCGCTTTCCAGAAACAGCGGCAGGCCGTGATAGCCGGCGCTGAGTTCGAGCACCTTCTCCGTCAGCGTATAGCCGACCCGGCGGCCGTGGTTCTGTACGAAGCCCAGATCGACAAGCGTCTCGACGATGCGCACGACGGTTGCCGAGGGCAGCCCGGTCTTGCGCTGCAGGTCGGCGATCCGCGAGATGGTGTCCTCGTTCATCGCCCGCAGGACGGCGAGGGTGCGTTCGACGGATCTGATGGTCGTGAATGACGGCACGTGAGCGGATCACTCCTTTCGCGGCGTAATGCCGGTCTTTGGGCCGGTCTTTGGGCCAGTCTTTGGGGTGGGCGGCTGATTGCCAGGCTTCTACCGGACTTTATACAGGTCAGGAACGATCCGTCAGCTATGCTTCACCACATGAAGCGATCTCACTAATACAGGTTTGCGGCTGGTTTCTGTGCGAACTTGTCAGCTCTTGCAACAGGAGCGCGCCCATGTCCCGCAGCCTCAACGACAAGCTCAAGGGCTTCCCGAACACGCTTTCGATGCTGAAGAACGCCCCGGTCGGCTTCTATCAGTTTCCGGTGCCCGACGAGCATTCCAACTGGCGCGTCGAGCAGGCGGCCTGGCAGAACACCGCCGTGTTGTTCGACCAGTCCTATCACATGACCGATATCTACGTGTCCGGGCCGGACAAGATGAGATTTCTCTCGGACATCGCGATCAACGATTTCTCCGGCTTCGATGAGTTGAAGGCGATGCAGATGGTGGTCTGTTCCGACAGCGGCCACATCGTCGGCGACGCGATCACGTTCCATCTGCGCAGCGGCGAGTTGCATATCGTCGGCAAACCGTCCTGCGGCAACTATGTCGAGTATGCAGCCGCGCAAGGGAACTATGACATTGCCCTGCGCAAGGATATCCGCCTGCTGGAGGGCGACGGCCGGCGCGAGATGTACCGGTTCCAGATCCAGGGGCCGAACGCCTTCAAGATCCTGGAAGCCGTTAACGGTGGCCCGATGCCGCAGACCCGGTTCTTCGGTATGTGCGAGTTCGAAATCGCCGGCTGCCGGGTCACCGGCCTGCGCCACGGCATGGCGAGCGCGCCCGGCCTGGAGTTCTGGGGCCCGTATGGGGATCGCGAACGGGTGCTCGAAGCCGTTCTGAAGGCCGGCGAGGAACACGGCCTGAGGCGTGGCGGCGGCCGGACGTATTCGACCGCCGGTCCGCAGTCTGGCTGGGTCGGCGCCGTATTGCCGGCGGTCTACACGGGCGAGGACATGGTGGCCTATCGCGACTGGCTGCCCGACACCGCCTATGAGGCGACGCTGTCGGTCGGCGGCAGCTTCGACAGCGATAAGATCGAGGACTATTATCTCGATCCCTGGGATGTCGGCTATCACCGCCTGATCCACTGGGACCATGCCTTCAAGGGCCGCGACGCGCTGGCCGCGAAGAAGGATCAGCCGCACCGCAAGAAGGTCTGGCTGCAATGGAACGCGGAAGATGTCCTCAAGGTCCAGGGCTCGATGCTGCGCGACGGGCCGACCTACAAATATCTCGAGATGCCGGCGGCGCACTATGCCTCTTGTCCCTACGACAAGCTTCTGAAGGACGGTCGGCCGGTCGGCATGTCGGTCTATGCTGCCTACACGATGGCGGTCGGCGGCTGGTTCTCGATCGGCATCGTCGACGAGGCGGATATCGCCTTCGGCGAGGAGGTCGAAATCGTCTGGGGAGAGCCGGGCGGCGGCACGAAGAAGCCGACGATCGAGCCGCACGAGCAGACGGTGATCCGCGCGACAATGACCAAGACCGCGCTCGGCTGAGGGGCGGAGCCCCTCCGCCGAAGGACAACCGGATCGGCTAATCGGTCGATTTCAGCAGCTTGCCGGGGTTCATGATGCCCTTGGGGTCGAACAGCGCTTTTAAGTCCTGCATCATCGCGTATTCGACATCCGACTTCTGCCGGCGCATGCGGTCGACGAAGAGCGCGCCGACGCCGTGTTCGGCGGTGATCGAGCCGCCGAGCTCCCAGATCAGCCGATCGATCTCGCGGATATAGGTTTCGATCAGCGCGCCGATATCGGTCCCCGCCTTCGGCAGCGGGAAGATCGAATAGTGGATGTTGCCATCGCCGACATGGCCGACGGCATAGGAGATCGCCTCGGGCTGATGGGCCGTCGCGATCGCCTCGGCGCGTTCCAGGAACGTCGTGATCCGGTCGATCGGCACGGAGACGTCCCATTTGCACATCGGCCGGTCGGGAAAATACTGCTTGGGGATCATCTGGTCGCGGATCTCCCACAGCGTCTCTTCCTGCGCCTTCGTCTGGGCCATCACGGCATCGGCGAGATAGCCCTCATCGAAGCCCGCCTCGAAGATCGCGGCAAGCGTATCGTCGACCGGCTCGGCGCCCGCCAGCCGGATCAGCACGTACCAGTCGGCCCGCGTCTCCAGCGGCCGACGCAGGTCGGGGTAGCGCTTGAGCGCCAATTCATAGCCGATGCCGTTGACCAGCTCGAAGGCGACGAGCGTATCGCCGGCAATCGAGCGGGCCAGGTTGAGATAGTCGATCAGGCGGGCCTGGTCGGTCAGCACGGCCATCATCGAGTTGCCCGTGACCGGGGCGGGATGCAGCTTCAGGACGAGCCGCGTGATGATGCCGAGCGTGCCCTCCGAGCCGATGAAGAGCTGCTTCAGGTCATAGCCCGAATTGTCCTTGCGCAGGCCCCGCAGGCCCTCCCAGATGCGTCCGTCCGGTAGCACCACTTCAAGCCCCAGCACCTGTTCGCGCGTGGTGCCGTAGCGAAAGACGTTCTGGCCGCCGCCATTGGTCGCCACGGCACCGCCGATCATGGCGCTGCCGCGCGCGCCCCAGTCCGGCGCGAACAGGCGGCCGTGCCCGGCGGCCGCCTCCTGAACGGCCTGCAGGATGCAGCCGGCCTCGACCGTCATCGTCGAGCGGGCCGGGTTCACCTCGAGGATGCGGTTCATCCGGGCAAGGTCGAGGAAGACGCAGGGGCGGTCCGCCGGC
>JANQKY010000071.1 GCA_028280885.1 Tepidamorphus sp.
GCGAGCGATGCCAGACACCGCCTTCGTTGACGCAAACAGAGTTGATGACGTCCGAGCTGGTGATTTAGCGAGTCCGCGTCCCGCTACCGTCGTTTGCCGAAAATGCTATACCAGACAAGCGCTTAATCGACGTCGCCGAGATTAAACCGGACAGCAGTGGGACAAGCCCGGCAATGACAACTGCGAGGATGGAGTCGACCGAAGAACCGCTCCTAAGCCACCGGCGCCTCGACCCGCCAGCCATATTCAACGGCGCTGTCGCAGACCCAGTGCCAGATCGCATCAGCAAAGCTGCTCATGGCGAAGAGGTCGAACACATCCTCATCGACACGCACCAGCGTGACGCTCATGTGATGGATGCCGACGGTCGCCGTCGCCGATGCCGGAAACGCGCGCAGGTCCAGATCGAGCGTTGCTCCCTTCTGCAACAGCGTTTCGGCGTCCCCGCCCTCGATGCGGATACCGACGCGGCCGTGGGTCAGATCCACGACGGCGCCGGCGCCCCCAGGCATCGCCGCAGCGATCTTTTCGGCAAGCCCGGTGTCCTCGGCGACCGCGAAGTAACGGCCCGGTCCGGCGAACAGCACCGCGCCCCCGCGCCCGCTGACTAAGCGACAAGCCTCCGGCGGCGCCTTCACACCGGTCGGCTTCAGAACCGCCTTCACGGTGGCCGGCGAAATGTCCCATAGCGCGACTTCCACGAAGGAGCCCGGCCGCCGCTCGCGCAGGACGAGGCCAAAGTCGCCCGCCGCACTCTGCTCGGCCCCGACGCGGGCCGACGCCTCGAGGGGATGGATCTCAGACATGCATGCGGCTCCCGTCCGGATCGAAGAAATGCGGATCGCGCACGCTCACCTTGACATGGCCGCCACGCACCGGGTCGGCGGCCCAAAGCGTCTCGCCGTGGCGCTCCGGCCCGTCCTCGAGCAGCGCCAGCGCGATATAGGCCTCAAGCGCCGGGCTGTAGCAGTTCGAGGTGACGTGGCCATGGCTCTTGCCGGGCTTGCCGGCCTCTTCGGTCTGAACGAGCTGCGAGCCGATCCGGATGCTCGCGCTGTCCTCCGATTTGAGGCCGACGAGCTTCAACCGCTTGTCCTCGACAAGCCCCGGCCGGTTCAGCATCGCCTTGCCGATGAAATCCTTCTTCTTCGACACCATGCCGCTTAAGCCCAGATCCTCCGCCGTCGTCCGCCCGTCGAGTTCCGCACCGGCGACATGGCCCTTCTCGATGCGCAGCGTGCCGAGCGCCTCCATGCCGTAGGGAATGATGTCACGGTCCCTGCCGGCCGCCAGCAGGCCCTCCCAGGCCGCCAGGCCGAAACGCGCGGGCACGTAGACCTCGTAGGCGAGTTCACCGGAAAACGACAGCCGGGCGATCATGCCCGGATTGCCGCAGACGGTGCCCTCGCGCACACCCATGAACGGGAAGGCCTCGTTCGACATGTCGATATCGGTGATCCTGGCGATCACATCGCGGCTGTTCGGCCCGGCAACGGCGATGCCGGCCCAGGCATCAGTGACCGAGGTCAGATGCACCTTCAGGTCCGGCCAGGCGGTTGCCAGCAGGAATTCCAGGAACTGCATCACCGGCCCGGCATTGGCCGTCGTCGTGGTCATCAGGAAGCGGTCTTCGGCAAGCCGCCAGCTCGTGCCGTCGTCGAACAGAAGGCCGTCGTCGCGCAGCATCAGGCCATAGCGCGCCTTGCCGACCGGCACCTTGGCGAAGGGATTGGAATAGACCCGGTTGAGGAAGGTCGCCGCATCCGGCCCCTGCACGTCGATCTTGCCGAGCGTCGAGACGTCGACGATGCCGACCGACTGGCGCACCATGCGCGCCTCGCGCACATAGGCCTGCTCCAGCGTCTCGCCGGCCTTGAAGTAGGCGCGCGGCCGCATCCAGGCCCCCGCCGGCATCATTTCGGCACCGTTCTCGGCGTGCCAGTCATGCATCGGCGTCTTGCGCAGCGGCCGGATATGGGCGCCCGGCTCGCGCCCGCCCAATGCCCCCAGCGCGACCGGAGCATAGGGCGCGCGGAAGGTCGTCGTGCCGACATCGGCGATATTCTGGTCGCGCAGCTTCGCCATCAGCGACAGGCCGGCGACATTCGACGTCTTGCCCTGGTCGGTCGCCATGCCGAGCGTGGTGTAGCGCTTCAGGTGCTCGACGGAGCGGAAGCCCTCCCGATGGGCGAGCTTGACGTCGGAGGCGGTGACGTCGTGCTGCTGGTCGACGAAGATCTTGGCCTTCGTCCCGCGCGGGCTCTCGACGATGCGCAGATGCATCGGCTCGGATGCCTCCCGGTCCGCCTCGACGACGGGGAGCGCCGCGCGCGGCCGGCGGAAGCCGGCGGCCTTGACGGCCTCGCGACCCGCCGTCGCGCCTTCGGCGATCGCGGCGGAAAGCCCGAACGTGCCGTTGCACGATCCCGCCGCGATCCAGTCCTCGCGCGGGGTCCCGGGCAGAAAGATGCCGCGCTCTTCGTCATAGCCGGGCCGGCTGCCGGCCTGGCTGTGCAGGTGGACGGCCGGCATCCAGCCCGAACTGGTCGCGCAGATATCCGCGTTGACCTTCTCGATGCCGTTCATCACCCGCCCGTCGCGGCTGACCTCGGCGATCTCGACGGCATGGACATGGCCGGGACCGTCGGCGCGGACGATCGCGGCACGGGCACGCGCCTTGATGCCGAATTTTTCACACGCCGCGACAAGATCGGCGGGCGGATCGCGCCGCGTGTCGGCGACGGCGGCAACGCCGATGCCGGCCTCGGCGCAGGCAAGCGCGGTTTCCCAGATACCGTCATGGGTGCCGGAAAACGCCACCCGGCCGCCGGCGGCAACGCCATAGGAGAGCGCATAGCGCAGCACGGCGCCTGCCAGCATGCCGCCGGGCCGATCGTTGCCGTCATGGAGCAGCGGCTGCTCGAAGGCGCCGGTCGCGAGCACCACGGATGTCGCCCGGATGGTCAGATGCCGGTGGCGCGGCAGATGGCCCGGCTTGACCAGGAGATGATCGGTGACCCGCTCGATCGCGCCAAGCTGGTTCTGATCGTAATAGCCGTAGACCGTCGTGCGCGGCAGAACGCGGACGTTCTCGGAAGCGTCCAGCGTCGCAGCCGACGATTTCGCCCAGTCGCTTGCCGGCATATCGTCGATCTTGCGGGTTTCGGCCTGCAGCCAGCCGCCGGGCGCGGCGTTCTCGTCGGCGAGGATCACCCGCGCGCCGGACCGCGCCGCGGCAAGCGCGGCGGACAGCCCCGCCGCCCCGGCGCCGACGATCAGCACGTCGCAAAACAAGGTCGTCTTCTCGTAGCGGTCGGGATCGGCCTGCTTGCTGGCGGCCCCCATGCCGGCGGCGCGGCGGATGAAATGCTCATAGAAGTGCCAGGCGCCGCGCGTCGGGCCCATGAAGGTCTTATAGTAGAAGCCGGCGCCGAAGAACGGCGACAGCAGGCCGTTTACCGACATCACGTCGAAATTGAGGCTCGGCCAGCGGTTCTGGCTCGTCGCGACGAGGCCCGTATAGAGTTCCGCCGTCGTCGCCCGCGCGTTCGGCTCGGCCCGACCGCCCTCGCCGATGGTGATCAGCGCATTCGACTCCTCCGTGCCGCAGGAGACGATGCCGCGCCGGCGATGATACTTGAAGCTACGCGCAAGCGTGCGGTGGCCCGAGGCGAGCAGTGCAGAGGCGACCGTGTCGCCCTGAAGGCCGGACACCGGCTTGCCGTCGAAGGTGAACGAGACGGGCGCGTCGCGGTCGATCAGCGATCCGCCGGTCTTCAGGCGATAGCCGCTCATGACGCCTCCTCGTTCGCGTGGCGCCCGACAAGCGTCACCGCGCCGATCTTATGGGTCACGGTATCCCGCTCGACCTTGAGCCAGGCACGGCAGCCCATGCCGTGCTGCCAGTATTCCACATGCGCGCCGCGCGGGTTCTCGCGGTCATAGACGGCGGCCGACCAGTCCTCGACGGAGGCATCGAGCGCCGGGCGCTCAACGGTCGCATCGCCGCCATAGGTGAACTCGGCGACCGAGCGCTCACCGCAGATGGGGCAGGTTATTCGCATCGTTCCCCTCCCCTCAGTGATGCCACGGCACGGGGCCGGCGCCGCGCTCGTCGATGACGCGAGCGGTGTGGAACCGGTCGAGCGTATAGGCGGCGTTCAGGTCGTGCGGCGCGTCCTTGGCGATCGTCCAGGCAAAGCACCAGCCCGAGGCGGGCGTCGCCTTGAAGCCGCCATAGCACCAGCCGGCGTTCAGATAGAGGCCGGGCAGCGGCCCGGTCGTGATGATCGGGCTGCCGTCCATCGACATGTCCATGATGCCGCCCCAGCTGCGTAAAAGCTTCAGCCGGCCGTAATTCGGGAACATCGTCAAAAGCAGGCTCGCGACATCTTCCACGACCGGAAGGTTGCCGCGCTGGGCATAGGAATTATAGCCGTCGATATCGCCGCCGAAGACGAGCCCGCCCTTGTCCGACTGGGAGACGTAGAGGTGGCCCGCGCCGAAGGTGACGACGGTGTCGAGCACCGGTTTCAGCGGCTCGGAGACGAAGGCCTGCAGCACGTGGCTTTCGATCGGCAGGCGGTCGATGCCGGCCCTGCGCATCACCTCGCCGGTCGAACCGGCGACCGCGACGCCGACCTTGCCGGCGCGGATCTCGCCGCGCGTGGTCTCAACGCCGGTAATGGCGCCGTCGCCGTCGCGCAGGAAGCCGGTCACCTCGCAATTCTCGATGATATCGACACCGCGCCGGTCGGCACCGCGGGCAAAGCCCCAGGCGACCGCGTCATGCCGGGCCGTGCCGCCGCGCCGCTGCAACAGGCCGCCGGCGACCGGAAACCGGGCCTGCGGCGAGCAATCCAGGTCGGGCACGAAGTCGGCGACCTGTTTGGTATCGAGCAGGTCCGCGTCGATGCCGGCCAGCCGCATGGCGTTGCCGCGCCGGGCAAACGCATCCATCTGCGGCGGCGAATGGGCGAGGTTCAAGACACCACGCTGCGAAAACATCACGTTGTAGTTGAGGTCCCGCGACAACTCCTCCCACAGCTTCACCGACCACTCGTAGAAATAGGAATTGCCGGGCAGCATGTAGTTGGAGCGCACGATGGTGGTGTTGCGGCCGACATTGCCGCCGCCGACATAGCCGCGTTCCAAGACAGCGACATTGGTTATCCCGTGTTCCTTGGCAAGATAATAGGCGGTTGCCAGGCCATGGCCGCCGCCGCCGACGATGATGACGTCGTAATCGGGTTTCGGCGCGGCTGCCCGCCACGCCGGCTTCCAGCCGCGATTGCCGCGCAAGGCATTGCCGATAAGAGAGAAAACGGAATATTCGGCCACGTTCCACACTCACCTCAGGACGGTGTCGAGGCACCGCTCGGGACGATCTGCCAGTGTTGCCACCGCGACGCCGCGCGCGCCGTCGGAGAACCGACCAGAAGCCACTGCCCAAGCGACGTTAACGCAAGCTCTATTGCCTGCGGACCAGGGTTTGCATCAGTATCGTCGGCGAATCCGAATACGGGAGCGCGCGGTGTCCGGATCCGATGACAGCGAAACGCGAACGATCGCGTTCGGAATGGTCAACTCCTTTTCGCTGATGAGCGAGGTCGCGGCGATCGACACGCTGCGCGTGGCGAACCGTCTGCTCGCCAAGCCCGCCTATGAGTGGCGGCTCTTGTCGCTGAATGGCGATCCGGTCCGCGCCAGCAACGGGCTGACGATCGAAAGCGACGGGCCCTTCGATCTGGCCGAAAGCGCCACGATCTTCTTCGTCTGCGCCGGCCTCGTGCCCCTGCCCGACGGCCTGCCCGGCTATCACGCCGCCCTGCAGCGCATCGCGCGGGCCGGCGTCCAGCTCGGCGGGCTGTCGACCGGCACCTTCCTGCTCGCCAGCGCCGGCCTGATGGACGGCTACCGCTGCACGGTGCACTGGGAAAACCGGCCCTCCTTCATGGAGATGTTCCCCGGCCTGCATTGCACCTCCAAGGTCTACGAGATCGACCGCGACCGCTATACGACCTCGGGCGGGGCCGCCTCGGTCGACCTGATGCTGCAGATCGTCACCATGCATCACGGCCACGAACTCGCCACGGCGATCGCCAACCAGCTCCAGCACGACCGCATCCGTCCCGCCGACGAGGAACAGCGGCTCGGCAGCCAGACCTTCATGCATCCCCTGCCCGACAAGCTGCGCCGGTCAATCGAGATGATGGCAAGCCATGTCGAGGCGCCGCTGGCGACCGCGACGATCGCCTATCGCATCGGCCTGTCGGCACGCCAGCTCGAGCGCCTGTTCCAGCGCTACCTGCAGGTCTCGCCGGCCCGCTACTACATGCGCCTGCGGCTGGAACGCGCCCGCGACCTGCTCTTGCACACCAGCGTGCCGGTGCTCGACGTCGCTGTCGCGACCGGCTTCACCTCAAGCTCTTACTTTTCGCATTGCTATCGCCAGGCCTTCGCCCAGACGCCGTCGATGACGCGGCGGATCGCCATCCAGTCGGGCGAGCGCACCGAGGGCGGCCGTACCGTCAGCGGGCGATGAGCGTCTTCAGCGCGCGATAGATGACTTCGGTCGCCGATCGCAGGTCGGACAGCTGAAGGTGCTCGTCGGCGCCATGGGCGTTCGCCTCCAGGATCGAGCGCGGCCCGGCGCCGTAGAGGATCGTCGGGATGCCGGCGGTGGCGTAGTGCCTGGCATCGGTATAGAGCGGCACGCCGGTCGTGTTGATCTCGACGCCGAAGATGTCCTGCGCCGCCGGCTGCACGGCGTCGATCAGTGTCTCGGCGCCCGGCAATTGTCGCAGCGGCTCGGCCAGCATGATCCGCCGGCAGGAGACGGTCGCCCCCGGCACCGCCTGAACGGCCTGTTCGATCCGTTCGATCAGGTCCGCCTCGACGGCTGCGCCATCCTCATCGGGAATAATCCGCCGGTCGACGCGCAAGGTGACCCGGTCCGGGACCACGTTGGTGTTGATGCCGCCGGAAATCAGGCCGACGGTCAGTTGCGGCGACCCGATGCCCGGCGTCGCGCTTGTCGTCGCGCCGAGCGCGTGGCGCTCGGCGTAGAGCGCGGTCAGGACGGCAGTCGCCGCTTCCAGCGCATCGATGCCCGACGATGGCAGGGCGGCATGCGCCTGTTTTCCCGCGACCGTCACCTCAAGATGCAGGCAACCATTATGCGCCGTGACGATCGCGTAGGAGAAGCCGGCCGAAAACGCGTAGTCGGGTTTTGACAGGCCCTCGTCCAGCAGCCATTTCGGCCCGACGAAGCCGCCGGCTTCCTCGTCATAGGTGAGATGCAGCTCGATCGTGCCGTCCAGCGCGTCGGCCTCCTCTTCAAGCGCCTTCAGCGCGAAGGCATAGGTCGCGAAATCGGACTTCGAGACCGCGACACCCCGGCCATAGACGGCGCCGTCGCGTTCCTCCGCGCCATAGGGATCGGTCGTCCAGCCCTCGCCGGGCGGCACGACGTCGCCATGGGCATTCAGCGCGATCGTCGGCCCGCTGCCCGATCCGAAGCGGCGGCGCACGATCAGGTTTTCCACGCCGATCATGCCGTAGCGCTCGACAAGCGCGTCCGGGACGCGGTGGCGTTCGACCTCGAAACCGAGATCGGCGAGCAGCGCCGCGCTGCGCTCGGCATGGGCAAGGCAGTCGCCGGGCGGGTTGTCGCTCGGCACCCGCACCAGCTCTTTCAGGAACGCGACCTGGTCGGACCAGGCTCTGTCGATGGCGTCGCTCACAATCGAAATCTCCGGTTGGGCCGTCGCTGGGCCCTCGCCCTGGCCGGCAATTGCATCTTCAAGCCGAAACGTCATTATTCGGCATACCTGCTTGATCGCGGTAGAGAATTCGGATTCGGCGCTGTTGTCGATCCGCGCCGCGAAGGCCTCCAGAATGTCGTATTTGGTCGCCCCGCGCACCGCGAGGATGAACGGGAAGCCGAAGCGAGCGCGATAGCGGATGTTGAAATCGGTGAACCGCGCCAGTTCGTCTGCGCTCAGGCTGTCGAGCCCCGCGCCGGCCTGCTCTTCCTTCGAAGCCCGCTCCAGATCGCCGGCAAGCGCTGCCCGTCCGGCAAGGTCGGGATGGGCGCGCAGCACGGCAAGCTGCGCCTCCCGGCTGGCGCTGGTCAGGGCATCTTGAAACGCCACAACGGCGTCGGCGCGGCCGGCAAAGGGCCGCCGGGCCCCCGCCGCCTCCGCCACCCACGCGGATTTCTCGGCGATCGCGCCGAAGGCGTCGCGGAACGCGTCCGCGCTCATGTGATTGATCGCTTCGATCGTGAGCGGCGTGCCGGTCATTGGCGATTGGCCTCAATCCACGCGCCAAGCGCCTGGCGTTCATCCCGCGTCATCTCGGATTCGTTGCCAAGCGGCATCGCCTGCCCGCGCACCGCCTGGACGATGACGATATCGCCGAAGCGCTGCAGATGGGACAGTGTGTGCAGCACGACGTCGCCGGGCGGCTGATCGAAACTTTCATGTGCCGGGTCTGGTGCATGGCAGGTCACGCAATGCGCATCGAGGATCGCCAGCATCTCGGTGTCGCTCGGTACCGGCCCGGCGCTCAGCGGCGTGTCGTCCGGCTTGGTGACGTAGATCGCCCCGACCAGCGCGATCGCGGCCACCAGCAGCGCCCAGGAATAGGTCGCGAAATCATCGCCCGCGTCGGCCCGGTTGATATAGTGGCGCACCATCGCGCCGATCACCAGGATGAACGCCACCACCAGCCACGTTTCCGGATGGCTGTAGAGCATCGGATAGTGGCCGCTGATCATCATCAGCAGCACCGGCAGGGTCAGATAGTTGTTGTGGGTCGAGCGCTGCTTGCCGATCTGGCCAAGGCGCGGGTCGGGCGCTTCGCCGGCCAGGAGCGAGGCGGTCATCTTGCGCTGGTTGGGGATGATCACCATGAACACGTTCGCCGCCATCATCGTGCCGACCAGCGCGCCGACATGGATGAGGGCCGCGCGGCCGCTGAAGACATGCGAGAACCCGAAGGCGGCCGCACAGATGACCACGAAGACGCAGGCCCCCAGCAGCGCCGGCTTCTGGCCGATCGGCGACCGGCACAACCCGTCATAGAGCAGCCAGCCGGCCGCGAGACTTGCAATCGAGATCGCGATTGCCTGCCAGGGCTCCAGCGGCATCACCGCCGGATCGATCATGTAGGTCGAGGCGTTGAGATAATACTGGACGATCAGCAGGCAGAAGCCGGTCAGCCAGGTCAGATACGCTTCCCAGACGAACCAGTGCAGGTCCTCCGGCAGCCTTTCCGGCGCGACGGTGTATTTCTCGACGTGATAGAAACCGCCGCCATGCACCATCCAGCTGGTGCCGTAGACGCCGGGGTTCATCTTCTCGCGCTTGCGCAGGCTGAGATCCAGCCAGACGAAATAGAAGGACGCGCCGATCCAGCCGATGCCGATGATGAAATGCGCCCAGCGCAGGAGGAGGTTCAGCCAGTCGACGAGGAACGACAGCATATGGTGATAGTCCGAATGTCAGTGCGGCCGGGCGCTTTCGCCGTCCCGGCGCTGGAACGACAGGCTTGGTTCATTCCGGCAGCTTGTCTTCGATGCCTTTCACGTACCAGTTCATGCCGAGGAGCTGTTCGTCGCTGAGCGCATCGCCCTCGCCGACGACCAGTTCGCCATCCTGCTTGTAGATCGGCCCGGCAAACGGAAGCAAGGTGCCGGCGCGGATCGCGGCTTCGGTCTCGGCGGCCTGCTTGGCGACGTCGTCGGGCATGTTCGTATAGGGCGCCATCTTGACCATGCCGGTGTCGAACCCGCCCCAGGTGTCGTCGGGCGCCCAGGTGCCGTCGAGAACCTTTTGCACGCGGCCGATGTAGAAGTCCGACCAGTCGAAGACGATTGCCGTGAGCTGGGCGCTCGGGCCGAACTCGATCATGTTGGAGGCTTCGCCGAAGGCGAGGAGACCGCGCTCCTCGGCGACTGTCATGGCGGCCGTGGAACCGGTGTGCTGGACCAGGACATCGGCACCAAGATCGGCGAGCGCCTTGGCCGCGTCCGCCTCCTTTTCGGGATCGAACCAGGTATTGATCCAGATGATCTTGATGCGGGCGTCGGGCCGCACGGTGTCCATGCCCAGCTTGAAGGCGTTGATGCCGCGGATCACCGCGGGGACCGGGACCGAGGCGATATAACCGATCGTGGCGTTTTTCGACATCCGCCCCGCGATCTGGCCGATGACATAGCGGCCTTCGTAGTCGCGGACGGAATAGGTGCCGACAGTGTCGGCACGCTGGTTGCCGGTCGCATTCTCGAAATCGGTATCGGCGAAACCCTTGGCCACCTCGATCGTCGGCTTCATGAAACCGAACGACGTGGTGAAGATGATATCGTTGCCGTCTGCGGCGAGTTGGCGGATCACCTCCTCGGCATCCTCCACTCCCTTCACGTCTGCCACATAGGAAGTCTCGACCTGGTCGCCGAGCGCCTTTTCGACGGCAAGCCGGCCCTGGTTGTGCTGATAGATCCAGCGGTCTTCGCCGATCGGGCCGGCATAGACCCAGGCCGCCTTGACCGGATCGGGATTGTCGGCCGAAGCCGCGCCGGGCGCCAGAACCGCCAGGCCGGTCGCGGCCAGCGCCAGCAGGAACTTAACCATGGAACATCTCCTCTGGATGGATGCCTTGTTTCCTCACCGGTCGGGGCCGAACGGTATGATCGGACGTAAGCGGCGTATCCGCAGTCGCGCGGATCCGTTCATACGAGATTATGACAGGAACGACGACAGTTGCCAGACAGGAGGGCGAAGACAGGCGCTACGAGGCGATGGCGAGCGCCGGAGCCGCCCGCCCCCCGGTTTCGACGAACGATATCGATGATCGAGGCCGACAATCGGGGCCAGCGATCGCCTCAGCTACTGGTGTTCTGCTTTCTGCCGATCTTCGGGCGCGGCCCAACCGGCACGATGGAGGGACTGTCGGCCGATGTGTCGCTGCGCAGGTCGGGACTGGCCTCCAGCGTGATCAGCAGTTCGGCCGCTGCCGAGGCGGCAATGACGCCCGGCGCCTTGCCGTCGATACCCGACACGCCGATCGGACAATGGAAGGACTCCAGCGCGGCATCGCCGATGCCGCTGTCGCGCAACCGCTTCAGAAACCGCGCCCGCTTCGTCGCGCTGCCGATCAGGCCGACATAGCCGATATCACCACGTGACAGGGCTGCCCGGCAGATCTCGAAGTCCTGGCCGTGATCATGCGTCATCACCAGCACGAAGGCGGCTTCGGGCGCATCGCGCATGACATCGGCCGGACTGCCGGCATTGACCGCTGTGACGTTGCGCGGGATCGCCTTGGGAAACGCGTCCGGGCGCGCGTCGACCCAGGTCACGCGGAACGGCAGGTTGGCGAGCGCCAGAACGACGGCGCGGCCGACATGGCCGGCGCCGAACAGGATCAGCGGGTGGGCGGGATCGGAAAAGGTCTCGCGATAGAGGTGCCGCGCGATATCCGTGCGGGTGTTGATCCCGTCCGCGGACGGCTGGTCCTCGAGCACGTAGCGCTCCGCGTGGGACAGCACCGGATCGAACTCGGCGATGCAGGAAAACCCGCCGCTCGCCTCAAGGCCGGCATAGGACTGGACCTCGGGAAGGTCGGCCGCATCGAACAGCTCGACCGCGACATCGACCCGTCCGCCGCAGCACTGGCCGAGATCCGGTCCGAGCGCGAAATTGGCCAGGCAAAGCCGGTCGACGCCGTAGCCGATCAGGCCCTTGGCCAGCTGAATGGCCTGCAACTCGAGCTGGCCGCCGCCGATCGTTCCGGTATAGGCGCCATCCGGCGTGACGATCATCCGCGCGCCGGCCTCGCGCGGCGCCGAGCCTTTGATCTCCAGCAGAGTGACGAGCGCAGCCCGTGGCTCGCAGCTTAAAAATCCCGCAAGTCTCGTCCAAACATCATTCATGCCGCCAACTCACTGATTTCTGAAATTGCTTTCAATACGGATTCCGGTGTGGCCGGAGCGTTGAGATGGATCTTCGAACTCGGTGCCGCAAGGCTAGCAACCGCATCGAAGATCGCCGAAAAAACGGATATCGCCAGCATCAGAGGCGGCTCGCCAACCGCCTTCGACCCATAAACGGCCTCCTCGCGGTTGATATTCTCAAACAGATGCACGTTGAAATCGGCCGGAACATCGGAGGCCGTGGGAATCTTGTAGGTCGACGGGGCGTGCGTCATCAGCCGCCCCCGGGCGTCCCAGACAAGTTCTTCCGTCGTCAGCCAGCCCATGCCCTGCACGAAGCCGCCTTCTATCTGGCCTATGTCGATGGCGGGATTGAGGGACTTGCCGACATCATGGACGATATCGACCCGGTCGACCCGCATCTCTCCGGTCATTGTATCGAGTGTCACTTCCGAGCAGGCCGCGCCATACGCGAAATAGTAAAACGGCCGTCCGCGAACCTTTTCCCGGTCCCAGTGAATCTTCGGCGTCTTGTAGAAACCGGTCGAGGAGAGGGAAACGCGCCCGCGGCATGCATCTGCGGCTAAATCCGCAAAGGATATCGTTTTGTTGGCGACGAAAACCTGATTGTCGCGGAAACTGACATCCTCCGGGGCTGCCTCATACAGGTCCCCGGCGAATTCCGCAAGCCGTCTTCTTATCTGCTCGGCGGCGGCCCGCGCCGCCATCGCGTTCAGGTCCGTTCCCGCCGAGGCGGCCGTCGGACCGGTATTGGGCACCTTGCCCGTCGTCGTCGCGGTGATCTTGACGTGTTCGAGATCGATGCCGAACACCTCCGCGACGACCTGCGCGACCTTCACGAACAGCCCCTGCCCCATCTCCGTGCCGCCGTGATTGAGATGGACCGAGCCGTCCGAATAGACATGGACCAGCGCGCCGGCCTGGTTGAGATCCGTCTTCGTGAACGAAATCCCGAACTTGACGGGCGTTATCGCAATCCCCTTGCGCAGGATCGCGTTGTCCGTGTTGAACCGGCCGACCGCCTCCCGCCGGCGCCTGTAATCCGACACGGCGATCGTGTGCTCCAGAACATCCGGTGCGATGTTGTCGAAAACGCGCATGCCGTAATGCGTGGTTTGATCTTCGCCGGTGTATACATTACGCAGCCTAACATCGATCGGATCCATCGACAGCGCGTGCGCGACCTGATCGATCACCTGTTCGGTCGCCAGAATGCCCTGCGGCCCACCAAAGCCGCGGAAGGCGGTGTTGGATACCGTATTCGTCTTCAGGCGTTTCGAGAGAGCGGCTATATCCTTGAAATAATAGGCGTTATCGGCATGGAACAGAGCCCGGTCAACGACCCCGATCGACAGATCGATCGAATGGCCGCAGCGGGCCAGATAGTCGGTCGAGAGCGCGTTCAACTGTCCGTGATCATCAAAGCCGACACGCCATTCGGCGGCGAAATCGTGCCGTTTGCCGGTCATCACCATGTCGTCGTCGCGATCGAGTCGCAGCTTGCAGGGCCGCTTCGTGACCTGCGCGGCAAGGGCAGCGAGCGCCGCCCATTGCGAGGCCTGGGATTCCTTGCCGCCGAACGCACCACCCATCCGCCGGACCTCGGCGGTCACCGCGTTGAGCGGACGGTCGAGCACCTCGGCGATAATCTTCTGCACCTCGCTTGGGTGCTGCGTCGAGGTCAGGACATGCATGTCGCCGTCCTCGAGCGGCGTCGCCAGCGCGGCCTGGCCCTCGAGATAGAAATGCTCCTGGCCGCCGATTTCGAAGGTGCCCGAAAGCTGTCGTGGCGCCGCCTTGAGGGCTGCTTCCGGATCGCCGCGGACGATATCGAAATCGTCCATGACACGGCTGCCGACGGCCGCCGCCTGGACAACGTCAACAAGCGGCTCGGTCTCCTCGATATCGAACGTCGCAAGGCCGACAGAGCGGCGCGCGGCGTCCCGGCTGGTCGCCACCACGAGAAAGACCGGCTGGCCGTGAAAGGCGATGTCGCTATCGGCCAGCAGCCGCTCGTCATCCGCCCCGGCCGGGCTGATCTCGTTGTGCCCCGGAATGTCGGCGGCGGTGACGACGGCGACGACACCCGGCGCGGCGCGGACCGCGTCGAGGCCGAGCGCCCGGATCCGCCCGGCTGCCACGGGCGCGCCACCGACGGCGACATGCAGCGTGCCGGCGGGTTCGGGCACGTCGTCGACATAATGGGCCGCGCCCTGAACATGCTTTTCGGCGCTGTCGTGGGTGATCGGCCGGCGAATGGTCCGATAGGTCTGGCCGTTGCCGACCGCCGCGCCATCAGAACCGGCCGATGTCATGCGCCCGCCCTCCCGTCACGGCCTTGTCGCACACCGACAAGCCGCGTCCGGCTGCTCGGTGTCCCGGCGATCTCGATCAGCGCCTTGTTCAACAGCCCCCGGGCGACCCGAAGACGATAGGCAGCGCTCGCCCGGTGGTCGCTGAGCGGCGTGAAGTCCTGCGCCAGGGCATCGAGGGCGGCGTCCCAGCGTCGCCGGTCGTTCAGGTCGAGCCCGACGACGGCGGCTTCGGCCTGCCGGGCGCGCTTTGGCGTGCCGGCCATTCCGCCGAACGCGATCCGCGCCGACGCGATCCGCCCGTTCTCCAGCCTGAAGGCGAAGGCGGCGAGCAGCGCGGAGATATCCTGATCGAACCGCTTCGAGATCTTGTAGGCCCGGATGCGCGTATCGGCGCCGGGCTTGGGCACGCGAACGAATTCGACGAATTCGCCCGGCAGCCGGTCCTGCTTGCCGTAGTCGATGAAGAACTGTTCCAGCGCAATCGTGCGCGTCTCCGCCCCGCGCCGGAGCTTGAGCTCCGCCCCCAGCGCGATCAGCAGCGGCGGCGTGTCACCGATCGGCGAGCCGTTCGCGATGTTGCCGCCGATCGTCCCGGCCGCGCGCACCTGCGCCGAACCGAGCCGCCGGAGCACCTCCCCGATATCCGGATCGATGCGCGCAAGCGCCGCTTCCGCCTCGCGGTAGGTCGCTGCCGCGCCAATCGTGATCGCCTCGTCCGTTTCCTCGACCTCGGCAAGACCCGCGACCCGGCCGACATGAATGACCTTCTCGATCGGTCGCAACTGCTTCGTGATCCACAGGCCGACATCGGTCGCACCGGCAATGAGCGTCGCGTCCGGATGCAGCCGGTAGAGCGCGGCCAGTTCGTCGATCGTCGCGGGGCTTGCGAAGAAGCGCCGCTCGTCGCCCTGATGCAGCGGTTCGGGATCGGCGATATCGCTCAGGGCCGCCGCGGCCACCGGTCCGCCGAACCCGTCGTCGGCCTCCCCGGCGCAGGCCTCGACAGCCGCCGCGACGATCGGCTTGTAACCGGTGCACCGGCACAGATTGCCGGCGATCGCGTCGTTGACGGTCTCCCGGTCGACCGGCCCGTCTTCCTTGCGGTGATAAAGCGCGAACAGCGCCATGACGAAGCCCGGCGTGCAGAAGCCGCACTGGCTGGCGTGGTGGTCGACAAAGGCCTGCTGGATGGGATGCAGCATGCCGCCGGCGGCAAGATCCTCGATCGTCACCACCTCGGCACCATCCGCCATGCCAAGCAGGTGAATGCAGGCATTGACCGGACGATAGTCGACACCGCCGCGCCCGTCGGGCCGGCCAAGCGCGACCGTGCAGGCACCGCAATCGCCCTCCGCGCAGCCTTCCTTCGTCCCGATCGCCGCCTCGCGCAGCCGCAGATAGTCGAGCAGGGTCTCGGTCGGCGAGAAGGCGTCGATCTTAACCGCCTCGCCACGCCGGACAATCGAGATCGATTGCCGTGCCGCCTTCATCCGTCAGCTCCCGCGATAGGTGGAATAGCCGAACGGTGAAATCAGCAGCGGCACATGGTAATGCGCCTGCGCATCGGCGATGCCGAAGCGGATCGGCACGACATCCAGGAACGGCGGTTCGGGCAGGTCGACGCCAAGAGAGCGGAAATAGTCGGCGACATGGAAGCGCAGCTCGTAGACGCCGGCCGCAAACGCTTCACCTTGAAGGATCGGCGCATCAAGGCGCCCGTCGGTATTCGTAGTCGCAGAGGCGATCGGTTCGCCGGCGGCGCTGGACAGGGTCACCCGTATGCCTGCGGCGGGACGGCCGGAACTTGTATCGAGGACATGCGTCGTCAATCGGCTCATTGTCACCATGTTCGCAAGTAAACTTTAAGTCGCTGAACGACTGCTCATCGAACCATGATGAAGCCTATTGCCGGAAGGCGCAACGAAAAATCTCTATTTCAGAAAACCTTAGGGTGAAATTTCAGGAGCGAGGCAGGCATAGAACTTTTTCCGATTGAGCGCTTGATCGCCGCAGCGCAGGAAGCGGTCTAGCGCGCCGGGATAGCCGTAATTGACATAAGGGTTGACCAGGAACCGGCCTTCCTGCGTACGGAACGCGCCGAGCCGGTCGATCAGCCCGTCGAGGTCGGGATGCTTGGCCAGGATCGCCTCGCGCAATTCCTCCCCGGCGATGAAATTGTCGGGAAGCTGGTCGAACGGGCCGTCGAAATAGGTGTTCAGGTCGACATTGCCCGCATAGACCCCGACCAGGATCTTGCGGGGTGCGAAGCGGTCCTCGTAGAAGGCGAAGCCTGTCCGCGATCCCACCTGCAGGGCGGGATGATCGGGATGGAACGGCAGCAGGAGATCGTCGACCACGCCCTGCTCGTTCAGGACGAACAGGAAGTCCTTCCGTTTAGTGTTGAACAGCAGATAGAATTGCAGCCCCGACTCATCGAAGACCGGACCGAGATAGCGATCGCCGGCGGCGATGACCCCGTCCGGCGGCACCACGTCGCTCAGATCGTTCAGCGCGAACCGGACCGTCCGGCCCTCGTAGCTGACGTCGTAAAGCAGGTCGCCGGCCTTCGCGACGATCACATCGTCGGCCGCCGTCAACGGCTTGTAGCGGCTGACGAGCTCGGTGTTCCAGGGCTCGTTCTTTGAGAAATAGGCAAAATGCAGGACGCCGTCGTCGCGGTCGGCGACGTCGAGCCGCAGATTGCCGGCAAATCCGATCCCGCCCCAGGTGAACTCGAAATAGAAGTAGTTCTCCGTCGGGTAGACGGTGACCGCGTCCGGCAGGGCGGCGAAGACATGCGCGAAGGCCGCCATCGTATCGTCGATATCGAAGGCGGGAGCCCCCTGCAGCTTGTCGATCAGGCCTTGGTTGAACGTCACGCCGAAGCCGGGTTCACCGGCTGCGGGACCGGACCGTTCGGAAACAAGAGGTTCAGGCGTACCCGGCTCCGGCGCCGTTTCGGCGACCGCCTGGCCCGTCGCCATCGACAGGCCGAGGAGCAAGGCGGCAGGGGCGCGGCGCAGGCGCGGTCGGATCTGGTTGTGGATCTGCATGAGCATTGGCCGGAAACGCCGTTCGGGCGGTTACCGGGCCCCTCCCCCGCCGCCACCGCTACTGCCGCGATTGCGTTGCTGCTGCTGCACCGCGGCCGAAATGTTTTTTGCGTGGGCCGGCTGGTTCGAACGCGGCTGCGTCGCCTTCGGTCGTTGCTGTTGCTGCTGACGCTGTTGCTGGCGTTGCTGCTGAAGCCTTTGCTGCTGTTGTTGTTGCTGGCGCTGCTGCTGGAGCCTTTGCTGCTGCTGTTGTTGCTGACGCTGCTGCTGAAGCCTTTGCTGCTGCTGTTGTTGCTGGCGCTGCTGCTGGAGCCTTTGCTGCTGCTGTTGTTGCTGTCGCTGCTGCTGGAGCCTCTGTTGTTGTTGCTGATGCTGTTGTCTTTGCTGCTGCCGGACTTGCGACGCAATGGTCGCGTGGGCCGGCTGTTTCGGTTCACTCGGCCGTGCTTGCTGTGACTTCGCCGGACTGTGAGCCGGTTTCTGGGCCCGCGAAACATTGGCGTTGTGCGTCGGCCTGGTGTTGGAAGACCGCGACTGCGCCGGCGAATGGACCGGCTGGCCGGGCTTGCCGATCGATTGCGACCGCGCCGGGCTGTGGACCGGCTGCTGCGCCTGGGACACCCTGGCATTGTGACCCGGCTTGCCCGGATTGCCGGGCGAGACCGAACCCGATGTCCGCGCGTTGTGCTGGCCCGATCGGTTGTCGCGATGGAAGCCGGAAACGGCCGGCCGGTGCGCCGGCGACGTGCCCGACGACGTGCGCGGCTGGTGCTGGCCCGAACGGTTGTCGGCGTGGAAGCTGGAGACCGCCGGCTGATGCGTCGGCCGCACGCCGGTGGTGGCCGGATTGTGTACCGCCGATTTGTTGTTGCGATGGAAGCGCGACATCGTGCCCAGATGAATGTCGCGCGGCGCCGACGTCAGCACGTTGTGGGCGACCGACGTCGAGCCGCGATGAAAATTCGAGACGCCCTGTCCGTGGATCGGCCGCAATTGCGTCGTGCGCGGCTGATGCTGGCCGGAGGAATGGGTCTTGTGGATCCGCGAGATCGCCGTGTTATGGCCGGGCCGGACCTTCGACGTGTTCGGCTTGTGCAGCGCGGAGACGCGGTTGCGGTGAAAATTGGAGACCGCCGGCCGGTGCACCGGCTTCAGCCGGGTGGTCAGCGGATCGTGCAGCCGGGATTCGTTGTTGTAGTGGAACGAGGAGACCGCCCGCCCGTGCACCGGCCGCAGCCGCGTCACCGCGTGGTCGTGCAGCGCCGAGCCGTATTTGCGGTGGAAGGCGGAGAGCTGGTTGCGATGCACCGGCAGGATCCGCGTCACGTAGCCGTCGTGGCGCGAGGACGCCCAGCTTCGATGGAAGCCCGACAGGGAGACGCGATGGACGGGTGCCAGCGAACTGGTCAGATAGTCGTGCAGGATCGACTTGTAGGAGCCGTGGAACGTCGAAATCGCCACCGAATGCACCGGCACCAGGCTGCTGTAGACGCCGTCATGCAGGCCGGAGCGCCAGGTCAGGTGAAACTGCGACAGCGCCGGGCGGTGGATCGGGATCGGCTGGCTGTAGGTGACGTCATGCAGCGACGACCGCCAGGTCCGGTGGAAATAGGACAGGTCGACATCGTGCAGGTCGATCGGCGCGCTCGTTATCGGATCGTGGTTTATCGAATCGAACCGGCGATGGAAACCGGAGACCTGGACCTGATGGCTCGGCGGCGGCGGCACGTCGACGGCGACGATGCCGCAATCGCGGTCGTTGCCGGGGCTGGCGTCGCCGGCCTGCGCGGCGCCCGGCCCGAACAGCGTCTCGATCAGCGGCTCCGTAATGGTGCCGGTCGCCGCCAGGCCCGCCGCCTGCTCGGCCTCGCGGATCGCCGCCGCCGTGCGCGGGCCCATGATGCCGTCGGCCGTTCCGGGCGCAAAGCCGCGCCGCTGCAACTCGGCCTGAACCGCGCGGATCCGGTCGCGCCCCTGCGCGCCGAGCCAGGTCAGGTCGGCGCAGTTCTCAAGCCGCGGACTGCTGTGGCTGATACCGGGACGCAGCGTCAGGTTGAAGGCGAGCGTATCGCCGGGTTCGAGCGTTACCGTCGGATACTGGCAGAACACGTTGCCGTCAGCCGCAAAGCAGCCCCAGGGCTCTGGCGTCGCGCCGGCGAGAGAGACATTCGGGGCGCCGATCGTATCGGTAATGAGGATCGGCCCGGAATAGGCGACAGGGCCGGCATTGCTCACCGAGATTTCGTAGAGGCAGTCGGTGCCTGGCGCGCATCCGCCCAGTCCGGTCTTGGCGACCGCAAGGTCGGGCAGCGCCGGCGGCAGTTCCGTTACGCCCTGCGGCGTCTGCTCGGCCGGCTCCGGCGGCACGTCTTCCGGCGCTTCGACGATCGAGATCACCCGCTCGCGCGGATAGAAGGCGATATCGCCCATGGCACCGACGATCGCGCCGGTATCGGCGACCGGCACAAGATAGGATTGCTTGAGTGTCTCGTCGCCGGTAACCGGGCCGCCGGCCGCCGGATAGGCCTGCATCGCGACCGGCGGAACGAGATCGGAGATCGCCGAAACCGGTGTGGCCTGCATCCCGCCGACCGGGCCGGTGACCGTTGCCTCCCCCGTCTCGGGATCGATACAGGGCCCGGTTTCCGAGCAGAGAGGATCGGCCGACAGCCAGACCGTCGCCTCCGGCGCGTCCGTGTCGATCCCGCCGTCCTCGTCATAGCCCGGCCCGAAGGCCGCGCCGCCGCCGGCATTGGCGCGGATATGCGGGCGGTTGCCGGCGCCGCGTTCGGCGAAACCGACATCATAGCGCCCCTCCGCCTCCCAGACGCCGTCCTCGTTGCGCACGAACAGGAAGGCGCGGGCATCCTCTGGCCTGACCACTTGGGCTGGCGCCTGACCGTTGCCCGGCGCCGGCCGGCCGCGTTCGGCGACGAGCATCGCGCCGTCGACGGCAAAGGCGATCCCCGTCACCGGTGGCGATTCGGCCTGCGCGGCGCCCTCCTCCTCGGGCACCAGCGGCGGCATCAGGATTTCGCGGCGGATATCGGTGACGTCGAACCCGCCATTGCCGTCGAGGCCGACCGACCAGATCGAAGTACGCGCATCGTCGCCGGCAACGTCCCAGCCCGGATCGCCGAGCGCCGCGCCGCCCCAGACGGAATAATAGAGCCGCACGGTGTCGGTGATCGGATCGCGCTGCAGGCCGAGCCCCCAGACCCGGCGGCGGAAATCGGCATAGCCCCAGCAATCCGGCGTCCGCCAGAACGCCGCAGGCGTCCCGTCCGCATCGGCGCAATCGTCGTAGCGCGCCGCTCCGGCCCCGCCTTCGTCGTCTCCCTGATCGTCGACGACATCCAGCACCAGATACTGGCCGGACGACACGTCGAGGAAGTAAGAGCGGCCGTCGAGGCCGTGATCGAAGGTCTGGATCGTCTCGCCGGTTTCGCCGTTGACGCGGTGGATGAGCCCCGTTTGAAGGTCCGTCGCAAAGAGCTGGCGGTTGAAGCGGTCATAGACGAGCCCGCCAAGGCCGGCACCGCCATTGTCGGGATTGAGGGTGGCGAAGATTTCCGGCCGGTAGCCCGCCTCCGCATCGAGCTTCCAGATGGTCGAGGGGCCGCCGCCCGGGCCCCACATGCCATTGGCCCAGTCCGAATCGTCTGCCGTGCGATAGAGGCCATAGGCGGAACTGGCGGCCAGATAGGCGTCGGCAGGCGATTGGGCATCGAAGGCGGTGCCGAAGACCTGGCCGGTCTGCCGCGCCGTTAAAGACACAAGCACCGAGGGGCCGGTCCATAGCGCCCCGTCGGCGGGCACGCCGGGCGCGCCGAGCGTATAGGCGCGCACCGTGCCGCCGTCGGGATCAGGCAGCGGCCGGTCGCCGGAAGCAGGCCGGAACCCGGAGAACTGCGTCGTCAGCGCATCGCCGCCCGACAGGACGCCGCTTTGCGCCTGCGCCGCCAGATGCGCGGCAAGAACGATGCCCGCGCCTGCGAGCGCCCTGATCAGAAAGGGCCGGATCAAAAGGGGAAAGAGGCTACCGGAAATCCGCGGGGCCATCCGTTTCTCCGACCGGCGCAAAGGCCGGCCGCTCCTTACTGGTCGTCTGTCCGTAGCCCCCGGACGCGGCTGACTATACCCGAGCCTGTGGCCGTTTCAAGGCAGCAAAAGCCGGTAACGGCGGCCCGCATCGCGCCTCATGCCGAGCCGGGCAGCAGCGCCTGCGCGTCGGCCCAGACGGTGCGGAGGATGTCGCCGGCCGGCATGTCCCGCGCAAGCCAGGCGGATTGGCCCGCCCAGGCCTGGATGCCGTCCAGGTTCCCCGCCTTGGCGGCCGTCGTCCGCATGCCAAGCGTCAGCCCGCGCTGCACCGGATAGGGCGCGGGCTCGGGCGTATCGGGCGATTCGACCGCCTCGACATAGGCGGTCCGCACCGTGCGGCCGAGCCGTCCGGAAAAGGCGCGCGTCAGCCGCGTCTCGTCCGGGCCCGTTGCCGCCAGCGCCGCCGCCCAGGCCGCCGCGATCCTGGCTTCCGGCGCCCGCAGGAAGCCGGTGCCGATCGCAACCGCCGAGGCGCCGAGCACCAGGGCGGCCGCCACGCCACGCCCGTCGGCGATGCCGCCGGCGGCGATGACCGGCAGATCGACGGCGTTCACCACCGCCGGGACGAGCGGCATCGTGCCGGCGATCCGCGTTCCGGCGGTATCGGGATCGAAACTGCCGCGATGGCCGCCTGCCTCCATGCCCTGCGCCAGGATGACGTCGGCACCGGCCGCCTCCGCCGCCTTCGCCTCTGCGACCGTCGTCGCGCCGGCGATCCACAGAATGCCGCGCGCCTTCATCTCCTTGACGAAACCGGCCTCATAGAGGCCCATCACCGAGGAGATCGCCCGTGGCCGTGCTTCAAGCATCGCGGCGCATTGCGCGGAGAAATCGGGCGGTGTCCCATCGCCGGCTTCCGGCGGCACCTCCGGCCCCCAGTTCGCCAGAAACCGGCGAACCTCCGCCTCGGCCTCGCGATCGCGCACGGGCGGCCGGCCCGGGATCCAGATGTTCATCTGAAAGGCGTCGCCGGCCTGCGACCGCACCGTATCGGCCCAGTCGCCGATCGCCTCGGGCGTCATCAGCAGCGCCCCGCACGAGCCCATGCCGCCGGCGCGTATAACCGCAATCGACAGCGACGGCGGGCAGGCGCCGGCCATCGGCGCGAGCAGGATCGGTGTCTGAAGGCCTATGCGATCGGTGAACGAGCGGACCCGGTCATGCAGTTCGGCGCCGGCTTTGGACATCTGAACACCCCTTCCCTGCGAGAAGCCTCATTCCGTCCGGCCAGCTTAGCGCCGAAAGGGCCGACATTGAAACGCCGTCTTCCAGGGTTCCGACCCTGAAGACTCCGGCGTTCAGTAACGGCCCTTGAGGAATTCGCGCCAGTCGGTCTGCGTCCCGACAAAGGCATTGCGGTCGACATCGCCCTCAATGCCCGGAATGCGCCCTTCGGCGGTGTATTGCCAGAAGGTCCAGCGCCGGTCGCCATAGCGGGTGCTGGGATGCCCGGCGACGCTGCGCACCCAGAAGTGGTGGCCGTTGAAGGTGCCCTCCAGCACGTCCTCGTGGAAGTCGACGGAGGTATAGATCACCGGCCGCTTGCCGTAGTGGCGCTCCAGCCCGTCCGACATGATCCGCATGTCGCGCAGCATCTCGTCGGCCGGCGGGCGGCGGCGGCAGGTCTTGGACTCGTTGTTCCACTCCATGTCCATCACCGGCGGCAGCGCGTCGGGATCATAGGGCACATTGGCGATGAACCAGGCCAGCTGCTCCTCGACCGGCCGGCAGAAATACCAGAAGTGATAGGCCCCGCGCGGCACGCCGGCGGCCTTGGCGGCATACCAGTTGTCGAGGAATTTCGGGTCCATGTAGTCGCCGCCCTCGCTCGCCTTGATCCAGGCGAACTGCACCCCGCCGCGGGCAGCCTTGTGCCAGTCGATCTCGCCCTGATAGCGGGCGACGTCGATGCCGTGGACGGCGAAATCGGTCGGCTCGGGCAGGCGCGGCTCGAGGCCGGCGCAGGCGGTCATGGCGGACAGCACCGTCGCGAGCACCAGGGCACGAAGGCCCCTGCGCGGCTGCCGCACTCGTCTTCGCCCCCCTGCCGGACGCGGCATCGAACCTGAGAATAGCATCTTATCCGCCAACCGTTCCGTGCGATGCCGCGCATCGTGAAGCCCTCGGAGCTTGGCGTCTACACAACGCCAGCTTTGGTTAACCGCCGGTAACCCGAGGCGCAGAAATTAGCGCATTCCTTTCCGGTTGGCAGCCCGCGCCGGCGGCGCCAGGCCAACCGGAAACCGCCGGGGCCAGCCCTCGCGGCCGCAAGCGTGTTGACAGCAACCATTTATCGCGATCGAATAAACAGGCTTCATATATGCTCATTTCAATAACGAGGTTTGATCATGCGGATTTCAGACAATGGTGGATTCTTGCGTGCAGGTTTTCTCGGTTCGATTTGCTCGGCAGCCATCCTGCTGACAGCCCCATCGGCGCAGGCCCGCACCGACTTCTTCACGGTCGAATCCGGAAACTTCTTCTTTTTCTTCAATGATAAAGGCCCGTTTCCGGACTACGCCTGCATGCATTCGGCTCTACAGATACCGAACGGTGCCGTTTTGAAGAACGTGAAGGTGTTCCCCTCCGTCCCGGATTCGGTGAATGATGAGGAAAAGGATATTAACTACAAGATCGCCCTCATCCAAACTCCGAAAACAGGAAAGCCGACTACGATTTTGGAGGAAAAGGTGCCGATCTACTTAACCGATGTGGAAGAAGCGGGTGGAATCGTTCTGATGGAGTCCTACAAGTTCAGCCTGGAGGGGACGATCAACTCCCAGACCAACAAATACACGATCTTCGCCTGCATCGATAATCTCGGCGCGATCGACGTCGAACACCATTTCGCGTCCTGGGGGCGAATTCGCTACACGGTCGAGGATTAGAGCAACGGCGCATCAGCGCTCGTACTGCACGAAGTCCGTCAGCGTCGCGATCCGGTCATACAGCCGCCGGGCGGTCGCATTGCCGGTCTGCGTGACCCAGTAAACCCGTGCCGCGGCCCGTTCATCGGCCGCGGCATACACCGCCTCGATCAGCGCCCGGCCATGGCCGCCGCCGCGCACCTGATCGTCGACATAGAGGTCCTCCAGGTAGCAATAGGGCCCGGCCGACCAGGTCGAGACGTGGAAATGATAGTGGCAGATGCCGACCATCCGCTCGCCGTCGCTAACGCAGATGCCGTTCAGCTCGAATTGCGGGTCGAGGATCCGCGCCCAGGTCCGCTCGGTGATACCGGCGGGCAGGTCCTTCTCGTAAAAGGTCAGATAGCCCTGCCACAGCCGCTCCCAGGCCGTCCTGTCCGCCTCGGCAAGGGGACGGACCGCGCTCACGCGAGCGCGTCCTTCAGCTTGTCGACGACGAAGGCGATCTCGGCGTCTTCCAGATCGCCATGGATCGGCAGGCTCAGGACCTCGCCGGCCAGCCGCTCGGAGACCGGCAGCGACAGGCCCTCGGGCACCCAGCGCTCGAAGGCGGGGTGGTGGTGCAGCGGAACGGCGTAGAACAGGCCCGTGCCGACGCCGGCCGCCGCCAGCCGCTCGCGCACGGCGTCCCGGTCGGGAACCTTCACCGTATAGAGCGCCCAGGCGCTCTTCGCGCCGTCGGAGACCTTCGGGGTCTCGACCAGGCCGGAGAGCAGCTCCGTATAGGCCTCGGCCACCTGGCGCCGGCGCACGAGCTCCTCGGAGAAGGACTGAAGCTTGACCAGCAGCACGGCGGCCTGGATCGTGTCGAGCCGCGCCGTCATGCCGATGCGAAGGGCATGGTCGCCGGAGCCCTGGCGGCCATGGGTGCGGATCATCATCACCGCCTCGGCAAGGTCGTCGTCCTCGGTGAAGATCGCACCGCCGTCGCCATAGGCGCCCAGCGGCTTGGTCGGATAGAAGCTGGTTGCCGTGATCGGCGCCAGCGTGCCGACCTGGCTGTTGCCGAGCATGCCGCCGAAGCTCTGCGCCGCATCGGCGAGCACGCGCATGCCGTGCCGCGCGGAAATGCCCGAAATCGCCGCATAGTCGGCCGGCAACCCGTAGAGGTCGACGGGCATCACGGCCTTCGGCGTAAGCCGCCCGTCTCGCTCGACGGCGGCGATCGCCTCTTCAAGGGCTGCCGGATCCATGTTGAACGTGTCCGGATCGACGTCGACGAAGACCGGCTCCGCACCAAGCGGGGCGACCGAGGCCGCACTTGCCGAAAAGGTGAAGCCCGGCACGAACACCGCATCGCCGGGACCGACGCCAAGCGCCATCATCGCCATGGTCAGGCCGTCGCGGCCGCTGGAAACGCCGATCGCGTGGCGGGCGCCGGCGAATTTCGCCAGTTCCTCTTCCAGTTCGGCGACCTCGGGGCCGAGGATGAACTGGCCGTGCTTGAGCACGTCGTCGATGCGCGCCTCGATCCGCCCGCCCAGCCGGTCGCGCTGCTTGGCCAGATCATACAGATTGACGGCGGTGACTTCGCGTTCGGCGACGACTTCGGCAAGCGAGGCAACTTTCGACACTGGCATTCTCTCCTTTTTCCATCCCGACCTGACCCGGTTCGACCGACCGTGTCGGCTTAACCGCATCAGCCGTCGGGATGGCTTTCCAGATAGGCTTCGATCCGCGCCCGGTGCGCGCGCATGCTGTCGGTGATCATGTTGGCGAGATTGAGGGCATCCCGCCCGACCCGTCCATCGACGGTCGGATTGCGGCCCGTCAGGATGCAGTCGACGAATTCCTCGATCTCGTTGGCAAGACTATCTTCCTTCTCGATCTCCCACGTTTCCATCGAAATGGCATCCGCGGACGCCGCCGCGCGACCATCCGCCGCGCTGTTGCGCGTGAAGCGGGTGACGCGATGGTCGACGAAATCGCAGGTCAGGTAGGAATCGGGCTGGAACACGCGGATCTGTCGGTCGGTCTTGCCGGCGATGCGGCTTGCGGTGATATCGGCGACGGTGCCGTTCTCGAAGGTGAGCCGGGCGTTGGCGATGTCCTCGCTGGCGTTCAGCACCGGCGCGCCGAGCGCCTGGACGGAGTCGACCGGCGCCCCGACGAGGCCCAGCACCAGGTCGATATCGTGGATCATCAGGTCGAGCACGACGTCGACATCGGTGGCGCGCGGCTTCCAGGGCGAAATCCGCCGGCTTTCGATGAAGAGCGGCCGGTCGACCTTGTCCTCCATCGCCCGGAAGGCGGCCGAGAAGCGTTCGATATGGCCGACCTGCAGGACCAGGCCCCGCGCCTCGGCCAGCGCAACGAGACGGTCGGCCTCCTCGACGGTCTGGGTGATCGGCTTTTCGACCAGCACATTCAGGCCGGCCCGGAGAAGATCGTCGGCGACCTGAAAGTGCATCGATGTCGGCACGGCGATCGACACCGCGTCGACCCGGCCGATGAGATCCCGGTAGTCGGAAAGCGGCTCCGCGCCGTATTCGGCCGCGATCTCGCCCGCCCGCCCGGCATCGGCGTCGCACACCGCGACAAGATCGGCGCGCGCGTTGAGCGCATAGTGCCGGGCGTGGAACTTGCCGAAATAGCCAAGTCCGACGACCGCGGTGCGGATTTTTCCGGACGGCAGATGTCCGTCTTCGCGCGAATCAGGGGAAGCGGGGCGTGCGGGCTCGGTCGACTGCATGGCCGACCTCATGGCACTTCCGTTTCACAGAAGCAAGACCGAGGCGAGCCCCAGAAAAGCAAGAAATCCAACAACATCTGTAACAGTCGTGAGGAAGACCGTCGAGGCGATGGCCGGATCGACGCCGATCCGGTCGAGACCGACGGGAATGGCGATCCCGAACATGCCGGCGCAGAACAGGTTGATGATCATCGCGGCCGCGATCACCCCGCCAAGCGCCGGATTTGAAAACCACACGGCGGCGACCGCGCCGATCAGGGCCGCGAACAGGACGCCGTTCAAAAGCCCGACCAGCAATTCGCGCGTGATGAACCGGCGGATGTTGTAGCCGGCAAGCTCGCGGGTCGCCAGCGCCCGCACCGCCACCGTCATCGTCTGTGTGCCCGCGTTGCCGCCCATCGAGGCGACGATCGGCATCAGGATCGCCAGCGCCACCATCTGCTGCAATGTGCCGTCGAACAGCGCGATGACGGCGGAGGCGAGGATGGCGGTGGCGAGATTGAGCAAAAGCCAGGTGAAGCGGCTGCGCGCGGTGTCGACCACGGTATCGGAGATCTCCTCGTCGCCGACGCCGGCAAGGCCGCGGATATCCTCCTCCGCCTCCTCCTGGATGACGTCGACGATATCGTCGAACATCAACACGCCGACGAGCCGCTCATGCGCGTCGACGACCTCCGCCGAGACCAGGTTGTAGCGCTCGAAGACGACCGCGGCCTCCTCCTGGTCCATGTCGGCGGGGATCATCTGGACGGGTGAGTCCATGATCGAATCGATCAGGATCGGCCGCTTCGACCGCAACAGCTTGTTGAGCGGCACCTTGCCGATCGGCCGGAACGAGGGATCGACGACGACGATCTCGTAGAACTCGTCCGGCAGGTCGTCGGATTCGCGCATGTAGTCGATCGTCCGCCCGACCGACCAGAACGGCGGCACGGCGATCAGGTCGACCTGCATGCGCCGGCCGGCGCTGTCCTCGGGATAGTCGAGGCTGCGCTTTAGGAGCGCGCGCTGGAAGTCCGGGATCTTTTCGAGGATCTCTTCCTGCTCCTCCTCGTCGAGATCCTCCAGGATGTAGACGGCATCGTCGGATTCAAGGTCCTGAACGCCCTCGGCGACGGCCTCGGCCGGCAGCGCCTCGAGGATGCCCTCGCGGACGGAATCATCGACCTCGGTGAGAACGGTGAAGTCGAAGTCGCCGCCGAGCAGTTCGATGAATTGCGGCCGCTCATCCGCCGACAGCGCGGCGACCAGATCGGCGATATCGGCCTCGTGCTGGTCGGCGCACAGCGCCCTGAGCGCCTCGCCATCGGAGCGGGCGAGCGCCCGGCTGGCGGCCGACAGGAAGGGCAGCGAGATCGCGCCGTTCTCGTCGCGGACGGGAACCGCCTCGCCATCCTGGCCCGGTGATGTCGCTTCAGCGTGGTCCTGCACGGAGCGCCCCGCCTGGTTTTGAAGGATCGGACAGCTTGGCCGTCCTTACGGTGCCTTTCTACAGATTGCGGGCGGCGTGGCAATCGCCGCCGTTCAGCGACCGCCCGCCAGGTCGGCGATATGCGCTCCGATCGCGAGCGCCGATGTCAGCCCCGGCGATTCGAAGCCGAACAGGTTGATCAGCGCGCCGTCGCAGGCCGGAACGATGCGGAAATCCGGGCTGGCCTCGCCGTCCAGCTTCACGCGGACGCCGGAATAGTCGGGAAACAGGGCGCCGTCCGGCAGGTCCGGCCAGTAGGTCCGGATCGCTGCGTAGAACGGCTCGGCGCGCCGCGGATCGACCGTGTAGTCGATCTCGCCGCCGGCCCGGTCGAGCCATTCGACATCCGGTCCGAACCGCGCCTGCCCGCCCATGTCGAGCGTCAGGTGCACACCAAGCCCGCCGGGCTCCGGCACCGGATAGATCAGCCGCGAGAACGGGCTTGCGCCATGCAGCGCGAAATAGTTTCCCTTGGCGTAGCGGACGGCGGGAACGAGGTCGGCCGGCACGCCGTCGATCGCGGCCGCGACGCGATGGGCCTGAAGGCCGGCGGCGTTGACGACGAGCCGGGCGGCGATCTCGTAAGGTTGATCGCCGGAAAAACCAAGCGCGATCCGGCCATCGGCCAGCACCCGCCCGGCGGCGACGGGTGAAGCAAAGGCGACCGCGCCGCCGGCATCCTCGATGTCGCCCTGCAAAGCCAGCATCAGGGCATGGCTGTCGACGATCCCCGTCGAGGGCGACTTCAGCGCGCGAACGACCCGCAGCGCCGGCTCCAGTGCCAGCGCCGCATCGCGGTCGAGGACCTCGAGATCGGCGACACCATTGGCCTCCGCGCGCGCCTTGAGCCCGTCGAGCCCCGGCGCCTGCGCCTCATCGCTTGCCACGATCAGCTTGCCGATCCTGCGATGCGGAATGCCGCGTTCGGCGCAACAGGCATAGAGGCGGTGCTTGCCCGCAACGCAGAACCGCGCCTTCAGGCTGCCGGGCGGATAGTAGATGCCGGCATGGATCACCTCGCTGTTGCGGCTCGAGGTGCCGGTGCCGATTGCCTCAGCGGCCTCGGCGACGACGACCTCGCGGCCGGCAAGCGCCAGCGCCCGGGCCACCGCGAGACCGATGACGCCGGCGCCGACGACGATGACATCGGTGCTGTCCATGCCCGTCCCTCAAGCCCGCCCGCGCCCCTTGACGCCACGCCCCTTCACCAGGAAGCCCGCCGTGCCGGCATAGCCCTTGACGATCGCCGCGCGTTCCTTGCGGCTCAGCACGTCGTTGACGTCCTCGAACAGATAGGGATTGAGCTTCTCGACCTCGTCGATGACCCGTTCAGGCCCGCCCTTGCGGTTCAGGCGGACGACCTCCGCGGTCTTCGGCAACCGCTCCTTCTCGTAAGCATAGAGCGCCTCGCGGGGATGCTCGGCATTGGCCAGCGCATCGGCAAGGCAGCGCGCGTCGAGGATCGCCTGCGAGGCGCCGTTCGAGCCGACCGGATACATCGGGTGCGCCGCGTCGCCCAGCAGCGTTACCCGGCCATGGGTCCAGCGCGGCAGCGGATCGCGGTCGGCCATCGGGTATTCGAAGATATCCGTGGTCGCCCGCACCAGGCCCTCGATATCCATGCCGGGAACGGCGAACCGCTTGGCATGCGGCAGCACCTCCCAGAGCTGGGCCCGCTTCGACCAGCTCTTTTCCGGCGGCGGCGCGGTCGCGCCGTCGGCGACGCGCACATTGACGACCCAGTTGGTCAGTTGCGTGCCGTTCCTGGCCGGCGCGATCGGATAGAGCACGAACTTGCCGCCCATGCCGCCGCCGATCGCCATGGTCTCGCCGTCTTCCCAGACCGGCCAGTCGGTCGCCCCGCGCCACATGACGACGCCGTTCCAGCTCGGCGGCCCCTCATCGGGAAAGAACGCCTTGCGGCCGACGCTGTGGATACCGTCGGCACAGATCAGCACGTCGCCGCGCTCCGTCCAGCTTCCGCCGCCATCGATGCTCTGGACGAAATGGGCGGTCACCGCGCCCTCGTCCTGCATGAAACCGGCCAGTTGCGCGCCGGTCTGAATGGCGTCGGGGCCCAGCCGTTCGATCACCGCGTCGTAGATCACCTTCTGCAGCCGGCCGCGATGGATCGAGAATTGCGGCATGTCGTGGCCGGCATGCGTGCCGCGCAATTCGCGCCAGACTTCCTGGCCGTGCTTGGTGAGATAGCGCAGTTCGCGCGTGCGCACCGCGACCGCGTCGAGCCGGTCTAGCAGATCGAGCGCGGCCAGTTCGCGAATGGCATGCGGCAGCGTGTTGATGCCGACGCCGACCTCGCGCACCTCGGGCGATCGTTCGAACAGGTGGGCCTTGATGCCGCGCTGATGCAGCATCAGCGCCGTCGTCAGGCCGCCGATTCCGGCTCCTGCGATGAGGACCCTCATTCAGGCCTCCTGCGCGTTGGTGCCGTCCTCGCCGTCGGCCTCTTCCGGCGGCGGCAGGAAATCGATCTCGTGCTCGGCCGAGACCGCGACGAGCTTTGCCGGGTCCGGATCGGCGCCCATGTTGTGGATCGCCCAGAACAGGTCGTAGAGCCGGCGTGCCGGCGACACCCAGAACAGCGTCTTGATGGTCGTGCCGCTCTTGTTGAAGATCCCGTGCGGGATGCCGCGCGGCATGTGGACGAGATCGCCCGGCTCGGCGAAATTCTCTTCGCCATCGAGCAGGAAGTCGAAGCGGCCTTCGAGGATATAGAGGAACTCGTCCTGGGTCGGGTGGATATGCGGGGGCACGAAGGTGCCTGCCGGCAGCGTCGCGTGCCAGGAAAAAGAGGATTCGCAGATCTGCTTGGGCACATAGGTCTGGCCGAGGATGTTCCAGCTTATCCCGTCCATCCCGTCGCGCGCCCGCAGGATTCCAGCCGGCATGTCCATCAGCATCGTCTCACTCCCCCTTTACGCGTGAGCCCATTTCCCGGGCCACTTGGCTACATGTGCAGATAACTCTCGACGGTGTCGTATTCGGCCTTCAGGCGCTCGTTCGACCCGCTCCACACGACCTCGCCCTTGGCCAGAACGGTGTGACGGTTGGCAAAGCCCGACAGCGCCTCGATATCCTTGTCGATCACCAGGATCGCCTGGCCGTCGGCCTTGAGCGCGGCCAGTTTTTCCCAGATCTCCTCGCGGATCAACGGCGCCAGCCCCTCGGTCGCCTCGTCGAGGATCAAAAGCGACGGATTGGTCATCAACGCCCGGCCGATCGCCAGCATCTGCTGCTCGCCGCCCGACAGATGCGAGCCGAGATGCCGCCGTCGCTCCTCAAGTCGCGGGAAGAAGCCGTAGACGCGGTCGAGGTCCCACGGTCCGCGCGGCCGCGCGAACGCCTTGAGATTTTCCTCAACCGACAGCGTTGGAAAGATCTGCCGGCCTTCCGGCACGAGGCCGATCCCCGCCTGGCCGACCACATAGGGCGGCGCGGCGGTGATATCGCCGCCGTCGAACCGGATCGCCCCGGCCATCGGCTTTATCAGGCCCATGATCGACCGCACCGTGGTCGTCTTGCCCATGCCGTTGCGGCCGAGCAGTGTCGCAGCCTCGCCCCGGTCGACGGCGAGATCGACACCGAACAGCACCTGCGACACGCCGTAGCCGGACTGCAACTCGGTGACCTCAAGCAGGCTCATGGCAGCTTCGTCCCCAGATACGCAGCGCGTGCGTCCTCGTCGGCGCGCACCGCCTCCGGCGTGCCGGTCGCGATCACCTTGCCATAGGCGAGCACGGAGATCCGGTCGGCGAGCTTGAACACGGCCTCCATGTCGTGCTCGACGAGCAATATCGGGATCTGCGTCTTCAGCGTTTTCAGGGTCTCGGTCAGGGCGGCGCTCTCGCCCTTGCCGAGGCCGGCCATCGGCTCGTCGAGCAGCAGCGCCTTCGGCGCGCCGACGATCGCCATTGCCAGTTCGAGCAGCCGGTGTTCGCCATGCGACAGGTCGGCGCTGCGAACGGCTGCGCGATGGCCCAGACCGATCGTTTCCAGCGCCGCGCGGGCCCTCGAATTCAGGGCGTCCTCGTTGCGCGCCGTGCCGAAGAAACGGAAGCTCGAGCCGTCCTTGGCCTGGGCGGCAAGCGCGACGTTCTCCAGGACCGAGAAGCTCCGGATGACGGTGGTGATCTGGAACGTCCGGCCGAGGCCGGCAAGCGCCCGCTGCGGTGGCGTCAGGCGGGAGATATCGGCGTCCGCCAGCACCACCTTGCCCCGGTCAGGGGCCAGCGTCCCCGACACCAGGTTGATCAGCGTCGTCTTGCCCGCCCCGTTGGGACCGATCAGCGCATGGCACTCGCCGGGTTTGAGATCGAGCGTCACGTTGTCGGTGACGAGCAGCGAGCCGAAGCTCTTCACAAGCCCGTCCAGCGCCAGCACGACACTCATCGCCCGCCCCCCACGCGCGCCAGCAGGTTGGCGAGGCCACCTTTGGCAAACAGTGCGATCAGCACCAGCATCGGCCCGAAGATCAGCTTCCAGTCGACCGTGTAGCGCGACAGCGCCTCCTCGATCAGCACGACGAACAGCGCGCCCAGCAGCGCGCCGTTGCGCGTGCCCATCCCGCCGAGGATGACCATCACGATCAGCGTGCCGGAATTCTGCCAGGAGGCGGTCGAGGGATTGATGAACTCGGTGTGGCAGGCCATCAGGAAGCCGGCCACCCCGGCAAACAGCCCGGCGATGACATAAGCCGCGAGCCGGAACCGGTAGAGATCGAAGCCGACCACGCCAACCCTGAGCGGACTTTCCTTGCCCGCCCGCAGCACCCGGCCGAAACGCGACCCGGCGATCCGCCCGACCGCAAGCCAGGTGAGCGCCAGCACAACAAGCGTCGAATAGAACAGGCCCGAACCGGTCTGGAAGACATAGGCGCCGAACAGGTCGGGCGTATCCCACAGCGTCAGCCCGTCGTCGCCGCCATAGGAGGACAACGACGACAACGCGAAGAACAGCATCTGCCCGAAGGCGAGCGTGATCATGATGAAATAGACGCCCGAGGTGCGCAGCGAAATGGCGCCGGTCACCAGCGCGAAGCCGCCGCAGATCAGAAGCACCAGGCCGAGGATCGGCAAGGCCCCGTAGATGCCTTCGGTGAGCGCGATGCCGGTGACATAGGAGCCGAGGCCGAGAAAGGCGGCATGGCCGAAGCTGACCAGTCCGCTATAGCCGATCAGCAGATCGAGCGAGATCGCGGCGATCGCCAGGATCATCGCCTTCATGACGAGATTGAGCACGTAGCTGCCGCCCGCCACCGCGGTGATCTGCGGCATCAGGGCAAGCACGAGAAGGATCGCAAGCCCGGCCAGCAGCCCGGCATCGCCGAACCGCCGCGCCGGCGTGGCCCCGCCCTGTGGAGCCCTGTCCTGTGTGACAGACCGGTCCGTCATGCCGACCCCTTGGCCGGGAACAGGCCCTGCGGACGGAAGAACAGCACGGCGGCCATGAAGATATAGATCAGCATCGAGGCGATCGAGGGTCCGATCTGGTTGGCGGCCGAGGCATCGAAGATCAGGTTCATGGCGTCGGTGGCGAGCGACCGGCCGAGCGTGTCGATCAGGCCGACCAGGATCGCGGCGATGAAGGCGCCGCGGATCGAGCCGATGCCGCCGATGATGATGACGACGAAGGCGACGATCAGGAGATTGTCGCCCATGCCCGGTTCAAGCGTGAAGACGGGGGCGGCCAGCGCCCCGGCGAAACCGGCCAGCATGGCGCCGAAGCCGAAGACGATCATGAACAGCCGGCGGATATTGATGCCGAGCGCGCTGACCATGTCGGCATTCGAGGCGCCGGCCCGGATCAGCATGCCGACACGCGTTCGCGTGACGACCAGATAGAGCCCCGCCGCGACCAGCACGCCGACGACGATCAGGGCGAGCCGGTAGACCGGATAGAGCAGATTGTCAGTGAGCTGCAGCGAGGCGGAGAGGAATTCAGGGGCCGGCAGCGTCAGCGTGCCCGGCCCCCAGATCACCTTCACCGCCTCGTTGACGAACAGGATGATGCCGAAGGTGGCGAGCACCTGGTCGAGATGATCCCTGTCGTAGAGATGTCGGAAGACGAGCGCCTCCAGCGCCAGCCCCAGGCACAGCGCCGTGACGAGGCCGAGCAGCAGCGCGGTCAGGAAATTGCCGGTGACGCCGAAATACATGAAGGTCAGGTAGGCGCCGATCATGTACTGGACGCCATGGGCCAGGTTGATGAAGCCCATGACGCCGAAGACGAGCGTCAGCCCGGCGGCGATCAGAAACAGGAGCACGCCATATTGCGCCCCGTTCAGAAGCTGAATCAGGAATAGCGTGGATGACATCCGACCGCCCTCCGGGATGCCTGTCTGTCTTACATCTTGCACTCGGCCGCGAAGCTGTCCGTGTGGTCGTCGAACACCTTCTTGTCGACCACGGTCCAGAACTTGCCGTCGTCGCGCTGGTCGACGCGCAGCAGATAGAAATCCTGGATCGGGAAGTGATTGTTGTTGAAGGCGAAGTCCCCGCGCAGCGACTCGAAGTCGGCGGCCTCAAGCGCCTTGCGGAGCGCCTCCTTGTCCGACAGGTCACCGCCGACGGCGCGCACGGCGCTGTCGATCAGCAGCGCCGCGTCATAGGCCTGCATGGCGAAGCCGCCGGGGATGTAGCCGTATTTGGCCTCGAAATCGGCGACGAATTTCTTGCTCTGCGGCAGGTCCATCGACGGCGCCCAGTTGGTCGCGCCGAAGAAGCCGAGCGCGGCCTCCTTCTGCGCCGGCAGCGTCGCCTCGTCGACGGTGAAGGCCGACAGGAAGGTCATCTTGTCGGCCAGGCCGGACTCGCGGAACTGCTTGACGAAGCGCACGCCCATGCCGCCGGGCATAAAGGTGAACAGCGCCTCGGCCCCGGAATCCGACATCTGGGCGATCTCGGCGGAGAAGTCCTGATGGCCGAGCGGCGTATAGACCTCGTTGGTGATCTCGCCGTCATAGTACTTCTTGAAGCCCTCCACCGCGTCGCGGCCGGCCTGATAGTTCGGCGTCATCATGAAGACGCTCTTGATGCCCTGTTCCTTGGCATGCTTGCCGAGCGTCTCGAAATTCTGGTTGTTCTGATAGGAGGTCGAGAAGAAATACGGGTTGCAGTTGCGGCCCGCCAGCGTCGAGGGGCCGGCATTCGGGCTGATCAGGAAGGTCTCCGACCGGGTGACCGGCTTGAAGATCGCGCCCAGCACGTTCGAGAACACGGTGCCGACGACGAAATCGACCTGGTCGCGCTCCAGCAGGCCCTTGACGCGGGTCAGCGCGACATCGGGCTTCAGTTCGGAATCGACGACGAACAATTCGGTGTCGAGACCGCCGAGCTTGCCGTCCTTGTCGTCGATGGCGAGCTTGAAGCCGTCCTCGATCTGCTTGCCCAGAACGGCGGGCGGTCCGGACAGGGTGACGACCAGTCCGATCTTCAGGTCTTCAGCTGATGCCATGCCGGTGGCCATCAGCAGCGCGCCCAGGGCGCATGCGAGTTTTTTCACGATAGTTTCTCCCTCTTGGATTTCAGCCGGCCGGTCTGGCGCGGTCTTTCCTGGAACAGGCCCGTTTCGGGCTTATGGTTACGCGCCGTCCTTCCCCGACCACGCCATACGGGCGAGCACGTCGTCAAGCGGCGTATCGACGAGATGGTTGGTATAGTTGGAAAGCGTCTTCATGGCCACGCAGAGCAGGATTTCGAGCACGTTCTGCCTGGTGAAGCCCGCCGCGATGAAGGCATCGACGGTATCTTTCGAGTATCCGCGCTCGACCACGACGTCCTCGGTAAACACGCGCAGCGCCTCGAGCCGCGGATCGTCGATCGGCTTGCCGGTGCGCAGCGCCTCGATCGCCGCCTTGTCGAGCTTGGCCATCCGAGCGCCGGAGGAATGGGCGGCAACGCAATAAGTGCAGCCGTTCTCCACGCTGATGGCAAGCAGGATGAGTTGCTGCTCGGCCGGCGAGAAGCTGGTCTTCGAGACCAGTTTCGACAGGGTCAGATAGGCTTCCAGCGTTACGTCGGATTCGGCCATCATGCCGTACAGATTGGGCAGGAAGCCCATCTTCTGCTGGACGTCGGCAAGCAGCTCGCCGGACTTTCCCGGCGCATCGTCCGGCGTGTAGAGGGTGAAGTCGGTCATCTCGTCTCCTGGCGCTGTTCGGTTGTGGGGATGGGTCACGCGATCATCTGTTTCAGCGTGCCGCGCATGATCTTGCGGGTCGGGGTCTGCGGTAGCGCCTCGATGATTTCGAGCCGCTCCGGCCACTTGTATTTGGCGATCCCGGCGGCGTTTAGCTGGTCGGCCACAGCCTCAAGCGTCAGCGACCCGCCGTCGCGAAGCTGGACGCACAGGCAGCCGCGCTCGCCCAGATCCGGATCGGGATAGGGCACGATCGCACAGGCCTCGACCGCGTCGAGCTTCAGGATATGCGCCTCGACGTCGACCGGATTGTATTTGACGCCGCCGCGATTGATGATTTCCTTGACACGGCCGGTGAGCGTCAGAAAGCCGTCGCCATCCAGCACCGCCAGATCGCCGGTGCGGAACCAGCCATCGCCGGTAAAGGCCGCGTCCGTTTCGGCGGCGTTGTCGAGATAGCCGGCGAAGACCGATGGCCCGCGCACCTGCAACTCGCCCTCGCCTCCGGCCGGCAGCACATCGCCCTCCCCGCTGACGACACGAAGTTCGGTCGCTTCCGAGGCGCGGCCTGCGGTTGTCAGCCGGCTCTGGCGCGGATCCGATGTCCGTCCGAAGGTGCCGGCCTGTAGCTCGCTCATGCCCCAGAGCTGGATGACGTCGCCGTTTTCCATCAGGTCGTCGACCTGCTCGGCAAGCGCCGGCGGCACCGTGGAGCCCGACAGGCAGGTGAAACGCGTCGCGGCCAGATGGTCTGGGCCGATCTTTCCCGCAGCGCAAAACGGCGCGAAATGCGCCGGCGCCGCGAAGATCCCGGTCGGTTTCATCTCGCTTAAGAGCGGCAGGAAGGCCTGCGGATCGAAACCCGGCAGCAGCCCCTGCGTCGCGCCCGTCGCAAGGCACATATGCATGACGAACAGGCCGTAGAGATGGGTATAGGGCGCGACCGACAGCATGGTTTCACCCCGGGCGATGCCGAGTTGTTCGGCCGACCGTGCGGCGTTGCCGAGAAAGCCGCGATAGGCATGCGGCACGCCCTTCGGGCTCGCCGTGGTGCCGGAGGTATAGAGCAGCAGGAAGGGATCGTCCGGGGTCAGATCCGGCAGGTCGGGCGCGCTTTGCGTCTGCAAGAGGTCGCCGAACGACACCGCGCCCTCGACCGGCCCGCCCACCGCGATGACACGCTCAAGGCGCGGCAGGTCCGCGCCGAGCCGCAGCATTTCGGCGGCCGGCGAGATATCCTTGAAGGTCGACAGGCCGATCGCCATGCGCGCCTTGCTGTGGCCGAGAAGATGGCCGAGTTCGGCCTGGCGATAGGGCATGTGCAGCGTCTGCACGATGCCGCCGCAGGCGGTGACGGCCAGGAACGCGACCACATAGGCCTCGACATTGGGAAGCTGGACGGCGACGACATCGCCTTTCTTCAGGCCAAGCCCCTGCAAGCCGGCGGCGACAGCCCTAACCTCGCCGGCCAGATCGCCATAGGTCGTCGTGCCGGTCGGGCCGATAGTGGCGGCGGCCTCCGGGGTGTCCTGTGCGTGACGCTCAAGCCAGCGCCACAGCGTGTCCTGCGTTGCGTTCTCCATGCCCTCTTGCCCGTTTTGTCGTTATGGTTCGATGGCGGTCGTTTCAGGTTATCAGGAAGGGTTCGATCCTCTCTCTGACGGTATCGGGGAACGGCTCCGATTTCGGCTGCTCTTTCGAGAAATCGGTGTGCACCAGGGTCGGCTCGGCCTGCAGGATGTCCTGCCCGTCCGGCCCGACGGCGGAAACCGACAGCGTCAGCGAAGAGCGGCCGAGTCGCCCGACCCGCAGGTGCCAGGAAATCCTGTCGCCCAGTTGCGCGGGGCTGGCAAAGCGGATCGACAGCGCCACGGTCGGCATCCCACGGCCTCTGACGAGATGCATCTCCCGGAACGGATAGTCCAGCGCGTCCGCGCACCAGTCCTCGACCACCCCGTTCAGATGCTCAAGCAGCCGGGGATAGAACGCGATGCCGGCGGGATCGCAATCGGCGAACCGCAGGCGCCGCGTCACGGTGAAGACTTGCGCCACCCCCTCGCTCACACGCCTACTCCGCGGCCAGCCGCTCTTCCGGCTTCTCATGCCGCGTCGGCCGGGCCTTGCGCTGCAGTTCGAGCATGTTGTCGCGCTGCTTGGCCTGCTCGCGATAGGCCTGGTCGCGGCCCGACAGATATTGCGGCGGCCAGTGGCCGACCTGCGCGCCGTAAAAGGCGGCGGCGCGGCGGGTGAAATACGGATCCCACAGATGCGGCCGGGCAAGCGCCACCAGATCGGCACGGCGGGTGTGCAGGATCGTGTTGACCTGGGCGGCCTCGGTGATGTTGCCGACCGCCATGGTGGCAAGCTTCGGCACGTTGCGCACGGCCTCGGCGAACTGCACCTGGAACATGCGGCCATAGACCGGCTCCTGATCGGGCACCGTCTGGCCGGCCGACACGTCGATCAGGTCACACCCGGCGTCGTGGAAGGCTTCCGAGATCGCGAACAGGTCGGCTTCCGACAGGCCGCCCTCCTTCCAGTCAGTCGCCGAGATGCGCACCGACATCGGCCGATCCTGCGGCCATTCCGCCCGCATCGCGCGGAACACCTCGAGCGGAAAGCGCAGCCGGTTCTCCACCGACCCGCCATAGTCGTCCGTGCGCTTGTTGGTGAGCGGCGACAGGAAGGAGGCGAAGAGATAGCCGTGCGCGCAATGCAGTTCCAGCATGTCGAAGCCGGCGCGGGCGGCCCGCCTGGTCGCGGCGACGAACTCGTCGCGGATGCGGTCCATGTCGGCGCGGGTCATCTCGCGCGGCACCTGGCTTTCGCCCTCAAACCACGGCAGCGGCGAGGCCGACATCAGCGGCCAGTTCTTGTCTTCCGTAGCGATCGGGTGATCCATCCGCTCCCAGCCAAGCTGGGTCGAGCCCTTGCGGCCGGAATGGCCGAGCTGCATGCAGATCTTCGCGTCCGAATTGGCATGGACGAAATCGACGATCCGCGTCCACTGCGCCTCGTGGTCGTCCGTCCACAGGCCGGGGCAGCCGAGCGTGATGCGCGCATCCGGCGACGGGCAGGTCATCTCGGAATAGAGCATCCCCATGCCGCCGAGCGCATGGGAGGAGTAATGCACCATGTGCCAGTCGGTCAGGTTGCCGTTTTCGTCGGCGGAATACTGCGCCATCGGCGACATCACGACCCGGTTCGGCACGACCATCTCGCGCAGCTTGAACGGCGTGAACATCGGCGTCGGCCGGCTCTGGCGCACGTCGATGCCGGTCTCGCGGAAATAGCGCTCGTACCAGGCCGTATCGACCTGCTCGACATAGCCCGGATCGCGCAGGATCAGGTTGTCATAGGTGATCGACTTCGCCCGGCACATCACGACCATGGAGAATTGCAGCGGGTCCATGTCCCAGGACCGGTTCATGTGCTCGAACCAGGCAAGCGAGACGTCGGCATTGTGCTGGATGATCTGGCAGGGCGTGCGCCGCGCCTCGTCATAGGCCTTGAAGGCGACCTCGACCGACTGCTCTGCATGTTCGAGCACGGCGTCGGCCAGCGCTATGCCGCATTCCATCGCAAGCTTGGTGCCCGAGCCGATGGAGAAATGCGCCGAGGCCTTGGCGTCGCCCAGGATGACGATGTTCTTGTGATACCAGTTCTCACAGAAGATGCGCGGGAACTTGCGCCAGTTGGAGCGGTTCAACAGCAAGCCGTGCCCCTGCAGCTCCTCCTTGTAGATCTCCTCCAGGATCGCCCGCGAGCCCTCCTCGTCGAACTCCTCGAAACCGTGGCCCTGCCAGCAGTCCTCGTCCATCTCGAACACCCAGGTCGAGGCGTCCTTCTGGTACTGGTAGGTATGGGCGCAGATGATGCCGTGCTCGGTCTTGCGGAAGAAGTAGTTGAACTCGTCCATCGGCCGGGTCGAGCCCATCCAGCAGAACCGGTTGGACTTGACCGTGACGCTCGGCTGGAACGCGTCCTTGTAATATTCGCGGATCTGCGAATTGATGCCGTCCGAGGCGAGGATGATGTCGGAATCGGCGAAGCGCGTATCGAGCGTCGCCGGATCGATCTGCTCGGAGAAGGTCATCGGAATCTCGAGCTCGGCGCAGCGCTCCTGCAGGATTTCCAACAGCGTGAAGCGCGACGTGCCGCAGAAGCCGTTGCCGGCGCAGCGGATCTCCTCGCCCTTCATGTGGATCGCCACATCGTCCCAATAGGCGAAGTGGTCACGGATCTTCTCGTAGGTCTCCGGGTCGCGCGACAGGAACTCGTCGAGCGTGTCGTCGGAAAACACGACGCCGAAGCCGAACGTATCGTCGGCGCGGTTCTGCTCGAACACCTCGATCTGCCAGTCCGGCCGGGCCTTCTTGGTCAGGATCGCGAAATAGAGACCGCCCGGGCCGCCGCCCACCACCGTAATCTTCATGGCCTGCTCCCTGCTGCCCTCCGCTCATCCCTGCCGTTATGACCAACAGGGCGGGAGGGTGCGAAATTGATTTATATATAAATATTTCATATATAAGATAGATGCAATGGCTTTCTGGCTGCCAGGCCGAAAAAAGTCCGCCGGACCGTCGGCAGCAGGTTTGGCTCAGGCCCCAACCGGTGATATTTGCGGGATTATGACACGGGAAAGTTCCCCTATTTCCTCGATCCCCATCGAGGACGCACCGATCGAGGACGGCTACAGCGAGCGCGAACGCCGGGTTCTACGCCTGTGGCTCCGGCTGGTGCGCACCTCGCGCAAGGTCGAGGCGGATGTCAGCGCGCAGATGCAGAAGGCCTTCGGCGTCCGTTTCGTGCGCTTCGACGTGCTCTCGCAGCTCTACCGGGCGCCCGGCCGGCGCCTGTCGATCGGCGATCTCGGCGCGAGCCTGCTGGCGCCGTCGGGCAACATTTCCTCGCTGCTCGACCGGATGGAGGCCGACGGCCTGGTCTCGCGCATCGCCGATCCCAACGACCGGCGCCGCTTCCTGATCCAGATGACCGATTACGGCCTCGACCAGTTCAAGGAGATGGCGCAGGCCAATGCCCGCTGGGTCGCCGGCGCCTTCGCCGCGATCGACGACGCGACCCTCGATCGCCTGCACGACGAACTGGGCGCGATCGCCGAGATTTGAGTATCGGCTCGCGCCAATGCTGCCCGGTTAAGCGAGAGGGGACGACAGCGGGCTTGTCCCGACGATGAATGACCGGGGAGAGTGCCCGGGGAGAGTGCATGCACCATCGCCTCTCTCGTCATCCCGGAATTTGCGCCAGCAAATATCCGGGATGACGAGAGAGGTTTATACCCCACTATTCCTTCACCTTCTCTTGCGGCGGCACGGTCCGGTAGCGGCCGCCGCTTCGCAGTTGCGGCAGGCCCAGCATCAGGAGAACGAACAGGCCCGTCGCAAGCTTCAGGTCGGCCGGTTTCAGGCCGAGCGTCAGACACAGCGAAATGAGCTGGTAGTAGATCGCCGAGCCGACCACGGGCGCGGCAAGCTGGCGCAGCGTCGAGGAGCGGCCGACGACGGATTCGCCGATGATCAGCGCGGCAAGCCCGTTGATCAGGATGCCGAGCCCCATATTGACGTCGGCGAAGCCCTGGCTCTGCACCATGATGCTGCCGCCGAGCGCCGACAGCGCCCCGCCCGCGCCGACGCCGAGCACGGTGATCGTCCACACATTGATGCCCTGCGCCTCGGCCATCTGCGGCCCGGCGCCGGCGGCGCGGACCGTGACGCCGCGCTCGGTCAGGAAGAAATACCAGCCGGCGGCGAAGACCAGCAGCACCAGCACCCCGACCACGACGATCTTGAAGGTCGGGATATTCGCCATCGACGGGCTGATCCACTTGAACAGGCTGTCGAAATTAAACAGCGCGATGTTCGTGCGCCCCATGATGCGCAGGTTGATGGAATAGAGCATCGTCAGCACGAGGATGCCGGCAAGCAGCGTGTTGATGCGGAAGCGCAGGTGGATCCAGGCGGTGGTGCAGCCGGCGGCAAAACCACAGATCAGCGCCATCAGCATCGCCAGCAGCGGATTGAAGCCCGCCGCCAGCACGACGGCGGCGACACAGCCGCCGAGCGGGAACGCGCCCTCGCTGGTCAGGTCCGGAAAGCCGAGGATGCGGAACGGGATCATGATGCCCATCACCACGAAGCTGATGATCAGGCTCTGGGCGAAGGTGACCGGAACGACGTTCCAGAAGCTGATGAGGAAATCGAACATCAGGCCTCCTGCAGCATCAGCCAGTCGGGCGTCTCGTGGAAGCGCTCGATCAGCGTCTCCACGGTCGCAGCCGCCTTCTCTTCGCCCGACATCGACAGCCGCACCCGGCCGGAATCCATCATGATCAGGCTGTCGCCGTAATCCACGGCATGCTTCATGTTGTGGGTGACCATCAGCGCCGTCAGGTCATGGGTATCGATCGCCGAGATCGTCGCCTTCATGACCAAGTCGGCGGTGCGCGGATCGAGCGCCGCGGTATGCTCGTCGAGCAGTAAAAGGTCGGGCTGGTTCGACACCGCCATCACCAGCGACAGCGACTGGCGCTGGCCGCCCGACAACAGGCCGACATTGGTGTCGAGACGGTCCTCCAGTCCAAGCCCGATCACCGACAGGCGCTCGCGGAACAGGTCGCGGCGCTCGGCGTTCAGCCCCGGCGACAGGCTCGAGCGGCGGCCGCGCAACTCGGCGAGCAGCATGTTCTCCGCCACCGTCATCGTCGGCGCGGTGCCGATCATCGGGTCCTGGAACACCGAGGCGATCCTGGCTGCGCGCTTGAAGACCGGCAGGTCGGTCAGGTCCGCGCCATTGATCTCGATGCGGCCCTCATCGAGCGGCATGCGCCCGGAGATCGCGTTGAGCAGGCTCGACTTGCCCGCCCCGTTCGAGCCGATGACGACGCAGAACTCGCCGGTTGCAAGCGACAGGTCGGCACCGTCCAGCGCCTTCCGCTCGTCCGGCGTGCCGGGATAGAAGATCTTTCTGGCCTGTGAGACGCGCAGCATGCATCAACCCCCTTGCCGGCAGCGTCCTTAAAGAGGCCCGGCGATCCGATCTGGCGTCGTTTGATCGCCGGGCTGCAATGCCTTCAAAAACCGCTTTAGATTACTGCTTGAAACAGTTGCAGTCCTTGAGGGAATCCGGCAGTTCGCGACCGGCCTCTTTCAGCATGTCGAGATTGATCATCGCGCGGTGATCCTCATAGCCGGCCTTGATCGGCGGCAGGTCCGCCAGCGGCTTGCCCTTGAGGAACTCGGCGGCGAGCTTGCCGGCATTGCGGCCGACCTGGTCGTAGGAGACCTCGAAGGAGGCGACTACCTGCCCGTCCTCGACGGCGGACTGGGAGGCGTTGACGATCGGGATGCCGATCTGGTTGGCGGAAGCCGCAACCGCGGGAACGGCCGGCTGCACGAGGTTCGAGCCGGGGATGTAGATGAAGTCCGCCTTGTCCTTCAGCGAGGTGATGCGGGCGGGGATGTCGTTGACCGAGTCGATGCCGACTTCGACGACCTCCAGCCCCTGCTTGTCGGCGGCCTCCTTGATGAAGCCCAGCGCCGCGACGTCGTTCGCCTCGCCCGGATTATAGGGGAAGCCGACGCGCGTCGCGCCCGGGAACAGCTTCGTGGAGAATTCCAGCACCGCCTCGATGTCCTGCAGGTCGGAGGCGCCGGTCATCATCGGATCGGCCTTGTCCCAGGCCGGCACCAGTTCGGCTGCGACCGGATCGGTCACGGCCGTGAAGATCACCGGGATGCCGGTGCCCGCCAGAAGCTGCTTGGCGCCCTGGCTCACCGGCGTGGTCACCGTCAGGATCAGCTTCGGCTGCGCGGCCTGCAGCGTGGTCAGCATCTGCGGGATCAGGTTGGTGTCGAAATTGACCTGGCTCTCGACGAATTCCAGGTCGGTGAAGCCCTGGTCGGCGAGTTCCTTCTTGAAGCTGTCGACGGCCGTATCGAGCTGCGGATGCTTGCCGAACTGGGCGATGCCGATCTTGTCGGCGGCAAGGCCCGAACCGGCGAACACGGCGCTCAGGGCAAGCACGACGGCACCCTGCAGCATGGCTGTGAATTTCATCGAATACCCTCCCTTTTGGCAGTTCTTGCTTAATCCTGCCTATTGGCTTTTTCAGTCGGCGTCCACCGCTGACTGATGCGGACTTTACAGCAAAGGCCAAGCGTGTCAATTTCCTATAAAATCAACTGGATTGTATACAATAATGGATGAGACACCTCAGTCCAGCAGCGAAGCGGCCTATGAGCGGCTCCGCCAGCTGATCCTGGAAGGCGGGCTCGAGCCGGGTGAGCCGCTGCGTGCCTCGACGCTTGCCGCAAGCTTCGGCTTCGGCCTGACTCCGCTGCGCGAAGCCCTCACCCGGCTCCAGTCGGAACATCTCGTCACCGCCAGTTTCAACCGCGGTTTCAAGGTCGTCGACAGCTCGGCCGAGGAACTGGCCGATCTCGGCAGAGTGCGCACGATGATCGAAACGCAGATGCTGTGCGAGGCGATCGAACATGGCGACCAGGATTGGGAAGTCGCGCTGGTCGCGGCCCACCACCAGCTGTCGCGCACCCCGATCCCGGGGCTTGGCGATCCGCAGGAGCGCTACCAGGACTGGTATCGCCAGCACAAAGCGTTCCACGAGGCCCTCACCGCCGCCAGCCGGTCGCCATGGCTTGCCCGGTTCTCGGTCCAGATCTTCGCTCAGCTCCGGCGCTATCAAAGCAAAATCCAGATCGAATCGACCGGGGCGAGCACGCAGGACTCCGGCCTCCGGGCCGAACTGGACGCGATGGCCAGGAGCGCGATGGCGCTCGAGGGCCATACGAATCTGATGGACGCAGCCCTTGCCCGCGACGCGGAGACGGCGGCGCGGCTGATGCGCGAGCACGTACAGCTGTCGTCGCATGTCTATTGCAAGCTGCAGGACGTCCTGACCGGACTGGCTAGCGAAAACGCACTGGGGAACGCCGCGCAATGACCGATACGAATGCCGAAGACCGCCTTCTGCAACGCGGCGTCGAGGAGACGCTGATAACCGAGTTCACCCGCAAGAAACGCAGCAGCTATGGCGACTTCCTGCAACTGAAGACGCTGCTCAACCTGCAGGAGACGTTCCAGGATCCGCCGGAGCCGGACGAGTTGCTGTTTCTGATCATTCATCAGGTCAGCGAATTGTGGCTGAAGCTGATGCACTATCAGATCATGCAGATGCGCGACCATCTGAGCGAGGACCGGTTCGGCCCGGCCTTCAAGAATATCGACCGCATCAAGGCGATCCAGAAGCAGCTCATCACGTCGTGGGAGACGCTGCTGACCATGACGCCGGCCGACTACATGCTGTTCCGCGAGGCGCTCGGCTCCGGCTCCGGCTTCCAGAGCTACGGCTACCGGCAGATCGAGTTCATCCTCGGCAACAAGGACCCCGCCACCATGAAGGTCCACCAGCACGACGCCGAGGTGATGGCGATGCTGGAGGCGACGCTTGCCGAGCCGTCGGTCTATGACGAGGTGATCCGCTGCCTCGCCCGCCAGGGCTTCGACGTGCCGGCGGACCTGCTGGACCGCGATGTTCGCGAGCCCTATTCCGGCGATCCGCGCATCGTCGCGATCTGGGAACAGGTCTATCGCGACACGGACACCTACTGGGACCTCTATACGCTTGCCGAAAAGCTGATGGACATGGAAACCCTGTTCCAGCGCTGGCGGTTCGACCACATGTCGGCGGTCGAACGGGTGATCGGCACGCAGCCCGGCACCGGCGGCTCATCAGGCGTGGCGTTTCTGAAGAAGGCGCTCGACCTGAAGTTCTTCCATGATCTCTACGACGTCCGCCAGGCGCTGTTCTACAAGGGGGACGGCAGCTAGCGGCGGCTCAGACCGCAAGCGCGACCTGTTCGCGCAGCCGCGCCGGCCGGTTGCCGCCCGCCGCGAGGATGCGCCGCGCCACGGTGTGCCCCGACAGCACCGCGGCCTGGATGATCCCGGGCGCCAGGCAATCGCCGGCGAGATGGATCTCGCCGATCCCCTCCATCGATCGCAATTCGTTCCGCAGATCGTCCCGCGGCGTCCGCGCCCCGACGAACACGATGGCGGGTGAATTGAGATCGACTGCCTGACCCGTCAACGTATCCCGGAACGTGCCGCCGGCGACGAGCTTCAGATTGGGGCGAAGATCGACGTTCAGGGCGCCGAGCCGCTCGATGATGCGCCCCTGATCCAGCGTGAAATCGGTCCAGGTCGCGATCATCGGCATCGGCGTCACATAGGTCACCGCGTGCCCGGCGGCGGCGAGACGTTCGGCGATCACGCTCGCCATGTAGAAATGATCGTCGTCATAGACGACGAAACGTGACGCCGGCCGATCCGCCAACCCGCCATCCATGATGTCGTCGGGCGTCAGCACCTCGCAATCGCCGATATCGAGCGGGGCGAGGCTCGTCGAGCCGACCCCGTCGGCCCGCCAGGTGGCGCCGGTGGCAAGCGTGATCGTGTCGGCGCCGAACTCGGCGATGTCGGCGGCACCAAGCGGGCTTTCCAGGAACAGGGCGGCGTCGGCGCTCTGCGAGAGCTGATAGACCCGGTAGTCGCGCACGCGCGTCCAGCTTGAAAGCCCCGGCAGCCGCGCCTCGCGCGTCACCCGGCCGCCGGCCTCGCGTGCGGCATCGGCGATCGTGACATGCTGGCCGGCGCGTAAGAGCGTCGTTGCGCATTCCAGCCCCGCCGGCCCGGCGCCGACGATCAAATGCGAGCGCCGGCCCGTCGAGATCGCCGGCGCCTCGGGATGCCAGCCGCTGCGCCATTCCTCCGAGATCGTCGGGTTCTGCGTGCAGCGCACCGGCAGCCCGTAGCTGTCCATGCTGACGCAGATATTGCAGCCGATGCATTCGCGGATCTCGTCGATGCGGCCGTCGCGGATCTTGGCCGGCAGGAACGGATCGGCGATCGACGGACGCGCCGCGCCGATCAGGTCGAGCTGACCCTTGCGAACCATCGAGACCATCTTGTCGGGCGAGGTGAAGCGGCCGACGCCGACGACCGGCTTGGTCGTCACCGACTTGACGAAATCGGTGAAGGGCAGCTGAAAGCCTTCCTCGGAAAACCGTGCCGTCTGACTGTCATTCGGCCAGCCGGACAGGTTGACGTCCCACAGGTCGGGCAGTTCGGCCAGCGCCTCGACCACCTCGCGGCCCTCCCCGTCATGGGTCAGGCCGCCCGGCTTGCCGGGTTCGGCGACGCTGAAACGCAGGGCCACCGCCTGCTCGCCGGCGGCAACCTCGAGCGTATCCTCCAGCACCTCCCGCACCAGCCGCAGGCGGTTTTCCAGCGAGCCGCCATAGCAATCACTGCGCTGGTTGGTCTGGGCCGACAGGAAATGATTGAAGATCGACAGGTCATGGGCGGCATAGACGTAGAGTATGTCGTAACCGGCGCGCCTGGCCCGCTCGGCCGCCGCCTTGTGGTCGGCGCGGAAGGCGCGGATATCGGCAAGATCCATCTCGCGCGCCTGCGCGGGCACCTCGGGGCGCAGCACCGGCAGCGCGCTCGGGCCGATCACGGAAAAGCCGGTGGTCATGTTGCGGGCCCGCATGCCGCCATGGCCAAGCTCGATCGCCGCCAGGCTGCCGTGTTTCTTGATCGCCGCCACCTGGGCGGCATGGCGCGGGATATCGCTGTCGTCCCAGATCCGCTCCATCGGATGGTTGGCCATGTCCGAATCCGGGCCGATCTCGCAGATCTGCATGGCAACCGTGCCCCAGCCGCCCTCCGCCTTCATGCCGCGCAGCGCGATCGCGCCATGCGGCTGGTTCCAGCCGTGGCCGGTCGCGTGCGGGACGGCATAGAAGCGGTTCGGTGCCGTCACCGGGCCGATTTGAACGGGCTCGAACAGGATATCGTAGGGCGATGTCATTGAACTGTGATCCTGACTGTGCCGTCCGCGATCCAGGCATCGAAGACTTGAAGCGCGGCGTCAGCGAAGGCCTGGTCGTTGATATGGGCATCGATCTCTGTGAGCCGCGCCGGCGGCCTGATGGCGCTGCGCATCTCGTCGAGGAAGTGGCCGAGCCCTTCCGGATCGTGGGCGGGTTCGCCCGGCCGGTCCCATTCCTCGATGCCCTGCGTGGGCAGCAGCACATGGACCGGCGCGGCCGACTGCGCCAGCCGCCGGCCCATCTCGCGCGCGGTCTCCCGGCGCTCCTCGTTGTTCAGCGCCGATGACTTGATCAACCGGTTATGGGCATGGAACGGCCGGTCGGCGAAACGCTCGGGGATATCCTGCCAGCCGGCGAAATCGATCAGATCGAGGCAGCCCGGCGCGACAAGCTGGGGGATGTCGGCCTTACCGGCATTCAGCATCCGGTCCGCCCCGGCATGGATCACCGATCCGGCCATCAGGTTGCCCAGTTCCGGCAGGGCGAAATCCATCACACAGGCAAAGCCGCCCTGCCCGGCGATCCTCTCATACGCCATGCCGCCCATGCCGGTGGCATGGAAGATCGCCACCTCGAACCCGCGCTCCTCGAGCGCCGGCTTCAGCTTGCCCATATAGGACAGGCAGGACGAGCCGAGCGACGTCATGCCAACGACCGGCCGGTCGGCAGACGGTTTCTCGACCGCCCGTGCAGCCCCGAGCACCGCGCCGGCTGCCTGCGACAGCGACGATTTGCAGATCGAATTGAGGCCGTAGAGCCCGCCCGCCCACAGGATCATCTGCAGGTCGGGCGACAGCCGGTCGGCCGGGATCAGCGGCGAGTAGGACACCGTCGAGACGATGTATTTGGGAACACCCAGCGGCAGCGCCTGGCAGACGTCCAGCGCCAGATCGGTACCCATCGTTCCGCCCAGGATGACGACCCCGTCGATCCGGCCGGCCGCGTGAAGCTCCGCAGCCTTGGACGCAGCACCCTGCGCCATGATCTGCATCGCGGTGTTCTCGTCGCCGCTGTCGATGGCAGCCTGGATCGAGCTTCCGGCCGCCTCGGCCACCGCGTGCTTGGAAATCTCGCAGGGCGTCGACGGATCGCCGAGCACGCTGACATCCATCTCCACCACGCCGCCGCCGAGCCGGCGGATGCAGTCGGCCATATAGGCCAGTTCGTCGTCCTTGGTGTCGTAGGTGCCGACGATCAGGATGGTCCGGTCGGTCATCTGCTCTTGCCCTTGTCGCTGCGCCAGGCCCGCCAGACGCCCCGGAAATGGCTGGCGACGACGAGCACAATGATGAGGAAGAGGATGAAGGCGATCGGCCTGTCGATGAAATCGAACGGCGTCTTCACCCGCATCATCGAAGTGCGCAGCTTGGCCTCCATGATGCCGCCCAGCACCATGCCCAGGATGATCGGCACGATCGGCAGGTTGAGCCGTTTCAGGATGAAGCCGAAGATCCCGAAGGCGCCCGCCACCGCGCAGTCAACGGCGGAATTGCGCAGGCTGTAGACCCCGACGAAGCTGAGCGTCAGCACCGCGATGCCGAGAAACCGGGTTGGGATCTCGATGACCCTGAGCAGCGTGTTGGTCGAGAACAATAGGAAGACCAGCACCAGCACGTTGAGGATGAGCAGCGCCAGATAAAGCGCCACGACGAAATCCATCTGGTTCTGGAACAGGCCCGGTCCGGGCACGACGTTGTGGACGTAGAAGACCGACAGCATCATCGCCGTCAGCGCCTCGCCGGGGATGCCGAGCGCCAAAAGCGGGATCATCGCGGCCGCCGGCACCGCGTTGTTGGAGGCTTCCGAGGCGACCAGCCCCTCCGGCGAGCCCCGGCCGAACATCTCAGGCGTGCGCGAGGTCTTCTGGGCGTAGGTGTAGCTCATGAACTGCGCGGTGAACTCGCCGACGCCCGGGATCATGCCCATCATCACGCCGAAGCCGGAGGCGACCGTCGCCACCCGCTTGTAGAGCGCCAGTTCCTTGAAGCCGGAGAAGAAGCCGCCGCGGAGGGCGTCGATGTGGGAGCGCTTGTCCGGCTCGACCAGAAGCACGAAGGCCTGGCTGAGCGCAAACAGGCCGAGCACCACGACGATCAGGTCGATGCCGCCCGACAGCCAGGACTGGCCGAACGTATAGCGCTGCGAATACTGGATCGGTTCGAGCCCGATCGTGTTCAGGAAGATGCCGAGGCAGGCCAGCATGCCGGCGGCCATGATCTGGCCGCGATGGGCCAGCACCACCAGGACGATGCCGAGCAGCGCGGCCAGGAAGATCTCGCGGCTGCCGAACATCGGCGCGATCCAGGCCAGCACCGGCGACAGGGCGATCAGGCAGATGACGGAAAACACGCCGCCGAAGAAGCTCGCCGAATAGGCAAGGCTCAGCGCCCGGCGCGCCTCGCCCCGCTTCGTCATCGGCGTGCCCTCGTAGGTGGTCAGCGCGTTGACCGCCGTGCCGGGCGTGTTGATCAGGATCGCGGGAATCGCGCCGCCATACATCGAGCTGCCATAGATGCCGAGCAGCGCCGTCAGCCCGACGATCGGATCGAGCGAGAAGGTGGCCGGCAGCAGGATCGCGATCGCAACGGCCGGACCGACGCCGGGGATCGCGCCGATGACGACGCCACCAGCCGACCCCACCAAAAGGGCCGCCAGCACGTCCCAGCGCGCCAGGATGGCGAAGGAGGACAGCAGGATATCCATGTCAGAAATTCACGATCATGACATTGCGCAGCGCGTCGGGCAGGTACTCGTAGACCGCGCCGCCGGGGATCTTGACCGAAAGCCCGGTCTTGAAGACCAGCACCACCGCGATGCCGACGCCGGCCGCCAGCCCCAGATGCCGGGCCGAGCGATAGCCGAGCCGCAGGGCGAGCAGCACGGTGAAACAGATCGAGGCGGCCAGGTAGCCGATGATCGGCACGGCGATCACATAGGCCATGAACCAGACGAAATACTCCACCGCGCGCAGCCAGATCAGCGGTTCCACGCCGCTGGTCGGCACCCGGCGCCGATAGGTTTCGGCAAGATAGGCCGCGCCGAACACCACCATGCCGATGACGCCGACCGCCGGCCAGAAGCGCGGCTGCGCGAACATCTGCCCCTTGGCGGAGAATTTCGTTTCCGCCCCAAGCTGCGACAGCAGGATCAGCGACCCGATCAGAAACGCCGCAGCGAAGAGCATGCTTCCCGGCTGGAAGGGCCTGGCTTGCTGTTTCATCGCATTTCCCCCGTGCCTGCATCCGGCGACCGTGTGCAGGGTCTTACGTAGAGGATCCGAGCACCGGCCGCATGGCGCGGCCGGCACGGCGATGTCTGTATTGGACCGCTATTCCAGCAGCGCGCCGATCCGGTTGAGCGCCTCTTCGTCGGCGACGATCTGCGCTGCGGCCGCATCGGCATCCAGCCAGTAAACGGCGGCGCCGGTCTCAGCGGCGAGCGCCTGGGCCCGTTCACCCATCACCGTTTCCTTGGCAACTGCGATGATCTTGTCACGCACGTCCTGGGGCGTCCCCTTGGGCACGAACAGGCCGTTCCACAGCGCGATATCCAGGTCCGGCGCCGTCTCGCCCATGGTCGGCGCGTCCGGCGTCAGCGGAATGCGGTCACCGGTGATCGAGGCCAGCACCTTGATATCGTCGAGACAGGGCAGCACCAGTTGCAGGGTCGTGTTGATCACGTCCGCGTCGCCGGAAGCCAGCGTGTTGCAGTCGAGCATGTCGAAGGCCGCTTCCGAGCCCCACTCGAAACCGGCGGTCTTGGCATAGGCGAGCGTCACGCGGGTCGGCACCAGCGGCGCGCCGAAATGGCCGAGCGCCAGATCGTTCGACTTCGCGTATTCGGCCATTTCCTCGATCGTGTCGTAGGGCGCGTCACCGGCGGCCGCGAGCACGAAGGGATAGGTCAGGAAGATCCCCAGCGGATCGAATTTCGCCGGCGCCAGGTCGGGAATGCCGATCTTGTGGCCAATCACCGGAACCGCGATCACGAATGAGCCGATCGTGTAACCGTCCGGCTCGGCATTGGCCACCTCGATGGCGCCCGGGAACGGCCCGCCGCCACCGCCGGGCTTGTTCACCACGGCGGCGCTCACACCGTAAGTCTCCTGGAAGTCCTCGGCGATCATCCGCGTCAGCACGTCTTCCAGGTCGCCGGGCGGCCACGGCACGATGAAGCTCACCGGTTTTTCGGGATACTCGGCAAAGGCAGGCGCGACGCCTGCCATGACAAGGGCAGCGGCGACCGCCGCGACGGATCTTCTCATGGTCCTCTCCTAGTCGATTTTTGTCGATATTTGATTAATTGGTGCATATAATGATGCATTAACTCCTTAGAAAGAGTCAACTGTTTCGTTCGGTCCGGGAGGCATATGCGATGAGCACGGTGGACAAGGCCTTGTCTGTGTTGGATTTATTCTCGGAGAGCGAACCGAATCTGGGCCTGTCGGAAATCGCCCGGAAGCTCGGCTGGGACAAATCCAATGTCCGGCGCTATGTCAGCGATCTGGCCGGCCGCGGCATCCTCGAACAGAATGCGCGCGACAAGACCTACTGTCTCGGCCCCGCGCTGACGCGGCTGGCGATGGTGCGCGACCGCACCCATCCGATCGCCAGGCAGTCGCTGGGCATCCTGGAGGATCTCGTCGCTGCGACCGGCGAAACCGCCCATATCAGCACGTTCGTCGCCGGCAAGCTGATGACCACCGCGGTGGTGGAGACCACGTTCAAGGGAACGCGGGTCTATATCGACCCCGCCGAGCCCCTGCCCTTTCACGCCACCGGTTCGGGGATCGCCTTTCTGTCGCACAGCGACGAGGCGCGTGTTTCAGACATCCTGGCGCGCGATTTCGAGGCGTTCACGGCGCAGACACCCGTGGCCGACGCCGAGATCCTGGCTCGCCTCCAAGCGGCGCGGGAGGCGGGATACGCGCTTGTGGCCGGCTCCTATGAAATCGACGTCGTCGGCGTCGCCGCCCCGATCCTGGGCTTCGACGGCCTTGCCGTGGGCGCCGTCGCGGTCGCGACGCCGACCGCCCGTTTCGGCGATCAGGTCAAGGAGACCATCATCGCCAATGTGCTCGCCGCCGCGGGGCGGCTCTCCAAGCTGCATGGCGCTGCGTGAGCCGGCGATACCGACCCGCGTTATCCGCCTCGCCGCTGCCAGCCGGAAACTCCGTGATGGCGTCGCCCCTTATCGTGGAACGGCGAAACTCCGCCATGGCGTCAGCCGCCTGTCCTTCAAGGATGTCGTTGACGGCTGTTTCACGGCCCGCTAGGCGGAACTGAAAGACGATGGCAAGGCGGGGCGATGGCGCGCTTGAAATCAGACGAAAGATGCCCTCTACAATGTCTGCGAACGTCGGCAATCCGCCGGCCTGCCGGGTTGGCCATATGAACAAGGATACCAAGGGCGCGGATACCAAGCCGCGGGCAAGCGCCTCAGACCGCATCGTGCGCGATGTTCTGCGCGGGCTCTACGAAGGCCGGTACGTCGCCGGACAGCGGCTGGTCGAGCCGGATCTCGTCACGCGCTACAATGTCAGCCGCTCCTCGGTGCGCGAGGCGATCAAGCGGCTCGCCGCCCAGGGTGTCGTCGAGGCGCAGCACAATCGCGGCGCCCGCATCCGCCAATTGACCCGCAAGGAAGCACGCAACATCCTGATGATCACCGAGGTGATCGTCGGACTGGCGGCACGCCTTGCCGCCGAGAACATCGATCAGACCGGCGCGCGTGCCGACCTTGAGCAGGCGCTGGCAGCGCTGATGGACGCCAACACAGACGACAACCGCTACGATTTCGTGCGGATGCGCAACCGGTTTCACCGGACCATGGCGCGCATCAGCGGCAGCCCGGAACTCGAGCAGACGCTTGCCAATCTGCAGGTCCATCTGGTTCGCAACCGGCTCGTCATGAAGCCGGAAGACCGGGCGGCGTCCTACAAACGGATCGCCGATGCGATCCTGAACGGCGATGGCGTGGCGGCCGAGGACGCCGCGCGGCGCCATGTTCGCGTCATGATCGATCTGCTCGACCAGGTCTATGTCCCGCCTTTCCTCGGCGAGGAAACGGTCGACTGATCAGTCGGCCCGGGGTTGGTCGGCCCGGGATCAGTCGGCCCGATCGCCGGTCGCGTAGATCCCTTCGCCCAGCGCCTTGTCACTGAGCGCCGGCCCCCAGCCGTCGATGCCGCCGCGACTGTTGCTGCCGGCCAGTTTCCTGAATTCCATCCGGGCCAGCTGATCGCGGTGGACCTCGTCCGGCCCGTCCGCCAGGCGCAGCAGGCGGGCCGTGGCATAGGCGGTCGCGGTGCCGAAATCGTTGCTGGTGCCGCCGCCGCCGAAGGCCTGGATTGCCCAGTCGATAACGGTGCAGGCCATGTTCGGCACCGCCACCTTGATCATCGCGATCTCGGCGCGTGCCTCCTTGTTGCCGACGGTGTCCATCATGTGCGCGGTCCGCAGCGTCAGGAGCCGGCACTGTTCGATCATGATGCGCGCTTCGGCGACCCGCTCGCGGGTCACGGACTGTTCCGAAACCGGCTTGCCGAAGGCGACCCGCCGGGTCGTGCGCAGGCACATCCGGGCCAGCGCCCGTTCGGCAAGGCCGATCAGCCGCATGCAATGATGGATCCGGCCCGGCCCGAGCCGCCCCTGGGCGATTTCGAACCCCCTGCCCTCGCCGAGCAACATGTTGGCGGCCGGCACCCGCACATTCTCGAACACCACCTCGGCGGCCCGGTCGGGAACGCCATAGTAGCCGAACACCGGAATCGATCGCCGCACCGTGACGCCCGGCGTCTCCTTTGGCACCAGGATCATCGACTGCTGCCGGTAGGGCTCGGCCTCCGGGTCGGTCTTGCCCATGAAGATCAGGATCTTGCAGCGCGGATCCGTCGCGCCGGTCGTGTACCACTTGTGGCCGTTGATCACGTAGCTGTCGCCGTCGCGCGCGATGCGGCTTTCGATATTCCTGGCATCCGAGGAGGCGACGTCCGGCTCGGTCATCGCAAACGAGGAGCGGATCTCGCCGGCAAGCAGTGGTGTCAGCCAGGCACTCTGTTGCTCAGGCGTACCGTAGCGCGCGAGCACTTCCATGTTGCCCGTGTCGGGCGCCGAACAGTTGAACACTTCAGGCGCGAGATGCGACCGGCCCATGATCTCGCACAGCGGCGCGTAGTCCCGGTTGGAAAGCCCCGCGCCATGCTCGCTTTCGGGCAGGAACAGGTTCCACAGGCCGGCCGCCCGCGCCAGCGGCTTCAGTTCCTCGACCACCGGCTGGACGCCCCAGGGCCCGATCTCTTCCGATTCCCGATAGAACCGCTTTTCGTTCGGATAGACGTGCTCCTCCATGAACGACAGCAGGCGCTGTTCCAGCGCGGCGGCCTTGGCGGAGATATCGGGGATCATGGGCGTTGCCTCTTTCGACCTTTCATTCGGCGGGAATGGTAGCGTAGCGGGTGCAGTTCGCCAAGATCGTCTGACGAAAATGATTGACATAATTGCTATGCGAAACGAAGATGCGTCTCAGTCTGAGGAGGGTGCAAATGGCCGAAATTACCCACAGAATGGTTGAAACGAACGGGATTCGCATGCACATCGCCGAGGCAGGCCCGAAGGACGGCCCGTGCGTCATCATGTGCCACGGCTTCCCGGAATCCTGGTATTCGTGGCGCCATCAGCTGCACGCGCTCGGCGATGCCGGCTATCACGCGGTGGCGCCTGACATGCGCGGCATGGGCCGCACGTCGCGGCCGCTCGATCCGCGCCTCTATACCCAGCCGCGCCTCGTCGGCGACATGGTCGGACTGCTGGACCGGTTGCCGCATGACACCGCGGTCATCGCCGGCCATGACTGGGGCGCGCCGGTCGCCTGGAACGCGGCGCTGATGCGGCCGGACCGGTTTCCCGCCGTGATCGGCCTGAGCGTTCCCTATTACGGCGCGCGCACGACCTTCGCCTACGATCACACGATCCCGCCCTCGATCGCCATGGACCGGGAATCCGGCCCGGACGGCTTCCACTACCAGCTCTATTTCAACGAAGTCGGTCGCGCCGAGGCGGATCTCGAGAAGGATCCGCGCGAATGGATCAAGGGCTTCTTCTTCACCGCCTCCGGCGATGCGCCGGCCGAGGAGGTCAAGCTCGCCGAACGCAAGCGCGGCGATGCGTTGCACGAGGCCTTCGCCTGGCCCAAGCAGCTTCCCGCCTGGCTCACCGAGGAGGATCTCGACGCATACGCCGCCGACTATGAGCGCACCGGCTTCGCCTCCGCGCTCAACTACTACCGCGCCGCCGACCACACCTGGCACGAAATGGCCCCGTTCCGCGGCGCCAGGATCACGGTGCCGGCCTGCTTCATCGCCGGCGAGTTCGATCTGGTCATCCTGATGAACCAGGAGATCACGGAGAACTTTCCCAACGAGGTGCCGGACCTGCGTGCCAATGTGATCATCCCCGGCTGCGGCCACTGGACCCAGCAGGAACGGCCGCAGGAAACCAATGAGGCGATGCTCGCATTCCTCGCCGATGTCACGTCAGACGGGAGGACCGGACGATGACCCGCGTCTTCGTACATGGAAATCCGGAAACAACCTTCGTTTGGACACCGTTGCTGGAGTCGCTCGAGACGCTGGGGGAGACGGATGTGATCTGTCTGTCGCCGCCAGGCTTCGGCGCGCTGGTGCCGGACGGCTTCGGCGGAACCCGCGTCGACTACCGCGACTGGCTGATCGGCGAGATCGAGAAGATCGGCACGCCGGTCGACCTGGTTGGCCACGACTGGGGGGCCGGCCACACCTTTGGTGTCGCGGCGGCACGACCCGACCTGCTCAGAAGCTGGTCGGCCGACTGTTCCGGCCTGGTCCATCCCGACTACGAGTGGCATCCCGCCGCGCAGGTCTGGCAGACGCCCGGGGACGGCGAGACATCAATCGCCCAGATCATCGAGATGTCGGCCGACGAGCTGACCAACCTGTTCGGTGTCCCAGCCGCCCTGTCGCCGACGATGGCGGAGAACCTCGATGCGAGGATGGGCGCCTCGATCCTCGGCCTCTATCGCTCAGCCGTACAGCCCGACATGCGCAACCTCGGAGACGCGCTCGCCGCTGCCGACCGCAAGCCGGCCCTGCTGATCCACGCAACGCAAGACCCCTACGTTCCGCCGGACATGGTCTTCGATGTCGCCAAGCGGATCGACGCCGAGATCATGACGCTCGACGGTCTCCAGCACTGGTGGATGTGGGAAGATCCGGACAAGGCGGCAAAGGGCTTCGTCGACTTCTGGGCGGGGGCGTGAAGACGGCCGGCGGTCGCATGCGCGAAATGGTCCCGACTGACGATCACACCAACGCACCCGGGGCCACGATGGTAAAACGCGTCAGGCTCGACCGGGACGGCGATATCGGCGTCCTGACGTTCGACAATCCGCCGGTCAATGCGGTATCGGCCGAGGTCATCGTTGACCTTGCCGCAGCACTTGACGCCTATGATGCCGATCCCGGCCTGATCGGCCTGGTCGTTCGCGGTGCCGGGTCCAGCTTCGTTGCCGGCGGCGACATCCGCATCTTCGACGATCCGGCCTTCTCGGCACAACCGATCAACACCCTGCTTGCCCGCATCGAGGCAAGCGGCCGGCCCGTCGTTGTCGCCCTTCATGGGTCGGCGCTTGGCGGCGGCCTCGAAATCGCGATGGCCTGCCACTACCGCGTCGCCGCACCGGAAACGCGCCTCGGTCTGCCGGAGGTGACGCTCGGCCTGATCCCCGGCTCGCTCGGCACACAGCGCCTGCCGAGGCTGACGTCGCTGGCGCTGGCCGCTGACATGATCTCCACAGGGAAGCCGATCCAATCCGACGCAGCACTCCGGGCCGGCTTGATCGACGACATCGCCGCGGATCCTCTGACGGCGGCGAAGACAGCCTGCCGGCAGATCGCAAACGCGAATGCGGCTCTGAAGCGGGCCAGCACCCTGCCCGTCCGTGATGCCGCCGATGTCGAGGTCCTTCTCGCACCGCTTGACAGGAACGCCGCGGCAAAGCCGCACCTGCCGGCTCTTTCCGCTCTCGCCCGGTCCCTCAGAGCCGCCGCCACAAAGCCCTGGGCGGAGGGCGAGGCGACGGAGGCCAGGGCCTTCTCCGCTCTGGTTCCCTCCCCGCCATCGCGCGCGTTGCGCCATGTCTTCCTTGCCGAGCGGGCCGCCCGGCACATTCCGGACCTGCCCGCCGGCACCACGCCGCGCCCGGTCGAACGCGTCGGCATCCTCGGCGCCGGCACGATGGGCACCGGCATTGCCATGGCGTTTTCCGATGCCGGATTTCCGGTCGCGCTTGTCGATGCAAGCCAACCGGGGCTCGAACGCGGCCTCGGCCTGATCGACAAAGCCTGTGCCGGCAGCGTCAAACGCGGGCGGCTCACGGAAGAAGAGGCCGCCAGCTTGCGCGGCAGGATAACCGGATCGCTTAAGATCGATGCCCTGTCCGACGCCGACATGATCGTCGAAGCCGTGTTCGAGGACATGGCCCTCAAACAGCGTGTCATGACCGAGCTCGGCACCATCGCCAAACCCGGCGCGGTGATCGCGTCGAACACCTCGACGCTCGATATCGATGTGCTGGCCCGGGCCTCGGGCCGTCCGGGGGATGTCGTCGGCACCCATTTCTTCAGCCCGGCCCGGATCATGCGGCTCCTGGAGGTGGTGCGTGGCGCCGAGACCGCGCCGGACGTGCTTGCGACCGTGATGAAAGTGGCCAGGGCAATCGGCAAGACGGCGGTCGTCAGCGGCGTCTGCTACGGCTTCATCGGCAACCGCATGGCCGAGGTCTACATGCGCGAAAGCGAGGCGATGCAGCTTGAGGGCGCAAGCCCCGCGGAGATCGACGGCGTCGTCGAGAGCCCCGACTGGATCGGCATGGCGATGGGCCCCTCGCGCATGCTCGACATGGCCGGCGTCGATGTCGGCGCCAGGACCGTCATCGAGTGGATCAAGAGCGGCGACGGTCCGCAGCATCCGGCCTACCGCATCCTCTGCCGCACCCTTAACGAGGCGGGCCGGCACGGCCAGAAGACCGGCCACGGCTACTATCGCTACGAGGGCCGCGACGCCCTGCCCTCGGCGGAAACGGCCGCGCTCGCCGCGCGCCTCGCCGCCGAACACGGCATCGCCCGGCGCAACGCCATCCCTGAGCGGGAGATCTTCGAGCGACTGCTCTATGCCATGGTCAACGAGGCGGCGCTGATCCTTGCGGACGGCATCGCGGCGCGCGCCTCCGATATCGATGTCGTGTGGACGGCGGGCTACGGCTTTCCCGCCTGGCGCGGCGGACCGCTGTTCATGGCCGACGAGATCGGCGCCGGCGAGATCGTCGCGCGGCTCGAACACTATGCGCAAGCGCTGGGCAACGCGGACGGCCGCTGGACGGTCGCACCGCTGCTGCGCACGCTTGCCGCAAACGGCGGCCGCTTCGCCGACCTGACCTGACCTGTCACTCCCGGACCAAGACCAATCGGAAGGCTGCGCGATGCCGCGATCGTTTCAACCGTGCGGATCGATCAGCATCTTGATCTGGCTGCCGGGCTGGCGCAGGCCTTCGAACGCCTCGGGCAGGGCCTCGAAGGTCACGCGGTCGGTCACCATCGCGCCCGCGTTGATCTTGCCGGCCTGAAGCACGTCGAGCACGCGGGCGAAATCGCTTTCCAGATAGCCGAGCACGAACTGGATCTTCAGTTCCTTCAGGATCGCGGCGATCGGAACCACCGTGTCCGGCTTCATGCAGACGCCGACGATGACCGCGGTGCCGCGCGGCTTCGACAGGTCGACAACCTGCTGGATCATGCCCGGCACGCCGACACAGTCGAAGATCACATCCGGCGGGCCGCCGGTCGCCTGCGCGAAGGCAGCGCCGATATCCTCAACCTCGACGGCATTGATGACATCGCTCGCCCCGAACGCTGTGGCCGCGTTCAATCGTGCCGGCGCGCGCTCCGAAACGATCACCGACCCGGCGCCGCGCAGGCTCGCAAAGGCCGTAACCGACAGGCCGATCGGCCCGGCGCCGATCACCAGCACCCTGTCGCCGATCCGGATGTCCGCCTTGTCGACCGCGTGCAGGCCGACGGCAAGCGGCTCGACCATGGCGCCTTCCTCGTAGGAGACACCGTCGGGCAGCGGCACCACCTGGCGGGCGCCGACCTTGATGAATTCGGCATAGGCGCCGGGGACGGACAGTGCCAGGCCGGTGATGCGGTTGTTGGGACACAGGATGCCCATGCCGTCCTTGCATTCGCCAAGGTCGCGGCAGGCGTCGCAGGCGTTCACCGGCACCGCCGTCGCGCGCAGGCCGACCGGCACCGCGTCATCGCCCGAGGCCACCACCTCGCCGGAAAACTCGTGGCCAAGCACCGTGCCGGCTTCCTGCAGGAACACCCCGTCATCGGTTGCATGCAGGTCGGAGCCGCACACACCGCAGGCAGCCACCTTCAGGACGACCTCGCCGGGTCCGGGCTCGGGCCGCTCGGTCTCTTCGATCGACAAGGGTTTTCCCAGACCACGGAACACCGCCGCACGCATGGCTTCTCCTCCCTTAAGGCAAATATGAATGATGATTTTGTATGACAATTATGTCAGAATGTCCAATGCCGATGTGATCCCGCATGCGGGATCCGGACACGAAAACAGGACAGGATCGAGGGAGGACCGGAATGGACCGGCTTACGGGGAAGGTAGCGCTGATCACGGGCGCGGGAACGGGTGTCGGACGCGCCTGCATGGAGATCTTCGCACAGGAAGGCGCGAAGGTCGTCGGCGTCTCCCGCACCCAGGCCAATCTCGACGAGGCGCTGGCAGCCGTGAAGGCGGCGGGCGGCGAAGGCGCGGTCGTCTCAGCCGATCTGTCGACGCCCGAAGGCGCGGAAAAGGCCGTCAACGCGGCAATCAATGCCTATGGCCGGATCGACGTCCTCGTGAATTCCGCCGGCGTCGGCTACAACCATGTCGCCTCCAGCCCCGGCTCGATGGACGACACGATCAACACGACGCCGGAAAAATGGCGCGAAGTGATCGCGATCAACCTGGATTCCGGCTTCTACATGTGCCGGCTGGTGATCCCGATCATGCAGAAACAGGGCGGCGGCTCGGTCGTCAACGTGACCTCGATTTCCGGCTACCAGGGCCTTCCCGGCGCACACACCTACACGGCGGCCAAGGGCGGCATGATCAACCTGACCCGCTCGCTATGCGTCGCCTATGCCAATGACGGCATTCGCGCCAATGCAATCGCGCCGGGCTTCATCGCGACCCGCATGGTCGCCGACTTCCTGCCCCTGTTCGATGACGAGGCGGTGGCGGACTCGATCACGCCGATGCGCCGTCCGGGCACGCCGGAGGAAATGGCCTATGGCTGCCTCTACTTCGCTTGCGATGAATCGAGCTATTGCAACGGATCGGTGCTGACCATCGACGGTGGCACGACCGCGCGCCAGTAGCGCTCACGACAATACGAGACAAGGGGCAAACATACGGGCGGAAGCGACCGGACGCCGCGCTGCCGGTCGCCGCCCTCAGGCGCGGCGGATGGCGTTCACGTTGGCCGAGATCAGCGCCAGGATCAGGATCGTGCCCTGCACGATGTACTGCCAGAAGGTCGGAACGCCCATCACCGACAGCCCGTTGTTGATCACGCCGATCAACAGCACCCCGACCGCGGTTCCAAGCACATGGAACTTGCCCGGTTTGATGGTCGATGCCCCGATGAAAACGGCGACGAAGGCGTTCAGAAGATAGGTCTCGCCGACCCCCTGCGGCCGGCCCGCCGCAAGGTTGGCGCCGGCGACGATGCCGCCGAGCGCCGCACAGGCCGCCGCGATCGCCATGCCGATCAGCGCATAGCGCTGGAACGAGATGCCCGACAGCCGCGCCGCCTCGCGGTTGCCGCCAAGCGCATACATGTTGCGCCCGGTCTGGGTGTGTTCGAGAAACACCAGGAGCACGACGGCAAGCCCGGTCAGGATCAGCACCGGATTGGGCACCCCGCCGATCTTGCCCTGGCCGATGATCTTGAAGGCATCGGGAATGTCGCTGGCATAGACCGTCCGCCCGCCCGACACGCCGAGAATGAGCCCCGTGACGATGAAGCTCATCGCCAGCGTCTCGACGATCGCCGATATGCCGAGATAGGAGATCAACGCCCCGTTGATCATGCCGATGATGGCGGCCAGGAACAGGACGAGGATGATCACCAGCGCGACGGCGCCCATGCCGTCCATGCCCAGTTCCATCAGGAAGCGCGCGGCGAAATAGCCGCCGAACGTCGCCATCGCCCCGATCGACAGGTCGAACAGCCCGACCACCATGCAGACCGTCAGGCCGAGCGCGATCATGCCGAGGATCGACACCTGGTTGAGGATGTTGAACATGTTGCGGAGCGTCATGAAGACCTCCGGCCGGCCAAGGCTGAACACGACGATCAGCACGCACAGCGAGATGATCGTCCCCCAGCGCGACAGGAAGCCGATCCAGTCGAAGCCGGGTCCGGGCGCGGCTGGCGATGGTGCCGGTGTGCTGGACATGCGCTATAGCTCCCCGCCCGCTGCGAGCGTCATGATGTTGGCCTCGGTCAGCGCCGCGCCCGCGAGTTCGCCGACGATCGACCCTTGCGAGAAAACGAAGACCCGGTCGCAGACCACCGGATATTCCTCAAGCTCGGTGGAGGCGAAAACGATCCCCTTGCCGCTGCGGGCAAGGTCGTCGATCAGGCCGTAGATCTCCGACTTCGCCCCGACATCGACGGCGGCCGTCGGCGAATTGAGCAGGAAGATCCGCGCGCCGGTCGACAGCCACCGCCCCAGAACGACCTTCTGCTGATTGCCGCCCGACAGATCGTCGATCGCCGTCTCGATGCCGGGCATGCGCACCTGCATGCGCGCCGTCGTCTCGCGCGCGGCGGCACGCTCGCGGCGATGATGGATCAGCCGCAAAACCGGCTCGCGCAACAGGCGCGACAGGCTCGGCAGGGTCACGTTGGCGCGGATGCTCTCGGCATGGAACACCGCTTCGGCCAGCCGGTCCTTCGGCACGAAGGCGATGCCGGCACCGATCGCATCGGCCGGGCCGCGCAGTTTCAGCCGCCGGCCGGCCACCGCAATCGTGCCGCCGCTTGCCGGACTGCGACCGAACAGGAGGTTCAGGGTCTCATCGGCGCCCGATCCCGGTAACCCCGCAACGCCGATGATCTCGCCGCTGCGCAGCATGAAGTCGACCCCGTCGGCGCGGTCGCCGGTCAGGCCGCCAACCTCCATCAGCACTTCATCGCGCGCATGACTTGCCGTGCGCCGGTCGGCGAGCGCCCCGCTGCGGCCGACGATCGCCTCGACGACACGCGCCCGGTCCATCGTCTCGCGCTCGAAGACGCCGGCGTTGCGGCCGTCGCGCAGCACCGTTGCCCGGTCGGCGATCGCAAAGACCTCCGCCAGGCGGTGGCTGACATAGAGAAAGGAATGGCCTTCGGCGGCAAGCCGGCGCATCTGGTCGAACAGGCGGTCGACCTCATGCGGCAGGAGGGCCGTGGTCGGTTCGTCGAGAATGATGATCCGCGCGTCGCTCGACACCGCCTTGGCGATCGAGATCATCGCCAGTTGATCCGGACGCAGTTCATCGACGTGCACGCGCGTCGAGATATCGACCCCGACACGCGCCAGAATGTCCCGCGCCCGGGCATGGACCCGGCCCCAGTCAATGAGACCGAAGCGGCGCGGCAGGCTCTCGCCGAGCCAGAGGTTTTCGGCGACCGACAGCGTCGGGATCAGGTTGAGATGCTGGTGGACCACGGCGATGCCGGCTTCGGTGGCATCATGCGGATCGGCGATCCGCACCGCCTCGCCGTCGATGAACACCTCTCCGGCGGTCGCTGCGTAAGCCCCGCAGATGCACTTGATCAATGTCGACTTGCCGGCGCCGTTCTCGCCAAGCAGCGCGTGAATCTCGCCCCGGCGCACCGACAGCGAGACATCGTCAAGCGCCAGCGTACCCGGAAACGCCTTGCGCATGCCGCGCACGTCCAGAACCGGAACCGCGGCCCCGGTCTCGAGCTCGTTCAGTCGGGCCAGCGCGTCCGGCATGATTTGCTTTCGAGCACCAGAATCAAAGGCCCGCCACCGGGCGCACGCGGGGGCGGGCCTTCCGGCCGCCTACTCTCCGGAGAAAAGCTTGCAGTTGGCGAAATCGATGCCTTCGCCCTTCGGCGGCGCCGTGTCCTCCGTGATCAGGCAGGGCTTCAGCGTAACGATCTTGGAGACCGGCAATGTGCCTTCAAGCGCGTCCTCGATCACCTCGACCGCGGTCGTGCCCATCCGGTCGACGTCATAGGCAACCGTCAGTTCGACCGGACTGCCCGAGCGGATCAGATCGACGGTCTGGGCAATGCCGTCCATGCTGGCGATGAAGACCTTGTCTTGCATACCGGCCTGTTCGATCGCGCGGGCAGCAGGTGCCGACAACTCGTCCCAGCCGGTCCAGACAGCGGAAATGTCCGGATTGGCAAGCAGCAGGTTGTTCATCTGGGCATAGGCGTCATCGACCTGCCCCGGCACCTTGACCTCGATCTCGGTCACCTCGATCTCCGGGAAGCCGGCCATCACCGCGTGGAAGCCGCGATCGCGCTCGACAAGGGCCGGCAGAACGGTCCAGTTGAGCTTCACCACATGACCGCGGCCCTCGATGCGGCCGGCCAGTTCGGTTGCCGAGATGACGCCGTCGGCGGTGTTGTTCGATCCGATATCGGCGACGATGTTCGGCACCAGGCCGGAGAATGTCGACACGAACGGCACGTTCTTTTCCGCGGCATAGTCGATGACCGCGGTCATCTGCGGATTGGCCGACGCGGTGTTCAGGATCGCGTCGAAACCGCGGTCGATGAAGGCCATGGCGGCGTTGTTGGTGGCGACCTGGTCGCCCTGCCCGTCGAAGAGCTCGACATCCCAGCCCTTTTCCTTGGCCAGATCGATCGCCGCGTCGGTCTGCTGCTGTATCGACGGCGAGTTGTAGTTCACCGAGACCACGCCGAGCTTGACCGGGTTCTGCGCCGCGGCGGCGCAGACCAGCAGACCGGAGACCAGCGCCGTCGACGCCAGCATCGCGGCCGCGCGCGCCATGGTTACCGGCCGACCCGTGCGGGCCGTGGATTTGTCTGTCATTCGATCCCTCCCCGGCCGGCCAATCGTGGCCGGCCTTTTATCCGATCCACCGTTGTATTCCCGGCGATGACATTTTTCCCGCCACCTGCCTGGGGGAAACAGTATGGTCGCCTGACCCAATTGGTCAACAGTTTTGAAGAACGAAATTGTAAAACAATCCAGCGATCGTTAGGATCCCGCCGTCCTTCTTTGGTAGGAATCCAGGCAAAGACGAGCGGACGCGAAGCAAGGCGGCGGCGATGGCACAGCGGCGGATAAACCTCGAAGGCGCGGTCAATTTCCGCGATATCGGCGGCTATGCCGCCGGGCCGGATCGACGCGTCAGATGGCAAACCGTCTATCGCGGCGATTCACTTGCCGAACTGACCGATGCGGATGTCGAAGAGGTTGCGGCGCTCGGCCTCTACGGGGTCTGCGACTATCGCCTGGTGTCCGAACGCCGGCGTAAACCGGATCGTCTGCCCTCCATGCCGGCATTGAAGTGCATCACGCCCGGCTTCATCCCGGAGGGGACGGAAGACATGTTGCGCGGCGTGCGGCGCGGCGAGATCGGCGCCCGCGCTATCGAGGCCGCGGTGCTTGGCCATTACCGCGACTTCGCAACCCGCCACATCGGCAACTACGCGAGTTTCTTTCAGATGCTGCTGGAGGCGGACGGCCGGCCGGTGCTGATGCACTGCACGTCCGGCAAGGATCGCACCGGATGGGGCATCGCGCTTTTGTTGCTGGCATTGGGTTGCGACGACGAGGATATCGTCGCCGACTACACGCTGACCAACCGCTATCGCCGCGACCTTGCCTTCATGTTCCCGGAAGGCGTCGACGAGGAAGCGATCAACGCCCTCCAGGAGGCGCGACCGGCCTATATCAGGACGGCGCTCGACAGCCTGCGAGAAACCTATGGTAAGAGCGATACCTGGCTGGCGGAACTCGGTCTGTCGCCCGGCGACGTGAGCGACCTGCGGGCGCGCCTCACCGAACCGGCGCCGGCCGATCAGGCCCTGTGATCGAAAAACGCCTCGCGCAGGGCCGGCAGCGATCCGCCTGCCGTCATATCGAGCTGAATCGGGCAAACGGCGATCTCGTTGTTCTCGATCGCATGCAGATCGGTGTTCGGATCGATGTCGTGATCGACCCGGGAAATCTTGATCCAGTAGTAGCTTTTGCGCCGCTCGTCGACGCGGTGCACCGGCTTGAACGCGCCCGGCGGGCGGATACCCTGCTGGCAGACCCGGATTCCCCGCACCGCTTCCGGCGGCACCGGCGGAAAGTTCACGTTGACGAACGTGCCGGGCGCGATCCCGGCCGCCAGGATGCCGTCGATGACCTGCGGGGTGAACCGTTCGGCGGTCGCCCAATGGATCTCCTCATAGGCGTGGACCTGGCTGAGCGCGATCGCGGGAACCCCGAGCAGCGCGCCTTCCATGGCCGCCGCCGCCGTCCCCGAATAGGTAACGTCCTCGGCCAGGTTGGCCCCCCAGTTGATGCCGGAGATCATCAGCGACGGCGGTTCCGGCATCAACTCGTAGATGCCCATCAGGGCGCAGTCGGTCGGCGTCCCCTTGATCGCGTGATGGCGAGCATCGATCTCGCGGTGGCGGATCGGGTCATGCATCGAGATCGAGTGCGACGCGCCGGACCTCTCCTCGGATGGCGCGACCACCCACACGTCGCCGGCATGCGGCGCCACCAGCCGTTCGATCAGCGCAAGCCCGTCGGCGCCGATCCCGTCATCGTTGGTAAGCAGCACCCTGTGTTGTGCAAGCCGGTCCATACCCTGCCCCTTCGCTCTTGAGACTTGTTAATATTCAGACTATATTGTAGGACAATTATAGCAATAAAAATCGTGAGGCACGCATGGGCGACACGGTCAGGGAGGATCGCGGAAGCGAGGACGTCTGGGTCGTCGGGATCGGCATGACGCCCTTCGGCCGGCACCCGGACCGGTCGGTGCGGGGTCTCGCCGAGGGAGCCGTGACCGAGGCGCTTGCCGACGCCTGCATCGAGGCGCGCGACATCGGGGCGATCGTCTTCGGAAACGCGGTTCAGGGCGCCGTCGAAGGCCAGTACGGCATTCGCGGCCAGATCGCGCTCAAGGCCCTCCCCTTCGACGGCACGCCGGTGATCAATGTCGAGAACGCCTGCGCGACCGCGACCACCGCGCTTCACATGGCCATCGCCCAGGTTCGCGCCGGCCTGTGCGACATCGCCCTTGCGGTCGGTGCCGAGAAGATGATCGCCCCGGACCCGGACGTCTCGATGACCGCCTTCGAAGGCAGTTGGGAGCGCGCCGAACGCGCAGACGTGATCGACCGGCTGGTCGCCCTTGGCGCCGGAACACCGACACCGCCCGAGGACCGCGCGCGCGAGACGCCGCACTCGGTCTTCATGGATGTCTACAGCGCCTTCGCGAAGTGGCACATGGCCGAGTTCGGCACGACGCAGCGCCAGCTCGCCGTCATCTCCGCCAAGAACCATCAGCATTCCGTCCACAATCCGCTCGCTCAGTACCGCAAGCCCTTCACGGTCGAGGAGGTGCTGTCGGCCCGGCTGATCGCCTGGCCGATGACGCTGCCGATGTGCTCGCCGATCTCCGACGGCGCCGCCGCCGCGATCGTTTGCAACACAGCCGGTCTGAAGCGGATCGGTTCGGACCGGGCCATCCGCGTCCGCGCCGCGGTCATGATGGCCGGCGGGCGCCGGCCGCCCGATGCCTATGACCGCCACATCGCCCGGCGCGCGGCGGCGAAGGCCTATGAAATCGCCGGTCTGGGGCCGGACGACATCGATGTGGTGGAATGTCACGATGCAAGCGCGTTCGGCGAATTGCAGCAGTCCGAACTGCTCGGCTTCTGCCCGCTCGGCGACGGCGGTGCGCTTGCCGACAGCGGCGACACCGCGCTCGGCGGCCGCATTCCGTTCAACCCGTCCGGCGGGCTGCAGTCGCGCGGCCATCCGATCGGCGCGACGGGGCTCGCGCAATGCCATGAACTGGTGACGCAGCTGCGCGGCGTGGCCGGTGCCCGCCAGGTCGAGGGCGCCCGGATCGGCCTTGCCGAGAATGGCGGCGGCCTGATGGGCGTCGAGGAAGCCGCGATCGGCGTGACGATCTATGAACGCCCGGGACCGAGCGACGCATGAGCCTTGCGACCTTGCTTGCGAATTCGGCGCGCTGCTTTCCCGACCGGCCGGCGGTTACGGTCGGCACCAGGATCTACCTCGACTATGCGGGCCTTGCCCGCGCAGCCTCCGGCGTCTCAGCCGGTCTGATCGAGACACATGGCTGTTCTCCCGGCGATACCGTGCTGCTGGCGATGCGCAACAACCGGGACTATCTGACCTGCCTGTTCGGCTGCTGGTGGGCCGGCCTCACCGTAGTGCCGATCAACGCGAAGCTGCATCCCCGCGAGATCGCCGAAATCGCGGAGGATTGCGGGGCCCGCATCGGCTTCGTGGCGCCCGATCTGGCGCCCGGCCTCGCGGAGGCCTGTCCGCAACTCGACGTCGTCGGGACCGGCGAGACCGTCTTTTCCGATCTCGCCGGCCACGATCCGATTGCAATGGCCGACGTCGACGCGGCGGACATTGCCTGGATCTTCTACACCTCCGGCACCACCGGCCGGCCGAAGGGCGCGATGCTCAGCCATCGCAACCTGATGGCGATGACGCTTGCCTATCTGGCCGATGTCGACTGTCTGACCCGGCACGACGCATTCCTGCACCTGGCCGCGACATCGCATGCCTCCGGCCTGTTCGCCCTGTCCTTCATCGCCAAGGCCGCCAACAACATTCTTCCCGAGGCGAACGGCTACGATGCCGCGGAGATGCGGACGATCCTGTCGGCGACGGAGAAACTGACCTTCTTCGCCCCGACCGTGCTCCTCAACCGGATGGCCGATGACGGTCTCAAGGATGCCCCGATCGGCAACATCAAGACCGTGCTGACCGGCGCGGGACCGGTCCACGCCGGCGATATCCATCGCGCGCTGAAGACCTTCGGGCCAAGGCTCTGGAACGGCTACGGCCAGGGCGAGACCCCCTGCACGATCACGGCGATGGACAAGCACAGCATCGCCCGGGCAGCGATCGAAGGCGACGATGAAGCCCTCGCCTCGGTCGGCATTCCGCGCACCGGGATCGCCCTGCGCCTTGTCGATCCTGATGGCGATCCTGATGGCGACCCTGCCGGCAATCCGGTCGGGACCGGCTGCATCGGCGAGGTGACGGTGCGCGGCGAAACCGTCATGGCGGGCTACCTCAACCGCCCCGACGCAACGGCGCGGGCGCTGCGCGGCGGCTGGCTGCATACCGGTGATCTCGGCCGGATCGATGCGCAGGGCCGTCTGCATCTGCTCGACCGCGTCAAGGACGTCATCATCACCGGCGGCATGAACGTCTATGCCCGCGAGGTCGAAGCGGTGCTCCTGACCCATCCAGGCGTCGGCGAGGCAGCCGTTGTCGCCGAGCCGAATCCGGACTGGGGCGAGCAGGTCACCGCCCTCATCGTTCCCAACGGCGCCCCGCCCGACTGGAATGAGCTGGATCGGCTCTGCCTTGACCGGCTCGCCCGTTTCAAGCGGCCGAGACGATACGTTCATGCCCGGTCGCTGCCGAAAAACGCAGCCGGAAAGGTGCTGAAAGCCGAGCTGCGGGCCCGGATCTCGGGCAGATCCATTGAAAATTGACAGCCAAAATTGTTAGACAATCTTGTATGATCAAGATTGACAGCGCTTCGTCTTAAGGGGCAGTATGCCGACATGCCGGCGCCCGCTTAAGACAAAACACAATGGCGACGCGCGGCAGGAACCGGACATTTTCGCCAGGCGGCTAAAGGCGGGCGGCGAAGGGTGGGCGGCCAAAGGGAGGACAGCCATGGCAAAGCTCTATGTCGATACCGACAAGTTCGGCGGCAGCAACATGTCGCCGACGGTCGAGGCCTTCCATTCGGCGATCAAGGATATCGTCCGGCAGAAGCTCGATGCCGCCGGCGGCCACTGGCAGAGCTTCGTCTTCGACAAATCGCTCGACCTGATCACCGCGGAGGACTTCAAGTCGGTCGAACAGATGCTGACCGATGCCGGTCACCGGTTCGACTGGTCGGCCGCGATTTCGCCGCAGGAGCGCCCCGACATCTACAAGCCGGCCGAGGGTGTCGACGATTCCGACATCGAGACGTTCTCCTTCGAGCATCCAGAAGCGGTTACGGCCAACGCGGATGCCGCCGGGCGCGAACAGCGCGGCCATGGCGACAACGTCGCCCGCTATTCGCAAGACTGCACCGGCACGGCGCGCTACATCCGCTCGCCGGCCCAGGTCCTGCAATATCTCACGGACGGCGTTCCCGGCGATACGATCGCCGTGATCGACGATTCCGGCGGAACCCTGACCGCGCCGATCCTCGAACAGTTCCGGGGCGTGATCTGCGCCGGCGGCTCGACCCGCTCGCATCTTGGCATCCTGACCCGCGAATACGGCGTGCCCTGCCTGATGAACGCCAAGATCAGCGGCATTCGCCAGGGCGATACGGTGACCATCGAATGCACCGCCGACCCCAAGACGGCACAGGACTATCAGACGAATGTCGAGCGGACCGCGAAGGTCTGGCGCGTCCAGGCGGCCGGATAAGGCGCCGGACGAAAGCGATTTACGGGGAGGACTGCCAATGCCGGTTAATCCGATCACCTACGCCCAGTTGCTCGAGACCAACAATCTCATGCAGATCAACACGGACGAAAGCTACTGGCTCTGCGTCACGCGGACGGTTCAGGAAAGCAAGCTGTTCCCGGTGCCCTCCTACATGATGATGAGCTATCTCATGGCGTTCTACCGCTATCCCTCGCTCCTGCGGAAGATCGAGGGACGAATGCGGGCCGAAGAGATCGGCGACCGCGCCCGCAACATGGCGATGAAGATCCAGCATCCCGGCGTCAGCTGGGGCCTGCCCTGTTTCTACATGCTCGGCCGCGAATGGCTGATCAATATCGGGCTCCTGAAGCCCACCGACGCGATCGAGGATCTCATCTACGTGATGGATTTCTGGAAGCGCTTCATGCTGGCCTTCCACCGCAACGACGGGCATCTCAACAGCTGGCAGTTCGGTCATCGTTCGCAGATCCTGCCCGAACGCCAGCTACAGGTCTATCACGCCGATCTCTACGATTGCGAAGCCGGCGACGACCTGCATGAAGCCGCCCACGCCTTCATGGCGTCGGCGTCGCAATACGGCTTCCTGATCTCCTGCGAAAGCCGCATTTCGCTGCACAATCACGGCCCCTACAAGCTCGACGACACCACCGAGCTGATGGTCCGCGACTTCATGGATCTCGCCGAAAGCGACTTCCCCTGGCTCGACGACGTCGCCGCGGACGTGGAATTCAACAATCTGTCGGTGACGATGGCGGTCAAGGACTGCCATTTCTACCTGGTCGACGACTGGGGAAGCTTCGAGGCCGAGCCGGAGTTCTCCGCCGAAAGGCTGGTCGGGGTTGGGCTCTATACCTCCGACAACCTGTCCGACGGCCACATCCCGGTCGGCATGGGCTCGCGCGAGGAGCTGATTGCGACCTTCAAGCGGCTCGACGCCCAGGTCCGCGAGGCGACCAACAAGCTTTGGCGGCGGATCGCCGGCTGGTCGCGCGACCAGATGATCGACGCCGGCGCGATCACCTATTTCTCGATCTGCAAGGACCTCGCCCATGTCGCCGGCGTCTACGAGGTCGACGACTGGATGAAGATCGACGAACGCGCCGAACGCTTCCGGCCGCTGTTCAACGACGAGTACAGCCGTGACGTGCTCGGCGAACTGGTCGGCTACCTGTCCAATCCCTCGCAGAAGGTGATGGAATACACGATGATGCAGCACGCCAACACGCCGACACGGATGTATTCCAACATCCCCTACTCCGTGCTGTCCGGCGAGCCCTATACGTCGACGGTCGGCATGATGCATCCCGGCATCACCAACCTGCCCGAGAAGAAGGACGTCTTCACCACGACGAAGGGAAAGATGACCTTCGCCGAATACAACGCGGCGAGCCGCGCCTTCGTGCCGTTCGATGCGCGGACCGAAAACGCCCATCTGTGCGACACCTGGCTCAAATATCACGCCGAAACGGCGGAAGCGCAGGCGCTCTACGAACATGCGCAACGCGCCTCCCGCACGCTCAAGGGCAAGGGCGCGGGCCTGTCGCGCGCCGATGTCGCCGCGTTGCGCGCCTGACGCTCCGGGTGATGAAAGCGGGCTTCCGCCCCTGGCGTTTCGGTCTGGCGTTGATGTCGTGTACGGATTTTCGATCGGAGGTCCCATGCAGATCGGTTCCCTGATCCGCCGTTCGGCGCGCCAGTTCTCCGATACGCCCTGCCTCGTCCAGGACGGGCGGACGCTTACCTATGCCGACTTCGACGCAGCGACCGACCGGCTCGGTAATGCCCTGCTGGCGCGCGGCCTCGTGCCGGGTGACCGGGTCGGCGTTTTGCTGCCCAATTCCATCGAGTGCATCATCGCCTACTACGCTCTGGCCAAGGCCGGCCTCGTCCGGGTCGGCATGAACACCCGCGAAACGGTCGCCGACCACACCTACAAACTGATCGATTCCGGTGCCCGGGCGGTCATTCAGGCCGGCCCCGACGATCTGCCCCCTGAAAACGATCTGCCTCCCGAGATTGCGATCGGCTCGGACGAGCTTGCCGCGATGATCGATCACGGCGACCCCGCGCCCTGCGCCGTCGACCGCGACCTCGATGCGCCCTACCGCCTCGGCTATACCGGCGGCACCACCGGTCAGCCGAAGGCCGTGACGCTGACCACCCGCGGCGAACTGTCGGAACTGTCGGCCTTCCTGACCGATCTGATGCCGGACATCCGCGCGGGCGACACGTTTCTGCACGCCGCGCCGATCGCCCACGCCTCCGGCGCCTTCTTCCTGCCCGTGATCGCGCGCGGCGCGACATCGCTGGTCATGACCAAGTTCGACGCCGCCGGCTTCATCGCCATGGCCGAGGCCGAACGGGCGACGCTGACGTTTCTCGTTCCCACGATGCTGGCGATGATCCTCGCCGAGCCGTCGCTTGAGACCGCGACCGTCGCCTTCCGCCGCATCGCCTATGGCGCCTCCCCCATCGCCGAGAGCGTGCTGCGACGGGCAGAGGCGCGCTTCGGGCGGATCTTCGCCCAGACCTACGGCCAGGCCGAGAGCCCGATGGTGATCACCTGTCTGAAGCCCGAGGACCACGACCGGATCGGCTCCTGCGGGCGCCCCTTCACGATCGTCGATGTCGCCGTCCTCGACGATGACGACAACGAGGTGCCGGTCGGCGAAACCGGCGAGATCTGCTGCCGTGGACCGCAGACCATGGCCTATTACTGGGGGCGGCCCGAGGCGACGCAGAAGGCCTTCCGCAACGGCTGGCTGCACACCGGCGATGTCGGCCGGATGGACGAGGACGGCTTTTTCTACATCCTCGACCGCAAGAACGACATGCTGATATCCGGCGGCTACAACATCTATCCCCGCGAGGTCGAGGACGTGCTGCTGGCCTGTGAGGGCGTGGTCGAGGCCGCCGTCGTCGGCACGCCCGACGCGGTCTGGGGGGACCGGGTGGAGGCGGTCGTCGCCGGCCGGGACGGGCTCGATGCCGAGACCGTTCTCCAGCATGCCCGCGCCAGCCTTGCCGGCCACAAATGCCCGAAGGCCGTCGCCATCTGGCCGGAACTGCCCAAGAGCGGCGCCAACAAGATCCTGCGGCGGGAAGTCCGCGCCCGCCTGATCGCCGGACGCGAGAAGGAGCGGCAGGCATGATGACCGACGCGCAGCTCGCTCTGCATGGTCTGGCGATCAAGAAACACGGCCGGGCCGCCGAGGTCGCCGAGATCACCGCGCTCGACGCGGCGACGGTCGAACGCTTGCTCGACGCCGCCGTTCAATCGGGCCGCGCGGTGAAAACCGGCGACAAATACATGCTGACCCCGACCGCCCAGATCGCGCTCAAGGCGTCCTATTCCCGCGATTTCGCCGCCCAGCGTGCCGATGATGCGATGTCGGCGGCCTATGATGATTTCGAACGCATAAACGAACAGCTCAAGAGCCTGATCACCCGGTGGCAGACGATCGAGGTCGGCGGCCGGTCGCTGCCCAACGATCATTCGGACAAGGCCCATGACGACAGGATCATCGACCGGCTCGGCGATCTGCACGAGCGGGCCGAGCCGATCCTCGCGCGGCTCGCCGCAGGCCTCGGGCGCCTGTCGGTCTACCACACCCTGCTGACGGCGGCGCTGGAGAAGGCCGAGGACGGCGATATCGCCTGGGTATCGGACGCCAAATGCGCGTCCTACCACACCGTCTGGTTCGAGTTGCACGAGGATCTGATCCGGATCCTCGGCCGGACCCGGATCGAGTGAGCCGCGCCATGGCCGGCTGGACCATCAGGCTCGATGGCGGCGACGCGGCGAATAAGCCGCTGCCCGACAAGGCCCTTATCGGCGGAAAGGGCTTGTCGATCGCCCGCATGGCCGCGCTCGGCCTGACCGTTCCGCCCGCCTTCGTGATAACCACGCGCGCCTGCGGCGCCTACCAGGCGTGCGGCGACTTTCCCGACGGCCTGTCGGCCGAGATCGCCGAGGGCATCGCCTGGCTCGAGCAAACGACCGGCCGGCGCTATGGCGCCGGGCCATCGCCTTTGCTGGTCTCCGTGCGCTCCGGCGCAGCGATCTCCATGCCGGGCATGATGGACACGGTGCTCAACATGGGCATCACGTCGGAAACGGAGGCGGCGCTGGGCGCGGAATGCGGCGATCCGGCGTTTGCCCGCGACACCCATCGCCGCTTCCACGAACTCTATGCCGCCATCGTCCTGAAGGCCGATGCGGGCGACCTCTCACCCGACGGCGATCCCGCCGATTGGGCCGCACAGGTCGAACGGGCCGCCGGCATCCCGATCCCCGGCGATCCGGTCGACCGCCTGCATGCCGCCGTCCGCGCGGTCTTCGACAGCTGGAATGCGCGGCGGGCCAAACGCTACCGCAAGCATCACGACATCCCGGACGATCTCGGCACCGCCGTGACGATCCAGGCGATGGTGTTCGGCAATCTCGGCAAGACGTCGGGCACCGGGGTCCTGTTCAGCCGCAACCCGATATCGGGCGAGCGGACCCCCTTTGGCGAGTATCTCGCCTGTGCGCAGGGCGAGGACGTGGTCTCCGGCCGCTTCACACCGCAACCGCTCGACGCGATGCGGGCGCGCGCGCCGGGTGCCTATACGGCCCTGCTTGAGGCCTCGGACACCCTCGAAACCGCCGGCGGCGACGTTCAGGACATCGAGTTCACCGTCCAGGACGGCACGCTCTTCCTGCTGCAGTCACGCGCCGCCAAGCGGGCGCCGGCGGCGGCCGTGCGCTTTGCCGTCGACATGGTCGATGAAGGTCTGATCGATCGCCAGACCGCCCTGTCGCGTGTCAGCGCCGACCAGATCCGCAGCCTGCTCGCCCCTCGCCTGAGCGAGGAGACGGCGTCTGCCGCAATCGTGGCGGCACGGGGCGAAGCCGCCTGCCCCGGCATCGGCATCGGCACGGTCGTCACCGACACCGACGAGGCCGAACGCCGCGCGGCGGCGGGCGAAGACATCATTCTCGCCCGCGCGACCACGAGCCCGGAAGACCTGCACGGGATGATCGTCGCCAGGGCGGTGGTGACCGAACAGGGCGGCGCGACGAGCCACGCCGCCGTCGTCAGCCGGGCGCTCGGCGTCCCGTGCGTGGTCGGCTGCGGCTATGGCGCGGTGACGGCGCTCGCCGCAGAGACGATGACGGTCGACGGCTCCGCCGGTGCGATCTACCAAGGCGCGCTTCCGGTCGAGGACCCGGACGAGGCGACCCTGTCCGACCTGCGCGTCTTGACCGAATGGGCCGATGCGCTGAGCCCGCTCAGGGTGGTCGCCCCGGAGGCTCTCGACGAGGATGGCCAAGGCGATCTCCTCGATCTCAACCGCATCGACGGCGGCGAGGATCCCGGTCGCCTGCCCGCTCTGCTGAACGGTGCCCGTGTTGCGACCGGCGGCGCTCTGTCGACCGATGCCGGCATCAAAGCCGCGCTGCATGCCGGCCTGAAGGTCGTTGTCGGCCGCCCGCGACTGCCGCTCCTGCTGGCCGCGTTCAACGCCGGCAAACCGCCCGAAGACCGCGAAACGGTCGCGGTTTCCGCCTCCGCATGATCCTGGCCGAACGAGGACGCCGATGCCGATGAAACCCTCAGACGTCGAAGTGCTGATCGAACTGTTCGAAGCCTCCGACTGGCAGGAAATGCACCTCGAATATCAGGGCGAGGAACTGTTCCTGTCGAAATCAGCGGATGCCGCAGGCCTTCAGACCGGCACCGTCGCGATCGGCGCGTCGCCTGCCCTGCCAACGCACGCGTCCGCGTCGCTCGACACCCCGGGGGGCGCGCTAACGCCTTCACCGCGCGGCACGATCGATCCCGACCGCACCGGCTGGGAACCGCTGAAGGCGGCCAATCTCGGCACCTTCTATCGCGCGCCCAATCCGGAGGCGCCGCCTTATGTCCGTGAAGGCAGCGCCGTCACGCCGGACAGCGAGGTCTGCCTGATCGAGGTGATGAAACTGTTCACGACGATCCGCGCCGGTCTGTCGGGAACGGTTCGGGAGATCGTCGCAAGGGACGGCGAGATGGTCGAGTACGGCGCAGTCCTGATGTGGATCGAGCCAAATGCCTGAGCAGGCACCGTCAAGCGGGGCTGCGACATGGCCGTAAGCCGTCTGTTCGTCGCCAATCGCGGCGAGATCGCGTTGCGCGTGATCAGGACCGCGAAACGGCTCGGCATCGAGACCGTGCTCGGCGTCTCGGCCGCCGACAAGGACGGGCTCCCCGCGCAGATGGCTGACCGGGCGGTGGTTCTGGGCCCGGCCCCGGCTAAAGACAGCTATCTGGATGTCAACCTGATCCTGCATGCGGCGCTGGCGACCGGCTGCGATGGCCTGCATCCGGGATATGGCTTCCTGTCGGAGAAACCGGACCTGTCGCGCCGCTGTGCCGAGGAAGGCCTCACCTTCATCGGCCCGCGTCCTGAAACGATCGAGACGATGGGCGACAAGCTCTCGGCGATCGCCGTCGCCAGGGCCGCCGGCGTCAAGACGGTGCCCGGCACCGACGACCTTCCGGATGCGCGGGCGGCGGCCGAGGCAGCGGAGGACCTCGGCTATCCCGTGGTCATCAAGGCGAGCGCCGGCGGCGGCGGCAAGGGCATGTTCCTGGCCCGCTCGCCTGACGGTCTGGAGACCGCCTTCATCGAAGCCACCCGCGAGGCGGAGGCAGCCTTCGGCGACGGACGCCTCTATATCGAACGCTTCGTCGAACGCGCGCGGCATGTGGAGGTACAGGTGATCGGCGATGGCGAGGGCAACGTCGTCCATTTCGGCGACCGCGACTGCTCGGTCCAGCGCCGCTACCAGAAACTGATCGAGGAAGCGCCGGTGACCGCCATGCCGGCGGCGCTGCGCGAGGCCTTGTGGCACTCCGCCGTCACCCTGTGCGCCCATGCGCGCTACCGCGGCGCCGGCACGGTCGAGTTCCTCTATGACGTTACCCGCGAGGACTTCTATTTCATCGAGGTCAATTCGCGTATCCAGGTCGAGCATCCCGTCACCGAGGAGATCACCGGACACGACCTGATCGAACATCAGATCTCGGCGGCCTCCGGCGGCGGCATCGCGGTCGCGCAGGACGCGCTGACCTTCACCGGCCACGCCATCGAGGCGCGGATCAACGCCGAGGATCCCGAGGCCGGCTTCCGTCCCGCGCCCGGACGGCTGACGGCCTGGCACCCGCCTGCCGGCCCCGGCATTCGCCTCGACAGCCATATGCGCCCGGGCGATCTGGTGCCGCCCTTCTACGACAGCATGGTCGGCAAATTGATTGTCAGAGGCGAGAGCCGCGAGGCCGCCATCGAGGCCATGCTCAGGGCGATCGGCGACTTCCGCATCGACGGCATCGCCACGACGCTGCCGCTTGCCGCCAGGATCATCGCCCATCCCGACTTCCGCTCAAACGACATCACGACGCGCTGGCTGGAGGATCGTCTCCTGCCGCCCGCGGACGTGGCCTAAGGAGAAACCGCCGTGGCCCATGTGGACTTTCTCGACGAAACGATGCGCGACGGCCAGCAGAGCCTGTGGGGCATGCGCATGCAGGCCGGCATGGCCCTGCCCGTCTCCCCCCTGATCGACCGCACCGGCTTCCGCGTCATCGATCTTGCCGGCTCCTCGCTGATGGAGGTGCTGATCAAGCATGCCCGGGAGAACCCCTGGGAGGGGCTCGACCTGCTCGTCAACTCGATGCCGCGCACCCGCCTGCGCGGCGGCATGCGCTCGAACGCCTCGGTCACCTTCGGCGTAACGCCGGATGCGCTGATGGATCTGTGGATGCGGCAGTTGAACGAACACGGCATCCGCTCGTTCTGGATCTACGACGTCCTCTACAACATCGACAAGATGCACCGCCTGGCGAAGATCGCCAAGGAATACGGCTCCGAGGTCGCCGGCTCCATCATGTTCGTGATGTCGCCGGTTCATACCGACGACTATTTCGCCGAGAAGGCCGGCCGGATGGCGGCCTCGCCGGACATCGACACGATCCTGCTCTACGACACCGCCGGTGTCCTCGACAAGGAGCGGCTGAGGACGCTGGTTCCGGCGATCCAGGCCAAGATCGGCGGCAAGCCGATGGAGTTCCACGCCAACAACATTCTCGGGCTGTCCGGCCGCGCCTATCTCGATGCGGTCGATCTCGGCATCACGATCCTGCACACCGCCTCCCGGCCGATGGCGAACGGCCCGTCGGTGCCCTCAACCGAAAGCGTGGTCAAGAACCTCGAATTGCTCGGCCACACCCATGATCTCGACGCCTCGCTGTTCAAGCCGGTCGCCGATCACTTCGAGGCGGTCGGCAAGGCCGCCGGCTTCCTGGTCAACCAGTTCAACGAATATGACGTCTTGTCGGTCGAACATCAGATCCCCGGCGGCATGACCGGCACGCTGAAGGCCCAGCTTGCCCAGCACAACATGTCGGACAAGCTCGACGCGGTGCTGGAGGAAACCGCGACCGTGCGCCGCGAACTCGGCTATCCGGGCATGGCGACGCCGTTCTCGCAGCTGGTGGGAACGCTCGCCGTCCTCAACATCGTCACCGGCAAGCGCTACTCGGTGATCCCCGACGAGGTGATCCAGTACGCGGCAGGCTACTACGGCGAGACGGTCGCGCCGATCGAGCCGGATGTGCTCGACCGCATCATGACCTCGTCGCGCGCCGCGGACGTGCTCGACAGCCCGCCCGAGCAGCCATCCATAGAAGACCTGCAGAAGCGCTATGGGACAACCGATCCCGACGAGTTGATCCTGCGTGCGCTGGTGCCGGAGCCCGCGCTTAAGAAGATGTGGCAGGCAGGACCGGTCAAGACCACCTATCCGCTGCTCTCCTCGCCGGAACTCGACCGCGTCCGCAAGCTGCTCAGGGTCGCCAACCTGCCGTTGCTGCAGATCAGGTCGGCGGAGATGACCCTGACCCTTCGCAAGAGCGCCTGATGGCGGCGCGCCCAACGACAGGACGGCGGGCCGTCATCGTCGATATCGTTCGCACGCCGTTCGGCCGTGGCCGCGAAGGCGGTGCACTCGCGCACCGCCATCCCGTCGACCTGCTCGCCCTGACCTTGCAGGCGCTTCAGCAGCGCACCGGCGTCGATCCGGCCCTGATCGAGGACGTCATTGCCGGCTGCGTCCTCCAGGTCGGCGAGCAGGCGGCCAATATCGGCAGGCAGGCGGTGCTTGCGGCGGGATGGCCCGTAGCGATCCCGGCGGTGACGCTCGACCGCAAATGCGGCTCCGGCCAGCAGGCGATGGAGTTCGCCGCGCAGGGGATCATCGCCGGCGCCTACGACATCGCCGTTGCCTGCGGCGTCGAGATGATGAGCCGGATCGAGATGAAGTCGAACCGGATGGACCGCGACGCTCTCGGGCCGATGCACCATGCCCGCTATCCCGACGGCATGGTGCATCAGGGTATCTCGGCGGAACTGATCGCCGCCGAATGGACCCTTTCGCGCCGGGATATGGACGCCTATGCCCTTCGCTCGCACCGGCTCGCCGACGCCTCGCGCGACCGGCTCAGACACGGCATCGTGCCGATCGACACCGTCGACCGGGACGAAGGCATTCGCGCCGATACGAGCCTGGAAAAACTCGCCGGCCTGAAACCGGCCTACCAGACGGCGGCGATCACCGGGCGGTTTCCGCAGATTGGCTGGTCGGTGACCGCCGGCAACGCAAGCCAGGTCACCGACGGCGCCGGCGCCATGCTGATCGTCGAGGAAAGAACGGCGGAGCGGCTCGGCCTCACGCCCCGCGCCGCGGTGACGGCCTTCGCGGTGACCGGCAGCGATCCGATCCTGATGCTGACGGGTCCGATCCCGGCGACGCGGAAGCTGCTGGCGAAGACCGGCCTGACGATCGCCGATATCGATGCCTTCGAGGTGAACGAAGCCTTCGCCAGCGTGGTGCTCGCCTGGCTTGAGGCAACCGGCGCGGACCCCGACCGTGTCAACCGATACGGCGGCGCGATCGCGCTTGGCCATCCCGTCGGCGCGTCGGGCCTTCGCCTCACCGCGAACCTCTTGGCGGCCCTTGAGGACACGAACGGCCGGCTCGGCCTTCAAACCATGTGCGAGAGCGGCGGCATGGCCAATGCGACGCTGATCGAACGTCTGTAGGCGGGGCAGACCCTGTTCATGATCTCCGGTTCGGATCAGGCCGCCGTGCGCTGCCCGTCGGACGGGGCGAAGGCGTCGGCCGGCATGCGTGAGATCGACAGCCGGGTGCGCTTGATGTGAATGCGCGTCAGGCGCGCGGCCCGTTTCGCATCGCCCGACAACACGGTGTCGGTCATCGCCCGGTATTCCTCGAACTGCTTGCGCCGGTCCTGTGGCGACATGCGGGTCTGGAACTGCAGCCGCAGCAGATGGATCTGCATCATCGGAATGATGCGGGCCAGTTCCTGGTTGTTGGCGGCCTTGATCAGCACGTCGTAATACTCGCGCCGCTTGTCCATGAATGCGAGCGTGTCGCCGCGCGCCTCGTGGTCCATCAGTTCCCGCGAAACGGTCTCGAATTCCGGACGCATGGACCCCGAGCCGATCGCCCTGGTCGCCAATTCGACGACGAGACTTGTGACGACCTCCAGAACGCGCAGGATGTCGTCGACCTCCTTCTGGCTGAGCGCCCGCAGATAGGCTCCCCGATTCTGGCTGAGCGTGACGATCCCTTCCGCGGACAGCCGTTTAAGCGCCTCGCGCACCGGACCCCGGCTGATGTTCAGCGAATGCGTGAGATCCGCCTCGACCAGGCGCTGACCGGGCACCAGGCGTCCCGATCTGAGGCCTGAGAGGATCGCATCGACGACCACGTCCGGCGAACTTTTCTGGGTTCGCGGGGCCTTGGTTTCACGCTTTGGCGATGTCTGTTCTGATTTGACGGTTTGAGACATTTTCGATGTCTTACTGCAATTGGGTCCTGGGACACGATTAATCTGTTCACAGATCGGATTTTACACCGGATATCCGGCCGGAGACTACGATACCTCGTGGATATGGTAACGAGGCCCCGCCTTCAAGCGCTCGCCGACGCCGACGCACAGTATCCGGTTGAGCCAGGCCCATCGCGGCGAAGCGGTTTCGAATCTCGGCTGGATACGAAAATAGAGCCGTTCCGGCGGCACGAGGTCGCCGCGCGCAAGGGCGGCGAGATCCTCTGGCGCGCCATGCCGGATGCCCTCGTATCGGCAGTAGATCAGCGCGCCGTCCTGTGCCTCGATCGTCAGGCGAACATCCAGCAGCAGCACATCGTCCGCGCGGGTCAGTGCCCAGTCGCCGCCGCCCGGCAGCACGCGCCCCGAAAACCGCTCGCCCTCGACCGATCCGCCGGCGACCATGACGATCTTGCGGGTCCCCGCAGGCGTATCGCCGAGCATCCGGGCCGGTTCCAGATGGACCGTCAAAAGCGCGAGCGGTCGCGTGTGCAACGGTAGCATGGTGGGGTGTCCCGAATGTCCAACCCTGCAACGGTAGCACCATACTACACAATTTTGAAGGACATTATTGCCTGACAATTTGATAGGATTTAGGATCGAACCAGCTGGAACACGAGCTGATCCGGCGCGGTTTGGATCGGCAACGGAGGAAACGATATGGCGATCCTGGTGACCGGCGGCACGAAGGGGATCGGACGCGACATCGCGCTTGCCTTCGCCGACCCCGGCAACGTCGTCATCGTCAACTACCACGCCGATACCGCCGCGGCGGAGGCAACCGCCGCCGATATCGAGGCCAGGAGCGCCAGGGCTGTCGTCGTCAGGGCGGATGCGGGCACGCCGGAGGGATGCGCCGCGATCGCCGCGGTGGCGCGTTCGGCAACCGACCGGCTCGATCAGGTCGTCCATTGCGCCGTCGACGTGCTGACCGGCCCGGTCCTCGAAGCCGATCCGCGACGGTTCGCCGACGCGGTAACGACAAACGGCACCTCCCTGCTGTTCCTGTATCAGGCGGTTTCGGACATGCTGGGACGCGGCAGCACCCTTTTCTTCCTGTCGAGCCGGGGCGGCCGGATCGTCGTCGACGACTACGCCGCGATCGGTGTCGGCAAGGCACTCGCCGAAGCGCTGTTGCGCTACATGGCCGTGGAACTCGCGCCGAAGGGGATCCGCATCAACGCGGTCGCGCCCTCGATGGTCGACACGGCGGCGGTTCGCAGCCTGTTCGGGGAAGCCACCGACGGACTGATGGAGCGTGCCGCCACCGCCAATCCATCCGGCCGCAATGTCGCGCCCGGCGATTACACGGGCCTGATACGCTACCTCGCCTCCCCC
>JANQKY010000083.1 GCA_028280885.1 Tepidamorphus sp.
GAGAACGGTCCCGTCCGTCCGTACCCGGGCCGGTGGCCACCGGCCCGGGTACACCGCTCAATCTCTCACAGAACGGTCAGAACAACATGCAAGGGAGCCGCAGCCGTGCAAGGAATACTGCGCGAAGATGTTCTCTACACCCTGGCCATTAAACCAGACAGCAGTGGGACAAGCCCGGTAATGAACGGAGAGAGCGTGTCGACCACCACCTCTCCCGCATCCTCGCGGATCGTCGCTGACGCGACTTCCGGGAGGACGAGAGGGCGCCGGGGCCGTCATCCCTGATCCGGCCGGAGACCATTTCTCACCGCCCGCCCATCGCCACGGATCGCCCGGGGCTTGATTTGCGCGCGCCGACGCCCCAAAACGGGGGCAGCCAATCGCTTGCCGCTTTCAAGAGGATGTCCCCCATGGACGCGTTCAAAACGCTCAACAGCGTCGCTGCCCCGCTGCCGATCGTCAATGTCGATACCGACATGATCATCCCCAAGCAGTATCTCAAGACGATCGAGCGCCATGGGCTCGGCAAGGGCCTGTTCCACGAGCGCCGCTTTCACGAGGACGGCAGCGAGAACCCGGATTTCGTGCTCAACAAGCCGGCCTACCGCAATGCCGAGATCCTGATCGCCGGCGACAATTTCGGCTGCGGCTCCTCGCGCGAGCATGCCCCCTGGGCGCTGATGGACTACGGCATCAAATGCGTCATCGCGCCGTCCTTCGGCGATATCTTCTTCAACAACTCCTTCAAGAACGGCATGCTGCTGATCAAGCTGCCGCAGGAGGAGATCGACAAGCTGCTGGACGACGCCAGCCGCGGCGCCAACGCGACGATCACCATCGACCTGGAAAGCCAGACCATCTCCGGCCCCGACGGCGGCACGATCGAATTCGAGGTCGACCCCTTCCGCAAGCACTGCCTGCTGCACGGCCTCGACGACATCGGGCTGACCATGGAGAAGCACGACATGATCGACGCCTATGAGGCGAAGGCGGGGGACGAGCGGCCCTGGCTTTAGAAAGGATCTGAGCCGGGTCTGATATCATGATCGAGCAAGATCGGATGATGGTCGATCCGGCGCTGGACCTGTTCGGCTTTCACTGGCCGTCGGGATCGTTCCGGGGCGATTGAGCGCTCCGCCGGTGTCCCTGTCCAACCTTGTAACCCTCCTGCTCGCGGCCGTTCTCGGATACGGCGTCATCGTCGCGGCGATGTATGTCCTCCAGCCGCGCCTGTTGTTCCTGCCCGATACGCCGTCGCGGGTCGTTGAACGCGATCCTTCCGCGATCGGCCTGGCCTACGAGCCCGTCACGATCGAAACGACGGACGGCGTTTCGCTGGCGGGCTGGTATGTGCCGGCGGACGCCGGTCGTGGCGTGGTTGTGTTCTTTCACGGCAATGCCGGGAACATCTCGCATCGCCTGGAATCACTTCAGATCTTCAATGCGCTCGGTGTTGACACCCTGATCTTCGACTATCGCGGCTATGGCGAGAGCGAAGGCGCGCCGTCCGAGGCCGGGCTGAAACGCGACGCGGTTGCCGCCTGGCGCTATCTGACGAACGAGCGCGGTATCGCGCCGGACCGTATCGTGTTGTTCGGCCGGTCGCTCGGTGCGGCGGTTGCCGCGGGGCTTGCCGCCGATATCGAGCAGGACGGTGGCGCCGCCGGGCTGATCGTCGAGAGCGGCTTCGTCTCCGTGCCGGATCTCGGGGCGAGACTGTATCCCTGGCTGCCGGTGCGCCAGCTCAGCCGGTTCCGGTTTCCGACCGCCGAATACCTTGGGACCGTGTCCCTACCGGTGCTTGTCATCCACAGCCGCGATGACGAGATCATTCCGTTTGCGCAGGGCGAGGCGCTGTTTCAGGCAGCCGGCGAGCCCAAGCGGTTCCTGGAGATACGCGGCGGTCACAATGACGGCTTCTGGGTGAGCGGCGAGGCGTACCGGCAGGGGCTGGGTGCGTTCATCGATATGACGCTGGACAGATAGGTATCGGCGGGAGCGATATTCGCTCGCTGTAGCCTCGCCGGCGATCATCGGGTTGGCGGCGATTTGCCAACCCCCATTAACCCTAACAATCCCTTACCCGTATCCCCGCGCGCCATATTTTGGCACCATCGCCCGACGAGTATGTCCGCCAAGATTTCCGGGATCGGGCAAGGTGGATCGGCCCGAACCCCGTCGCCGCGCGCAGGGACCAACGATGCTCAGGAAGGCCGTTTCGAGCCTCGACATCACGACCAAGACGACGCTCGGCGTGCTGGCGCTGGCGAGCGGCGTCTATACCTATCTGGGCGTGCGCGAATTGCTCGACGGCTCGGCGCTGCTCGTGTTCTTCGCCGCGATCATCTATTCGGCCGCCGTGTCGATCGGCATCTATGCCTTCTGGTCCTATCTGATGCGCTTCCTGCCGCATGTGCGCGACGGGGTGAGCCGGGTCCTCTTGGTGCTGGCGATGGGAATCGGCTCGCTGATGATCATCGCCATGTCGTCCTGGCTGAACGCGGCGGCGCTGGCGGGCTCGGCGGCGCTCGAGCAGCATCTCGCCAACAAGCTCGAACAATTCGCGACCGACCTCGACCGCGCCCATAACAATGCGCTCGCCGCCCAGAGCCTGTTGCCCGATATCCAGATGGCCTCGCTGCGCTTTGCCCAGCTGGCCGAGGACGAGCGCGTGCAGGGCTCGCTGACGGGCACCTCCGGGTCGGGCACCGTCGTGCAGCTCCTGAGCCAGATGGCGCGGCAACTCGACGGGCTGGCCGACGAGGTCGAGGCCTCTCGGACGCAGGTCGCGACGCTGTTCGAAGAGGGCAGCGCCCATATCGCGCGGATGCGCGAACTGGTTTCGGCGCGCGGGCCGATCAATCCGAGGAGCGACCGGTTCGCAGCCGATTCGATGGCGCTGATGGGCGTCATCGCCGCCATGCAGCAGACCTCGGTCGCGCCGTCGGTGAAGCGGGCCGCCGAAGACCTGGCGCGCGGCTTCATCGCCCCGGTCGCCGATGGCCGCTCCGTCGATCTGGCCGAGCGGCAGACGCTGGTGGTCGGCAATGTGGAAGCCGCCGTCGCCGCGCAATCCGAGGCGCTTGCCGAGGCCGCGGGCGAGATCCTGGCCGCCGAGCCAGTCCGGCCGGAGCGCTTCGAGCCGCTGACGACGGCCGAGGCCGTGTTGCGCTACGCGCCCGATTTCCTGCCGAGCTGGGCCGGCGCCATTTCCATCGACCTGCTGCCGGCGGTGCTGATCCTGATGCTCTGCGTCGTCCATGCCGGCATCCGCCGCGAGGAGGAGCCGGCCGAGGCCGCCACGATGAGCGCTGCCGACCTGATCACCGCCGCCCGCATCCTGCGCGAGGTCGAGGACGAGGCGCGGTTGATCGGACCCGGCGGGCCAGCGGGTGGGCCGGGGGCCGGGCAGGGGGGCGGACCGGACAAACGAGACGACACGCCCGGCGCGCTGCCCGAGGAGACCGCCCAGGCGGACAATCCGGACGGGCCGGCGGACAAGAAGAAGGCGACGGTGACGCCCCTGACGGCATCCTCGTCAACCGCTTCGAGCCGGACGGGGGCGGGCGAATGAGTCTCGCAGGCGACGGCCGGTCGGCTGATGATCGGGCGGCCGACCGCGGTCCGGCCGTGTCCGACGGCGGGCCGCCGCACGTGACGAGCAGCGCCGGCCGCGCGGTCCTCCGGGTCCTCGGTGGGCGGCCGGACGAGACGATCCTGAAATGGCTGTTTCGCGGCCTCTTGGTTGCGACCGCCATCATCCTCGGCGTCGATCTGGCGCAGATGCGCACGGCGGACCAGAGGGCCGCGCCGCTTCCGGGCGCGGCGCCCGCCGTCGAGCCCTATCTGCCGTCGCCGCGCGACAACGTGCCGCCGCATCCCGTCCTCGCCTCGCCCGAGGCGCTCAGCGCGCCGGCCCGCTTCGAGCTGGTCTCCGGCGGACGTCTCGTCCTGGAGGGGGCGATCGATGCCGGGGCGGCGGAGCGGTTCGCCGCCGAAATCGACAAGCGCGGCGACTATGTCAACACCGTGGTGCTGAACTCGCCGGGCGGGTCGGTCGGCGATGCGCTGGCGATTTCCGGCATGATCCGCGACCACGGCTTCTCGACCTTCGTCGAATCGGGCGGCTACTGCGCCTCCTCCTGCCCGCTGATCCTGGCCGGCGGCATCGACCGCACGGTCGCGACCGATGCCTCGGTCGGCGTGCATCGCGTCTCGGCGGCGTCGAGCCGGGCGATGTCGGCGCAGGACGGCATGGACAATGCCCAGCGGGTTTCGGCCGAAATCCAGCGCACCCTGGTCGAGATGGGCGTCGATCCGCACGTCTGGATGCATGCCATGGAGACGCCGAAGGAGGAGTTGTTCTACTTCAGCCCGGAACAGCTGATGACGCTGCAACTGGCGACTCGCCTGATCGCCTCGAATAGGCAATAAACGTCGCCTGTGACCCAATCGACAGGCGACATGGCCAGTTTCTTCCAATGTTCTTTCAATCGCTGACCGTCACCGCGGTCCTGCATATCTGCCTGATCGTCCTGGTGGGGGTCCGGGTCATCATGAACCGGCCGGCGACCGGGGTGGCGCTTGCCTGGGTGATGCTGGTTTCCGCCGTGCCGTTCGTCGGGGCGATGATCTACATGATGATCGGCGAGCGGCGCATCGGCAGCAAGCGGGCCCGCGGGCTTGGCCACCTGCGCGCCCGCTACCGGCAGATGTCGGAGGCGATCATCGGCGAGGGTTATGCGGATGTCGACTGGTCGCAGCATACCTCGCGGGCGCGCGGCCTCGACAGTCTCGGCCGCACGGTGGCGGGGACGGCGACCGTCGGCGGCTCCGAATTCGCCCTGCTGACGACGCCGGCGGAGATCCTGAAAGGCATCGCCGCCGATATCGACACCGCCGAGATCAGCGTGCTGATGGAGTTCTATATCTGGAATGCCGGCGGCGATGCCGATCTCGTCGTCGAGGCGCTGATCAGGGCGGCCGGCCGGGGCGTTGCCTGCCGGGTGCTGGTCGACCATATCGGCTCGCGGCCGTGGCTGCGCGGCGACCAGCCGGCGCGGCTGAAGGCGGCCGGCGTCGAGGTGACGGTCGCCCTGCCGGTCGGGCTCTGGCGTCTGGTGCTCGGGCGCAACGATCTGCGGCTGCATCGCAAGATCGTGGTGATCGACGGCGAGATCGGCTGGACCGGCAGCATGAACCTGGTCGATCCGCGTTTCTTCAAGCGCGAGAAGGGCGTCGGCGAATGGGTCGACGCGATGGTCCGGCTGCGCGGCCCGGTCGTGCCCGTTCTCGCCGCCACCGTCATCGGCGACTGGGCGCTGGAGACCGGCGAGACGGTCGATCAGCTCGTCGAGAGCGCCAATCTGCACCTGCACGGGCCGATGGGCGACACGCATATGCAGGTGATCGGGTCTGGCCCCGGCGAGACCGGCGACGGCATTCTGCTGATGCTGCTGGCGCTGATCAACGCCGCCCGCGAGGAACTGATCCTGACGACGCCCTATTTCGTGCCCGACGAGGCGCTGCTCAGGGCCTTGCGCGGGGCGGCGGGGCGCGGCGTCGCGGTGACGCTGATCCTGCCGGAAAAGATCGATTCCTACCTGTCCCGCCACGCCAGCCGCACCTATTACGACGAATTGTTCGAGACCGGCGTGGAGATCCGCTTCTATCGGGGCGGCCTCCTGCACACGAAGTCGATCACGGCGGACGGAGCGATCTCGATGTTCGGCACGGTCAATCTCGACATGCGCAGCCTGTGGCTGAACTACGAGGTCTCGCTGTTCGTCTATTGCGCGCAGTTCACCGGGCGGCTGCGGGCGCTGCAGGAGGACTACATGAAGGCCTCCGTCCGTCTCGATCCGGCGGAATGGCGCAAGCGGCCGATCCATCACCGCTTCATCGACAACACGTTCCGGCTGGTCAGTCCGCTTCTGTGAAGGTTGGTCACGCCCGCCGTCGGGAATACGCCGGGTCCGTCAAATTTGTTCCCGTTATGTTCTTGACGGCGCGTGCCGTTTCGGCTTCAATCACGGGCGGATTGGAATGAGGAATATGCGATGAGCGAGGCTGTGGCCGACGGGCTGATGCGGCGTGAGGACGGCCGGGTGTCCTGCTGGTGGCCGGGTGATGATCCCTTCTATCAGCGCTACCATGACGAGGAGTGGGGCCGGCCGGTCGGCGACGATCAGAGGCTGTTTGAAAAGCTCTGCCTGGAGGGCTTCCAGTCCGGCCTGTCCTGGATCACGATCCTGCGCAAGCGCGAGAATTTCCGCAAGGCCTTCGCCGGGTTCGATATTCCGACGGTCGCCGGTTTCGGCGAGGACGATGTCGAGCGGCTCCTTCAGGATGCGGGCATCGTCCGCCATCGCGGCAAGATCACGGCTGCGATCAACAACGCGCAGCGGGCGCTGGAACTGCAGGTGGAGGCCGGGTCGCTGGCCGCGTTCATCTGGCAGTACGAGCCGGCGCCCGAGACGCGGCCCGAGCGCATCGACCACGCCGCGATGCGCATGCTTGCCAAGACGCCGGAATCGACTGCGCTGTCGAAGGCGTTGAAAAAGCGCGGCTGGCGTTTCGTCGGGCCGACGACGGTCTATGCCTTCATGCAGTCGATGGGGCTCGTTAACGATCACCTGGAGGGCTGCGAGTGGCGCGAGCCGACGGAAGCGGCGCGGGCGGCCTTCAAACGGCCGACCTGAGGGGACCTGATCCTAGAGCATCGGTCGATACATCAGACGCATTCTGACGGAGTGGATTTGCGTCAGGGCCAAGCTTAGTCGCGAAGGGCGTATCCGTCGATACGGTCGAGCGGCTAAGCGCTGGCATTGGCGCAAATCCGCCCGTCCCGGAGGGCTTGTCTGCGAGGGCTTGTCTGCGCCGGGCGCACCCCGGCGAAGCGCCCTTGCCCGATGCGCGGCATCGCGCTGCGGTCGTTTCACCGCCGGATCGCCACAGCGCAAACAAGCAGAATGCATCTGATATACCGCCCGATGCTCTAGTTGGAGTACTGCACCTTCAGGAGACGGTTTCTGATTGTCGCCTTGCCGTCGGGCTCCGATGTCCTCCCGTTGAAGGACTCAACCTGGATCTTGACGACATGCTGGCCCGGATCGACCTTAGGGAACAGGAACTCGACCGCGTAGCTGCGATAGACGCTCGTATTCGGTATGTAGCCCTGCGGATAGTAGTACTGCGGGTTTGCGATCGTGGAGCCGCCCATCACCGCGCGAACGCGAAACCCGCCGCCATCATCGGGTGACGCGACGGCTTCGAAACTCATCGAGACGAGAACACAACTCGGCTTCCTGCCGCCGACCTTGATGGTCGTCTTTGTAACCTTGTCCGCCTTCCATTTCTTCTCGGGAAAGCTGTCTTCCGAAGCGGTAGCCCGCACCTTCATCGCGTTCGGCCGGCAATTGGCCTTGACGACCTCGTCTTCGGCAGGCGGGGCGGTGTCCAAAGCCGCTCCGGGCGTGGCGTCCGGCACAGCCGATTGTGCCTGCGCATCGGCGGTCGACAATCCGGCCCACAGACCAGCCCAAAAAACGGCGGACAGGGTCAGGGCTGCCGGCAGGCCGGCCATTCGTTGGGGCGTCATGAAGCTCACTTTCGAGGATCGGGGTTTGTGCGACGTCTTACAGGTTCGCACGTTCGCTGCGGGCTGTCACGGCCCGCTGCCCAGGGCGGCGGTCTCGTCGCTATCTCGCATATTCAATGCGCATGGCCCGGTTGCCCTCGGTCGCCTCGCCGCCGCCGATTTCCGCGACCTGCATTTCGACCGTGTGTCTGCCCGGCCGGACATTGGGGAAGAGGAACTGCGCGGTGTAAAGGCGATAGAAGCTGCTGTTTGAGGCAAACCGGCCGGTGACGAAGTAGCTCGGCGGGTGAGGGCCGCCGACACCTGCGATATGGGCGCGAACGGCCATGTTGCCGATCCCGTCCGGCCTTGCCAGGCCTTCGAATGACAGGGTCACGATAACGCAACTGGGCTTCCTGCCTCCGACCCTGATCGACTTGCTGGATCCGCGGACGGTGACATAGGAACTGGACGTCGTGTCGAAGGCCGTCGTCTCCGTGACCATCTTGGAAATGGTCGGCGTGCACTTGGTACTCTTCGATGTTGCCGGCATCGCCAGATCCGCCGGCGCCCGCATGGTGCGGGGAGCATCGTTTTCCGACCAGGCGGCGCTGGAGGCGGAGAGCAAAAACAGGGCGGCGAGGGCCGCAGCCCGCGGAGCGCACTTCTCAAGCACGGTCGCTGTCCCCCTGTTGGTCGACAGCCTTCGGAGTTCGGACCCGTTCAATACCATTTCCGCAAGGTCAGCGATAGTCGCTCGGACCGGCGCGTCATGCACCGGTCCGCCACACCGGGTGGGATCGGTTTGCGATCAGTTTCCTTGGGGCGGAACCGTCGCCTGGACGCTGTCGCGTTCGTTCATGCGGTCGAGCCAGGCCGCCAGGTTGCTCGTCGCCTTTATCTTCTCGCCGCTCTCCGGCATGCCGCTGCAATAGTGGATGATCGGCAGCAGGTTGAGATCGGCAAGGCTTAAGGAGCCGCCGGCCAGATAGTCGCTGTCGGCGAGTGCCGCATCGAGGATGCCGATCTGCCTGTCGAGCTCTTCCAGGCTGGCTTCGATGCGGGCGCGGTCCGGCTTGCCGTCCTCGGTTCCCGGAAAGACGTAGGCGAACAGGTATTTGCGCACCATCAGCGGATCGATCGCGGTATTGACCGCCGAGACCCATTCCTCCATCCGCGCGTAGGCCTTCGGGTCTGCGGGGCTAAGCGGCGGGCCATCGAAGGCGCGGTCGATATAGGTGTTGATCGCGTGCGATTCGAACAGCGTCACATCGCCGTGGCGCATCGCCGGCATCTTGCCGAAGGGGCTGATCGCGGTGAGGTCCGGCGTGTGCGGCGCGGCGTGGACGAGTTCATGATCGACGCCCTTTTCGAGCGCGGCCATGCGCGAGGTTCTGACATAGGTGCTGGGCGGCAGCCCGTAGATCTGCAGGGTGGCCATGGCGGGGTCCTCCGTTGGGGGCGTGATGATGCCCGGTCTTCGCTTGGCCGGCCAGTCTTTGCTTAGCCGACCAGCCGTTCCAGGCAATCGAGCGTCGACGACCAGCCGCCGCGATGGGCGTTGCGGGCCTCGCGGGTTTCGAACGGCTTCTGGGTCAGCACGATCGTCGTGCCGTCGGCCGCCGGCGTGAAGCGGACCGACACCACGGTTTCGTGGCCGCAGGTTCCGTCTTCCTGTTCCCAGGCCCAGGTGAACTCGAGAAATTGCGGTCCCTCGATCGCCCGGTAGACGCCGCCGACCGTATGACGGCTGCCCTGCGGCGATTCCATCACGACCCGCCAGCGCCCGCCTTCGCGCGCATCGATCTGATGCTCGCTGACCCGGTAGCCGTCCGGGCCCCACCATTGCGAGATCAGCTCCGGCTTCGTCCAGGCATCGAACACGCGTCCGGGCGGCGCCTTGAAGTGGCGTTCGATTTCCAGAACGTCGTCTCCAAGCAGTTGGTCGACACTCATGTTCTGTTTCCTTCCGGTTCTTCCAGCAGTCTTTCCAGGCGGTCGAGCGACCCCGACCAGAAGCGGCGCTGGGTGTCGATCCAGTCGGCGAGGCCGGACAGCGCCTGCGGCCGGATCGAAATCCGCCGCCACTGCCGGTCGACCTTGCGCTCGATCAGCCCGGCGCGTTCGAGCACGGCGAGATGGCGCGAAATCGCCGGTTTGGAGATGGCGAAGGGCTCGGCCAGTTCGCCGGCGGTGCGGTCACCCTCGCGCGCCAGCCGCTCGACGATGGCGATCCGGGTCGGATCGGCCAGCGCGGCGAAGGTCTCGGAGAGCCGGGTGTTGGCAGTCAGCATGTTTTCGATTTCCATTAATTAACGGTATTGTTAAATAATATTTATGCGGGTGTCAATCGGTTTGGCGCGGGATTGTGCGGCGATGATCTGTGGTGCGTCCTTATGGATGCGGGATTGGCGGTGGTTCAGAAATCCGCCGCGGTCATTGCCCGGCTTGTCCCACTGCTGTCTGGTTTAATGGCCAGGGCGTGGGACACATCTGTGCGCAGGATTGCCTGCCCGGCTGCGGCGCCCTTGCATGTTGTTCTGACCGTTCTGTGAGAGATTGAGCGGTGTACCCGGGCCGGTGGCCACCGGCCCGGGTACGGACGGACGGGACCGTTCTCCCTT